>NZ_NOZC01000001.1:0-65983 GCF_002258545.1 Rhodococcus sp. 05-2255-3B1 | reverse complement strand
CGGCTACTGGAAAGCCGTCATGCTCCCCGGCGGAGCGATCCTGTGGACATCGACATCGAAGACCACCCGAATCACCCTGCCCGCCAACGGCACCGCCGTCCCGATCCTCGGAAACGACCTCAGACCACACATCCCCACCCAACCGAGAAACTCCGGCATCATCGCCTACCCCGACCCGCCAGACAACCAACGGCCCGAGACAGACGACACGGCAGCACCGCCGTTCTAGGCGATGCTGCCGTGGATACCAGTACCCGTTGGGTCAGATCAGGTGCTGAATGTGGTCGCGGGTGAATTCGATGCGCTCGTCTACGCGGCCGTCTCCGACCTTGTTCACCCACTCGGGGTCGGACAGCAGCGCACGTCCGACGGCCACCAGATCGAATTCGTTGTCCTGGAACTGACCGACCAGCGCGTCGAGTCCGGTGACACCGGATGCGGCGTCCTCCGACCATGCCGAGGTGAACACCGAGTCGAGGCCGACCGAACCGACAGTGATCGTCGGAACGCCGGTGAGCTTGCGGGTCCACCCGGCCAAGCCCAGCTTTCCGTCGTTGCCGTCCAGCTCCGGGAATGCCGGATCCCAGTGGCGACGGGTCGAGGCGTGCAGGATGTCCACTCCGGCGTCGACCAGGGGAGTCAGGACTCGTCCGAGTTCCTCGGGGTTCTGCGCGATCCTGGCGTCGAAGTGATTGCTCTTCCACTGCGAGAATCGGTACACGATGGCGAAGTCCTCGCCCACCGCGGCGCGGATCGCGGCGACGACCTGCGCCGGGAAGCGCGTCCGAGCTTCGAGGGAACCGCCGAACTCGTCGTCGCGTACGTTGGTTGTGGCCCAAAGGAATTCGTCGAGCAGATACCCGTGCGCGCCGTGCAGCTCCAGGCCGTCGAAACCGGTGTTCTTCGCGTTGACCGCGGCCTGTACCCACTGCGAGGTGAGTTCGTCGAGGTCGGTGTCGGTGAATGCTCGACCCACCGAAGAACCGTCGAGTGCAATCCCCGACGGGCTGACGGTAGTGACGTCCGGGAACAGGCGGGGTTCGGTGCCGCGCTCGACGCCGAGGTGCCACAGCTGCGGGATGATGGCGCTGCCCTCGGCGTGCACGGCGTCGACGACGCCCTTCCAGCCCTCGAGGCTGGCGTCACCGTAGATCCGCGGGACGCGGGTGTGAGGGCCGGCTGCGGGATCGGGAATGTAGGTGCCCTCGGTGATGATGAGGCTCGTGCCACCGGCAGCGCGTTTGCGGTAGTACTCGGCCACATCGGGACCGGGGACGCCGTCTGGGGAAAAAGCGCGCGTCATCGGGGCCATGGCGAAGCGGTTGCGCAGCTTCAGCGATTTGACCTCGAACGGCTCGAAAAGCCCGGCGGTGGACAGATGCTGTGTTGTGGATGCAGTTTCGGTCACGCCTGCGGGCAACCTGCATCGACACCGAGCTATTCCCGACGCGAGGCTGTTAGCGTCGAAGCCTTATGAGCCCTTCGCCGCTGATCTCTGCCGCCGAACTGCACGACCTCTTCGAGATGGGGCGCGGCCCGGTCCTACTCGACGTCCGATTCACGCTCCTCACCGGCAGCGACCGAGCCGGATACGAAGCCGGCCACATCCCGAACGCGCAATTCGTGGACCTCGACGCGGAGCTGGCGGCTCCGCCGGACAGTCGCGGACGCCACCCGTTGCCCGACGCCGAGACGTTCGTCGCAGCGATGCGCGGCGCCGGGGTCGACGACGACTCCTCCGTGGTGGTCTACGACGCAGGCCCAGCAACCGCCGCGGCGCGCGCGTGGTGGCTGCTGCGCTACTTCGGGCACCGCGACGTTCGGGTCCTCGACGGTGGCCTCGCCCAGTGGGTCGCAGCCGGATTTCCGATCGGGACCGAGCCGTCGATAGTGGCGGCCGGATCGTTCACCGCCCGACCATCGCTCGCACGCGTCCTCGATGTCGACGATGTGCTCGACTTCGCGCAGAACAACATCCTGCTCGACGCCCGCGCACCCGAACGGTTTCGTGGAGAAGTGGAGCCGGTGGATCCCGTCGCCGGTCACATCCCCGGTGCGGTCAATCGTCCGACGACCGAGAACGTCGATGCGGACGGGCGTTTCCTGCCTCCCGAGGTACTCGATGGCACATTCGGTGGACTCGTACCCGAGGGGAAGGACGTCGCCGTCTACTGCGGATCGGGGGTGACTGCGGCACATCAAATTCTCGCGCTCGAGTTGGCGGGCATAGATGCGGCGTTGTACCCGGGGTCGTGGTCGGGATGGATCACCGATCCGGCGCGCCCACGGGCGTAGGACACGTCCCCTGACCAGCGCGTTCATGCAACCAGGGTTGAACTTGAAACTGACTTCAACTATACCTGGGGCATGAAGGTTGAAGGCAGAGTTGCGATCGTCACCGGGGGTGGTGGCGGAATCGGCGGTGCCATCGCTGCCCGGCTCACCGAACACGGGGCACGCGTCGTCGTCTCCGACCTCGACGAATCCACGGCCCGGTCCGTGGTCGACGCCATCGAACGCGATCGGCCGGGAACGGCCGTCGCCGCTGCGGCGGACGCGTCGAACACCGAGGACATTCGACGGCTGATCGCGGTGGCCGAGGATTCGTTCGGACCCGTCGATCTCTACTTCGCCAACGCAGGCATCAGCGGCGCACCCGGACTCGACGCCGCCGAGCAGGACTGGGACCTCTCGTTCGACGTCAACGTGCGCGCGCACATTCGCGCCGCGCAGTTGCTGGTGCCGGGTTGGCTCGAACGCGGTGAGGGGTACTTCGTCAGCACCGCGTCCGCGGCCGGTCTGCTCACCCAGATCGGCTCGGCGACCTATGCAACGACCAAGCACGCGGCGGTCGGATTCGCCGAATGGATGAACGTCACCTACGGCAACCGTGGCATCCGCGTCAGCTGCCTGTGCCCGATGGGTGTCAACACCAAACTGCTCTACGAGGGACGTGAATCCGGAGATGCATTGGGAGCGGCGGCAACTGCCGCGGTTCTCAGTGCCGGTGCCGTGCTCGAACCGCTCGACGTCGCCGATGTGGTGCTCGACGCAATGGACCGCGAGCAGTTCCTGATCCTGCCGCACGAGAACGTACTGGACATGTACCGCAACAAGGGTGCCGATTACGACCGGTGGTTGCGCGGCATGCGTCGCTACCAGGACAGCTTGCTCGACAACAACCGATAGGGGCCCACCGTGGCATTTTTCGAGACCTCCGACCGCGCGAAGAAGTACGAGTCGGATCTGTTGGAGTTCATGGACTCTCACATCTATCCGGCCGAGGCAGTGTACGAGCAGCAGATGCTCGAGTCGGGTGACCCACACTTTCAGCCGCCGATCATCGAGGACCTGAAGAAGGAAGCGCGCTCGCGTGGACTGTGGAATCTGTTCCACCCGCATCCCGAGTGGGGCCCGGGCCTGACCAACCTCGAATACGCACCGCTGGCCGAGATCATGGGCCGCAGCCTGCTCGCTCCCGAGGCATGCAACTGCAACGCTCCGGACACCGGCAACATGGAGGTGTTCACGCTCTTCGGCACCGACGAGCACAAAGAGAAGTACTTGAAGCCGTTGCTGGACGGCACCATTCGTTCTGCCTTCGCGATGACCGAGCCCGACGTGGCCAGCTCCGATGCCACCAACATCGCGATGAAGATGGAGCGCGACGGTGACGATTTCATTCTCAACGGGCGCAAGTGGTGGACGTCCAATGCGATGCACAAGAACTGCAAGGTGCTCATCGTGATGGGCAAGACCGATCCCGAGGCGGCTACGCACCGCCAGCAGTCGATGCTGGTGGTACCCATCGACGCACCCGGTGTCACGGTGCTGCGCAACCTGCCGGTGTTCGGGTACATCGACCGCGAAGGCCACGCCGAGGTGCTCTTCGAGGACGTGCGGGTGCCGGCGAAGGATGTGCTGAAGGGGCCGGGTGAGGGCTTCGCCATCAGCCAAGCCCGCTTGGGGCCGGGCCGGATCCACCACGCCATGCGCACGATCGGCGTGGCCGAGCGTGCACTCGAATTGCTCTGTCGCCGTGCGGTATCGCGAGTGACGTTCGGCAAGCCGGTGGCGATGCGCTCGAACATTCAGGACTGGATCGCCGAGGCGCGCATCGAGATCGAGAAGACTCGACTGCTCACGTTCAAAGCCGCGTACCTGATGGACACCGTCGGGAACAAGGAAGCGCGTACTGAGATCGCCGCCATCAAGGTTGCGGCACCGGAGATGGCGCTGAAGATCATCGATCGTGCCATCCAGGTTCACGGCGGAGGCGGAGTGTCCAACGACTTCCCGCTCGCGATGATGTACGCGCACATCCGCACGCTGCGGCTCGCCGACGGTCCGGACGAGGTGCACAAGATGTCTATCGCGAAGATGGAGCTGAAGAAGTACCTGTGAAGGTAGCCCACCGTAGCAAGGTGAGCCTGTGCTAACTTCTGCGGATGAAACGGACATTCCTCGGGTGTGTGCTCGTTCTGACAACCGCGTCGGCGCTGGTCGCGTGCAGTAGCGGGGCAGCCGACGACGCCGGAACCGATGCCCGCACCGTCACGATCGACACACTTGGCGGGCCGACACAGATCAGGGGAACGCCGGAGCGCATAGTCGCCTTCGGGCAGCAGTGGGTCGACGCGCTGCTGGAATTCGATGTGCAACCCGTCGGGTACGTCTCTGCCGGATCGAACGGCGACGAACGGGGGCTCTACCCCTGGCAGTCGGCAGTGAGTTCCGATGCCGAGATGCTCGACTCGGCTGCGGTCGGCCAGATGGACGGTGCGGTGCCGACCGAGCAGATCGCGGCGCTGCAGCCGGATCTGATCTTGGTGTCGGGGATCGCGTCGATCGAACCGTATGCAGGTCTGGCGGATTTCGCACCGACAATCTTGCCCAAGTCGGACAGGGTCGAGACCTGGGAATCGCAGATCGAGACCCTTGGCCTTGTGCTCGATCGGGAAGACGACGCTCGGCGAATCATCGACGAGGGCCACGCCGTCACCGACGACATCAAGAAGGACTATCCGGGACTCGACGGAAAGACAGCGGTGCTCTCTCAGTTCGTCTTCGACTCCCAGCAGCTTGCTGTCGTCGCCGACCCCGAAGACGGCGCTGCCCAAGTGTTCGGCAGCATCGGGCTCAGTGTGCCGCAGAGTCTGGTCGATTCACCCGACATCTCGCACGGACGCATCGTGCTCAGCCCCGAGCGTCTCGACGTGTTGACGGCCGATCTGGTCGTGATGCTTCCCAATGGGGGAACGCGGGAAGACCTGGAGAAGCTTCCGGGATTCTCAACTCTGCCTGCGGCGGCGGGTGGTGGAGTAGCCGTGGTGGACTACGCTACGGTCGTCGGTTTCAATACACCGTCGAAGGCGTCGGTCGAGCACTCGCTGAACAAGATTCGGCCACAACTCGAGGCGGTGGCGACTTAGCTCCGGGGTGACCAAGCCGGGTCCCGTCCGATGAAGGCCATCAGCTTGTCCTGTGGGGATGCGTCGTCGGCGACGGGGACGGCGGGGCCGTACTGCCCACTGTCCCGCAACATCTGCTCCATCGGTCGCATGGCCTCCAAGGCTGCAGCGCAGCGCTCCTGACCCAGATCAGGCTCTCGGCCAAGGGCTTTCGCCAGGTCCCAGGAGTGCATCCAGACGTCGGCGGTATAGAACATCTCGATCGCCTTGTCCACCGGCATGTCTCCGGTGTGCGGGTTGCTCAGAATCCGGCCGGCGGGGTCGTCGAGAATTGCTTGGATGTCGGCGACGTGCTGGGTCCAGGCCGCGGCCGGGTCGGCTTCGACGTCCAGGGTCTGCAGTTCGACACCGGCCCCGCCGGCGAGAAAACCGCGAGACCACTCGATCAGGTGCTTCACGACATCGATTGCCGCCCAGCTTGATACCGGACTCGGGCGTGACCAGTCCTCGGGCGACGCGAACAGGACGAGTGCGGTGAAGGCTGCCGCGTCCTGCAGGTGCTGCCCAGCCGGCCCCGTTCGTTGCGCGAGCAGTTCGTCGAGCTTGTCGTAGCCCTCCTTCATGCCTACGTCCATTCCACTGGAGAGCATGCCGTCGCGAGAGGCGAAGTCCGACATCACACTGAGCACTCTGAGCAGCGTGCCCCCGCCTTCGCGGTTCTCGAACGTGAGCGTCTCGAGCGCGACCGAATCTGGCTGGCCCTCGTAGGTGAAGGTCCACACGATTCGTTCGTTCGGGCGCACCTCGTGGAAGCTGCCGAAGAAGGAGGCAATTTCCTCACCGTCACGGTCGTTGGCGAACGCCCACGCGCCTCCGGTGTGGCCCTGCCACTTCAGGATTCGGGTCGTCAACGATCGCGGACCAACCCACTGGCGATACAGCTCGGGGTCGATGTGAGCGCGAAACACCCGCTCCGGTGCCGCATCGAACTCTCGAATGATCTCGATCGTGGGGACTTTCTCGTCCGCAACGATCTCGGTTTCGTGCGCGGTCATGACACTTCCTTCGTCTCGGTGGTCTTGTCGTCTGCGATGGTTTCCAGCAGGGCATCGAGGCGTCGATACCGTTGCTCTGCTTCCTGGCGATAACGCTCGATCCATTTCGTCATCAGGCCGAACACCTCGGCGTCGAGATGCACCGGACGACGCTGGGCATCCTTGCTGCGGGTGACCAATCCGGCCGCTTCGAGCACCTTCACGTGCTTCGACACCGCTTGCAGGCTGATGTCGTACGACTCGGCCAGCTCGCTGACGTTCGCATCCGCCCCGGCGAGTCGAGCGACGATGTCGCGTCGCGTCGGGTCGGCCAAGGCAGCGAACGTCCTGTTGAGCTGCTCAGTTCGATCGTCCATGGTGTCCTCACTGTGTGGTGCCGCCGAGAATAGGCCGCCCGCCGAACGTAGTCAACCAATTGGTTGATAAAGGGATCGCCTACCCTGGCCCCATGAGCGTCGGTGATGACATGGTGCGAGACGTGCTCTCCCATGCTCCGGGCCATCCGCTACGGGTGGCCATCGACGGAGTGACGGCTTCCGGTAAGTCCACGTGCGCACGATGGCTTGTGGATGCTGTTGCAGCACATGGTCGTCCGTCCATGCATGTGACGATGGACGGTTTTCATCACCGGCGCGCCCACCGTTACCGACAGGGTCGGGCGTCGGCCCTCGGCTACTACCGGGATGCCTACGACTTCGACGCGCTCCGAACACACGTGCTGATTCCGTTGGGGCCGAACGGAAGCAATTCCATTCGGCGGCGGATCATCGATCTGGCGTCCGACGAGCCGGTCGACGATTCGCTGGAATCGGTGCCTGCCGATGCGATCGTGGTCGTGGACGGAACATTTCTCCATCGGCCGCCGCTGCCCGACTATTGGGACTACACCGTCTTCGTCGACACCCCCATCGAACTCGCGCGAGCCCGAGGTGTCGCCAGGGATGCGGATGCGCTCGGCGGCACGGAAGCGGCAGGTAGAGCCTTCGATCAGCGCTATCACGTGGCGTGCCGGATCTATCTCGACGAGGTGGGTCCACGCGAGCGAGCTACTCGGGTGCTTCCGGATATTGACAGTCTGCTGTCAATCGCGTGATGATTGACAGCATCCTGTCAATCGATGCGAGGACGTTCCGATGACCACCATTGCGCTCTATGCCACCGACACCATGGCCGACTGGGAGTACGGATACCTCATCGCCGGACTTGCCATGGCCCGTGAACAAGACCCGGACGCTAACCGGCTGATCATTGCCTCCGAGACCGGGGAGGCTGTCACAACGATGGGAGGTGTCCGCATCGTTCCCGACGTCTCGGTCGCCGATCTTCCGACCCTCGATGCCCTGATTCTGCCCGGTGCGGACACTTGGGACTCCGGGCACGACACGGTTCTGACGCTGGCCGCCGAACTGGTTGCGGCGGGGAAACCGATCGCGGCGATTTGCGGTGCCACCTACGGGCTGGCTCGGACCGGGCTGCTCAATGACCGGCCACATACGTCCAATGCTGCCGAATTCCTAACTGCTGCAGAGCAATACAGCGGAGACGAGCACTACCGAGAAGAAAAGACAGTGTCCGACGGCACAGTGATCACCGCGGGAGGCGTGAACCCGCTCGAGTTCGCGAAGCTGGTATTCGAGCGGTTGAACGTGTTTCCGCAGCCCGTCGTCGATGCCTGGTACGGCCTCTACAAGACGGGGGATCGCAAGTACTACGACCAGCTCGTGAACGCATGAAGCATCGCACACCCGAGGGCGATGCGCTGACAGAGTTGGTGTTGCCCGTCTTCGAGCTCAACGGCGAATTCCTCGCTGCCGCACACGACATCACCGAGCCGACGGGTCTGACGCCGGCGTGGTGGCAGGTTCTCGGTGCCACCCTGGACGAGCCGTTATCGGTCGCCGACATCGCGCGACGCGTCGGGCTCGGGTTGGCGCGGCAGAGTGTGCAGCGGACGGCAAACCTGTTGGTGGACAAAGGTTGGGCCGTCTACGTCGACAACCCGAACCACAAGCGCGCAAAGCTGTTGGAACCCACCCCCAAGGGGCGGGACACCGTTGCACAGCTGCGGGATGCGCAACATGCATGGTCCGATGCCGTGGGAGCCGCTGTGGGAGAGAGCGAACTGCGTGCCTTCTCCGCCACCCTCGGCAAGATCCTGGCGGCATCCCGGGACTATCGCAGCGGCAGTGCATAATTCGGGTATGAATGCGCTCGGGGTACTGCTGACCGGATTGCTGGCAGGATTGTCGATGCAGCCGGACGGGATCGATATCCTCGGCGACACCGGCTTCGGCGGGGTGCTGTTCTTCAGTGGCGGCGGAGGAGTCGCGGTGGCAGTGATTCTGGCGTCGGGTCTGGCGATGTTCGTTCGTCGGCGCACTATTCTGGCCGGTCTGTCCATCGCCGCTGCTGTCGCCATCGGTGGCTCGGTGCTGCTGCTCTCGTCCGACTTCGTCGAGGTGGTGGCAGGCGGAGTTCTGTTGGGATGCAGCGCAGTACATGCCAATCGCGAACGAGTTCGTCAGGCGCTGCTGGCCGCGTCGTTCGTTCTCGGACTGCTCAGCACAGGCGCGATCGAAGCGTTGCAGTACTCAGGCATTCCACGGCGTTACGCCGACTACCTCGCCGAATCCGAGCTGGGTACACCGGTGGTCGTGCCGGTGCTCTGCGTGCTCGTGGGGTTGGCAGCGGCGTGGGCGGCTCGCCTCGAAAGCCAGGCCCACAGCCCGGCCACCGATCGTGGTGTTCGCACGGGCTCGGCGATACTGCTGGTGGCGATCGGTGGGCTACTGCTCGATATGTTGTTCGGGCACAGCGCGTTCCATGGTGAGTACGGGTTCAGCGGCCGATGGTATTTCGGCCTCTTCGTCGTACCCGTGTTGTTCGGGGCGGCCGGCTTGCTGCCGGGTCGCGGTGGCGTGACGGTTCTCGCCGGAACGGCCGTGTCGCTCGCCTCGACCACCACGTCGGGTGTGGGTATCGAAGTGTCGGACGGAGTCTGGACACTCGGAATCGTGGCCGTCATCGCACTGTCGGTTGCGGCCGGCGCTGCACTCGGATTGCGTTGGGGGCGTCCGATGGTCGGTGTCGCAGTGCTGGCGGTGGTCTGCTCGACGGCACTGTTCGCACAGCCGCCGCTGGACAACGTTCACTATGTGGCGTCTCTGATCGTGTTTCCGGCCGCTACGGCCTACCTCTACGTGGCGTGCACACCCGCCGACCCTGCACCGGCGACCCTCGGCCTCGCGGTGCCGGTCGCGATCACCGTGCCGATGGTGGTCACCTACGGCTGGACGGCGTACACGCCATTGACCACCATCGACACCGGTACCTTCTCGCCCACTGCCGACTTGTGGCTCTCGACCGGTGCGGCCGTCGTGACGGTCGTCCTCTGCGGCGTCGGGATGTGGGCTCTCGGTCGTCGGCCACTATCGAACTGACCACCGGAGTACCGTTTTCTGTATGGCTTACAGATACCTCGGAAACAGTGGACTGAAGATTTCGGAGATCACCTACGGCAACTGGTTGACGCACGGATCGCAGGTGGAGAACGACATCGCAACCCAGTGCGTGCGCGCGGCGCTCGATGCGGGCATCACCACCTTCGATACCGCCGACGTGTACGCCAACGGAGCGGCAGAGACCGTCCTCGGTGACGCGCTGAAGGGCGAGCGTCGGGAATCGCTGGAGATTTTCACCAAGGTCTACTTCCCAGTCGGGCCCAAGGGTCCCAACGACACCGGACTCTCGCGCAAGCACATCCTCGAAGGCATCGACGCCTCGCTGCGTCGGCTCGGCACCGACTACGTCGACCTCTACCAAGCGCATCGCTACGACGTCGAGACCCCGCTCGAAGAGACCATCGCCGCCTTCGGTGACGTCGTCCGCCAGGGAAAGGCGCTCTACATCGGCGTCTCCGAATGGACCGCCGACCAGCTCCGGGCCGGTCAGGAACTCGCCCGCCAGAACGGCTTCTCGATCATCTCGAATCAGCCGCAGTACTCCGCGCTGTGGCGTGTCATCGAGGATCAGGTGATTCCGACGTCGAAGGAACTGGGCATCTCGCAGATCGTCTGGTCGCCCATCGCCCAGGGCGTGCTCACCGGCAAGTACCTCCCCGGCCAACCCCTGCCCGACGGTTCGCGCGCCAAGGACGACAAGGGCGGCGACAAGATGATCGCGCGCTACCTCGACGATCAGACGCTCACCCGGGTGCAGCAGCTGAAGCCGATCGCCGACGATCTTGGAATCACCATGGCGCAGTTGGCTGTTGCGTGGGTACTGGCCAACGACAACATCGCCGCCGCACTCGTCGGGGCCTCCCGCCCCGAGCAGATCGCCGAGAACATCAAGGCCTCCGAGGTCACCCTCGACGCCGATGTGCTCGCCAAGATCGACGACGCCCTCGGCGATTCCGTCGAGCGAGACCCGGGCAAGACGGGTTCACCCGAGGCACGTCTGGTCTGACCGCCTGAGGGCGTCGGTCCGATCCGAACAGGGTAGTAATGAGGTATGGACACGATCACCGTCGATACACCTCAGGGCCAGGTTCGCGGTCGGACCGACGCAGGCATCATCTCGTTCCTCGGAGTTCCGTACGCCGAGGCCCCGTTCGGGCCCCGCCGATTCCAGGCACCCTCGCCGCCGCCGACCTGGAACGGTGTGCGCGACGCCCTAGAACTCGGGGCCACCGTCCCCAAGGTGGGCTACCGGCCGCCGACCAGCGAGATCCTCAGCGAGCCGGTGGTACCCGGCGAAGAGTGCCTCAACGTCAACGTCTTCACCCCCGACGTCGCGGGATCGGCACCGGTCTTCGTCTGGATCCACGGCGGCGCATTCGTCAACGGCAGCAACGCCATTCCCACGTACGACGGTTCCGCCTTCGCCCGGGACGGTGTCGTCGCCGTGGTGATCAACTACCGCCTCGGAGTCGACGGTTTCGCACTGATCGACGGTGCCCCGGCCAATCGCGGAATGCTCGATCAGGTCGCAGCCCTCGAATGGGTACGTGACCACATCGCCTCCTACGGCGGCGACCCCGCGCAGGTGACCATCGCGGGGGAGTCGGCCGGTGCGATGAGCGTCGGCACCCTGATGTCGATGCCCCGTGCCGAGGGACTCTTCCACCGGGCGATTCTGCAGAGCGGAGCCGGGCACCACGTCATCACCGCCGAGACAGCCGCAAAGGTCTCCGCGGCGTTGGCGGCCTCGCTCGGCGTCGAGGCCACGGTCGACGGCCTGGGTTCGGTACCGGTGGACGCGTTGGTCGATGCTCAACGCGAACTGTCGGATCGGATCACTGCCGAGGCCCCGACCGGAGCGTGGGGTGAGCTGGCCCTGAACGTGATGGCCTTCGAGCCGTACGTCGACGGCGATATCGTTCCAGCACTGCCCTTTTCGCGTATCGGCGACGGCGCGAGCGCGCAGGTGGATGTGTTGATCGGGACCACCAGCGAAGAGCACGCCTTCTTCATCGTCCCGGCCGGGCTGGTCCCGCACCTCACCGAGGACTACGTGAAGATGGTCCTCGCCGGGTACCGAGCCGATGCGTCGGCGCTGGAGAAGTACCGCGAACAGCTGCCCGACGCCTCTGCCGGCGAGCTGATGATCGCCGTCATGACCGACTGGTTCTTCCGTATCCCGGCGACGCGTCTGGTCGAAGCCCGCTCCGGCAACGCCTTCGTCTACGAATTCACCTGGCGCTCATCGCTGTTCGACGGTGCCCTCGGTGCCTGCCACGCACTCGAGATCCCGTTCGTGTTCGACATGTTGCACAAGCCCGAGACCTCGCGCATCACGGGACCGAACCCGCCTCAGCAGGTGGCCGACCTGATGCACCGCGCCTGGGTCGACTTCGTGCGCGACGGCACTCCCGGCTGGGACTCGTACGGCACCGACCGCGCCGTGATGATGTTCGGCAACGAGCCCGGCGTCGCCCTCGACCCGAGGCCGGCGACACGCGCGGTGTGGGACGGGGTGCGCTGACCTCCGCTCCACAACCTCCGAACGTCGTCTGCGAGGCCTCCCGCCGTCGGGTTAATCTCGGGTATGCGCAGATTCCTTCCCGGTTTCGGTTCGAGTTCTCCGGCCCCCGCGCGGCCTGCTCGCGTCGTGGTGGTCGGAGGCGGCTTCGGCGGATTCAACGCTCTTCAGCGGCTGTCGAAGCTGCTGGGGCCCGACCGCGCCGTGCTGACGTTGGTGGCTCCCACCGACTACCTGCTCTACAGTCCGCTGCTGCCCGAGGTTGCCACCGGTGTGCTCGATCCGCGGGACATCGCCGTCTCCACTCGTCAGGCACTGCCGGGCGTCAAGTTGGTGCTCGGTCACGTCACCACCGTCGATTTCGAGGCGCGTGAGCTGACGGTGACCGGCCCCGACGGTGAGTCGACGCTCGAGTGGGACAAGCTGATACTCGCGCCCGGTTCGGTGACCAAGCAGTTCGACATCCCCGGCGTCGACGAGCACGCGTACGGGCTCAAGACGTTGAGCGAGGCCGTCTACATCCGCAACCATGTGCTCGCGCAACTCGACGCGGCCGATGCCCTGCCCGACACCCCTGAAGGCCGGAGCGAACGCGCCGAGCGGTTGACCGTGGTGGCCGTGGGCGCGGGCTACACCGGCACCGAATTCGTTGCCCAGATGCAGAATTGGGTTCGCGGTATCGCATCCCGATGGGCGACCGTCGACCCCGACGAGGTGCGCTGGGTGCTCGTCGACGTGGCCGATGCGGTACTTCCCGAGCTCGGTGAGCGACTCGGTCGAGAAGCGCTCGCCGTGCTCGCCGAAAGGGGTGTGGACGTGCGGCTCGGTGTGTCGGTGGCCTCGGCCACCGCAACGTCGGTGACGCTCACCGACGACGAGGTCATCCCGTCCCGAACTCTCGTCTGGGGAGCAGGCGTCGCACCGAGCCCTCTCATCGCGCAGCTGGGTCTACCGACAGCGGGCGGACGCCTCGTCGTGCGGGCGGACATGACCGTCCCCGACGTATCGGACGTCTGGGCGATCGGCGACGCGGCCGCAGTCCCCGACCTCGCCGCCGACCCGTCGAAGCCGACACCACCGACGGCTCAGCACGCCCAGCGGCAGGGCGTTGCCGTCGCACGCAATGTCGCGGCGTCGATGGGCGTCGGGCAGGCACGTCCGTACAAGCACAAGGATCTGGGGTTGGTCGCCGACCTCGGCGGATTCGACGGTGTCGCAAAACCACTCGGCATTCCGCTGACCGGACCGGTGGCGAAGTTCGTCGCGCGCGGATATCACCTCTACGCGTTGCCGACGGTCTCCGCCCGAGTGCGGGTGGCGACGGACTGGCTGTATTCCTCGGTGCTGCCGACACGGGTCGTCAACCTCGCGCAGGTGCGATCCGAGGATGCGCTGATCAAGAAGGCTCAGGCAATCGATCTCTACGACTAGAGCGGCTGCGCCGCACGTGAGCGGAAATTCGTAGCAGGCTACGAACTTCCGCTCACATGAGTCACCGCAGGTGATGCACTTCCTGCAACCCGTAGACCGGGGTGTCGATGCCCTCGTAGCGCGCCTTGATCTGCAGTGCCAGGTACAGCGAATAGTGCCGGGACTGATGCAGATTGCCGCCGTGGAACCAGAAGTTCTCCTGCTGCGTCGGCTTCCACATGTTGCGCTGCTCGCCCTCCCACGGACCGGGATCCTTGGTGGTGTTCGAGCCGAGTCCCCAGCACTTGCCGACCTTGTCCGCGGTCTCCTGATCGATCAGGTCGGCGACCCAGCCGTTCATCGAGCCGTAGCCGGTGGCGTAGACGATGAGATCCGCCGGAAGCTCGGTGCCGTCGTCGAGTACGACGCCCGTCTTGCTGATCCGTTCCACCTGTCCGGCAACGAGTTTGATCTTCCCGTCCGCGACCAGCTCGGATGCGCCGACGTCGATGTAGTAGCCCGAGCCGCGCCGCAGGTACTTCATGAACAGACCGGATCCGTCGTCACCGAAATCGAGTTGGAACCCGGCCTTCTCCAACCGATCGTAGAAGTCCTTGTCCTGCTCCGCGATCTGCTGATACACCGGAATCTGGAACTCGTGCATGATCCGATAGGGCAAGGAAGCGAACGTCAGATCGGCCTTGCCCGTGGTCATTCCGGACTCCACGGCCCGCTCGGAGTACAGATCTCCCAGCGCGATCTCGCACAGTGAATCGGACTTGACGATGTGCGTCGACGAGCGCTGCAGCATCGTCACGTCGACGCCCGTCTCGTACAGTGCCTTGCAGATGTCGTGCGCAGAATTGTTGGAACCGACCACCACGACGCGCTTGCCGACATACGCGTCGGGACCGGGGTGTTCGCTGGAATGATGCTGCTCGCCCTCGAACTCGTCCATGCCGGGGAAGTTCGGAACATTCTTCTTGCCGGACATTCCGGTGGCCATCACCAACTGCTTGGGCCGCAGAATCACTTCCTCACCGTCGCGATCGACGACGACCGTCCACTCCTTCGCCACCTCGTCGTAGGTCGCGGACTTTGCGGTGGTCTTGCTCCAGTACGGCACCTCCATGACCTTGGTGTACATCTCGAGCCAGTCGCCGATCTTGTCCTTCGGCGCGAACACCGGCCAGTTCGGCGGGAACGGCAGGTAGGGGAGGTGGTCGTACCAGACCGGATCGTGCAGGCACAGCGACTTGTAGCGTCCGCGCCACTGGTCGCCGGGACGGTCGGCGCGGTCGACGACGATCGCGGGCACACCGAGCTGCCGGAACCGCGCGCCCAGAGCGATGCCGCCCTGGCCTCCGCCGATCACGAGGGCGTACGGCTGCACGCTGTAGCCGAGCTCGGACTCCTCGACCTCCTTCTTCTCCGCCCAGTTCTGGGTGTCGGCATTCGAGCCGTGCACCGCACCCTTGATGCGAGTCCTGCCCTGCCGTTCCTCGTATCCCTTGAGCTCCTGCATCGTGGTCAGCAACGTCCAGGCCACGTCGTCGCCCGTGTCCGCGTCCACCGTCAGTCGCAGATGTCCTTTGCCGCGGCTCGTGGCGGTCTCGAACTCGATCCACGCCGAGACGACGCCGTCCGCCTCGTCGGGAACCTCGGTGGTGTGAAAGCCCGTGGGATCGGTGTCGTCGAGGCGCTCGGACAGCATGTCGCTGACGCCGTCACGGCCTTCGACGGTCTTGAGATTCCAGGTGAACGTCACGAGATCGCGCCAGAAGCTGCTGACGGCGAACATGCCGGCAACGCGAGGGATATTACGTGCGACCAGGGCTTCCTCGAACTTCGACAGCCAGGCGTCGACCCGTTCCTGCGGGGTGTGCGTGCGGGTGATCTCGATCGGCTCGATGGTCTGGGTCATGAAAACTCCTAGCGATTCGTGGTTCCAGCGATGTGACCCAGCACACTCCTGATGCGCGCAGGGGTCGAGAGTTGCAGTGGGTTGCAGTGCGAATCGGGTGCAGACGACCGCGCTCACCGCGGTCGTCTGCACCGGATTTTTCCGATTTGCGACAGGCGCACTGGGTTGTATTTCACGTCCCGCTGACTGGGGCGTTAGAGTCCGAGAAATTTCCGGGGGGAAACAATGATTCGTCGTATGGCTGCAGCTCTTGTTCTGGTCGCTCTGACAGGGTGTTCCTCGTCATCGCAGGACGAGCCTGCCGTCGCTTCCGGCACACGGTCTCCGTTGGTCCCGTGCATCGACTCCGTCGGCGAGAACTCGACGTTGACCGTCATGGGTGACGCGCTTCTTCACACGCCGTATCTGCGGGTGCGGGGCAAAGTGCGCACGCAATTCGAGGAAGAGTTCTACTGGCGTAACGGTCAGCTCGACGACCCTTTCGACGTGCGCCGTCTGAGCGCGTTCGTACCCGGTGGAAGCAAGACTGCCTTGCTGTACCCGAACACACCTGCTGGCGGCGATGCGCAATTCGCCGCAGCCACGTGCGGTCTCGAATTCGAGTGGAAGGCAGGCCTGTCGTCCAGCGAGTTCGAGTCGGTGGTCTCGACCCCGGGGTTCTTGCGCAGTCTGGGCCGTCGACTCTGCACCGACATCGAGATGTCGGGCGATACTGTCGATTACCTGGCCAGGGCCGATGAGGAGCTGGCCGAATCCGAGGACAACGCTGCCGGTGCCGTCGACTTCATAGGAGCGATGCACCGGAACTCGCTGCAGGACCGCCTCGACTACCTTGCCTCTCCCGTGGAGCCGGGTGAGCTTCCGGAGAATCGGCGCAGTGCCCGACATGATGTGATCGAGTTGCAGGACATCCTCGGGCGACTGGAGAAGGAAACCGATGAACATCTTCTGCAGATCGAACGGGATCGGGTCGAGTTCATCAGGGCCGCACTGACATTTCAGTGTCCAGCGCTCGACGACTGATCGGGTCTTCGGTGGTGGAGTACCCCGATCGAACTCAGCCGGCCGACAGCTTTTTCAACCCCAACGACTGGAATCCGACGACGTAGATCAACGTCCACAGCACCAGCCAGTCGACGAACCCCAGCGCGTTCCCGGAGATACCGGCGGCAACCGCGGGCTCGTGCAGGATGTGCTCGGCAAGGACGAAGTAGTAGGCCAGGAACGTGCCGATGGCCAGGGCGAATGTCAGCATCGCGCGCCCCGCCGGGGGAAAGCGGTTACCGAAGCCGTTGGCCCAGAAAATCATCCAGAACGCCCAGCACACGCCGATCTGCGCAGGGAACTGGTTGATCACGGAGCCGAGTTCGGCCGTGGCATCGGACCCGACGAGCAGCTTCGCCAGTGGAACCATCAGGAAGTAGATCGCCGTACCGAGAACGGCGTTGCCGACCGTTGCCGCCAGTGCGGTACGTCCGCCGCCGCCTGCCAGTTTCCACGGCCAGTTGTCTAGGGTCTGGCCGGTGAGGATCACCGAGACGACGATCGAATAGAACCAACCCAGGGCAGTGTCGACGGACATCACAGGATCTGTGGCCGAGAGCGAGACCGAGGGCAATCCGAACACGAAGTACAACGCGAGAGTCGGGACGGCGACGAAGGCGATCTCGCACAGCCCGATCAGCGGTTGCTTCATGCGCAGTACGGTCCACGGCCAGTGCTGCCAGTTGAGGACCACCATCACCCAGGTGCCGAATCCGAAGAGTACGAACAGAGCACCAGCGAAATATCCCAGTCCGCCTGCACGAGAGCCGGCGAAATCCGGATACAGCGCACCGAGCCCGTTGCCGAGGATCCAGGTGACCGCAACGGCGAAGACGCTCGTGGAGACGAGGATGGCGAGTCCGCGCATCGGTTGCTTCAGGGAGTCGAAACCGGCGAACTCGCAATCGAATCCGATGAACACGATGAACAGAATTGCCCAGAACAGCGCCGCGTTGAACGGGAGGGGATAGAAGTTCCACGGGCTGGTGGTGGGGTCGGCCAGCAGATACCAGGTCGCCAGAGAAACGACGACTACGACGGCGAGGTTGGCGATTCCGAGCAGGAGCCAGTTGCCCTGTGGGGTATCGATTTTCGGCTTGCTCACAGGTCGATCTGCGGTTGCGGTCATGTGGTGCTCGTTTCCGTGAGGCGACAGTGTCGCCGTCACTATGAGCTCGATCACAACCGCGCGTCAGGGTTGCGGCAGGTTGCAGCTCGGCCGCGGCACTGCAACGCGCTGCAACCCTGGCGCTTGTGCTCCGGGTCACATAGACCTGTGTGCATATCCGATCCAGTCAGGAGTGAGAACCGATGCGCGCAGCTGTGTATTACGGACCCAACAAGGTGGAGATCACCGACGTTCCCGAGCCCAGTCCCGGTGAAGGCCAGGTCAAGGTCAAGGTCGGGTTCAACGGAATCTGCGGAACCGACCTGCACGAGTACTACGCGGGCCCCATCTTCATCCCCACCTCGCCGCATCCGCTGACCGGACAGGAGATGCCGCTGGTGCTGGGCCACGAGTTCTCGGGAACGGTCACCGAGCTCGGGAAGGGCGTGACCGGCATCGCGGTGGGCGACCGCGTGGCCATCGAGCCGCTGTACCGCTGCGGCCACTGTGGACCGTGCCGGGCCGGCAACTACAACATCTGCGCGCAGATCGGTTTCCACGGACTGATGTCCGACGGCGGAATGGCCGAATACACCGTGGTGCCCACCGACATGATCCACGCCTTGCCCGACAACGTCTCGCTCGAACTCGGAGCCCTCGTAGAACCGATGTCGGTCGCCTATCACGCTGCGACACTGGGAGATCCGAAGCCCGAGGACACCGCGATGGTGTTCGGAGCCGGCCCCATCGGCATCGGACTGTGGTTCGCCCTGCGCGGCAAGGGACTGGGCAACGTCTACGTCGTCGAACCGTCGCCGACGCGTCGGGCATCGATCGAAGCTCTGGGCGCGAAGACGCTCGATCCGACGGCCGTCGACGTCCCCGCGTTCATCGCCGACCTCACCGACGGCAACGGGGCCGACGCCATCTACGACGCGGCAGGCGTGCAACCTGCCGTCGAGACCGCCCTCGGGTGCATCGGTGCGCGTAAGCCGCTGGTCAGCGTCGCGATCTACGAAAAGCCTTTGACCACACCGCTGCAGAAGCTGGTGATGAACGAATCGAGAATCCAGGGCTCGCTCTGCTACACCGCCGCCGACTACGAGGCCGTCATCGACCTGATGAGCCAGGGCCACTACGACACGACGGGGTGGGTGGACAAGATCACGCTCGACGGCGTCATCGACGACGGATTCGAGGCGCTGCATGCGGGCACCAAGATGAAGGTCTTGGTGGACCCTTCCACCGGAGCATCGTCATGAGCGCGGTGTTGGTGACGGGCGCCGGGCAGGGCATCGGCCGGGCCATCGCGTTGCGGTTGGCGAACGACGGCCACGACATCGCGCTGGCCGACCTGAACGAGGACAAGATTGCAGACGTGGCCGACGAGGTGCGTCGAACAGGCTCGAAGGCAACGACATTCGTGGCCGATGTCAGCGATCGCGATCAGGTGTTCGCCGCCGTCGAACACACCAACGAGGCACTCGGCGGCTTCGACGTGATCGTCAACAACGCGGGCATCGCGCAGGTCGCCCCACTTGACGATGTGCGCCCCGAGGACGTCGCGAAGATCTGGGCCGTCAACGTCGACGGCGTGCTGTGGGGAATCCAAGCTGCCGCAGCGAAATTCAAGGTTCTCGGCCGGAAGGGCAAGATCATCAACGCGTCCTCGATCGCCGGTCACGACGGGTTCGCGATGCTCGGGGTCTACAGCGCAACGAAATTCGCGGTTCGTGCCCTGACCCAGGCGGCGGCGAAGGAGTATGCCGCCGAGGGGATCACCGTCAACGCGTACTGCCCCGGTGTGGTCGGAACCGACATGTGGGTCACCATCGACAAGCGATTCGCCGAGTTGACCGGTGCCGCCGAAGGCGAGACGTACGACAAATTCGTCGGCGGTATCGCCCTCGGTCGCGCGCAGACGCCCGAGGACGTCGCAGCGTTCGTCTCGTATCTCGCTGGGCCCGACTCGGACTACATGACGGGCCAGGCACCGTTGATCGACGGTGGTCTGGTCTATCGGTGACCCCCGTTCATTCCGATTTGTGAGCTGGAGCACAATTGGCTGTGATGACGCAGTCGACAGGCCCCGAACCTGCGCTGGCGGCCGGCGAAGACCCGCGCCGCTACGCGCAGATTCTCACGGCCGTGTACGACGCGACCATGACCGGCGGCAAGTCGCCCGCACGGCCCCGCGAGGTCATCGGGGACTCGTGGCGGCGGTTGCAGACCCTGGGTATCGATCCGGAGTTGGGTAACCCCGCCGAGACGCAGATGGACGTCTCCGACCTCGAGCTCAGCCGTCGAGAATCGGGATTGTTCGACATCCTCGACGACCTGGCGCGCGGACTGGAGTCGGTGGTGCAGGACGGCGACAACATTCTCGTGGTCGCCGATCGGCACGGCAGGGTGTTGTGGCGCAGCGGATCGACCTCGGTGCTGGACCGGGCCGACGACCTCGGCTTCGTGGAGGGCGCGAACTGGGCCGAGGATTCGGTGGGTACCAACGCCATCGGAACTGCCCTGGTCTCACGCCGCGCGGTCCAGATCTTCTCGGCCGAACATTATGTGCGCAGCCATCATTCGTGGACCTGCGCCGGCGCGCCGATCCGTGATCCGCGAACCGGTCAGGTGTTGGGCGCCATCGACGTCAGCGGGCCGGCCAAGACGGTGCACCCCACCACCATCGCGCTGGTCGACGCCGTCGCACGATTGGCCGAATCCCAACTGCGAGAACTGCATCGGAGCACACTGGATCGACTGCGGTCGGTGGCCGCACCGATGCTCGCGCGACTGCAATCCCCGGCCCTGGCCGTCGACGCGAACGGCTGGGTCGCGGCCGTCGAATCGGTAGCGCTGCGCAATCGCATCCTGCTGCCCGAGGATCTCGCGACCGGACGCTTCTGGCTGCCGACCCTGGGCGTGTGCGACTTCGAACCCCTACCCGGTGGATGGCTCGTCCGACCCACCAGCACGATGGATTCCGGCGTCGCCGACATCGGATCGACGAGAATCCGTATCGACCTGCGCAATTCGCAGAAGCCTCGCATCGAAGTGCGCAGCGAGGTGGGGGAGTGGACCCACGAACCGACACCCCGGCACGCCGAAATCATGTACCTGCTCGCCACCCATCGCCAAGGACGTACCGCCTCACAGATGGCGGCCGATCTCTTCGGCGACGACGGCCGCGCGATCACGGTGCGGGCCGAGATGTCGCGGCTGCGCAAACACCTCGCCGGCATCATCTCCACGCAGCCGTATCGGTTGGACGAATCGGCGACCGTGGAGGTGATCACGCCGTCGGAGATGAGTCGGTTGCTCCCGCATTCGTCGGCTCCTGCGATCCGGGCGGCACGGGGCTGAGCCGTAGCGCAGAATCGGGGAATGAAGCGCCTCGCCCGGATCCTCGACGCCTCGGACCCGGGGCAGGTACGGCTGCGCAGTGCGTCGGCTACGACGCTGACGGTGCTGATGGCCATGGTGACGCTGGTGCTGGCCACACGCGCCATCGGCCAACCGGTGACGGTCGCGATGCTCGGAACCGTCGTGGCGATGCAGGCGTCGGCGGCGGTGAAGGACAGAGATCAACGCAGTCGGCTGATCACCACCGCGCTGATGGCATTGCCTGCGTCGGCGGCAGTGACGTTGGCGGCGTTGCTCTCCGAACTCGGCAAGGTGGCCGACGTCGGATTCATCGCGGTCCTCTTCACGGCGGTGTGGGTGCGCAGATTCGGCCCTCGCGGTACGGCGTTGGGGATGGTGTCGTTCATTTCGTACTTCTTCGCACTGTTCCTGCGCGCGACACCGGAGCAACTGCCGATGTTGATCGCGGCCATCCTCGGCGGCTTGCTGATCGCCCTGTTCGTGCGGGCCGTCGTCTTCCCGGACCGGCCGGTCGTGGAGGTGCGCCGATTGCTGTTCGCGATGCGAGCGGTATCGGCCTCGGTGCTCGAGGCGGCCTCGGCAGGGCAGAGCCGCGACCTGAACCTGGTGCGCCGCAGACTCGACCGGCTCGGCAACACCGCACTGATGATCGACGACTGGCTCGACCGACACGATGCCGGACAGCTGCTCAGCGTCACCAGCGCCGATCTGTCGCTCCGAGTGTTCGACGCACAGATCGCGACCGAGCAACTCGTCAGCTCACTGTGGGCTCTCGATCCCACCAAGCCGTGGCCGACGGCCCTGGGGCAGGCGACCACCGCGCTCGGATCGTGTCTGCAGAACACGCCGTCCTCGGAGCAGCTGCGGGCCGCTCGACGGTTGGCGGCTGCAGCGGCCGAGCGGGCCGATCCGTCCACCCCCGCCGGAATCGCGACGGTGTCCGCGCAGCGAGCCGTCCAGGCGCACATAGCCATTCATCACATCACCACCAACGCCGTCTCGGCGTCGACGGCCCCCGATATCGGCCCGTCCGAACCCGCGGCCGAGGACACCCCGAGTGGTCTGCATCCCAGCACCAAGGCCGCCGTTCAGGTAGCCGTCGCCACGAGTGCCGCAACGGTACTGGGCGAACTCGTCTCTCCCGACCGCTGGTACTGGGCGGTGCTGACGGCCTTTCTGGTGTTCACGGGGGCGTCGACTCGGGGTGAAATCCTCACGCGGGCAGGCCAACGCGTTCTCGGAACGATTGCCGGCGTGCTCGCCGGGGTGGTGATCGCCGCGTTGGTGGGCAGCAACCAGCCCGTGCAACTGGTGCTGATCGTGGTCTGCGTCTTCTTCGCGTTCTACCTGGTGATGGTCGCGTATGCGCTGCTGTCGTTCTTCGTGACCATCCTGCTCGCGATGCTCTACGGGTTGCTGGGCACGTTCAGTATCGAGGTGCTCGAGCTTCGCATCGTCGAGACTGCTGTCGGTGGTGCCGTCGGAATGGCGTCGGCCTACTTCATCTTCTCGACCAGCACCCGAAAGACACTGGTGAGCAACGTCGACAGCTACCTCGAGCAATTGGATGCGTTGATCGAGTCCAGTGTCGAATCCGTTCTCGCGCCGGGAGGTACAACCGACCTGGTGGCGTCGACGCGCACACTCGACAACGCCCTCAAAGACGTTCTGACGTCCGGTAAGCCGCTGGTACTCGGGCCGACGACCCGAAGCAGACGCGGCGCGAAGCGACTGTTGCGGGTGCTGGCCGTCAGCGGTCGGTCAGCGCACGCACTGGCCCGGGCCGGTGTGCTGGCCTCGCGTGCCGACCCGGACACGGCACCCTCGGCAGAGACCGCCGGAGCTCTACGCGACGCCGCGGCCCTGGTACGCGAGACCGCACGCCAGGTGGAGGCAGTTGTCGCCGGGGATCACGTCGAACCGCCCGAAAAGGTCACCGAGACAACGGTATTGGATGTACTGCTCACCTCGACCAACGCGCCCGGTCCGCTGCGGGGTGCGGTGCGGGCACTGAACACGATGAACCGAACACTCGCCGATGTGTTGACTCGGGCTTGACCTTCACACCGTGACAAGGTCTTGGCTGACCGTCATGAACTCGATGAATCTCGTAGGTGGGGCACTTCAACACAGCAATCCGTCGGTTCGATTGAGGGCAGCGCTCGACCTCGGGACGGCACCGGACCCACAGTATCTAGACGCCCTGCTGCAGCGGTGCGCCGTCGAACCCGATTTTCAGGTGCGGGAGATGTTGACCTGGGCCTTGATTCGCCACCCTGCGTCGCTGACGGTTCCGCGGCTGATCGATCAGGTGCGATCCGGTGGAGCTCTGGCTCGCAGCCAGGCGCTGCACACGTTGTCCAAGATCGAGGACCCGTCGGCGTGGCCGGTGATCACCGAGGATCTGATTTCCGACCCCGACGACGAGGTGGCACGAAGCGCATGGCGAGCCGCGGTGGTCCTGGTGCCGATCGGTAGTGAAGGGCAGTTGGCCGCGATGCTGGGTACCCAACTCGGTCGAGGCGGGTACGACGTTCAGCGAAGCCTGAGCCGTGCGCTGGTTGCACTCGGATCGGTGACCGAACCGATGGTGCGCCGGGCCGCGTCGAGCACGAATGATTCGGTTCGTGCCCACGCGCTGGCCACCGAGGTGCTGCTCCGAGACCCGGATGCGGGGTTCGCGGTGTCCGAGGCCAAGCGCATCGATGCCCTTGGCGTAGACGACACGACGGGGTGAGATGGAGCAATGTTGATCGGTGAGGTGGCGCAGCGGTCGGGCGTCAGTGCGCGCATGCTCCGGCACTACGACCGGCTGGGGCTCGTGCGCCCCACCTCGCGCAGCAGCACCGGTTACCGCGAATACGCGCCGGAGGATGTTCGACGCCTGTTCCACGTCGAGTCGCTGCGTTCGCTCGGGTTGTCGCTGAGCGACGTCGGTCGCGCGCTCGACGACCCGAGTTTCGCGGCCTCCGGACTCGTCGACGAGCTCGCCGCCCGAGCCGAGGAGCGAATCGCGCGCGATACCGAGTTGCTCACGCGGTTGCGTCGAATCGGCGACGCGCGGCCGGAGGACTGGGAAGACGTACTGGGAACCGTCGCGCTGCTCGGTGACCTGCAGTCGGTCAGTGCTGGGACCCGACAGGCAGCGGCGCTGGCCTCGGTCGGCGATCGGCCCATCCCGGCGGACGCGTTGGCCGAAGCCGTGCTGCGTGAGCCTGCGCCCAACGTCGCGGGGGCACTTCGATGGGCACTCGCGCAGTCGGGCGGCGATTCTCTCGAGGTGCTCCGGCAGGGTCTCGGTTCACCGGACCCCCAGATTCGACGCCGCGCGGTGGATACCGTCGTCGAGATCGCTCACCCTGACGCCACCGACGTGCTGCGAGAGGCGCTCACTCACGACGACGAGCAGGTCCGGCGGATCGCGGCGCTGGAACTCGGTGCGCGCGGGGTGGCCGACGCGATCCCGACGCTGATCGAGATGGTCTTCGAGGGCACCAACGACGTGGACGCCGCCGATGCCCTGGGCATGCTGGGACCCGCAGACTCGATCGTGGCGGCACTGATGGACGGGCCGAGTGATGCGTCGACGCGGCTGCGAGTGACCCAGGCACTGGCGAGTATTCCGGGGAAGGCAGCCTCGCGCGCCCTGCGGGAGCTGACCCGAGACACCGACCGCTCGATCGCGCTGACGGCCGAATACGTCCTCGGCCGACGGGAATGACCCTTTGGGTACCGTCGACGGTATGAAGGCTTTCGGACTCCTCGCAGTCCTGACGATCACGTTGACGGCGTGCTCCACCGCAACCACCCCCGCCGCACCTGCCGAACCCGTTGCCGAGAACCAGGTGACCGTCGCCGATCGGATGTACTCGCCGAAGACACTGACGATCTCGGTGGGAGACACCGTCACCTGGGTGTTCGCCGACCGCGGTATGGCCCACAACGTCGTCGCCGACGACAACTCGTTTCGCAGTCAGATCATGGAAACCGGACAGTTCACGCACACCTTCGACACCGCGGGCACCTTCACGTACCACTGCACTCCGCATCCGGACATGACGGCATCCATCGTCGTCGAGCCCTGAAACTCCTAGGCTCAGGGGCATGACGGCACCGACACGAGGACGCAGCATCGTCGCACCCCTCGGCGTGGCCGCTGCCGCTGTCGGTGGGGCAGTACTGCTGCACGTCCGCGACCCCCGCACCTCGACGTACCTTCCCTGCCCGTTCCACGCTCTGACCGGACTGTGGTGCCCCGGATGCGGCGCGACCCGGGCTCTCGGTGACCTCACCCGGGGAGACATCGCCGCGGCCGCGTCGAGCAATGTCGTTGCGGTGATGTGCGTCGTCGTGGCCGTCGGACTGTGGGGCCTGTGGCTCAGGGCTCGCTGGATGCAGATACCTCTGACGTTGCCTGGCCCGAATCGTCTGGCCGCCGCTGTGATGCTCGCCCTGCTGACCGTCTTCACCGTGGTGCGCAACACCCCATGGGGCACCGCGATCGCCCCGACCTGACACGACTAGGAGTAGCTGTGCTGCTGGAAATTTTCTCGATCATCGTGCTGCTGGGCGTGCTTATCGCGCTCATCCCCACGGCCCGCCGCGTGTTCAAGAAAGGTGACGACGAATGAGCGACTCTCTGCGGGATCGCGTCCGCGCGAAACTCCTCGCACAACTCGCCGACGACGGAGGCACCGCCGCCGAACAGGCCGAGGGAGACGACCCACGGTTGAACGCCCTGCGCGACGACCTCGACGCACTCGACGCGGCACAGGACGGGGATCCGATCATCGACGACATCGCCGCACGGCACTGGGTGCCCTGACCGACCCCGCCCCGCCGCCCCGCCGCCCTTGGGGAGTCAATGTGACGTTCAGTGGCCTTTTCGACGGTCGATGTCACGTTGAGTGGACATTTGGGGTGGCCGAAATTGGTGCACAGTTGAGGTGCATCTAGTATCTATGTTGTGTCCGAGATGAGATCTGCCGCCGATACGGCGTATGCGACGGTCAAGGAGCTCATTGTCTCGGGGGAGCTTCCCGGCGGTGAGCTCGTCAGTGAGGGCGAGATCGCGTCGCGCCTCGAGATCAGTCGCACTCCCGTACGCGAGGCATTTCTGCGCCTTCAGGTCGAAGGATGGATGCGCCTGTATCCCAAGCGTGGGGCACTGGTGGTGCCGATCGCGGTGGGTGAAGCAGAGAGTGTCGTCGATGCGCGCAGACTGGTCGAATCGGGCAGCGTCCGAGCGTTCATCGCGGACGCCAGTGCCCGCGAATCCGTGGTGGCCGCCCTGCGCGAGAACCTGCAGCTACAACAGCAGCTGGCCGTGAACGGCACCGCCGCACAATTCAGTGCCGTCGACGCCGACTTTCATCGCACCGTCGTCCACGCCGGCGGCAACCCGTTGCTCGACGCGTTCTACGACGGACTTCGCGAGCGTCAGCGGCGGATGACGGCAGCCTCGGTGACGCGTGATCCGGGTCAGATCTCGCGCATCGTCGACGACCATCGCCGACTCACCGACCTGATCGAGGCCGGCGACGCGGACGGATTCGAGCAGGCCGTCGAACGACACATGCTCGGGGTGCACGGCCTACGACCGGACAAAGGGGGAGCGCGATGAGCGAAACGCTCACGAACGATCGAGACCTCGAGCTGACTGCACGACGCTGGCTGCTGGTCGCGTCGGGCATGTTCGCCGTGGCATGGGGCGGCAACGAGTTCACGCCGTTGCTGGTGATGTATCGGCTCGATCATGGCTTCTCGGCCGTTGTGGTCGATACGTTCCTGTTCGCATACGTCCTGGGCATCATTCCGGCGATGCTGATCTGCGGTCCGCTCTCGGATCGGCTCGGTCGACGCCCGATCATGTTGCCCGCCCCCGCAATTGCCGCGGCCGGGTCCATTCTGATCGCACTCGGACCCGACAACGCCTACATGCTCTTCGGTGGCCGTGTGCTCAGCGGCATCGCGCTCGGAATCGGTATGGCCGTGGGCGGCAGCTGGGTCAAGGAACTCTCGAGTCGCGACTCCACCGCCAAGCCCGGTGCCGGAGCGCGCCGCGCCGCGATGTCGCTGACGGCGGGCTTCGCCCTCGGTGCCGGAGTCGCAGGCGTGCTCGCACAATGGGCACCCTGGCCGACGCACCTCGCCTACGGCGTGCACGTGGTGATCTGCATCGCCGCCGGTGTCGGCATGCTCTCGGTCCCCGAAACGCGCACTGCCACAGCGGCGTCGAAGAACAAGAGGTTGCTCGACGACCTGAGGATTCCGTCCGCATCGCATCGCCGGTTCCTGTTCGTCGTGTTGCCTTTGGCCCCATGGGTGTTCGGTGCGGCGAGCGTCGCCTACGCGGTGCTGCCGTCACTGATGGCGGATGCTCTGGCCGACGAGCCCGGTGGCGGCTATCCCGTCGCGCTCTCCGCTGCGATGGCCGTGATCGCCCTCGGCTCCGGCTTCGCGATTCAGGCCGTCGGACGTCGGATCGACACACCCGCCAATGCGCGAGGGGCACTGGTTGCACTCACTCTCCTGGTGGTCGGCATGGCCGTTGCTGCCTGGGCGGCGTCGGTGCTCACCATTGCTGCGGCGCTGATCGCGGCAGCGGTCCTGGGCTGTGGGTACGGCATGGCGTTGGTCTCGGGTCTGCAAGAGGTGCAACGCATTGCGGGCCCCGATGACCTCGCCGGCCTCACCGCGGTGTTCTATTCGCTGACCTACCTGGGCTTCGCGGTGCCTGCCGTTCTGTCTGCGCTCACCGAGACGTGGCCCGGGGTGGTCACGTATCCGATCATCTTCGGATTCGGCGCAGTGATGGCGGCGCTGTGCGGACTGGTGGTCCGGTCGAAGACATCTGCTCACTTGCCCTAGGACGGAGTCTGGAACTGTTCTGCGATCCGAGCTGCTTTCGTCGCCGGCGCATCAGCACCGCGGCACCGACCGTTCCCGCTGCGATGAGGACTACGCCCGCGGTGATACTGGCGACGCGCTCCGGCCACGGCAGTATCGTCGGCACGCTGAACATGCCCCGAAAGAACGGCTCGATCACCGCCCCAGCGGGGACGACCAGACGCGCGATCGAACCTGACGGGCCGCCGCCTCGTGCTGCGACCCCGACCAGACCCAACGGGCCGCCCATGACAAGGGCGAGAGCGAACCATACTCGGTTCCCCGCCCACACGGTCTCGTCGAACATCCCGAACAGCTGACCGACACCGTAGTGCACCAGCAGACTCGCGACGATCCCCGCCGCGAATGCATGCAGCGGACGGCGGACCAGCCAGCCGGACAGGATGGGCAGGCCGGCCCATACGGCACCCGAATTCACCAACTTGCTGAAGGTCGAGCGCACGGCCAGCAATGTGTTTGCCTCAGCGGACAACTGGCTTTCGCTCGTGATGTTCGAGGCGAGCGACACGAGAGCCACCGTGATCGCGGCTGCAATGACAAGTCCCCACCACCGTTTCGCCATCAGCGGATGGTACGCAGGCATCGTGCGGTTTTCCGAACAGGCGGAGGTCTCCGCGAGTGGGTGCGAGCCGACCCGTTCGGCTCTAGGATCAGCGGCATCATGCTGCAGTCCTCGCGCACGGTCCCGCCGCATCGGGTACCTCCGACGGTGGCGCTCGCGGGTGCGACCGTATGGAACCGGCGCGAGGCGTACTGGTTCCTGATCGCCGTGATCGTGCCGGCGGCTTGCTGGTCCGAATATCCGACGGTGGTGCCGTACGTCTTCGCGATCGTTCTGCTCGGGGCCCTGGTGTTTCGCAGCCGACGGATTGCCTGGTGGGTGTCGATGCTGCGGTGGGGGGTGATCGCCGACGTCGAGAGCGTGGACACCGCTCTGCGCGGCGACCGTAACCTTCGCCTCGCGCACGCCACGGGATGGAACGTCCAACGACGTTGGTACACAGGGGTTGTCACTCAATCCACGGTTCGGTACCGGGCAGGGGAAGCGCGCGGGCACCTGTTCGTTCGGGGATTGCCGTTCACCACCGGTGTGGTGCTCGCGCACTCGAAGCAACCGTCGTGTGCCATGGCTATCAGCGACTTCCCCTGCGATCTGCAACTGGACGGCAAGGGACGCTGGGCGGCGTCGTTCCCGAGAGGTTTCTGGCTGCAGGCACTGGCGACGTCGGCGATGTACGGCTACACCGTGGCAGGCCTCGCCCTGTCGCTCGGGTAATCGCTGACGTCACCGGGGATCGGCTCCCCAGACTTGGATTCCGGCCCTCGATTGCAGGCCGATATCCGAAACTGGGGAGCCGATTGGCGACGCCGGGAACTACGGCAACGACGGCATCTGCTTGTCCACTAGCCATGCGTCCCAAAGACTTCGGGGGCAACCGAAGCGGGAGGCGAGGTCGGTGAAGTCCGCCGTCGCGACCGTCGAGTAGCGGTACTTGGAGGTCCATTCCTGGATCAGTCCGAAGAAGCGCTCGTCGCCGATGGTGCGCCGCACGGCGTGCAGTGCCAGTGCACCGCGCTTGTACACGCGGTCGTCGAAGATGCGGGCGGGCCCGGGATCGCTGAGCTGTAGGTCCATGGCCAGTCCGCGCTGAATGGTGTGTGCGCGCTTGGCCTTGTCGTGAGCCGTTGCGCCGCCGGAGTTCTCGGCCCAGATCCACTCGGAGTAGCAGGCGAATCCCTCGTGCAGCCAGATGTCGGCCCACTTGCCGAGAGTCAGCGAGTTGCCGAACCACTGGTGCGCCAGCTCGTGCGCGACGAGACGCTCGTAGTACCGGGAACCGGAACAGTGATTGGCTCCGAAGATCGACAGCCCCTGCGCCTCGATCGGAATCTCGAGATCGTCGTCGGTCACCACCACGGTGTACGACGCGAAAGGGTAAGGGCCGTAGAGCCGTACGAACGTATCCATCATCTGCGGTTGACGACCGAAGTCGTGATCGAACTGCGCGCGCAGGCGCGGCGGAGTGATGGCCTTCATCGGCACCGGCCCCGGGCTGACGATGCGATGCTCGTACGGACCGATCTGAATGGTCGCGAGGTAACTGGCCATCGGCTCGGGCTGCTCGTACACCCAGGTGGTGCGGCTGGCGCGAGTCTGCTTGCGCACCAACGTTCCGTTGGCCACCGCGTAGTACGGCGAATCGGTGGTGATGGTGATGCCGTAGCTCGCCTTGGACACCGGATGGTCGTCGCACGGGAACCACGACGCGGCCCCGTTGGGCTGGCTGGCGACGATCGACCCTTCGGTGAGCTCGTCCCAGCCGACCTCACCCCAGAAACCGTTGATGGGCTTGGGGGTTCCGCCGTACGACACCGTCACCACCAGTGCCGCGCCCGACGCGATGGGCTTGGCGGGCGTGATCTTCAGCTTGCCGCGCTGGTGGCTGAACTTCACCGATCGCGAGCCGTTGACCGACACCTTCGACACGTTCATCGCCGGGCCGAGATCGAACGCGAACTTCGACACCGTCGCCGTGGTGACCGCGGTGATCTTCGCCTTGCCCGTCAGCCGGTTGCTCTCGACCTTGTATTCGAGATCGAGTTCGTAGCGCGAGACGCGGTAGCCCCGATTTCCGTTCTGCGGAAGGTATGTATCGATCGGATTGTCGCTGGCATCGACGTCGAACACCGGTGCCACCAGCCTGTCTGGCACGAAAGATCACCCCTCGTTTCGGTCGTCGCGGATGCGCGGGAAGGGATCCCCCTTGGCCCAGGGCGCGATCGGATTGCCCTGCCAACGAGTATGCGCGGGAACCGTATCACCGCGCATCACCAGGGAGGCGGGCCCCACCGTCGCGCCGTCACCGATTCCCGATGCAGGCAGCGCGACACAGTGTGGTCCCAGTGTTGCGCCTCTACCGAGATCGACCGTGTCCATGGACATGATCCGATCATGGAACAGGTGCGTCTGCACAACGCACCCTCGGTTGACGGTCGCACCGTCGGCCAATGTCACCAGATCGGCCTCGGGAAGCCAGTACGTCTCGCACCAGACTCCGCGGCCGATATCGGCACCGAGCCATCGCAACCACATGTTCAACACCGCTGTGCCCTCGGCAGCGCGCGCGAACCACGGCGCAGCGACGGTCTCGACGAAGGTGTCGGCCACCTCGTTGCGCCAGACGAACGAACTCCACAACGGATGATCGGTCTTGCCGATCCGGCCCACCCACAGCCACTTCGCCAACGCCGACACCGCAGCGGCCACGAAACCGGCGACGAGAAGCACGAGGCCACTGACCAATGCCGCCAACCAATATCCGACGGCGTCGGCGACGGCGGTCAGCCCGAACAACACACCGAGTCCGATGCCGAACGTCACGACGACAGGAATCAACCGACACGTCTCCACGAGCGAGCGGGCGACCTTCAGCTTGCGTGCCGGATCGAACGTGCGTGACGAGTCCGCGCTACCGGCGGCTCGACGCAGCCGCACCGGCGGGCTGCCGAGCCACGACGAGCCGGACTTCGCCTTGTCCGGAGTGGCGGACAGCACGGCGACCAGACCGTTCTTCGGGACGGTTCGGCCGGGACCGGTCATGCCGGAATTGCCGAGGAACGCTCGCTTGCCCACCTTCGCATCGCCCAGATGCATCCAGCCGCCGCCGAGTTCGTAACTGGCGACCATGGTGTCGTCGGCGAGGAATGCGCCATCCGCGACCGTGGTGAACTTGGGGATCATCAGCACCGTCGACGCCTCGACGTCCTTGCCGATCTTCGCGCCGAGCAGCCGGAGCCAATGGGGCGTCAACAGCGACGCGTAGAGCGGGAACAGGAACGTGCGCGCCGAGTCCATCAGGCGCTCGGTGGCCCACACCTGCCAACCGATGCGGCTGCGCACCGGGTGGTAGCCGCCGACGAGGCCGATGCTGAGCACCCGCACCGCAACGACGGTGATCAGCGCGAACACCGCCAACGACACCAGCGTCGCCACGGGCAACATCACCAGACCACGCTCGAAGGCGTCGAGCACGGAGTCGGCGGTGTGAATCCACCAGCCCATCAGCACCAGGCTGACGCCGATCGAGAACAAAGCCATGCCGGACAGGAACAGAGATGCGACGCCGTAGGCGAAGACCCAATGGGTTGCCCGTGGTGGAGCTTCCGCGGGCCACGGATGATCGGCCTTGCCGACCTTCTGAGCCGGCGAACCGGACCACATCTGGCCGGCCTTCACGCGTCCGACGACGGCGGAGCCTGCCGTGACGACCGCGTTCTTGCCGACCTTGGTGCCGGGCAGCAGCGTCGAGCGGGCACCGACGGTGGCACCGGCACCGATCTCGATGCCGCCGATGTAGACGAGATCGCCGTCGATCCAGTGACCGGACAGGTCCACCTCCGGCTCGATGGAGCAGCCGTCACCCAACTCGAGCAAGCCGGTGACCGGCGGGAGGGTGTGCAGGTCGACGCCCTTGCCGATCTTGGCACCGAGAGCGCGCGCGTAGTAGACCATCCACGGTGCGCCCGACAGGTTCGACGCACCACTGGCATCGGTCAATCGCGTTGCGGCCCAGAGCCTGATGTGCATACTCCCGCCGCGCTCGTACGCGCCCGGTTTCAGCCCGGCCAACAGGATGCGCGATCCGATCACCGAGATCGCCATGCGGCCGACCGGGGTGATGAACAGGACGAATGCCAGGAGCACCCACCACCAGGACAGCGTCGGAGCCCAGGGCACGTCGCCGAACCAGGACATGACGTTGAACAGCAGTCCGAGCCAGGTGACCCACTGCAATCCGGTCAGGGTGGTCAACGGAACCGTTGCCGCGATCTGCGCCCATTGCGCGGTGCGCGAGGTCGGGGCGACTTCACGGGGAACGGCCTCGACGACCGGCTTCAGGTCGTCGAGATACTGCGCCAGCGAACCCAGCCGCGGGTGGTCGTAGAGCTGCGCGACGGTGATCTCGGGGAACCGCTCGCGCAGCGCCGTCACCAATTGCGCGGCCGAAAGCGAACCGCCACCGTTGGCGAAGAAATCGGCGTTCTCGTCCGCGATCTGCGCGCCGAGGATGTTGGTCCACAATTCGGCCACCCACCCCGCCGTGCCGCCGAGCGAGGAGGCACCCGCCATGCCGGGCAGGGGCCACGGCAGCGCATTGCGGTCGACCTTGCCCGAGGTACGCGTTGGCATCTCGTCGACCAACGCCAGGCGCGGAACCAGCGCCGCAGGCAACTGTTCGGCGAGCAACTCGCGAGCGGCTTCGAGATCGAAATCGGGGTTGGTGCTCGCGAGATACCCGACGAGCACCGAGTTACCGGCAGCCGTCTTGCGGATGGCGGCCGCCGCACCGCCGACGCCCGGAAGTGCTTGCAGCGCATTGTCTATCTCGCCGAGCTCGATGCGTCGACCGCCGAGCTTGACCTGGTCGTCGGCGCGACCCTGGAACAACAGACCTTCGAGCTCCAGCTTGACCAGATCGCCGCTGCGATACGCCCGTTCCCACCCGAGGGACGGCATGGGCGCGTACTTCTCGGCGTCCTTGGCCGGATCCAGATACCGAGCGAGTCCGACGCCCCCGATGACCAGCTCACCGACTTCGCCGACCTGCACCGGGGTGCCGGAGCCGTCGACGACAGCGAGGTCCCACCCGTCGAGGGGGAGCCCGATCCGGACCGGACCCTTGCCGTCCATGATCGCCGCACACGCGACGACCGTCGCCTCGGTGGGGCCGTAGGTGTTCCAGACCTCACGGCCCTCGACGGCGAGTCGCTCGGCCAACTCCGGCGGGCAGGCTTCGCCGCCGAAGATGAGCAGCCGCACCGCTTCCAGAGCCACCGCGGGCCACAGCGACGCCAGCGTCGGGACCGTCGAGACGACACTGATGTCGCGGGAGACGAGCCACGGGCCGAGGTCGAAGCCGGACCGCACCAGAGACCTGGGCGCGGGAACCAGACACGCGCCGTGCCGCCACGCCAGCCACATCTCCTCGCACGACGCGTCGAACGCCACCGACAATCCGGCCAGCACTCGGTCGCCCGGACCGAGCGGATCCTTCTGCAGGAACATGCGGGCCTCGGCGTCGACGAACGCCGCCGCGTTGCGATGACTGACGGCAACGCCCTTGGGAGTGCCCGTCGAACCCGAGGTGAAGATGACCCACGCGTCGTCCTGCGGGGTGGGCGGTCCGGCATTGTGTTCGGTGAGGTCGTGCTGAGGAACGTCCTGCTTGGGGGCAGTACCGGCCGCGATGCCGCCCGCGGTGACGATGGCCGTCACCTGCGCCTCGCCGAAGACCAACTCGGCCCTTTCCTCGGGATCGTCCGCGTCCACCGGCACGTAGGCAGCACCGACCGCGAGGATCGACAGGATCGCGACGTAGAGGGAGAACGAACCCGACGGCATGCGGATTCCGACGCGATCGCCGCGCCTGACACCGGCGTTGGCGAGCCACTGAGCGCCCTCGGCGATGTCGTCCAACAACTCGGAGTAACTGACCGACACGGCACCGTCGTCGATCGCGGGGGCGTCGGGGAAACGATGTGCCGTGTCGCGGAGGATGTCGATGAGCGTCCGGGCGGGTGGAGCCTGCGGCGAGCGAAGAAACGCCGCCGGGGCAGGTGCTGTGTCCGCGCTCGAACCCGGCAGATCGTTCTCTCGATGCACAGACAACCGGGCGTCCTTCTCATTCGTTGCAAGTAACTCTGCGTTGGCAAGTGATTCTGTGGTGCTGGCGAGCAGCAGCGCCGTTGGTTATCTCACGTTCTGTTTGCCAGCAGGTGAACGAGCGCGCCTTCCCACCGCGGGAATCCTACTGCGGCGCAGGGGCGAGTCCCGGCTTGACAAAACGGCAGCGAGTTTGCGAGTGTCTTTCCCACGGTCACGAGTACCAGCATCAAGCCCCGGCTAGCTGGTCGGCAACCCTCCTCCGCGGTGGGGTGCTCCGGGTGACGACCAGGCTGATGCCGGAAAACCGGCGCGGCAAGCGCGGACTCGTTCACCACGTCCTTCGGTTGCGGGTCCCTCGAACGTGAGGGCTTGATCTGTCATGACATCTGTACTCTCCCGCCCCTGTGCTCCTTTTGCCCCTGTTTCGGGCACGGATCTGCAGGTACCGCTGGTCCACGGCGGCACATGCACTTACGCGAACTTCGATTACGCCGCCAGCGCGCCGGCCCTGGACGCGGTGACCGATCGAATCGCCGAACTGCTGCCGTTCTACTCGAGCGTGCACCGGGGTGCCGGCTACGCCTCACGGGTCTCGACGGCGGCGTACGAGAAGGCTCGGGTGACGGTCGCTGATTTCGTTGGTGCGCACAGTGATTCGGTGGTGGTGTTCACACGGAACACCACCGACTCGCTGAACCTGCTGGCCGCCTGCGTGCCGGGCGATACCGTGGTGCTCGACATCGAACACCACGCGAACCTGCTCCCGTGGCGCGATCGACGAGTGGTGGTGGCGGCGTCGACCCTCGCCGAGACCATCACCCGGCTCGACGTGGAGCTCGCCGCGAAACCTGCTGCACTACTGGCGATCACGGGCGCATCGAACGTCACCGGTGAGGTACTTCCCATCGCGGAACTCGCAGCACTGGCGCACCGGCACGGCGCACGCATCGCGGTGGACGGTGCCCAGCTGGTTCCGCATCGGCGGGTCGACATCGCCGCACTCGGCGTGGACTACCTCGCGTTCTCCGGCCACAAGCTCTACGCCCCGTTCGGCGCGGGAGTGCTTGTGGGCACACGTGATTGGCTCGACGCCGGTGAGCCGCACCTGGCCGGCGGCGGCGCGGTGCGCAGCGTGAGCATCGACAACACCGACTGGGCTCCGGCACCGCAGCGGCACGAGGCGGGCACGCCCAACGTGCTCGGGGTCGCCGCTCTCGCCGCGGCCTGCGAGGCAATCGCCGGATTCGACGATGCCGAACTGCAGGCGCACGAGCAGGAATTGTCGTCCCGACTGCGGCGCGGCCTGGCGGATCTGGACGGCGTCGAGCAGCTCCGGGTCTGGGCCGACGCGCCCGACAGTGTGGGCATCGTGACGTTCACCGTTGCCGGACGCGATCCCGGTGAGGTGGCTGCGTACCTGTCCGCCGAACACGGAATCGGTGTGCGCGACGGCAAGTTCTGCGCACACCCCCTGCTGAGCCGGCTGGGGCACGCGGCCGGAGCGGTTCGAGCCAGTATCGGCCTCGGCAGCTCGTCGGCCGATGTGGACCGACTCGTCGACGCTCTCGACGCCCTGGTCGAGTCGGGACCGAACTGGCACTACGCGGAGGACGCCGGCTGGTGGAACCCGGTACCCGACCCGCGGCCCTTCCCCGAACTGGCCGACGGGGCCGCCGGGGTTGGATCCCCGTGCAGCCCCGCAGGCCGTTAGCATGGCGTCATGACCGTGAGTGTCGTGTGGACGGGCAACCGTCACTGGAGCAACAGATACGTGGATCTGTGCCGCACTGCGTCCGGGTCGTGTTCGAGTTCGGCTCCGCTCCGACCGAATGCGTTCACCGACTTCCAGAAACAGGACCACCACTCATGTCGCACAACTTCACCCGTGTCGCCGTCGAATTCTCTGCAGGTTGGACCGAACTGACCCTGCCGTCGGACGGTGACGTAGTCCGGATCCAGGCCTCCGACCTGCGCGAATCCCAGCAACACCGGGCCCGGGTGCGGGCCGAGGCAGTCGAGCGCGGCGAATCTGCCGACAGCGCAGCAGTGTTTCTCGACCTCGAGATCCACATCGCAACCGATGCCCGGACAGCACGTCGGGAATTCGCCGCATTGGACGCGCCGACCAGCCCGGCGTCCATCCGCTACGTCGGAACACCGGCGGGCCTGGCCAGTTTGATCTCCGATGTCACCGCGGCCGATGTGGCCGACGGCGTGACGCTGACGGTGCCAGGCGATGTCGCTCGCCAGTCGGTACTGATCAACAACGCAGTGTTGCCGCTGCTCGAATCGCGCGGCACCCGACTCGACATCGACGTCGTCGACTCGGTCCTCGGCGCACCCATCGCCCCGACACTCGCGTCCTGAGCCCCGACAGTGGGGCAGGGTCAGGTGACGTCGATCGCCAGACCCGCGGTGATGCGCACCAACTCGGTGAACGTGGACCGAAAGATCGTGTTGGTGTGACCGGCGGCCGCCCACACCTCGGCGTATCCGGCCAGATCCTGGTCGACGAACGTGTCCAGATTGGTGGGGTGGCCGACCGGTGCGATCCCCCCGATCGGCTGCCCGGTTGCGTGCTTGGCCGTGTCCAGGGGCGCGCGCATCAACGTCCCGCCCAGACGCTCACCGGTGTGCTCGAGATGAACGTTGTGGGCACCGGAAACCAGTAGCAGTACCGGCTCGTCGTCGAGCAGAAACACCATCGACTTCACGATCGCACCCACTTCGACGCCCAGCGCCGCGGCAGCATCGGCGGCGGTGTGCGTGCCCTCAGGGCTGTTGACCACCACACCGTGATGGCCGCGAGAGATCAGAGTATCGGCAACATGGGCTGCATTCGGATGAAGTAGCCGGGTCATGTGCCAACCCTATTTCCCCGCGACCGTTTACGCAGATGCTTGCTTATCCGGTCATTCCGCAGGCTCCACTCCCGCCTTACTGGGTCGTTCCTGCAGGCTCCACTCCCGCCCTACTGGGTCGTTCCTGCAGGCTCCACTCCCGCGAGATCACCGAACAGTCTCAATCGCGCCATCCCGCCGTCGGGGAAGATGTCCATGCGCACCTCGGAGACCGGGGTGTCGTGGGTGAGGACGAAGCGATGCCGGGTGTCGGGCTGCAGCGTCGTACGTGGCAACAGTTCGATCCACTCGCCGTCGCCGAGCCGGCCCCGCAGAGATGCCGCACCGGGCGCGTTTCCGAGGAAGCAGGTGGTGTCGAGTTCGGCCAGAGAGATGAGTCCGGTGCCGGCGAGCTGCACCTGGACCCAGTCGTTCGCCTCGTTGCGTCGACGCGAGGTCTCCCAGCCTTCACCCATCGACCGTGGGGGTCCGGGGAAGAGCAGGTTGTTGGGCGAGCTGTAGAACATGTTCGAGCATGCCGAGACGTACGCGCCGTTCTCGAGTGCAGCCAGGTCCACCGGCCCGGCAGCGAGAAATTTCGGGTCGGGCTTGCCGCGGCCGAGCACCCGCAACCGCGCCACTCCGCCGTCGGGATAGATCGACAGCTTCACGTGCGTCCACCGAGCATCGGAGGCGACGGTGAACCTGTTCTCGCTGTCGCCGTCGACCGAGCTGCGCGGGACGATCGTGGTCCACTCCGTCTGGGTGTGAAGCTCCTCCGGTGACGGAAAGCCGTCGACCTCGGCGGCCTCGATCGAGATCTCCGGCGGATAGTTTCCGGTGAACCACGCGGTGTCGACAACGACCGCCGAGACGACACCCGGCGCTCCGAGACGAACGATGGCCTCGTCGTAGCCGGCCTCGCGTCGGCGTCGTGTCTCCCACCCGTCGTAGATCTGGCCCTTGTGTCCGAACGTCGCCGTCGAGTAGTCGGCTTTTCCGGGCCGAACGAGATTCTCCTTCTCCGCGAACGTCTCGTCGTTCGCCCACACGACTGCGCCTCCGAGTGTGCGGACGGCGAGATCGGGCAGTGGCAAGGGGAAGTTGGCGGTCATGGGATCACACTTTACTGGTCGCGCGTGGAGCCACCGGGTTGTGTTCGGACCGGCGACGCAGTGCTGCCGCGCCCATCAGCAGCGTGCCGATCACGATGTACAGAGCAAGTGCGAGTGCGGGTTGCCCCAGTCCGGTGCCGGAGAAGTACACGATGCTGCGCACGCCCTCGGTGCCGATGCCCGGAGTGATCCACCGGCCGATGGAAGCGTAGAGCGAGGGCAGGACGTCTGCCCCGAAAGCGCCTCCTGCGCTCGGGTTTCCGAGAATGACGAACAGTACGATCGCGGCCGGAACCGCGGCGACCCCGATCAGTGCGCGCAGGCCCATGGTGAACAGGCCGGTGGCGAAGACCACGCCGGTGCCCAGTAGCGCGAGCGGAAACCAATGGCCGGCAAACGTTTCCAGGACATGGGTGGTGAGGAAGGCGCCGAGTGCACCCGAGGCGACGGCGTAGGCAGCGAGAATTCCGACGTGCGAACAGGTTTCGCGACGCGACTGTGGTGCCCTGATCAGCAGTCCGAATGCTGCCGCCAGCAGGTAGCCGCCGACGACCCAGCCGACCGAGAGGTAGAAGCCGGACAGCCCCCGGTTGTCGTGTACTCCCACCGGAATCTCGTCGCGGACCACGATCTGGCGACCCTGCGAGGCCTCGACCTCGGTGAAGATCGATTCGAGCGCAGTGGCCACGGAACTGCCCGCCGCGCTCGCGGTGATGAGGGTGTCCGTTCCGTCGGCACCGAGGACGTACGCCCCGAGAATGTCTCGGTCGCGGAGCAGTGAACGGACCTCTGCGGTATCGGCTGCGGTGCGTGCCGCGAGCGGGGTGCCGTCGATGGCGTCGAGGCGGTCGGCGGTCTGCTGGTCCAGTCCCTCGGGGAGGCCGGGCTCGGTCACCACCGCGATGGGGATCGCGTGCGGCGTCGGCTGATGGAAGGCCGAGACGTAGCTGAGGATGAAGCCGAGCTGAAGTACCAGCACCGCGGCAGCGAGCAGTGGCATCTTGCGCATGGGTGACTCCTGAATCTTGTCGATACCCGAGGTATTCAATACTCTAGGTATCGTGAATGCGGAGGAGCAACAAAAGTGGGGGCCGACACAGGATCGGCGACGACCCCAACGCACCGACGTTCGGGACCGACTGCTCGCCGCGGCAGCCGACGAATTCACCGAACGTGGCTATGCCGCAGCGAAACTCACCGATATCGCCGACAGAGCCGGCTTCACCAAGGGAGCCGTCTACTCCAATTTCGAGTCCAAGCAAGCGCTGTTCGTCGAACTGCTCGCCCGCCGTTCCCTCGACCTCGCCGCCCGCGTACTGGCCCACGTATCCGATCTGGACTCCGGTGCAGCGGCAGGAGCGGGCGGCGGCGAGATAGCGTCCTGGGTGGTGGCCGAACCCCGGTGGCCCCTGCTGACCGTCGAGTTCGGCATCCTCGCCGGACGCGACCCTGCCGTCGCCGAGCGCTACCGCACCGACCGTCGCGCGCTGCGCGGGGAGCTCGAACGCCTCATCGCCGAGCACGCAGGGCGGTGGGGAGTCGGCAAGAACTTCGATGCCCGACGCCTCGCGACGTCACTGGCGGCATTGATCTCCGGATTGGCCGTCGAACATTCGGTGGATCCGGAGGAGATCGACGAGGGAGTCATCGCCGACGCGGTGTCGGAACTGTTCGCGGGAGCGATAGCCAGGACACATCTCGATTGAGCGAGACCGCACCGGGTAACCGCACAAGATGAATGCCCAGAATCCAGACCCCGACGTCACCACAGGACTCGAAGCGGGAGGCGGCGTCACGCCAGGAGACACCCCGCCCGCCGAAACCGGAATCGGCGGTCCGAATCACGAGCCGCCGCAGCGCAGCCGGGTGATGCCCATCGTCGTCATCTGCGTCGTGGCATTGCTGGCGATCCTGATCGCCGGTGGACTGATCGGTCGCGTCGTCGGTCTGTTCGGCTGATCCCCGACCGAGCTCAGTACTGGGGCCAACCGCCTTCGGGCCCCAGCAGGCGATCCAATCTTGTGTGGTTGATCTTCGCCAGCTCGTCGCGCATGATCTTGCGCTCGGTCTGATCGTCGTTGTCGAGGCGATGGCCCAGATCGACCAGGATGTCTCGCGGCTCGAAGCCCTCGGGCTCGAACAACCGGCTGGACGCGTACGGGTAACCGAACCGGTCCTCGTACGCCCTGGCGGCAGTTCCCAGTGCACCGCGAGTGTCGGTGTCCATGGCCGCGCACACCTTGCTCGGCTCCGGCAGCGTCGCGGCGAGCGAATCCACATCCCCGTCCGAGAGTTCGGTCAGTTCCGCGTCGGCTGCGGCGAACAGGTCAGCCCGTGAGCGGTACCTGCGGCCGTCTGCCACCCTGGACGCCCACGCCACCGAGCAGCAGCACTCGTACAGCGCATGGACCGCCTTGCGGCGCGGCAGATCGTTGAACGTCTCCAGGCCCAGTCCCTGATGCATCAACATGAGTCGATGATGGGCGCGATTCGATGCATGTACCAGAGCTGAGCAGGGACTTAGCGCAGACGTTACGCGCCGTAACATGCGGTGCAGCATTGTGCGACGCTGCCGCTAGGCTCGCAGGCATGACGGAACGAACCTGGAACGCCTTCTCCGTGGAGATCGCGGACCACATCGCGAACGTGACACTTCTCGGCCCGGGCAAGGGCAACGCCATGGGCCCGGACTTCTGGAGCGAAAGCCCCGAGCTGTTCGCGCAGCTCGACGCCGATCCCGAGGTTCGGGCTGTCGTGCTCGCGGGCTCGGGTAAGAACTTCACCTACGGACTCGACCTCGCAGCGATGGCAGGAACATTCGGTCCGCTGATGGCCGACAAGGCATTGGCCGGTCCCCGAACGTCGTTCCACGACACCATCAAGACGATGCAGAAGGCCATCAACGCGGTTGCCGACTGCCGCAAACCCGTCGTCGCGGCGGTTCAGGGCTGGTGCATCGGCGGCGGCGTCGACCTCATCACCGCCGCGGACGTGCGGTACGCGAGCGCCGACGCGAAGTTCAGCGTGCGCGAGGTCCGGGTCGCGATCGTCGCGGACATGGGGTCGTTGGCCCGACTGCCTGCGATCATCGGCGATGGCCACATGCGTGAGCTCGCTCTGACGGGCAAGGACATCGATGCCGCGCGCGCCGAGAAGATCGGCCTGGTCAACGACGTGTTCGAGGACCACGACGCCACCCTGGCCGCTGCTCGTGACTGCGCCGCCGCCATCGCTGCGAATCCGCCTCTGGTGGTGCAGGGCATCAAGACCGTGCTCGACCATTCCCGATCTTCCAGCGTCGACGACTCGCTTCGCTACGTCGCGGCCTGGAACGCCGCCTTCCTCGCCTCGCACGATCTCACCGAGGCGATCACCTCGGTGTTCGAGAAGCGACCGGCGCAGTTCACCGGTAACTGACGTGGTCGAGTTCGCCGAGGAACTGGGCACGCAGCTGGTTCGGCTGCAACGCTTGCGCGAGCGGAACATCGCCCAGATCTCGTCTTCGGGCGGTGTCGACGGGGCTGCTTACGTATGCTTGTTTCGCCTGCTGCGTGACGGGCCGATGAGATCCAGTGAGCTGGCCACGATGGTGAACTCGGATCCGTCGACGGTGAGCAGGCAGGTGGCTCAACTGGTCGAACGGGGGCACGTCGAGCGTGTGCCCGACGAGAGAGACGGAAGGGCCTTCGTTCTCGCCGTGACGCAGTCCGGGCGGGACGTGGCCGCGGCAATTCAGCAACGCCGTACCGAATCTCTCGGTCGGGTGATCGAGGGGTGGGATCGCGAGGACCGGGCGTCACTGGTCGCTTTGCTGGATCGTTTCTTGACCGATTACGAAGAAATGAGACCGGACCTTCCGGCCCGACGCGCAGGTAGCGTCTGAGCCGCCGACAGTCGACAAGGGATCGTTTCGTAGAAGTGCGCGACGAGTCGGGACAACCGGTTCGGACGGAGGGGGCGCGGTGCCAATGGATCGCGATCGACCGCCGCACGGTCCGGCGAGCGGACCGCGAGTCGGTTCGGTGAGGCTCGAACGTCGCGTCGCGCTCGGGATCGCCGCCTTGGTTCCCTCGTTCGGTCTGATCGGGGCCATCGCGATGTTCTCCGACGACGGTCCCGCGTGCACGACCGCGAAGGTCGTCTGTCTGCTGGTGCTGATCTCGACCGTCCCGGTGGGAGTGTGGTGGCTTCGGCGTTCGCTGGATGCGTCGCACATGCCCGGGTGGTTCGTGGTTTACGCCGACGTGGGCGTCGCAGCGATGTTGCTCACCTTCGCCGGCCGCGACCTGGCTCTGAACGGGGCGGCCCTGTTCGCGGTGATCGGCATCTACATCGTCTACTTCGCCCGGCGGCGAGTGCTCGGATTCCACATGCTGTTCGTCAATGTGACGGTCGTGGTTCTGGCGGCGCTGGCGCTGGCGGAGGACACTCACGATCTGGCGTCGACCGCCGCCAGGACCCTCGCGACACTGCTGGTGGTCAATTCGGTGCTGGTGTTTCGCGCCGTGATTCAGCATCAACTCGATCTCGCCAACACCGACTCGCTGACCGGCCTGCTCAACAGGCGCGGCCTCGAACTGCGGTTCGAACGCATGATGGCCTCGCTCGACGCGGATCGTTCGGTGGCGTTGATGGTGGTCGATCTCGATCAGTTCAAACAGGTCAACGACACCTACGGCCATGCAGTGGGCGACCGCGTGCTGCGTCGCACGGCTCGTAGATTGAAGAGCGCCACGGGGGCGCGGCCGTGTGTGGCCCGCACCGGAGGTGAGGAATTCACCATCGCGCTGCCGGTCACGGAAGCCGCGGCGCACTCGATTGCCGACGAGATCCGCGAATCCGTCCACGATTCGCTCGACGACGTACCGGTGACGGTCAGCGTCGGTGTGGCGATGATCAACGGCAGCCGCTGGTCGGACGCAGCAGAGTCGGGTGACGGGGAGGACCTGCTGCACAACGTTCTGCTCGACGCCGACGCCGCGATGTACGAGTCCAAGCACGCGGGCGGAAACAGAGCGACGGTGTATGCCGGCGAATGATCCGCCGGCGTACACCGTCGTCGTTCGGGGAAGAACGTGTGACTTCCGTCAGCGCAAGGCGCTCTTGGGGTCGTTCCACAGCTGATCGGTGAAGTCCTCCAACGCGACGAGCACGATGGTGTCCTCGGTGCGGCGCAGAATCGACTTGCTGGCGCGGACCTGCACGATATCGCCGGTCTTGTCGGTCATCCGCCACAGAGAATCCGCGCGGGTGGCCACCGTGGTGAGGAACATGTCCGCGACATTGACGCCCTCCGGTGCCCGGTCGGGGAAGATGTCGTGCAGGTGGAAGTCCTCCCGCTCGGTGCGGTCCAGGCCGAACAGATCGTCGAAGGCCTCGTTCGCGAACACGATGGCACCGGTGGGATCGACGGCAAGGATCGGCACCGGAATTCGGTCGAGGACGACCGTGACCGGCAGATCGGGAAACTGCGTCGGATCCGAGATCGGTCGCGAATCCAGATTGCGCCGATCACCGTTGGAAGTGCTGTCGGTCATGCGTTTCCCCAAACTAGTTTCGTCGGCGTTCGGCCGAGGGCGAGGTGTGTGATGCCGAAACGATCAGTGCTCCGGATTGTCCGCCAAGCGCTTGAATGATGCAGCGATTTCGGCCTCTGCCTCTGCGCGGCCCACCCAGTCTGCCCCGGTGACGTGCTTGTTGGGTTCGAGATCCTTGTAATGGACGAAGAAATGCTTGATCGCATCGAGCTCGAACGTCGAGACGTCGCTCAGATCCTGGATGTGGTCCCAACGAGTGTCGCCTGCGGGAACGCACAGCACCTTGTCGTCGCCGCCGGCCTCGTCGACCATCTTGAACATCGCCACGGGACGGGCTTCGACGATGACGCCGGGGAACACCGACTCGGGCAGCAGAACCAGTGCGTCGAGCGGATCGCCGTCCTCGCCGAGCGTGTTCTCGATGAAGCCGTAATCGGCTGGATACGCCATCGCGGTGTAGAGGTAGCGATCGAGTCGAACACGTCCGGTGACGTGGTCGACCTCGTACTTGTTGCGCTGCCCCTTGGGGATCTCGATGGTGACGTCGAACGGCACGTGCAGTCCTCACTGTCTTCGTTCGGGCCCGACCGGGCCCGAACCGTTGCGAATGTGTCGATGGTGGCGGCGCAAGGCTACCGGACCCGAGGATACTGTTGACTGAACGATCGTGGGTACGACCACGGCAGATACGGAGGAACAGTGGCGGGGCTGACACGACGGTTCCTCGGCCCCACAGCGGGCCGACGGCGCAGGAAGAAGCGCGTGATCCTGACGCTGTGTGCGCTGTTCGTCGTGATCCTCGCCGCGACGACCGCCGCCCTCGTGTTGCCGTCGGTGTCCGACGGAGCCGAGACCGCGATCGAGCCCCCACCCGAGACGGTGCTGCCCGACCCTGCGATCACCCCGTTCCCGGAATCGGCACCGGTGCCGAACTCGGCAGCTCTGGCAGCTGCGCTGGCCCAGGTGGTCGACGATCCCGCCCTCGGCACGTTCACCGGCACCGTCGCCGACGCACGGACCGGTCAGGTGCTCTGGTCCCAGAACCCCGACACTCCGATGACGCCTGCCTCGACCACCAAGGTCCTCACCGCTGCCGCGGCGATGCTCGCGCTCCCGGCCGATCACCGCGTCACCACCCGCGTGGTCCAGGGCAACGGCGAGGGGAACATCGTGCTGATCGCGGGCGGCGACCCCACACTCACCGCGCTTCCGGTCGGAACGGACGGGTTCTATCCGGGAGCGGCGCGCATCGACGACCTGGTGGAGCAGATTCGGCGCAGCGGAACGGTGGTGCGCAGCATCGGCGTCGACACCTCCGTCTATTCCGGTGACACGATGGCGCAGGGCTGGTTCCCCGCCGACATCGCCGCCGGTTCCATCACACCGATCGAACCGATCATGCTCGACGGCGGACGATCGGACCCACTCGTCGACGAGTCGCCGCGCAGCACAACCCCGGCGCTGGACGCAGGCCGCGCACTGGCCGCTGGGCTGGGCGTCGACCCGGCAGCGGTGACGATCGGCAAGGCCGTCGACGGGGCCGATCAGATCGCATCCGTCGAATCCGCGCCGCTGCGGAACCGCTTGCAGCAGATGATCTATCGCTCCGACAATGTCCTCGCCGAGGCCGTAGGACGCGAGATCTCTCTCGAAATGAACACGGCGGCAAGCTTTTCCGGAGCGGTGGCGTCGATCGGGCAGACCCTGTACTCGGCAGGCTTCGACATGGCCGGACTCACGCTCGAGGACGCCAGCGGACTGTCGGTCGACGGCAAGATTCCGGCCAGGCTGCTCGATCAGGTGCTGACGTCGGCAGCCGGAACCGAGCAGCCTGCACTGCGTCCGATGCTCGACTATCTTCCTGTGGCCGGCGCGACCGGAACCCTGACGGATCGGTACGCCTCGGGGGATCGAACCGGAGCGGGCTGGGTTCGCGCCAAGACCGGAACCCTTTCTGCTGCAAGCGCTTTGGCGGGGTACGTCGTCGACGTCGACGGCCGCATCCTGACCTTCGCGCTGATGTCCAACGACCGGCCGCCCGACGTCAGTCGTCCCGCCCTCGATGCCGTCGCATCGACCCTGAGATTGTGTGGTTGCCAGTGAACACGGACGCAGCAACGAAGGCCGAAGACGGCGAATCCACGTCCGGTTTCGCCGGTGCCGTCGACTGGTCGGTGGCGGCGAAGACCGGAGCGAAGCTGGCCCGCCCGGGTCCGGCCACTTCGCGCTACACCGCCGATGCGGCCGTGGAAGAGCTTGCCGCCGCATCGATTCGGGCCGAGGGGCCGGTTCGCGAGACCACCGGCCTGGCCGACGGCCTCCCCGTGCCCGACGCCCAGGTGGTCGACCGCGCCGGCTGGATCGCCGCGGCCGCGTCGTCGATGAAGCACCTGACCGGAGACGACGACGGTACGCCGCCGTCCGGTCTGCTCGGCGGAAAGCCGGCCGGACTGCAGGCCGGAGCGATGCTGGCCTTTCTGTCCAGCGCCATTCTCGGACAGTACGACCCCTTCACCGGCGAGAACGGAACGCTGCTTCTGGTCGCGCCCAACGTGATTGCCGTCGAGCGGGCGCTTCGTGTGTCGCCGAGCGACTTCCGGTTGTGGGTGTGCCTGCACGAGGTGACGCACCGAGTGCAGTTCTCCTCCGCGCCGTGGCTCGGCGGCTACATGCGCGAGAACGTCGGGGTGCTCTCCGACGGCACCGACGAGCCGCTGACAGATGTCGCCAACCGGCTGACCGGTGCGCTGAAGGCCCGCAAGAATCCGAGCGGGTCCACCAGGTCCGAGGACGCAGGCATCGTCGGACTCCTGCGCGCCACCCAACCGCAGCCCCAGCGCGACGCCATCGACCGACTCCTGGTGCTGGGCACCCTGCTCGAAGGCCACGCCGACCACGTGATGGACGCCGTCGGACCGGCCGTCGTGCCGACCGTGACGCAGATCCGCGGTGCATTCGATCAGCGCAGGCAACGCAAGGTGAACCCGCTGCAACGCGTCGTCCGGGCACTGCTCGGCATGGACGCGAAGATGGCGCAGTACGTGCGCGGCAAGGCGTTCGTCGATCACGTCGTCGCCACGGTGGGGATGGAACGCTTCAACACCGTGTGGACCGGGCCCGACACACTGCCGTTGCTGTCGGAGATCGAGGACCCCGACGCCTGGATCGCCCGAGTTCTGGGCTGATGCCCACGCGGCTACCCGAAGGCCCCGCGCTGCTCGAGGTCAGGCATGCGGTGCGCGCGTGGCTCGCCGCCCACCCCGGTCCTGTCGCCGTCGCGTTGTCCGGTGGAGCGGATTCGTTGGCGTTGACCGCCGCGACCGTGGCGGAGGCTCCGGGTGTGCTCGCGTTGATCGTCGATCACGGTCTGCAGGCCGGCTCCGCGCAGGTGGCCTCGACAGCGGCGGCGCGCGCTCTCGAGTTCGGTGTCGCCGACGCGCGGGTTCTGACGGTGCAGGTGAGCGGTTCGGGAGGGATGGAAGCAGCCGCCCGCCGAGCCAGGTACGACGCGTTGAACCGGGCCCGCGGCGACGCGTCGGTGCTGGTGGCGCACACCCTCGACGATCAGGCCGAAACGGTGCTGCTCGGGTTGGGGCGCGGATCGGGACCGCGGTCGATCGCCGGGATGGCGGCATTCGATGCGCCGTGGGGCCGGCCGCTGCTCGGAGTGAGGCGGAGCGTGACCCGGGCTGCCTGCGTCGAGCTGGGGATCGAGCCGTTCGAGGATCCGCACAACATCGACACCGACTTCACTCGGGTTCGGTTGCGTCACGAGGTCCTGCCCCTGCTCGAGGATGTGCTCGGCGGTGGTGTCGCCGCTGCACTCGCGCGGACCGCCGAGCAGTTGCGCGAGGACGGCCTGGTCCTCGACGCGATGGCCGAGTCCGTCGTCGATACCGATGCGCCGGACCTCGAGGTCGCTGCACTCGACCCGCTCGCTCCCGCCGTTCGCAGGCGAGTGCTGCGTCGATGGTTGCTCGGTCGAGGTGTGACGTCGCTGACCGACCGGCAGATTCGGGCCGTCGATGCCCTCGTCGGACGGTGGACGGGTCAGGGCGGAGTCGCGCTGCCAGGAGGAACGTCCGACGCCAGGTTGGTGTGCTCGCGTCGGCATGGCAGGCTGAGCGTCGGCCTGGAGAACGAATGAAGGGAAACCCCGTGTACGAGGGCGACATCGAATCGGTTCTCATTTCCGAGGAACAGATCAAAGCACGCACTGCAGAACTCGCAGAAGAGATCGCCCAGCGGTATCCCGAAGGCTCGCCGGAAGGTGACCTGCTCCTGGTCGGCGTCCTCAAGGGCGCGATCATGTTCATGACCGACTTCGCGCGCGCATTGCCCATCCCGGCGCAGCTCGAGTTCATGGCGGTCAGCTCCTACGGGTCGTCCACCTCGTCGTCGGGCGTCGTCCGGATCCTCAAGGACCTCGACCGCGACATCACCGGACGCCACGTGCTGATCGTCGAGGACATCATCGACTCCGGTCTGACGCTGAGCTGGCTCAAGCGCAACCTCGCGACCCGCTCGCCTGCCTCGCTGTCGGTGGTGACGTTGCTGCGCAAGCCCGACGCCATCAAGGTCGACGTGGAGGTCGCGAACGTGGGCTTCGACATCCCCAACGAATTCGTCGTCGGCTACGGCCTCGACTACAACGAGCGCTACCGGGACCTGCCGTACATCGGCCTACTCGATCCCAAGGTCTACAGCTGAGTTCGTTCGTTCGGTCCACCCCGCCCGCGTGAATGGACCATTGCCGCGCGGAGACGCATGCAATGGTCCATCGATGCGGATAAGGTGCCCATCAGGTGGGGAACTGCCGGGGGAGTGCAGTCGTTGGAGGGGAAGGAGCGTCGACGCAAACAGGTGCGTGGACGCACAGCGCCAGGTAAGAGCGAGTCAGATGTCCGAGTCTCGCGCTAGCCTGGAGTATCCGGCGGGCAGGGAGCAGCCAGCGCGCTGGAGCGGACTGAAAGGACACGGCCGAGTCGGCTGAAGCTGTATGAATCGGAAGACAGTAATACGAAATCTTGCCATCGTTTTCGGCATTCTGTTGGTGATCTATGCCTTCAGCTACTTCGGTAACGACACGCGGGATTGGAAGACGGTCGACACCTCGGTGGCGATCGCCCAACTCGACGACCGCAATGTCGAGTCCGCGCAGATCGACGACCGTGAACAACAGATTCGGCTGACGCTCAAAGAGGCCAACGAGGCCTCCGGCAACGAAACTCAGATCATTGCGAAGTACCCGGACTCGGCGTCCGAGCAGATCTTCGACAAGGTCGACTCCCAGGGGTTGACCAGCTACAACACCACCGTCACCCAGGAGAGCTGGTTCAGCTCGTTCCTGCTGCTGATCCTGCCGATGGTGCTGATCCTCGGCGTGATCATCTTCGTGATGAGCCGCATGCAGGGTGGCGGACGCGGTGGCGTCATGGGCTTCGGTAAGTCCAAGGCCAAGCAGTTGACGAAGGACATGCCCAAGACCACGTTCGCCGACGTCGCGGGCGCGGACGAGGCAGTCGAAGAGCTCTACGAGATCAAGGATTTCCTGCAGAACCCGTCTCGCTACCAGGCCCTCGGTGCCAAGATTCCGCGCGGCGTACTGCTGTACGGCCCTCCCGGAACCGGCAAGACGCTGCTCGCGCGCGCCGTCGCGGGCGAGGCAGGCGTGCCGTTCTTCACCATCTCCGGCTCGGACTTCGTCGAGATGTTCGTCGGTGTCGGCGCGTCCCGCGTGCGCGACCTGTTCGAGCAGGCCAAGCAGAACAGCCCCTGCATCATCTTCGTCGACGAGATCGACGCCGTCGGTCGTCAGCGCGGCGCAGGCATGGGTGGCGGTCACGACGAGCGCGAACAGACGCTCAACCAGCTGCTCGTCGAGATGGACGGCTTCGGTGAGCGCACCGGCGTCATCCTCATCGCCGCCACCAACCGCCCCGACATCCTCGACCCCGCACTGTTGCGTCCGGGCCGCTTCGATCGGCAGATCCCGGTCGGTGCCCCCGACCTGGCCGGCCGTCGGGCGATCCTGAAGGTGCACTCCGCGGGCAAGCCCGTTGCGCAGGACGCCGACCTCGAAGGTCTCGCCAAGCGAACCGTCGGAATGTCCGGTGCCGACCTGGCGAACGTCATCAACGAAGCGGCACTGCTCACCGCCCGCGAGAACGGCACCGTCATCACCGAGGCATCCCTCGAGGAGTCGGTGGACCGCGTCGTCGGTGGCCCGCGCCGCAAGAGTCGGATCATCAGCGAGCACGAACGCAAGATCACCGCGTACCACGAGGGTGGTCACACTCTCGCGGCGTGGGCGATGCCCGACATCGAGCCCGTCTACAAGGTCACCATCCTCGCTCGCGGTCGCACCGGCGGTCACGCGATGACGGTGCCCGAGGACGACAAGGGCCTGATGACGCGGTCGGAGATGATCGCTCGCCTCGTCATGGCCATGGGTGGCCGCGCGGCCGAGGAGCTCGTCTTCCACGAGCCGACCACCGGTGCGTCCTCGGACATCGACCAGGCCACCAAGATCGCTCGCGCGATGGTCACCGAGTACGGCATGAGCAGCAAGCTCGGAGCCGTTCGCTACGGACAGGAACAGGGTGACCCGTTCCTCGGCCGTTCGATGGGCCAGCAGTCCGACTTCTCGCATGAGGTCGCCCGCGAGATCGACGAGGAGGTGCGCAAGCTCATCGAGGCGGCGCACACCGAGGCGTGGGCCATCCTCAACGAGTACCGAGACCTGCTCGACACCCTTGCCTCGGAGCTGCTCGAACGCGAGACGCTCACCCGCAAGGACCTCGAGAAGATCTTCCACAGCGTCACCAAGCGTCCGCGCATCACGCTGTTCAACGACTTCGGTGATCGCAAGCCCTCGGACAAGCCACCGGTCAAGACTCCTCGCGAACTCGCCGCCGAGCGCGGCGAGCCGTGGCCTCCGGTGCCGCCGGCCCCGAAGCAGCTTCCGCCGCAACAGTTTCCGCAGCCCAGCTACGCCGGTTCGCCGCAGCTGAGCAAGGGTGGCTACCCGAACGGAAGCAACAGCTACAACGGGTCTCCGACCAACGGCGCACCCACCAACGGTGCCCCGTCGAACGGCGCTCCGACCAACGGTGGCCCGGTCAACGGATCGCCGAGCACCGGCGACGTCGATGCGCCGAACACCGGTGGGCGACGCAGCGCCCCGGTAACCGGCGGCTTCAACGGCGGCGGCTACAACGGTGGGCCCAACGGAGGTTACGGCGGCCCGGTCAACGGAGGAGCTCCCAACGGGGGCGGATACTCCGAGGGCTATCGCAGGCAGGACCCACGCCCGAGCGGCCCGAGCCAGGGCTCGCGTCCCGATTACGGTGCCCCGGCCGGATGGTCGGCTCCGGGATGGCCTCCGCGCGAGCAGTCCGCGGTTCCCCGTTACCAGGGACCGACCACGCCGCCTGCTGCGAACCAACCGAACCGCGAGCAGTCGGAATCGGATCGACCGGACCAGAATCGGTACGAGCCGCCGCAGGGACAGCCACCGACGTACCGGCAGCACCCCACCTATCAGCAGCCACAGGCGTATCAACCGCCGACCGCTGCACCTTCGAATCAACCGTCTTCCAATCAACCACCGGAATATCAGCAGCCGCAGTATCAGCCGGATCCGTTCCGGCCGGACGCTCGGGACCAGGGTCGTACCTCTCGGCACGAGCCCCCGTACGGCCAGAACCAGAACGATGCTGCACCGGCCGAGGCGTCGCCTCCCACCTGGGAGGTTCCGACTCCGTCGCAGAGCTATCCGCTGCCCGGAGACGATCGTTCCTCGAGCAGCCCGTCCGAGGACTCGCGGCGAGACGAGCGAGCCGAGGACGACGGCGACGAAGGTCCGCGGACGCAACGCTGGGAAGGGCCGGGCGGTTCGTACCGCTAGGTCCATCATTAGGCTGGCTGGGTCGACCCTTTCGGTCGGCCCAGTCCGTCGTTCGAACCCCGCTGAAGGTCGACGCAGCTGCTCGTGAAGAACAGGTGCAGTTCGGCCCAGCTGTCACATTCGCGGAGCCCAACCGGAGGTACGTTCTCGTGTCAGTCAACCGGACCGACGAGTCGGCAATCGACTCGGCAGAAGTCCCAGCAGCGCAGCAGAGGGCAGTGGAAGAGACAGTGGCCTACGCCACCGGCGCGGTCTTCGACCAGCCTCGCGCCGAGGCCGCCGTGCGGGAGCTGCTGATCGCCGTCGGCGAGGATCCCGACCGTCCAGGTCTGCTCGACACCCCGGCCCGCGTCGCGCGTTCCTACCGCGAAATCTTCGCCGGGCTCTACACCGACCCGGACACTGCGCTGAACACGACGTTCGACGAGGGGCACCAGGAACTGGTTCTCGTCCGCGACATCCCCATGTTCTCCACGTGCGAGCATCACCTGGTCTCGTTCCACGGCGTTGCACACGTCGGCTACATCCCTGGCAAGAGCGGCAAGGTCACCGGCCTGTCGAAGCTGGCACGCGTGGTGGACATGTACGCCAAGCGCCCGCAGGTGCAGGAGCGTCTGACCAGCCAGATCGCCGACGCGTTGATGCGCAAGCTCGACCCGCGCGGTGCGATCGTCGTGATCGAGGCCGAGCACCTGTGCATGGCCATGCGCGGGATTCGCAAGCCGGGTGCCAGTACCACCACCTCCGCGGTGCGGGGTCTGTTGCAGTCCAGCGCGGCGTCGCGTTCGGAAGCTCTGGACCTGATTCTGCGGAAATGACGCGTCCGGTCGATTCCCGATGAGCCCGGCGCGAAGTATCCCCCCGGCACCCGTCGTCATGGGTGTACTCAACGTCACTGCCGATTCGTTCTCCGACGGCGGTCGATACCTCGACGTCGACGCTGCCGTCGAACACGGGTTGGCGATGCATCGTCGCGGCGTCGACATAGTCGACGTCGGTGGTGAGTCGACGCGGCCCGGAGCAGACCGGATCGATCCGACACTCGAGGCGCAGCGTGTCGTACCGGTCATCGCTGCGCTCGCCGAAGCAGGGGTGGCCACCAGCGTCGACACCATGCGTGCCTCGGTCGCCGAGGCCGCAATCGAGGCCGGGGTATCGATCGTCAACGACGTCTCGGGCGGTCGGGCGGATCCGGCCATGGCCGGGGTGGTTGCGGACGGCGGATTGCCGTGGATCCTGATGCACTGGCGAGCCGCCGGATCCGAATACCGGCACGCCGGTCCGGCCGATCGGTACCACGACGTGGTCGCCGACGTCCGCAGCGAACTGCTCGAACAGGTCGACCACGCAGTGGCCGCAGGAGTGGACACCGCGATGCTCGTGCTCGACCCGGGCCTCGGCTTCGCCAAGAACGCCGAGCACAACTGGCAACTGCTCCGTGGCCTCCCCGATCTGGTGTCGGCCGGCTTCCCGGTTCTCGTCGGTGCCTCCAGGAAGCGATTCCTCGGATCACTGCTGGCGGACGACGACGGTTCTCCGCGACCGCCGGACGGGCGAGAGGTCGCCACGGCCGTGGTGTCGGCGCTCGCCGTCGCCGGGGGAGCGTGGGGTGTGCGCGTGCACGACGTTCGAGCGTCACTCGACGCGGTGGCGGTCGTACGGGCATGGCAGGGTGATCGGGCATGAGCGAGATCAGCAGCCGCGTCGGCACCGGGACGCGTCGCGGCGACCGCATCGAACTGCGTGGCCTGACGGTGCGCGGCAATCACGGCGTCTTCGACTTCGAGAAGCGAGACGGGCAGGACTTCGTCGTCGACATCACCGTCTGGATGGACCTGCGGCCCGCGGCCGAGACCGACGACCTGACGCGAACCTTGCACTACGGAGAACTGGCCGAGCACGCCGCGGCTGTCGTCGCTGGCCCGTCGAAGGACCTGATCGAGACGGTCTCGGCCGAGATCGCCGAGGTCGTGCTGGCGTACGACTCACGCGTCGACGCGGTGGAGGTGGTGCTGCACAAGCCGTCGGCACCCATCCCGTTGACGTTCGGGGACGTTGCCGTGGTGGCGTACCGGGAGCGGTCGTGACCCGGGCGGTGCTGTCCATAGGCAGCAACGTCGGTGATTCGCTGGCCCACTTGCGTTCTGTCACAACCGAATTGGGGTCACGGCTGGTGGCCTGCTCGCCGGTCTATCGCTCCGCTCCCTGGGGCGGCGTCGAGCAGCAGGACTTCCTCAATGCCGTCGTGGTGGCCGAGGACGAAGCGTTCGACGCCTGGGATTGGTTGCGCTTCGGGCAGCGCCTCGAGGAGGCGGCCGATCGCGTTCGAGTCCAGCGGTGGGGGCCGCGGAGCCTCGACGTCGACGTGGTCGTGTGCGAGAACCTGATCAGCGAGGACCCTCGTCTGATCCTTCCGCACCCGCGCGCGCACGAGCGGGCGTTCGTCCTGCTGCCGTGGCTGGACGTCGAACCGGACGCCACCCTGCGGGTCGGCGACGACGATGTGCCGGTGACCGAATTGCTCGCGCGACTGTGTCCGGAGGAGCGTGCGGGAGTTGTCCAGCAGGAGTGGAGCCTGCAGGAACGACCGGAAGAGCAAGAGGGCGTCGGTGATGGGTCGTGGTGACCAATCCCACCAAGGTCTGGGATGTGCTGGGTCTTTTCCTGGTCGCCTCGATAGGCACGTGGTTGCTGGTTCGGGTCTTCTACGGCTCGTTGCCTCCGATTCCGGTGTACGCCGGGGCGTCGTTGTATCTGGTCGCGGTGGTGCAAGTGGTCACCGCGGTGATCGTTCGCAACCGCATCGCCGAGCATCGGGTGGGCAGCGGTCTGCACGATCTGCACCCGTTGACTGTGTTCAGGGCGTTGGTGTTGGCCAAGGCATCGATGCTGGTGGGGACCGCTGTCGTCGGAGTGTGCGTCGGGTTTCTGGTGTACGTGATACCGCGTGCGGCGACGGTGCGGGCAGCGTCGTCGGACAGGGCCGGAGCCGTCGTCGCGCTCGTGGCGGGACTGGCCGTCGTCGCTGCCGCGGTGTGGCTCGAACAGTGCTGCCGTACCCCGGAAGACCGTGACGACGAGCGTTCTCGGTAACGCTCGAAACATTTGATTGTTACCTCGGTTGTGTAAGTGATCGGTCGAGGATGACTATTTGCGAACGATTTGCCAGTTACCCTTGTGAACATGACAGATCAGACTCGCGCAAAGAAGGGACGCCGTAAGAGGCGTAGTGCGAGCCAGCTGTTCCTCGCGGCGCTCGTCGTGTTCGGCATCATCGCCAGTGTGTTGTTGCTCTTCACCGAGAGCGTGCAGTGGATGAGGGTCGGTGTCCTTTCGGCGCTGTGGGCTGCGGTGATCGGTGCGTTCGCGATGACCAAGTACCGGCGCGAGGCGGCCGCCGATCAGATCAAGGCCAAGGATCTGCAGACGGTCTACGAGTTGCAGTTGGCTCGGGAGATCTCGGCGCGACGCGAGTACGAGATGAACGTCGAAGCCCGGGTTCGCAGCGAATCGCAGCTCGAGATCGACGAGGTCGCAGCACTGCGCAACGAACTCGCTGCCCTCCGCCAGAACCTGCAGGTGCTCTTCGACGGCAATCTGCCCACCGAACGTGTCGCACTGCGTGCCGAAGCGATGAGGATGCAAGAACTCGGCGGACGCGGGTACGACAGCTACCAACCTGCACCGTCCGGCCTGTACGTCCCCGGTCGCGGCAACGGTTCGATGGCACCGGGAACCGGCCTCAACGGAGTCGGAACTCCCTACGACGAGCCGGTCACAGCCGAGACGTCGGTGGTGTACCCCGAGGATCCGGACGAGATGCCGCAGGCCACGGCTTCAGCAGCGGCATCGTCGGCTGCCGAATCGGCCCAGGATTCGTACGCCGATGATTCGTTCGAGGAGACGAGTCACGACACGGACGCCTCCGACACGGACGCGGACCCGTACGAGCGACCTGCAGCGCAGGCCCGCCCCTACGGCGCACCGAGACCGGCGGGGCGCGTGACGCCGCCCAGCTCCCCTTTCACCGCATACGACTTCGAGCAGACGCGTCGACCTGCGGCCGAGCCGGAACCCGAGGCGGAGCCAGAGCCGCAGGCCACAGCCGAGACCGAACACACGGAGGTCGATTCGGTCGGTTCGTACTCCACGGGTTCGTTCTCCGCGGACTCGTTCTCCGGGGACTCGTATTCCACGGAGTCCTATGCTGCGGATCCTTTCTCCGCGGAGCCGAACACGCAATCCGAGAACGAGCCCGCCGCGGACCGGAACGGCGACGCCCTCTCTGCGTCGCGCGCCTCGCTGCGTGAATCGGCGGACGCGTTCTTCGCGGCCGATCACGACTACCGGACATCGGTTGAGGACACGTCCGTCTCGCCCCGACGCGGCCGTAGGCGCGCGGAGTCGACCGACGACGAGGATGCGTCGGGCGCACACTCGAACGGTCGATCCGTCGCCGAGATCATGGCCGGACTGCAAGGCGGAGGGTCCGGAGATGCGGCCACGACCGACCCGGGCACACGCCGCCGTCGCCGTCGCGCAGACTGAGAACCAGATCACACAGTTCTTCCATGGCCCGCGAGGGGTCGCGGTCGCTATTGTTCCGTGCAGGACGTCCGGTACCCGCAGAGCGGGACTGGAACGAACGAGAGGAAATTTTCGGTGACCTCATCCGGGTTCACTGGTGGTCTGTCTCCGGCTCGCTTGACGGTAGGTGTCGTCTCGGCGGGACGGGTCGGTACCGCATTCGGTGAGGCGCTCGAACGCGTCGGGCATGTGGTCGTCGGTGCCGCTGCCGTGTCGGACGCGTCCATCACGCGGGTGCGTGAGCGGCTCCCCGAGTCCCAGGTGCTGCCCGTCGACGAGGTTGCTCGTCGCGCCGAACTGCTGATCCTGGCGGTACCGGACAGCGAGTTGGCATCGATCGTGGCGGGCCTGGCGTCCACCGGAGCGGTGGCACCGGGAAAGTTGGTGGTGCACACCTCCGGCGCGAACGGGATCTCGGTGCTCGAGCCGCTGTCCGCTCTCGGTGCCGTGCCGTTGGCGATCCACCCGGCCATGACGTTCAGCGGCGGAGTCGAGGACACCGACCGGATGACGGCGGCGTGCTTCGGCATCACCGCAGGCGACGAGATCGGCTACGCGGTGGCGCAGGCCCTGGTGCTCGAGATCGGCGGCGAGCCGGTGCACGTGCCCGAGAACAATCGGCCGCTCTACCATGCCGCGCTCGCGCACGGCAGCAATCACCTCGTCACGCTTGTGGTCGACGCGGTCGAAGCCCTCCGAGTTGCATTGGCCGGACCGGGTTTTCCCGGTTCGGATTCCGAACGCGGTGTGCCCGAGCGTGTTCTGGCTCCACTGCTCGAAGCTGCGCTGGACAATGCTCTGCGCAACGGACAGTCGGCGCTCACCGGGCCGGTGGCCCGCGGCGATACCGCGGCCGTCGGCAAGCATCTCGACGTACTCGAATCCGTGGATTCGAGGATCGCAGCCGGATACCGCGCGCTGTCCTTGCGATCGGCGCAGCGGATCGGTGCCAAGGCAGACCTGATCGAACTTCTGGAAGGCAATCGATGACCCTCGCGGGGAGCTACACCAAGGGGCAGTTGACGGTTCACCACGATCCTGCGGTGATCACGTCGGTGTCGAAAGCACTTCGGGGCGTCGGGAAGCAGGTCGCTCTGGTTCCGACCATGGGCGCGCTGCACGCCGGGCACGTGCAGTTGGTGCGGCAGGCCAAGCTCACCGGTGCGGTGGTGATCGTGTCGATCTTCGTCAACCCGCTGCAGTTCGGTGTGGGCGAGGACCTCGATGCCTACCCGCGCACCCTCGACGCCGATGTCGCGTTGCTGCGTGAGGAGGGCGTCGAACTGGTCTTCGCGCCGTCGGCGTCGGACATGTATCCGTCGGGTCCGCGCACCACCGTCAATCCCGGACCGCTCGGCGCAGAGCTCGAAGGCTCGAGCAGGCCAACGCATTTCGCCGGAATGCTCACCGTGGTGGCCAAGCTGCTGCAGATCGCGGCTCCGCATCGCGCGTACTTCGGCGAGAAGGACTACCAGCAACTGACACTGATCCGGCAGATGGTGCGCGATCTGAACTTCGACGTCGCCGTCATCGGGGTCCCGACGGTTCGCGAGCAGGACGGTCTTGCGCTGTCCTCGCGTAATCGCTACCTGGACCCCGAGCAGCGTGACGCTGCGATGGCGCTGTCGGCCGCGCTGGTCGCCGGGGCGCACGCCGCGGCCGGGGGAGTCGAGGCCATCATCGCCACTGCGCGTGCAGTTCTGGACGAGGCTCCGCTGGTGCAGGTCGACTACCTGGAGGTGCGCGACCCGCATCTCGGTCCGGCTCCCGAACGTGGGGACGGCAGACTGCTCGTGGCGGCCAAGGTCGGCACCACGAGATTGATCGACAATGTCGGTGTCGCAGTCGGCACCGGTTTTCTGGAGGCAGGAGTGGAGCCTGCGGAACGACCAGAAAAAATTAGTCCCGACGATCCGAAGAGCTGAGGGCACAACATGTTTCGAACAATGATGAAGTCCAAGATCCATCGCGCCACCGTCACGCACGCCGATCTGCACTACGTGGGCTCGGTGACCGTCGATCAGGATCTGATGGAGGCAGCCGACCTGCTCGAAGGCGAACAGGTCACCATCGTCGACATCGACAACGGTGCGCGGCTCGAAACGTACGTGATCACCGGTGAGCGCGGCAGCGGTGTCATCGGGATCAACGGCGCTGCAGCACATCTGGTCGATCCGGGTGACCTGGTGATCCTGATCGCCTACGGCGTGATGAACGAGCAGGAGGTGGCCGACTACGCGCCGAGGGTGGTGTTCGTCGACGAGAAGAACCGGCCCGTCGAGCTGGGAAGCGATCCGGCTCATGCGCCCGCGGGCTCGGGTCTGATCACACCGCGCGATCTGCGGGCCGATTCCGTGCTGGTCTGATTCGATGCTCCTCGCGATCGATGTACGCAACACCAGTACCGTGGTCGGCCTGTTCACCGGCACCGGTGATCATTCGAAGCTACTGCGAGACTGGCGCATTCGAACCGACCCTCATGTGACGGCCGATGAACTGGCACTGATGCTGCGCGGCCTGCTGGGTGAGGACGCGGAACAGATCACCGGAATCACCGCACTGTCGACCGTTCCGTCGGTGCTTCGAGAGATGCGGACGATGCTCGCGCGCTACTGGGATCACGTGGTGCACGTGATGGTCGAACCCGGCGTGCGGACCGGCGTGCCGTTGCTGGTCGACAATCCCAAAGAGGTCGGTGCCGATCGCATCGTCAATACCCTTGCCGCACACGACCTGTACGGAACGGCGTGCATCGTGGTGGATTTCGGAACCACCACCTGCGTCGACGTCGTCTCGGCCAAGGGGGAATTTCTCGGCGGTGCCATCGCTCCCGGGCTGGAGATGTCCGCGTCGGCCATGTCCACTCGCACGGCCACGCTGCGTGAGGTGGAGATGATCCGGCCCCGTTCGGTACTGGGCAAGAACACCGTGGAGTGCATCCAGTCGGGCACCATCTTCGGGTTCGCCGGTCTGGTCGACGGCCTCGTCGGGCGAATTCGACGAGAGGTTCCCGAGGTGACGGGCGCGGACGTCGCCATCATCGGTACCGGAGACATCGCAGCGTTGATCTTGCCCGAGTCGACGACCATCGAGCACCACGAACCCGACCTGACCCTCGAGGGGCTGCGTCTGGTCTACGAACGCAACATGGCCAAACGACGCCCCCGCTGAACGGCTGGCGCATCGTGCGATGGTGTGCCAGAATCGTCGGCGTGATGACGTGCATGGCCACCCAGGAGTGTTGTCGAGGCTGAACCCTGCCTCGTTCGTACACACCCCTGGAGTAGAGCTTCATGCTTTCCACACCTGTACTTTTCGTACCTTCGCGCACCCCTTTGTCGTCGCGCTCGGTCTCGACGCTTCCGACCCGGTTGCGCCCACCCGACCTGCTTCGCATCACCGACCAGGGCGCATCCGACGTCCTCGAGGGCCGCTTCGACCACCTGCTTCCCGGCGGCGGCCGCTGGCCGACCGACGAGCGTTGGGCCGCCCGACTGCATTCCGACGACGACCTCGACGTCTGGTTGATCAGCTGGGTTCCCGACCGTTCCACCGAACTGCACGATCACGCGGGATCGCTCGGTGCGCTCACCGTTCTCAGCGGTTCGCTTCTCGAATATCGTTGGGCCGGAACAGGACTGAAGGAGCGTCACCTCGACGCCGGTGATCAGGCGTCGTTCCCGCTCGGTTGGGTTCACGACGTGATGCACGATCCGGCGTCCACCACGACCGGCCCCACCCTCAGCGTCCACGCCTACTCGCCGCCCCTGACGGCGATGTCCTACTACGAAGTGACCGAACGGTCCACGCTGCGTCGCACCCGTAGCGAGCTCACCGACGAACCCGAGAAGGCCACGCTGTGACCATCCCCGCCATGACCATTGTCGAAATGCTCGAATCCGCACGCGAAACCATCGATCGAATGACCGTCTTCGAGCTGCGCGACGCCGTCGACCGCGGAGCCGTCGTCGTCGACATCCGCCCCCAGGCGCAGCGCGCCGTCGAGGGAACGCTGCCCGGTGCGCTCGCCATCGAACGCAACGTCCTCGAATGGCGTCTGGACCCGACGAGCGATGCGCGCCTGGCGATCGCCGTCGACCACGACGTCGAATGGATCGTCATCTGCTCCGAGGGTTACACCTCGTCTCTCGCCGCCGCGTCGCTCAAGCTGCTGGGTCTGCACCGGTCCACCGATCTGGTCGGCGGTTACCAGGCGCTGAAGTCGGCAGGACTGCTCGGTGTACTCACGCAGGCGAAGCACTGCGTCCGTGAGGCCGAGGCCGTCGCTGCGCACTGATCGTCCGCACCGGATCGGACTGTAAAGTGTGTGCGCGTGACTGACACAGCTTCCACCCAGCAGGCCGACGACACCCCGGAGCAACTACGGATTCGTCGTGCCAAGCGCGCCGCGCTGCTCGAGCGTGGGGTCGAGGCGTATCCGGTGTCGGTTCCACGCACGCACTCCTTGCTCGAGATCAGGACCGAATTTCCCGAACTCGAACCCGACACGACGACCGGCCTCATCGTCGGCGTCGTCGGCCGGGTCATCTTCGTGCGCAACACCGGCAAGCTGTGTTTCGCCACGCTGCAGGAGGGCGACGGCACCCAGCTGCAGGCCATGATCAGCCTGGCAGGTGTCGGCGAGGACGCTCTCGCCCTGTGGAAGTCCGATGTCGATCTCGGCGACTTCGTGTTCGTGCACGGCGAGGTGATCAGCTCCCGCCGCGGCGAGCTGTCCGTGATGGCCGACGCGTGGCAGATCGCATCGAAGTCGTTGCGGCCGTTGCCCGTCGCGCACAAGGAACTGAACGAAGAGACGCGCATTCGGCAGCGGTATCTGGATCTGATCACGCGTCCGGAGGCCAGGGAAACCGCCCGCAAGCGCATCGCCGTCGTCCGGGAACTACGCAACGCACTCGAGCGTCGCGGCTTCCTCGAGGTCGAGACTCCGATGTTGCAGACCTTGCACGGCGGCGCGGCGGCTCGGCCGTTCGTCACCCATTCCAATGCCATGGACACCGACCTCTACCTCCGGATCGCGCCGGAACTGTTTCTCAAGCGCTGCGTCGTCGGCGGCATCGAGAAGGTGTTCGAGATCAACCGGAACTTCCGCAACGAGGGTGCCGACTCCTCGCATTCGCCGGAGTTCGCGATGCTCGAGACATACGAGGCCTACGGGACGTACGACGACTCGGCGAAAATGACGCGTGAACTCGTCCAGGAAGTGGCCATGGCCGCACTCGGGTCCACAGTCGTCACGCTGCCCGACGGCACCACCTACGACCTCGGCGGCGAATGGACGACGCTCGAGATGTACCCGTCGCTGTCGGAATCGCTCGGATTCGACGTCACCCCCGACACCACCGTCGACGAACTGCTCGCGATCGCCGACAAGGTCGGGGTCGAGGTGCCGCGCAAGGACGGCGTCCCGATCTACGGCCACGGCAAGCTCGTCGAGGAACTGTGGGAACACCAGGTCGGCGACGCGTTGACCGAGCCCACGTTCGTCCGTGACTTCCCGGTCGAGACGTCCCCGCTGACGCGTCAGCATCGCAGCAAGCCCGGCGTCACCGAGAAGTGGGATCTCTACGTTCGCGGATTCGAGTTGGCCACCGGTTACTCCGAACTGGTCGACCCGATCATCCAGCGTGAGCGTTTCGAGGATCAGGCGCGTCAGGCCGCGGCGGGCGACGACGAGGCCATGGTGCTCGACGAGGACTTCCTCGCCGCGATGGAACAGGGCATGCCGCCGACCACCGGAACCGGCATGGGCATCGACCGCCTCCTGATGGCACTGACCGGCTTGGGAATCCGCGAAACGATCCTGTTCCCCATCGTCAAGCCTTCCCAGGCCTGATCGAACGGAGAAGAGCTGTTCGCCAGCAGCGGACAGTGAACGGGAAACGTTTTGCATAGTGCCTGCGTTATGAACAATAAGCAGGCAAGGCAGTCCGCACACGTGGGCCGTCGCGCAGCATTTCAGGGGTGGAGGGTCGGCGTTCGTCACGTCGGCCAACTACAGTGAGAAGCAGTCTTACCTTCAAATGCACAAGCGACCCGGCGTGTTGGACACTGCGGCGCTAGAAGAACTGGTGGGCGAGCTACCACCCGCCAAGAAGTGAGGGAGAGCGATGTTCGAGAGGTTCACCGATCGCGCGCGGCGTGTTGTCGTCCTGGCTCAAGAAGAAGCCCGGATGCTCAACCACAACTACATCGGCACGGAGCACATTCTGCTCGGCCTCATCCACGAGGGCGAAGGCGTCGCAGCCAAGTCTCTCGAGTCGCTGGGCATCTCCCTCGAAGGAGTACGCAGCCAGGTAGAGGAGATCATCGGCCAGGGTCAGCAGGCTCCGTCCGGTCACATTCCGTTCACCCCGCGCGCCAAGAAAGTACTCGAGCTCAGCCTGCGTGAAGCACTGCAGCTCGGCCACAACTACATCGGCACCGAGCACATTCTGCTGGGACTGATCCGCGAAGGCGAAGGCGTCGCAGCTCAGGTTCTGGTCAAGCTCGGAGCCGACCTCAACCGCGTGCGTCAGCAGGTCATCCAGCTGCTGTCGGGCTACCAGGGCAAGGAGCCGTCCGAGAGCGGCAGCGGCCGCGGCGAGGCGGGCACCCCGTCGACGTCACTGGTTCTCGACCAGTTCGGCCGCAACCTCACCCAGGCGGCGCTCGAAGGCAAGCTCGACCCGGTCATCGGTCGCGCGAAGGAAATCGAGCGCGTCATGCAGGTGCTGTCGCGTCGCACCAAGAACAACCCGGTGCTCATCGGCGAGCCCGGTGTCGGTAAGACCGCGGTCGTCGAGGGCCTGGCTCAGGCCATCGTCAACGGCGAGGTTCCCGAGACGCTCAAGGACAAGCAGCTCTACACTCTCGACCTCGGCTCGCTCGTGGCCGGCAGCCGTTACCGCGGTGACTTCGAGGAGCGCCTGAAGAAGGTGCTCAAGGAGATCAACACCCGCGGCGACATCATCCTGTTCATCGACGAGCTGCACACGCTCGTCGGCGCAGGTGCCGCCGAAGGTGCCATCGACGCAGCATCGATCCTCAAGCCCAAGCTGGCTCGTGGCGAGCTGCAGACCATCGGTGCCACCACCCTCGACGAGTACCGCAAGTACATCGAGAAGGACGCCGCTCTCGAGCGTCGTTTCCAGCCCGTCCAGGTCGGCGAGCCGACCGTCGAGCACACCATCGAGATCCTCAAGGGTCTGCGCGATCGCTACGAGGCACACCACCGCGTCTCGATCACCGACGGTGCCCTCGTCGCTGCCGCCACTCTGGCCGACCGGTACATCAACGACCGGTTCCTGCCCGACAAGGCAATCGACCTCATCGACGAAGCGGGCGCGCGGATGCGCATCCGCCGGATGACCGCGCCGCCAGACCTGCGCGAGTTCGACGACAAGATCGCCGACGCGCGCCGGGAGAAGGAATCGGCCATCGACGCACAGGACTTCGAGAAGGCTGCGAACCTGCGCGACAAGGAGAAGACGCTCGTCGGTCAGCGCGCCGAGCGGGAGAAGCAGTGGCGCTCCGGTGACCTCGACGTCATCGCCGAGGTGGACGACGAGCAGATCGCCGAGGTTCTGGGTAACTGGACCGGCATCCCCGTCTTCAAGCTCACCGAGGAAGAGACCACTCGTCTGCTCCGCATGGAGGACGAGCTGCACAAGCGGATCATCGGTCAGGTCGAGGCAGTCAAGGCCGTCTCGAAGGCGATCCGTCGTACCCGTGCAGGACTGAAGGACCCGAAGCGTCCGTCGGGCTCGTTCATCTTCGCCGGCCCGTCCGGTGTCGGTAAGACCGAGCTGTCGAAGGCTCTGGCGAACTTCCTCTTCGGCGAGGACGACGCACTCATCCAGATCGACATGGGCGAGTTCCACGACCGCTTCACCGCGTCGCGCCTGTTCGGTGCTCCTCCCGGATACGTCGGGTACGAAGAGGGCGGCCAGCTCACCGAGAAGGTCCGTCGCAAGCCGTTCTCCGTCGTGCTGTTCGACGAGATCGAGAAGGCACACCAGGAGATCTACAACACCCTCCTGCAGGTGCTCGAAGACGGTCGTCTCACCGACGGCCAGGGACGCACGGTCGACTTCAAGAACACCGTGCTCATCTTCACCTCGAACCTCGGTACCTCGGACATCTCGAAGGCAGTCGGCCTCGGCTTCTCCTCGGGCGAAGGCACCGGATCGAACTACGAGCGGATGAAGCTGAAGGTCAACGACGAGCTGAAGAAGCACTTCCGCCCCGAGTTCCTCAACCGTATCGACGACATCGTCGTGTTCCACCAGCTCACCAAGGACGAGATCATCCAGATGGTCGATCTCATGCTCAACCGAGTCGAAGGTGCGCTCAAGAACAAGGACATGGCGATCGAGGTCACCGAGAAGGCGAAGTCGTTGCTCGCCAAGCGCGGATTCGACCCCGTCCTGGGTGCGCGGCCACTGCGTCGCACCATCCAGCGCGAGATCGAGGACCAGCTGTCGGAGAAGATCCTCTTCGGCGAAATCGAAGCCGGCCAGATCATCCTGGTCGACGTCGAGAACTGGGACGGCGAAGGCGCAGGCGAGGACGCGAAGTTCACCTTCCGCGGTGAGAAGAAGGCGATCATCGTCCCCGACGAAGTCCCGGTCGATCTGGCCAAGGCCACCGGAGACAGCGACAGCGAGTAGCTCCACCAGCTCCACACAACGGGCGATCCTCTTTCGAGAGGATCGCCCGTTGTCGTCTGTCCACCCGTCCACCCACTCAGCCCGCCTACCCACCCGCGCATGCACTGGCCGCCCTCGGCGCAGCTGGACTGCTGTACTTTTCGCTGCCCGCACTCGCCGATGCGCCGATCTCGACACTGGCCCGCTGGGCTCCAGATATCGCGCTGCTGTTCTGGATCCTGCTCGCCGAACTTGTTGTCATCGCCGTTGCCCTCGGCGCTCGGGTCCTGCGTCAATGGACCACTGCACACGTCTGAGCGCTGCAATGTGCCATTCACCCGCGGAGCTGATCTGCGTGAATGGACCACTACATACGTCTGAAGAGTGCAATGGTCCATTGACGCAGGACCCGAGCGCCGACGGCAACGGCGCTGACAACAAGTTCCGCGA
>NZ_NOZC01000007.1:0-756634 GCF_002258545.1 Rhodococcus sp. 05-2255-3B1 | reverse complement strand
AACCCGGGGTCTATTGCGCGCGCACTTGCCAGGTGCACGCGAAATAGACCCCGAATCGGTCGCGAATTCGCACGCAACCGACGAATGCGCGCGCGTTTGCAACAGATACAGCCGCGCAAAGCCGACACCCGCACCCGTGAACCCAGCACCGGTGAACTCCTGAGTGCGCCCCCTTCCGCCCACTGATCCCACCCCGCCGAGCCCGCAAACGCGCGCGCACTTGCCAGGAGCGCGCGCAATAGACCCCGAATCGATAGCGAATCCGAACGCGTCTGACAAATGCGCGCGCGTTTGCGGCTGAAGCCCACACCCACCCCAGACTGCGCGCACAAAAAAACTCCCCACCCGACGGATCGGGTGGGGAGTTTTGGCGGTGGCGGAGGGATTTGAACCCTCGGACGGGGATTACCCGTCACACGCTTTCGAGGCGTGCTCCTTAGGCCGCTCGGACACGCCACCGCAGAAGACTGTACCGGAATGACGGCCTGAGGCTAAATCGCCTGCTCAGCACGCGAATCCATCGGTCATTCCGCAGGCTCCACTCCGGCGACTAGTTGCCGGTGAGCTTGTCCTTGATGTTCGAGGCTGCGTCCTTGACCTTCTCGACGCCGTCCTTGACTGCTGCCGAGGTCTGGTCGCCCTTGCCCTCTGCTTCGAGGTCCTTGTCTCCGGTGGCCGAACCAGCGGCTTCCTTTGCCTTGCCGCCGAGGTCTTCGGTCTTGTTCGAAATCTTGTCGCCGATTCCCATAGTGCTCTCCTTCGCAGAGGTTGGAGCGCGTCGTCGCACCCCTGCTCTCCACACTCCTGAAAACCGACGGACCCGGCCACCTCGCCCCTCACCTCGAGACGGGATCGTTATCTCTGGCGAGCGAAGAACCTGGTCAACACTTCGGCGCATTCGGCTTCCAACACCCCGCCGCGCACCTGCGGTCTATGGGTGAGTCGACGGTCGCGCACAACGTCCCACAGCGACCCGACGGCTCCGGTCTTGGGTTCCCATGCTCCGAACACCACTGCTCCGACGCGAGCGAGCACCAGCGCCCCGGCGCACATCGTGCATGGTTCCAAGGTGACGGCCAGGGTGCAGCCTTCGAGTCGCCAGCCATCCCCGTGCACGGCCGCTGCTCGACGCAGGGCGATCACTTCAGCGTGTCCGGTGGGGTCGCCCGACGCCTCCCGCGCATTGCAGGCTCGGGCGATCTCACGTCCGGAGGGGTCGAACACGACGGCTCCGACGGGGACGTCGGCATCCGACGCCTCGGCGGCAGCCGCCAGCGCTGCGCGGATCATGTCCGCGTCGGATACCGACACGGACTACCGCCGCAGCTTGTTCACCGCTGCGGTGAACTCGTCCTCGAAGCCCAGGCGTTCGGCGATGGACTGCAGCTGCTCGTCGGGGTAGTCGTCGGTCTCGGCGACGATGATGCCGAGCACAGCTTCGGGGAGTCCGAGATCGGCCAGCAACGCGAGGTCACCCTCCTCGTAGGGTTCGATGTCGTCGAGTTCGTCGGGGTCGACGTCGGGAATCTCGATGTTCAACGCATCGAGGACGTCCGCGGCGATTTCGTAGTCGACGGCGGCGACCGCGTCGGAGAGCAACAGTCGGGTGCCGTTCGGTGCGGGACGCAGGATGACGAAGAATTCCTCGTCCACGTCGAGCATTCCGAACACCGCTCCAGAACTGCGCAGCTCACGCAATTCGGTCTCTGCCGCCGACAGACTGGTCAGTGCGTCGTCGGACAGCGGCGTGACGGTCCACTTGCCTTCCTCTCGGACAACTGCAACGCCGAATCCCTCGAGGTCGTCGTATTCCGGTGCGGATGCGCGGTTGTTGTTCGCGCGCTGTGCGGCCATGCGCGCAACGGTAGTCCGGTAGGGGCCTGTATTCGAAGTCCACGTCCGATCGACGTCAACCACCTGTGCCAATCTGATCGGGTGACTTCTTCTTCGGTGTGCGTTCTGGGTCTCGGACTGATCGGTGGGTCGATCCTGCGCGCGGCACACGATGCGGGCCGTCCGGTATGGGGATGGAACCGATCGGCCGACGCGATTGCAGGTGCTGTGGCCGATGGATACGACGTCGGCACCGATCTGGTAGCTGCACTGAGCAGGGCCGCAGCACAGGACGCGTTGATCGTCGTCGCCGTTCCGATGCCTGCCGTCGAGTCGATTCTGACTGCTGTCGCCGAGCATGCCCCCACAGCTCCGCTGACCGATGTCGTCAGCGTCAAGGCCGAGATGGCAGCCGCCGTCGAGGCGCAGGGTTTGCAGGCACGCTACGTCGGGGGACATCCCATGGCGGGCACCAACCACTCGGGGTGGTCGGCCACCGATCCGACGCTGTTCGCCGACGCGGTGTGGGTGGTGTCCACCGACCCGGGCGTCGACGCCGACGTGTGGGTTCGGGTGGCCCGTCTCGCTCTCGACTGCGGTTCGGTGGTGGTGCCGGCAGAGAGCGTCGAGCACGATCGCGCCGTCGCCAGAATCTCCCATCTTCCGCATGTGCTGGCCGAGACACTCGCGATCGTGGGCGCGGCAGGCGGACCGCTGGCGTTGGGCCTGGCTGCGGGCTCGTTTCGGGACGGGACGCGGGTGGCGTCCTCGTCGCCGAATCTCGTTCGGGCGATGACCGAGGGCAACGCCGCCGCTCTGCGGACCGCGCTGGACGAGGCTCTGGACGCACTCACGGCAGCGCGCGAAGAACTCGACGAAGGTTCGACGAAATCACTGGTCGAGGCCGGAAACACGGCGCGCCTGCAGTACGAGCAGCATCAACGCTTCGAGATCACCGACGTCACCCCGGGCGAACCGGGGTGGCGGGAAAAACTGCAGGACGCGGGTCGACGCGGTGGCGTCGTACGTCAGATCCGCTCGGCCAGTCCCGGGTAGTCGAGAACGAAACCGTCGGCGTCGACCGTTACGGACGACGTCGAGACCGGTGAGATGACGTGAATTCCCTCGGAACCACTGCTGTAGGTCAGCGTGGCTTCCTGGATGCTGAGGTCGAGCAGGTTCACGTACACCGTGGGCACCTCGAGGTCCTGGACCTGGGTGTGCAGACCGAATCGACGGATCGGCAGAGTGTTGAAGAATGGGCTGAGCACCATGTCGACGTCGAGCGCGCCACTGTAGGTCGAGCGCTGATGGCTGGTGCTGTTCTCCACCATCCAGTAGCCCTCGTCGTCACGGCTGACGGAGGCCTGGCGGTCACCGGACGCGAGAGATGTGCGCACCGAGAGCCTCTTGGTGACGCCGTATTCGTCGGTCACCAGGTCGTAGGACGCACTGAAGGCGGGGTGATCGCTGCACGCGCCACCGATGATGCGTCCGGCAGCCTTGATGCGGTTGCCCGAGAGCTGGACCCGCACGGACTCCATGCGGGGAACGTCGTGCGCTCGCCACGTCAGGATCGACGGCCAGGTTTTCGCGCCTGTGGAATCGGTCGCGGGGATGGAGACTTGCTCTGCACCCGATGCTTGAGTGATCACCCACCTACGGTAGGCGACGAGGCCCCCAGAAGATCAAGCGGACGTGCCTTTTCTCGCAGTTCATTAATGTTGTGCCCGTGACGACAGAGAACGCGGGCGGCGGGCAGTTCGATTTCGCGCACTCCGAACAGGCTGCGAAGAGTCGGCAGGACAAGGCGAAGGCTCTGGCGCGCTATGTGTGGGATCGCGGCATCACCGGTGCCGAGCTACTCGACCTCACCGACGCGGTCCGCCGGAAGCTGGCCCGCGCTGCCGACCTGCATCCACCGAGCACGATGGAGACGTGGACCATCGTGGCCGAGTTGCTCGACCGTAAATCCGTGTGGGCGGCCGAACACCCGGGCCACGACGGTGCGACGCCCCAGCACGCCGACGAGAAGATCATGTGGGTCAAGCCGCCGATCACTCCGTGGACCTGATCAGCCGGTCACCAGGCCGATCTCACTGGCGATAGATCTCCACGTGGGCACCGGTGACCACACCGAGGGTCGACGTCGGCTGGCCCCAGCTCGAACCGCAGTTACCCGACGCCTGACCTGTCGGCACGAAGGATCGGCTCGACGAGGTGTAGGGGCCGACCGCCAGGAACGGAACGGCGGCAGTGACATGGAAGCCCCAACATTCGGTGATCAGTACGTACTCCCTCCCCGGAGGAGCACCGGTGTCGTGGCACGTTGCAGACGCGCCCAAGGCATCGTGGGCGATGGAGCAATCCTGAGTGTCAGCATGGGAAACGCCTGCGCCGATGATTGCTGAAAAGGCCAGACCTGAGACGACGACGGTGGCAACTCGTGTTGCCGCTACAAATGTTCTTCTCATACAGGTCATTTCGCCCAGGACCGACGACGCGTTACGAAAATCAGACCAGCGAGTCTTCCCACGCCTCGTGCAGGTGCGCAAAGCGTCCCTCTCCCGCGATCAGGTCTTCGGGAGTTCCGTCCTCGACGATGTCGCCGTCGGACATGACCAGAACGCGATCGGCGATGGCCACCGTCGACAGGCGGTGCGCGATGATCAGCGCCGTTCGTCCCTGCAGGATGGTCTCGAGCGCGCGCTGCACCAGCCGCTCACTCGGGATGTCGAGGCTCGATGTTGCCTCGTCGAGCACGATCACCGACGGCGCAGCGAGGAACACCCGCGCGAAGGCCACCAATTGCCTTTGACCCGAGGACAATCGGCCACCGCGCTTGCGTACGTCGGTGTCGATTCCATCCGGCAATGACGCGATGAACTCCGTCAGCCCGACGGCGTCGGCCGCGGCCCGCACCTCGGCATCGGTGGCCGTGGGGCGTCCGAGTCGGATGTTGTCCGCTACCGAACCGGAGAACAGGAACGACTCCTGGGTCACCATCACGACGTTGCGACGCAGGTCGTCGTCGCTGATCTGCCGCATGTCGACGCCGTCGAGTCGGACGGCTCCGGCCGTCGGATCGTAGAAGCGCGCCAACAGCTTCGCCAGTGTCGACTTACCCGCTCCGGTGGCTCCGACCATCGCGACCACCTGTCCGGCGGGTACGTGCAACGAGAACTCCGGCAGCACGACGCGTTCGGGGCCGTAGGCGAAGTGCACATCGTCGAACGTGATGTCGCCCTTGGCTGTTCCGATCTCCACCGGGTTCGTCGGCGCTGTCACCGACGGTTCTTCTTCGAGTACCCCGGAGATCTTCTCCAGTGCAGCAGCGGCGGACTGGTAGGCGTTGAAGACCATCGCCAGCTCGTCGAGAGGTCCGTAGAACCGGCGCAGATACAACACGTAGGCGGCGAGCACACCGATGTCCATGTGGCCGTTGATCACTCGCCAGCTACCGAACACCAGGATGATCGCGAGCGTGACGTTGCCGATCCAGCGCACGATGCCGGTGTAGCTCGCCATCCCGCGCAGCGCTGCGGTGGTGGCGTCGCGGTACTCCGAATCCTCGGTGCTCAGAATCGCGTCGTTGCGGCCCTCGCGCCGGAACACCTGTACCGCACGGATACCGCCCATGGATTCGACGAAATGAACCACGACGCGGGCGATCGCCACCCGTGTTCGACGGTATCCCTGGCGTTGTCGACGCTGCGACCACCGGGTGACGAGGACCAGCGGAACGAATCCGGCCAGCACGATCATCGCCATCGGAACGTCGAGGTACACCAGGATGATCGCGATCGACACCATCGACAGGATGGCCGTCAGAGCATCGTTGAGCGCACTTTCGAGCAGCGTCTGCAGGGATTCGACATCGCTGGTCAGACGCGAGATCAACCGTCCCGAGGTGTACTTCTCGTGGAACGACAGGCTTAGCTTCTGGGCATGGTCGAACACCCGACCGCGCAGGTCGTACAGGATGTTCTGACTCAGCCGACCGGAGACGGTGAGGAAGGCGTAGGTGGTGAGCATCCCGAGCAGACCGAAGCCGGTGTAGCCGCCGATCGCCCACAGCAACGGAGCCCAATCACCCTGTGCTGCAGCGCCGACACCGTTGTCCAGCGCATAGGCGATGAACAGCGGACCGGCAACGTAGGTGATGTTGTCGACCAGAATGATCAGGAACGACAGCAGGGCCTGCTTCTTGTACGGCCGAACCAACGAGGCGAGCAACCGGCGAGAACGCCCGGCCAACACCAGGTTTCCGGTTGCGTCGACCTCCGATTCCTCGCCGCCGACGCCGCGCCAATCCGCGGCTGCGGTTTGCTCAGCCATGAATCGACCCCATCACTTCGCGGTACCGCGGCGACGACGCCAGCAGTCCCTCGTGTGTTCCCTGCTCCACAATTCGTCCGTTCTCGAGATACAGCACGCGGTCGGCCAAGGCAGCGGTCGACGGCCGGTGCGCCACCAGCAGTGTCGTCGAGTGCGCCAACACGCGCCGTAATTCCTTCTGCACTTTGGCTTCGGTGTCCACGTCGAGCGCAGACAGCGGGTCGTCGAGCACCAGTACCCGGGGCTTGCCCAGCACCGCCCGCGCCAGTGCGAGCCGCTGCCGCTGCCCACCGGACAGGCTCATTCCCTGCTCACCGATGCGAGTGGCCAGGCCCCACGGCAACTGCTCGACGAAATCCGTTGCGTGCGCGATCTCCAACGCCTCGGCGACCTCGGCATCGGAGGCTCCGGGCGAACCGAGCGCGATGTTCTCGCGCGCACTGGCCGAGAACAGCACCGGATCCTCGAACGCCACCGTGACGATCGACCGCAGATCGGCCAGCCGCATCGAGGCCACGTCGATTCCGTCGATGGTGATGGAGCCCTCGGTGGCGTCGAACAGCCGGGGTACGAGGTTCGTCAGCGCGGTCTTTCCGCTACCGGTGTTGCCGACCAGCGCGACGGTCTCCCCCGGCTCGACGACGAAGCTGACGTCCTCGAGAAGCGGTGCGGACGCGTCGGGGAAGGTGAATCCGACGCGATCGAATTGCACTCGGCCACGGATCTTTTCGGGCAATTCGACGGGATTGTCCGGATCGGTCACGGTTTCGGGAGTATCCATGATCTCCCAGTACCTGTCCGCTGCCGTGCGGGCGTTGTTCAGTTCGGCCAACAGATACCCGAAGGATTCGATCGGCCACAGCAGGAACGTGACGATGGCGATGGCCGCGACGAGCGTGCCGACCGTCATGGTGCCCTGGACGATGGAGTACGTGCCAACGGCGAGGATCGCGCCGATGGTGATCGGCTGCAGCCCGACGATCACCGCCCAGATGATCGCCAGGTAGCGCACCTTCTTCAGCTCGGTGCCCCGCAATGTGCGGGCCTGACGCAGAAACTGCTTGCCCAAGTGGGCACTTCGACCGAACGCCTTGAGGACACGAATACCCTGGATGGACTCTTCGACCGTCGTCGTGACGTCGCCGGCCTGATCCTGAGCGTCGCGGGCCACGACGCGATAGAGCGTCTCGAACTTGGTGCAGGCGATCACCAGCGGTACCGACGTCGCCAGCATGATCAGCCCCAATTGCCAGGACTGCACCAGCAGTACGCCGATGCCTGCGACCAGTGTGACGGCGTTGATGATGATGAACGGGCCGATGAAGGCCATGAACCGCCGCAGCGAACCGAGGTCTGCGATGGCACGCGAAAGCAGCTGACCCGATTCCCAGCTCTCGTGAGCCGCGACCGACAGTCGCTGGAGTTTGTCGAATACTGTTGCGCGCGCTGAGATCTCGAACTGACTCGACGGGCGGGAGACCAGGTAACGGCGAACCCAGATGCCGAGCGCATCGATGGTGCCGAGCAACAGGACGAACGCCGCGGGCCACCAGACGGCCGAGAAATTACGATCGGTGATGGGCCCGTCGATGACGCGTTGCATCACCAGCGGTATCACCAGACCGGTCATGGTGGCGATCAGCGAGACCACGATCGAGGCGATGTAGAACCACTTGTACGGCAGCAGAAACGGCGCGAAACGGCGCAGCGAGCTGGGCGGCTTCGCGGTGTCCGGGTATGGCTGATCGAGGGTTCGGGTTTCGGGATCGAGCACACCCGTAGACACAGTTCTTCTCCTTATTGCTGTGCTCGAATGCTTTCATTGCACAGGCTCAGTTTCCAACCGATTTTTCGGCCCTCGCATTCCAGTGTGAAACCTCGAGCTCGGTCGAGGTCAAGCGAACCGACCCTCGAGTAACGTAGGGCCGTCGGGCAAAGGAAGGGCATACGTGAGCGCACGGTCGATGGTCGGGTTGTTCGCGGGGATCGGCGGGCTCGAGCTGGGGTTGGCCGACGCAGGGTGGACGACGCAGTTGCTGTGCGAGATCGATCTCGGAGCCGGGGCCGTCCTGAAAGCGCGCATGCCCGAGGTACCCCTGCACACCGACGTCACCACTCTTCGAAGCCTGCCCGCCGACACCGAACTCGTCGCGGCCGGCTTCCCCTGTCAGGACCTCTCGCAGGCCGGCCGCACCGCAGGCATCACCGGTGCCAGATCGGGCCTGGTCGACGAGGTGTTTCGGCTGGTCTCGCGTCGACGCGGCCCGCGATGGCTGCTGATGGAGAACGTGCCGTTCATGCTCCAACTCGGCCGTGGGGCGGCCATGCGACACATCACCGACGCGCTGGAGGACCTCGGTTACATGTGGGCATACCGCGTCGTCGACGCCCGCGCGTTCGGGTTGCCGCAGCGTCGGCAGCGGGTGGTGATGCTGGCCTCGCGTACCGACGATCCACGCGAGGTGCTGTTCTCGCAGGATGCAGGACCGCTGCCCGACGGCGACCCGGCCACGCAGCCGTGCGGCTTCTACTGGACCGAGGGCATTCGCGGGCTGGGCTGGGCCGTCAATGCGGTCCCGACGCTCAAGGGCGGATCCTCGCTCGGCATAGCCAGTCCGCCGGCGGTTCGGTTGCCGTCCGGGGAGATCGTCACTCCCGGGATCATCGGTGCCGAACGTCTGCAGGGATTCGATCCGGAGTGGACGCTGCCCGCCGTCCAGCAGCCCGACGTCCGCAGCGGACATCGCTGGAAGCTCGTCGGCAACGCCGTCAGTGTGCGCATGGCGTCCTGGGCGGCGAGCGCACTCGACGATCCCCAGCCTTACGACGCCTCGAACGATACGGCTCTGCTGCCTGGTCAGGCCTGGCCGACCGCAGCCTGGGGACGCGACCGCACCAGCTACCGGGTCGCGGTGACGACCATGCCGGTGCACGAGCCGTACGAGGACCTGATCGATTTCCTGGACGACGCGAAGCTGCTCTCGGCGCGAGCGACCGCCGGGTTCCTCAAGCGAGCCAGAGCGGGCAATCTCCGTTTCGTCGACGGCTTTCTCGACGACCTCGACGCCCATCTCGAACGCATGGGCGGGTACGCCGAGAGGGTGTCGGCGTGAGCGGAGACCGGCCCGCCACCGACGCCAGGACCAGCGCGCGACTGAGCAAGCAGAAACGCCGCGACACCAAGCCCGAGGTGGCGCTACGGCAGGCACTGCACCGTCGAGGTCTGCGCTACTTCGTCGATCGAGCTCCGTTGAAGGGCATGAGGCGTCGAGCAGATCTGGTCTTCCCCAAACGCAAAGTCGCGGTCTACGTCGACGGTTGCTTCTGGCACAGCTGCCCGGTGCACGCGACCAAGCCCCGCAACAACGCGCAGTGGTGGGCCGACAAACTGGCGGCCAACGTCACGCGCGATCGCGACACCGACGACAAGCTCCTCGCGGAGGGCTGGCGCGTCGTACGAATCTGGGAACACGAGGACCCCGCCGAGGCCGCCGATCGAGTGGTCGACGAACTTTCCGGAGACTGAAACAACCTGTCCGGAGACTGAAACCATCTCCGGCCCCCGCGCGTCCAACCCCATGATCGGTTGATTCGAGTTCCGGGGGAAACGGTGCGTAGAAATTGGTGGCTTGCGGCAACAGCGCTGGCGATGGCCGTATCGACGAGCGGGTGCGCGGTGGTCTTGCTCGGCAGCGCCTCCCCCGTCAGCAGTGCGCCGCAGAACCGGTACGGATTCGTGCTGTCCGAGGCGGACCGGTACCTAGCGGACTCGGCGGCGTTCGTACGCAGTCTCGACCCCTGCGGTTTTCTCACCGAAAACGACCTCGCTGAGCTCGGCACGGTGGTGCAACTGCGCCCCGACGGCGAATTGAGCGCGTGCTCGGCCAGTCTGAACCCGGTGAACTCGAGCGCCACCGACTCCGTCTCGATCGATCTGAACGGATATCAGCCGCCGGACGACCCGGACACCGAGCGGATCACGATCGGCGGCGAACAGGTGTATCTCCACGACCTGTCGCAAGGGCAGTGCCGCGTCAGCTTTCCGCTGCGCGACGAGTTCGACGGGGCCGCCACCGGGGCCATGGACGGCTTCCTCACCGAATCCGGTCGTAGCTTTGCCACGATCGACGTCGATCGGGCCGTCGCCGACGCGTGTGCCGCGGCGACAACCTTCGCCGAGACCGCACTGAGCCTGTTGGACGATCCACCACTGCGGGCCGACTCGAAGTACAACCTTCCGCTGGCCACGAAGGACCCGTGCGCCGTCCTCGAACACCTGCCCGCAACCTGGACGGTGGCCCGCTGGAACCCCGCGTCCGATCCGTACCGTTGCCACTTCACGGCGTCGTCGTCGACGTTCGAGGACTCACTGGCAATGCTCGACGTCACGCTCACGTACGTCGACTCGGATCTGCGTTCGACCGACAGCGAGCCCGTCCAGCAGGGCGGCTACACCGTCGAGACACGCGCCTCGGATTCGTCGTGCTTCGCGGACATCGTGCTGGGCAACCCCGTGCTCGGCATGCCCGAGAAAGACGATGCTGCCGCGCGCTATGCCCGCACGGTTCCCACACTGTCCGTCCTGACCGACAGCTGCGAGTCCGCCGTCGCACTGGCGGTGGCAACCGCCGAGGTACTCACTGGCTAGCCTTGGTCGGTGCGTTCGAGAACCGAAGGCGTGGATATGCGCCGCGTCGTAGTGGCGATCTGCTTGATCCTCGCCGGCCTGCTGTACTCGGCCTGGGTGGCCGAATTCTTCCTCGACACCGGTCTCGACCCAACCACATCGTTCCTCAGCGAACTCGACGCCCGCGATCAGCCGTACCGCGAATTCTTCTCCACCGCAGACGTCGTCACGGGTTCGTTGATGATTCTCGCGGCGATTCTCGGCTTCCTGGCAACCCCGCGACGACGGCTCGTCGTCACCGGCTGGGTGGCGTCGGGCATCTTCGGCATTGCGACCATCGCCGACGCGAAACTCCCCCTCGAGTGTGTGGCGGCCGACGATCCGAGCTGTCCGATCGAGCCGAGCGGATTGTTCCCGCAACTCCATCACCTGCATGCGCTGACCAGCACCATCGCGGTGTTCGCGATCTTCACCGTCATGATCGCGTTCACGGTGGCCGCATTTCGCTACCGGCTCTACCCGCTGCTGCGCACGCTGGGCCTGGCCGTCCTGATCGTGACGTCATTGGCTACCGCGTGGCTGCTGATCGCCGACAATCTGCCCGGTGAGTACGGTCTCGGCATCGCGCAACGGATACAGGTAGGCGGCATGTCGGCGTATCTGGTGGTGCTGGGGTGTGCGCTTAAACTCGGCGCATGTCTTTCACCGCGACGGAACTGAACGGATCCAAGGTCGAGCAGTATCAGCAGCTCACCGAGCAGGCCCGTGGCCTGGTGTTCGAGGAATCGAACCTCGTCGCCAACGCCGCCAACCTGTCTGCGCTGGTGTATCACGCTCTGCCCGAGGTCAATTGGGTCGGCTTCTACCTGTTCGACGGCACCGAACTGGTGGTCGGGCCGTTTCAGGGTCAGCCCGCCTGCGTGCGCATCGCCCTGGACAAGGGTGTCTGCGGAGCAGCAGCGACCACCCGCGAGACGCAGCGCGTCGCCGACGTCCACGCTTTCCCCGGTCACATCGCGTGCGATGCCAATACACGCTCCGAGGTCGTCGTACCGCTGTACCAGGGCGAGACACTGATCGGTGTGTTCGATCTGGACAGCCCTGTTTCCGACCGCTTCGACGCCGACGATCAGGCCGGCCTCGAAGCGATCGCGGAGGTCTTTCTCAGTTCGCTGAGCTAGCAGCTGCCTCGAAGAACCAGGCCATGACCAGCGCACCGGGGTCGACGACGCCTCGCGCGGCCTCGCCGACGTAGCTGGCGCGGCCGCGGTTGGCGGTCATGTCCTCGGTCGATTCGGCTCCGGTTTTCGCGGCGTCCGCGGCCTGCTGCAGGGTGCCGCCGTCCTTCTCGAGTGCATCGACGGCAGGGGCGATGGCGTCGACCATCGTCTTGTCGCCTACCCGTGCGCCACCGAGTTCGGTGATGCTGTCCAGGCCTGCCCGGGCCGCGGCCGCGATGGCAGCAGTACCTGGCTCGGATTCGAGCATCGTCCGGTAGAACTGGCGGAACCAGATCCCGAACAGCGCGCCCGAGGTACCGCCCGCGTGGCCCAGGTAGGCCTCACTGACGGCCTCGAATACCGTTGCTGCCGAATAGGTGTCCTTGACGGCATCCAGATCGAGCTGTTCGAGGGCGGCCACCATGTTGGTTCCGAAGTCGCCGTCGCCTGCTTTGCGGTCCAGCTCGGTCAGGGCCGGTTCTTCGTCGAGTACCCGCTGCGCCCAAGTCCCGATCCACGTCGAGGCGAACGCCGAAACCTCTCCGGTGTCGGAGGGCTCGAACGAGGGTCCGAAGCCTCCACGTTCGCCCACCGACTTCACGCCGCGGCTGTGGGCGTTGGGCCAACCGGGTGCGTCGGTGGGGGCGTCCCAGAGCTCGAGCATCTCGTCGTCGGCGCGCACGAGGGTGATCGAGGCTCCACCCATGTCGAGCGCGGTGACGAAGCTGCCGACGAGCGAGCGGGAGATCTCGATCCCTTTGCCGTGCAGGTACTCCGAGAGTTCACCGAACAGCAGATGCAGCTCCAGCGGATGCGTTGCTCCGAGCCCGTTGACCACCGCGATCACCGATTCGCCCGAGTTCAACCCGAGCGAGTCCACGATGGGATCGGTCAGTTTCGCGACGATCTCCTGGGCGGGCAGGCGCGGCACCCGGTCGGTGCCGCGTTCTCCGTGGATGCCGATGCCGAGTTCGATTTCCTCCGACGGGAGGTCGAACGACGGTTCGTCCGCTCCCGGCAATGTGGGCGGATTCATCGCGACGGCCATGCTGCGTGCGTTCTCCGCGGTCCGACGCCCAAGCGCGACCACCGCCTGCAGGCTGTCTCCGCGTTCGGCCGCTGCGCCGCATACCTTTTCGACGACGATGGTCGCTGCGGTGCCGCGGCGGCCAGGGCCGTCCTCGCTCTCACTGGCCACGTCGTCGTCGACGAGAACGACGTCGGCAACAATGCCGTCCTCCTGCAACAACTCTCGGGCGATCTTGAAGTTCATCACGTCGCCGGTGTAGTTCTTCACGATGTGGACCACGCCGCCGCCCGAGTCCACGGCCTTGGATGCCTCGTGCACCTGGAGGGCGTTGGGTGAGGTGAACACCAGGCCCGGGCACGCGCCGGTGAGCATGCCGCGGCCGATGAAGCCTGCATGCAGCGGCTCATGGCCCGATCCCCCACCGGACAGCAGCGCGACCTGGCCGTCGGAGATGCGATAGCGACGCGTCAGGTAGCCGGGGTCGGCATGCCAGGCGACGTCGTCGGTGGCGGCGACGAAGCCGCGGAGGGCGTCGGCGACGAATGTTCGAGGGGAATTGGAGAACATACCTCCACCCTAACCACCTGCGCCTGAGTCCCGTCGTCGGTTCTGCGGGACGGATACAGTCGGGGGATGAGTACCGAGACCTGGACGCTCGACGCATCCGACGGCGGGCAGTTGGCTGTTCGCACGGATGTCACAGGAAGGGCATCCAAGATGGGGCATCGCCTCACGATCGCGATGACCTCCTGGGCTGCGACAGTCGAGTGGGCCGGGGACGCACCTACCGCTGTCACCTTGACCGCCGAGGTGAGTTCACTCGACGTGGTCCACGGCGAGGGTGGACTGACACCGTTGATCGGACCGGAGAAGATCGTCGCGAAAGCCAACGCGCTCAAGAGTTTCGACGCCGACCGATATCCGTCGATACGTTTCCACTCCACCGAGATCACGGCCGTCGACTCCGGATTCAGGCTGGCGGGCACGGCCGAGATCCACGGTGTGTCGAGGGAGATCACCGTGGATGTGGACGTCACGGACCTCGGCGATCGGTGGCGTGTCGGGTCCGAAACCACTGTGCGTCAGTCGGATTACAAGATCACTCCGTATTCGCAGATGTTCGGAGCCATGAAGGTGGTCGACGAGGTCACCGTGACGTTCGACGCCGAGTATCGCAAGCCCTGAGCCTTTCCAATTCACCTGCAATGGTGGACACTACGGCGGTGAGTCGAAACAGATGGTTGGCCGGATCCTGCGCATCGGCCCTGGTGCTGGCCGTAGCCCTGACTGCGGGCTGCAGCAGTCCAGCGACCACGTCCCCCGATGGACCTCCCGGTGTGAACGTCAACGGCGTCGGAGAAGTCCAGGGCGCACCGGATACGTTGACAACCCAGATCGGCGTCCAGGCCACGGCCGAGGACGTCACCGCCGCGATCGAACAGGCGAACGCTGCGGTGACCGAAGTGACGGACGCGGTCATCGCGGCCGGAGTCGCTCGCGAGGACATCCAGACTCAGCAGGTCTCGATCGATCCGCAGTATTCCGGTGCACTGCCGGGCGGTACCTCGGCCATCTCCGGATATCAGGCCACCAACACCTTGCAGGTGACGGTTCGCGACCTGTCGAAGGCGTCCGAAGTGTTGGGCGACGCCACATCGGCCGGTGGCAACGCGACCCGAATCTCCGGGGTCTCGTTCAAGATCGACGACGATTCCGAGTTGATCACCGATGCCCGGTCCAGGGCGTTCGCCGATGCCCGCGATCGCGCCGAGCAGTACGCGACGCTCGCAGGCGGCGAACTCGGAGACGTCCTGTCGATCACCGAGTCGATCACCGGCCAGGAGCAGCCGAGGACGTTCGGCGACTCCGCCAGTTCGTTCGACACGGCGGTGCCCATCGAACCTGGCCAGCAGACGGTCAGTGTGTCCGTGTCGGTGAAGTGGGCGTTGAACTAGAACTCGGCGGGCGGTGGCAGGCGATAGTTCACCGGTGTTGCCGAGAAGTCCAGTGGGTTGCGGACGCCGTCGGCCACTGAACCCGGAACCTGCACGCGCGGTTCGAGACCGAGTGATTCCGCGAACGCGAAGGCCTCCTCGAGAGAATTGACCGGTCCCGCGGGAACGTTGCGGGCCATCAGTTCTCGATACCACTCGTCCGCGGTGCGGGCGCTCAACGCCGAGGTCAGAACGTCGACCAGCTCGTCTCGATGTTTCACGCGAGCGGAATTGGACGAGAAGCACTCGTCCGCAGCCAGTGCGGGCGATCCGAGAACCTCGACCAGGGCAACGAATTGCCGGTCGTTGCCCACGGCAAGTGCGAGGGGTCGATCGGCGGTCTCGAACACCTCGTACGGCACGAGTGAGGGGTGCTTGTTGCCCATCGGCACGGGTACGACGCCGGCCCCGAGATAGGCCGACGACTGGTTGCTCAATGCGGACAGCACCGACGCCATCAGTGAGGTGTGTATCTGCTGGCCTGCACCTGTGTTCGATCGATGATGCAGCGCCGCAAGGATTCCGCTGAGCGCATGGAGTCCGGTGACGATGTCGACCATCGCCACACCCACTTTGGTCGGCGCCTCCGCGTCCGGGCCGGTGACGCTCATCAGCCCGCCGACCGCCTGAACCACGAGGTCGTAGCCCGGCAGCGCTGCTCCCCCGCCGGTGCCGAATCCAGTGATCGAGCAGTAGATCAAACCGGGATTGCGCTGCGAGAGCGTCGAATAGCCCAGTCCGAGTCGGTCCATCGCACCGGCGCGAAAGTTCTCGATCACGATGTCCGCGCCGGCGACGATCTCGCGTGCCTCGGCTACGCCGGTCTCGGACTGCAGGTCGATGAACCTCGACGTCTTGTTGCGGTTGACCGAGTTGAAATAGGTTGCCGTACCGGCAGAGTCGTACGGGGGACCCCATGATCGGGTGTCGTCTCCGATTCCGGGTCGCTCGATCTTGATCACCTCGGCACCCATGTCGCCGAGCATCATCGTCGCGTACGGTCCGGCGAGTACACGAGAGAAGTCCGCGACCACGAGTCCTGCGAGTGGTCCGGTGGCAGCTGTCATCGGTCCACTGTATTGCGCGGCACCCTGCAGTTCAGTTCAGGTCGGGAACGAAGGCTCCCAGCACGGCGACCATCGTCTCGACGATGAGCTCGATGGGTGGCCGGGGCGGGGCGGTACGGGACCAGTCGGAGACGATCTCGGTGAGCGCTCCGAGGAATGCTGTTGCAGCCAAACGGTATCCACCCGGTGGAACGAAGTCGGAACCGACTTCCGAGCGCAGGGTGTTCTCGAAGAATTCCACCCACTGTGCACGGCGGCGCGTCCGGTGCTGTTCGACGGCATCGCTGACACCCAGCATCTCCAGATACGAAATCCGCGCTCGCCGTGGGTCACCTCCGATCGATCCGACCAAGGCGGTCATCGCGGCGACGACCAGCGCGCGTCGGTCTCGGTCGACTTGCCCGTCGAGTGCGGCGACGACTGCAGCCAACGCGTCGTCTTGGATCAGGTCGTAGACATCCACGAGCAGCGCCTCACGGTTGGCGAACTCACTGTAGAACTGACTGCGCGCCAAACCGGCCGCGGTGCAGATATGGGCGACCGAAGTGGCTGCGTATCCGCGCACCCCGATGACCTCGATCCCGGCCTGCAGAAACCGTGCGCGTCGATCGGCTTTGCGCGCGGCGGACGATTGTCCGGCGTAGATGCGGCCCTGATCGTCGGCGACAGTCACCGGCGGAGTCTACCGCCGGTGACTGTCTAGCGGGCCTGACGCCGATCGGGCCCGTCACGCCCCGATCGGCTTGCCGAACAGTCCGGCGATCATCTCGCCGACGGCATCGACGAAGAGCGGGTGTGCACGTGTGTCGAGCGCCATCGAGCCGACATCGTTCGTTCGGCAACCCGGTTCCACAGGAACACCGGCAAACCGGTCGCGCATCCACAACACCGCGCTCGGAAAGGCAATCAGCTCCAGAGTGATGTGCTCGCTGAAATGGTCACGGGTGTAGGTGACATCGGCACCGGGACGGCTGCAGTACGAATCGACCATCGCGTTGACCGGCCCGATCGGCACCAGCCAATCCGGGTTCGAGTGGTAGACGTAGAGCGGCATGTTCGGGGTGGTGCCACCGAGTCGCATCGCGGACAGGGCCTTCTTCACCACGGGTTGTTGAATCGGGTCGCCGTCGGTATGCAGGAAACCCTTCAGGTTGACGAACGGGAGCAGCGCCGACGAGTAGCCGACACAGAGATTGTCCTTGGCCGCGAACAAAGTTCGGCCGAGCGGATCGATGTGCCGGTCGATGAAGTCGGCCAACTCGGGATCTTCGCGGCTGGCACCGATGATGCCGGCAGCGACGATGCCGGAGCCGAGGGCGTTGTTCGCGTTGTCGACCAGGGCCCCGAGTTCAGCCGGGGTTCCGCCCTCGGTGACGCCGACGATATCGAGCTCGGGCGCGTAGCTTCCGGCCAGCTCGGCTGCATGACCGGTGGCTATCGCGCCACCGGAGTAGCCGCTCATCCCCACCTTGGTGGCCTCCCCGGACAACTGCATCGGCGCGAAGTTCTCGGCCGCTCGGATGCCGTCGAGGGTGATCCGACCGGCGACCGGCCCCGCGGCGAACGAGTTGTTCGGACCTTGATGGTCGGGTACCGATACCGCCCAGCCCTGAGCCAACGCTGCCTGCACCTCGAGGAATTGGGCACCCGACGTCACTGCGCCCGTGACCGGCCAGGGAATTGCCCCCGCTCGCATCGCATACGAGGGCGCGCAGTAGGCGGCGAGAGAATCCTCGGCCAATTGGATGGATATCAGCGGGCGCGGTGCCGCGGGCACGCCACGGGGCTTGATGACCGTGGTGACCGCAGCTATCGGCTCGTCGCGTCCGTTGTTGGACCGAAACGACAGCTGCCAGGCGTCCACCTGTGCGGGGATGACATTGAGAGTGGCCAGCTCGACGGGCCGAGCGGCGATGATTTGACCTGGTTCGGCCGCGGCCACGACGTCGGCGGGAGGACGGTAGAAGCCGGTGTCGAACTCCGGGATTGTCGGCCACGTGAACGGTGCCAGAGGCGGCTGAACCACCACCTCGGGCGGATCGCTGACGTCGGGTGCAGCGGCAGCGGGACTGGTCGTCGCCGCAATGGCGGCTACGACCGTCACCAGGCCGATTGCGACCCGAAGCGTCCAAGATCGAGCAGAAGACACGGCTGTACTCCTTCGCGCCGGAGGACGGGCTCCGTAGGACGCGCGCCCGGCGTCAGTTCGTACAGCGCATCCGACCATCTTGGACACCGATGTCCGAGATGGTGCTGAGAACTGTAGAGCGAAGTGGTGTGGATAACAATCCCCGGTTCGAAAAGAATTCAGAAGTGAACCGATTCCATCTCCAGCCGGCCATGCCTGCCCCTCCTACGACATCACGCGACCGCGAAGGATCTCTTCGCCAAACCGAATTGAAAGCCGGTGATGGCGGTGGTCACCGGAGTTTCCGGGTTCTCGGCGGCACCCAGAGTGACGAACAGTGGCGTGAAATGTTCGACGGTGGGGTGGGCGTACGGCATCCCCGGCGCAGCACTACGGAAGTCCGCCAGAGTCGCGACGTCACCACGCGACAACGCGTCGGCCGCCCAGAGATCGAAGTCCTCCGACCAGGTCGGCACAGTGTTGGTGGCGAAATTCTCCCGGGACAGGAACGGCAGACCGTGCGTCATGAACCCGGAACCGATCACCAAAACTCCCTCGGCGCGAAGTTCCTTCAACGCGGCGCCGATCGCCATCAGCCGATCGGGAGCGTGCGTCGGCAGGCTCAACTGCAGAACGGGAACATCGGCGTAGGGGTACATGACCTTCAGCGGAACCCAGGCACCGTGGTCGAGGCCGCGGGAGTTGTGCTGATGCAGGTTCTCCGACGCCGGAATGGCCGCGGCAACGCGTGCGGCCAGCTCCTCGGCGTCGGGCGTCCGATATTCCATCGAGTAGTAGCGCTGAGCGAATCCACCGAAGTCGTAGACCAATGGGGTTGCGGCACCCGAGGCGGACAGACTCAGCGGTGCCTCTTCCCAGTGCGCGCTGACGATGAGGATCGCTTTCGGCTTGGGCATCGACTGCGACCAGGTGAACAGCTGGTCCATCCACAGGGCGTCGTCGAAGACCGGTGGTGCGCCGTGGCTGATGTAGAGGGCGGGCATCGGCCCGTCGCTCGGGGTCCACAGTTTCTGCGAACGGCTCGCGGGCGCGGCATCGGCGAGAAACGCGTCGAACGCTGCGCCCGCGACCGGCGGGTTGATCACAGGTGGCATGGCAGGTCCTTCGAAGTGATTAAGTTGAACCTTCAAGTTAGCATCGATCGTGCATTCTGGCCAGCATCGCTACGCTCGGCCCTATGCCGGACGCCGTCTACCGCGCACCGATGCCCGGGGGTGTCGAACGTGCCCTCACCTTCGGACTCTGCGGGATGGCGGCCGACGACGAACGATCACTACGACGGGTAGAGCGCTTCGAGCAGGTCGCGGACGGCTCCTGGGTCTGGACGCGTACCGAGCGCGGCGAGTACTTCCTCGGCCGAATATCCGGTCCGCTTCGCCAGGACCACAGCGCCGATGCGGTGGCGTCGAACATGACTTTCGTACGTGACTGCGAGTGGACCGACGAGCCCGTTCCCGAACATCGGGTACCGGCCGCGACGCTGCACACCTTCGCCCGCGGCGGGCGGAACTTTCAGCAGACGCACGACCCTCAGGTCGCCGCGGAGTCGGCTAACGTGTGGCGAGCTCGAGGTCGCTGACCTGGGGATCGACCTGCACGACGGCGTAGCCCTGAATCTCGAACTTGTTCTCACCCTCGGGCGGCCCGAGCACGGCGCGGACGATCAGCGTTGCAGCGGCAGCGACGAGTGCGATCACGACGACCACCGCGGCCACGATCAGCAGGGTCCGGGGGCCGCCGAACAGGTTCTTCGAGCTCATGCGTCCATCATGACTCCTGCGGGACGAGGCACGTATCGCGCCCAGCGAAATGATAAAGGTGTTGATCAGATGGTTTCGTGGTTACAGTGAATCCGTGACCGACTCACCCGAGCCCGATTTCTGGTCGTTCATCGAGACCGCCAACAGCACGTTGGCCCGGAAGTACGGCTTCGAGCATCAGCTGGCCACAGAGGTTCTACTGACGCTCAACCGGGCGTCGAACATCGTCACGTACGACCTGGAGTCGACGGTTCATCGCCCGCGAGGCTGGTCATGGTCGTCGTTCCGGCTGATGTTCGTCACGTGGCTGGCGGGTCCGATCGAGCCGAAGCGGGCCGCCGAATTGACCGGCATGAGTCGCGCGACCGTATCGAACCTGTCAAAATCCCTGATCGCGGGCGGTTTGCTCGTCAGCACCCCCGACGAGTCCGACGGGCGTTCGGTTCGCCTGGCCCTCACCGAGCGTGGTCACGCAGAGATGATCGAGACGTTCGCCGAGCAGAACGAGCGGGAGAACGCGTGGGCCAGCGCGCTCACCGAGCCCGAGCAGCGGATTCTGGTGATGTTGTTGACCAAGCTGATCACCAATCGAAGCCAGTTCGACGTCCGCGGACGGAACTGACGGTTGCGTAGATCACGTCGAAATAGTTAATGTATTTACTACATCCGGTGAACTCGACCCAGGAGCGACGACGTGGCCTATTACCGCCAGCTCGGATCGGTGCCGCCGAAGCGGCACACCCAGCATCGAACTCCAGAGGGCAACCTCTACTTCGAGGAACTGATGGGCGAAGAGGGCTTCTCCTCGGACTCGTCTCTCCTCTATCACCGCCACATTCCCTCGGCCATTGTCGATGCCACGGTCTGGGAGCTTCCCGATCAATCGACGACGCCGAACCATCCGCTGAAGCCGCGACACCTGACGTTGCACGAGCTGTTCCCGGACTCCGTCGTCGCCGACACCGACGTCGTCACCGGCCGGCGACTCGTCCTCGGCAACGCCGACGTCAGACTGTCCTACGTCGTCGCATCGAAAACCTCACCGCTGTATCGCAATTCGATCGGCGACGAGATGGTCTACATCGAATCCGGCTCTGCCACAGTGGAAACGGTATTCGGCGCGCTGCAGGCGCAGCAGGGCGACTACGTGCTCATTCCGCGCGCGACGACGCACCGCTGGATTCCTCACGGTCCACTTCGCGCGTACGCCATCGAAGCCAACAGTCACATCGCGCCACCGAAGCGGTTCCTGTCGAAGTACGGCCAGTTGCTCGAGAACGCTCCCTACTGTGAACGCGATCTGCACGGCCCCAGCGAGCCTCTGCTCGGCGAGGGAACCGACGTGGAAGTGCTTGTCAAACACCGCGGTTCGACGGGGATCGTCGGGACCCGATACGTCTACCCGCAGCATCCGTTCGACGTGGTGGGGTGGGACGGCTGCCTGTACCCGTACACGTTCAACATCTCCGACTACGAACCGATCACCGGCCGCGTGCATCAACCACCGCCCGCGCACCAAGCGTTCGAGGGTTCCAATTTTGTGATCTGCAACTTCGTTCCACGCAAGGTCGACTACCACCCGCTGGCAATTCCGGTGCCGTACTACCACTCCAACGTCGACTCGGACGAGATCATGTTCTATGTCGGCGGCGACTACGAGGCCCGCAAAGGTTCCGGAATCGGCCAGGGTTCGATCTCGGTGCATCCAGGCGGTCACGCTCACGGGCCGCAACCCGGTGCCTACGAACGCAGTATCGGTGCCGAGTTCTTCGACGAACTGGCCGTCATGGTCGATACGTTCCGCCCGCTCGAACTGGGCGAAGGTGCGCTGGCGTGCGAGGACACCGGGTATGCGTGGACCTGGGCAGGCCGGGGACCGAACCGATGATTCCAAAGTTCTTTCATCGCCTGTGCGACGATGCCGCTGTTTTCCCTCCCGGCAATGCGCCGCTCGATGTTGCTGCGGCACAACATCTCAAGTACCGGGGCAGTTCTTTCGCAGACCTCGTCGGCCCGTTGGTCGTTCCGATGGACCGGGTGAACGAGCTCGTCCTCGGTGCTCGGATGGAGGTGGCGTTGACCGCACCTGCCGGACCAGGCAGTGTCGAGGCCGGCCTACGCGCCGCCGACCGCACGGCCGGGGTGACCGTCGTGGCCATCGAAGTGGCAGTCCCCGACGGCACCGACATCGATGCCCTGCGCACCATCACTCAGGACATCGACATCTACGTCGAGATTCCCCGGGATGCCCGACGAGACGCCATCTTCGATGCAGTCGACGAGTTCGGGTATCGCGCCAAATTCAGAACCGGCGGAGTCACGGCCGACCTGTACCCGGACGAGCAGGAGCTCGCCGCGTCCCTCTACGAGGCCGCGCAGCGTGAGGTCCACTTCAAAGCCACCGCGGGCTTGCACCATGCGGCTCGTAACACCGATCCCGACAACGGGTTCGAGCAACACGGCTTCCTCAACGTGATCCTCGCGGCGCAGGCCGCCCACAGCGGCGCGCGAGTCGGCGAGCTCGAGAAGATACTGGCGATCCGCGATGCAGACGTCCTCGCCGGGCTCGTCGCCGGGATCGAGGGCCAACGCGCTTTCGCCTCCTTCGGTACCTGCAGCGTCCGCGAACCCCTCGACGATCTCGTCGCCCTCGGCCTCGTGCCACCCCTGTGAGCCCCACCCCCGTACATCAGGAGCGCCGTCCATGACGCACATCGACATCCCCGCCGATTCCGAGTTCGGAATCGACAACCTCCCCTATGGCATCTTCAGCACTCCCGGTACCGACGCACGCGTAGGAGTTCGGTACGGCGACAACGTGATCGATCTTTCCGTAGCTGTGGACGATCCCGATTTCGCCTCGCCCAGCCTCAATGCGTTCATGTCCCGTGGACGCACCCGCTGGGTGGAGGTGCGCACGTCCGTCACCGACATGCTCATCAGTGGCACCACCCCCACGGACGCAATCGTATCCGTTTCCGATGTCACGATGCACCTGCCGTTCGCGGTGGCCGACTACGTGGACTTCTACGCCTCCGAGCACCACGCGTCCAACCTCGGTCGACTCTTTCGCCCCGATGCCGAACCGCTGCTACCGAATTGGAAGCACCTGCCCGTTGCGTATCACGGCCGGGCCGGCACGGTGTTCGTCTCCGGTACCGACGTCAGGAGGCCGTGCGGTCAGCGCAAGGCACCCGACGAGGCGTCGCCCACGTTCGGTCCGAGTCGGCGACTGGATATCGAGGCCGAGATGGGCTTCGTCGTCGGTGTTCCGTCCAACGGGCCCATACCGCCGGATCGGTTCTCCGAGCACGTGTTCGGTGCCGTCGTCGTCAACGACTGGTCGGCTCGCGACATCCAGGCCTGGGAGTACGTGCCGCTGGGGCCGAATCTCGGCAAGAGTTTTGCGACGTCCATCTCACCGTGGGTGGTTCCCCTGCTCGCGCTCGAACACGCGCGAACCTCGACGCCGGTTCAGGATCCGGAGCCGCTCGAGTACCTCCGCGAATCTCGTTCGTGGGCTTTGGACATCGATCTGACGGTCTCGTGGAACGGCCATGCCGTTTCCCACCCGCCCTACAGTGCGATGTACTGGTCGCCGGCGCAGATGCTGGCGCACGAGACCGTCAACGGCGCAACCAGCCGAACCGGTGACCTGTTCGCCTCGGGCACCATCTCGGGACCCGAGAAGGATCAGCGCGGTGCCTTCATCGAACTCACCTGGGGTGGTAAGGAACCGGTGTCACTCGGCGCGGAGACCCGCACCTTCCTCGAGGACGGCGACGAGGTCGTCATTGCCGCGAGCGCTCCTGGGCCGAACGGTTCGCGCATCGGCTTCGGTGACGTCCGGGGCCGGATCACGCCGGCCTGAACGACTGGCTACCACTCGGATCGCACGACCAGAGATTTCTCGATCTCCAGCGCTGCGTCGCGCACGGCCTGCCCCCACAGCAGGCCGGCCGACGTCGCCACCCTCTCGATCGGACCCGCGACACAGACGGCGGCGACGATGCGCTCGTCTCGGCGGACCGGTGCACTCACCGAGGTCAGGCCCGGGGTTCGCTCCGACGCCGATTCCCACCACCCGCGGGCCCGACGCTCGGCGTCGGCGTCGAGGTCGCCTGCCAACACGTGACCGGCCGACCCCGCTCCGAGCGGAAGTAGCGCCCCCGCGGGCAAGGACGCCCGGAGTTCGTGCTCCGAATCCTCCGACACCAGACACAACCGATGCGATCCCCGCAGTACCCACAGCTGCGCGGATTCGCCGGTCTCCTGCCGCAGACGCCTGAGAATCGGCACGGCGAGTCCGCCGAGAGTGGACGTACCGAAGCGATCACCGGGATGAACAAGACCGTCGTTGTCCCGGCGCAGCATCGAGTACCGCACCATCTCGCCGACCAGCCGATAGACCGTCGATGCAGACAGACCCAGCATCTTGGCGAGGTCGCCGGTGGTCCGCGGACACGCCTCGACGGCGTTGAGAATCACTGCGGCCCGAGCCAGAACCCCGGTGGTGGTGTCGGCGCTACCGTCCGTCACTGCTGTCGACCTCCGTTTTCGATTCCGGCACTGCACCGGCGACCTGACCGACACTGACTACGCAGCATAGGTGTCGGACCGATCCGCGACGCCGTCAGCAGCGCCGAGCACCACGGTGGACTCCGGCCAAGGTGCGGTAGGTGAGCGCGTTGGCCGTGCAGTGCTCGACCTCCTCGTCGGTCAATTCCCGCCGAACCTTGGCGGGGACACCCGCCACCAACGATCTGGGCGGAATACGAGCGCCTTCGGTCACCAGCGCGCCCGCCGCAACGAGGCAGCTCTCTCCCACCACTGCGCCGTTCATGATGACGGCAGCCATGCCGACCAGTGTTCCGTCGCCGACGGTGCAACCATGCAGGACGGCATTGTGTCCCACACTCACGTTCGCACCGATCGCGAGCGGATAGCCCGGATCCACATGTGCGACAACGCCATCCTGAATATTGGACCCACTGCCGACCGTGATCTCCTCGGAGTCGGCGCGGAGAACGGCCCGATACCAGACACTGCTGCCCGGCCCCAGATTCACTCGTCCGACGAGCGTCGCAGTGGGGGCGACCCATGCGGACGCTTCGACGTTCGGAGATCCGCATTCGAGCGCGAGCAGCATCGACCCTGAGCTCGTATCGGTCATGAGTTCCTGTTCCCTTCCATCGGTACAGCTATTTCTGGAATCCACGTCACAGTGCTTGTCATCAGTGATCCAGCGCACTATGGTCATTCCTACCAGAAGATAATGTGTTTATCAAATAATGATAATTGACATCTTCACTCGGACCTACTACCCAACTGCAGGGAGTGACCACCGGTGTCCACCACTACCGAGAACGGCCCATTGCACGGAATCCGTGTGATCGAGCTGGGCAACTTCATCGCCGCACCGTTCGCCAGTCGTCTTTTCGCCGACTTCGGTGCCGAAGTCATCAAGATCGAACGCCCCGGCGTCGGTGACGAACTCCGCGGCTGGCGTCGAAGCCGCGGAGACACCTCCATGATGTTTCGGACCATTGCCCGCAACAAGCATTCTGTGACCCTCGACCTTCGAACCGACGACGGCCGCGATCTGGCGCTGCGCCTGGTCGAAACCGCCGATGTCGTCGTCGAGAACTTTCGACCCGGCACACTCGAGCGGTGGGGTCTCGGGCCCGATCGTCTGCAGGCAGTCAATCCCGACGTCGTCCTGGTGCGGATCTCGGGCTACGGTCAAACCGGCCCCCATCGCGATCGCGCGGGATTCGGAGGTGTCGCAGAGGCTTTCGGCGGACTTCGCCACGTCACCGGGCACGCAGATCGCGACCCGGTGCGCCCGGCCGCACCCATCGGAGACGTCCTGGCCGGACTCCACGGAGCTGTCGGCGCTCTGGTGATGCTGCTCGCTCGAGAACGCAGCGGAGATCATTCTCGGCCCAAGGTCGCCGACGTCGCACTCTACGAAGCAGTGTTCATGGCCATGGAATCACTGGTCCCGGACTTCGACGCATACGGCACCGTCCGCCAGCGCACAGCGGGCAATCTTCCCGGCGTGGTCCCCAGCGGGATCTATCCATCCCAGGACGGCAGCGTCATGATCGCCGGTAACTCGAGCAGCGTGTTCGGCCGGCTCATGACCGCGGTCGGCCGAGCAGACCTTGCCGCGGACCCCGACTTGGCCGACGGCGACAGGCGATCTCAGCGCGAGGCCGAGCTCGACGAGGCGATCTCGTCGTGGACATCGGCGCGCCCCACCTCCGTGGTCGTCGACGAGCTCGGTGGTGCAGGCGTTCCCGTCGGAGAGGTATTCGACGCAGGCCAGATCGCCGAGGACGAGCACTTCGTCGCCCGCGGCATGGTGCAGCCTCTGAAAGTCTCGGTGGAACAGGGCAGCACCGAGGAAGTGCGCTTTCCCGGAGTGGTTCCGCGCTTCGGCGACACCGCCACCGCCGTCAAGTGGGCGGGCCCGGATCTGGGCGAGCACACCGACGATGTTCTCGGCCGCACACTCGGTCTCACCGAGGAGCAGCTCGACGATCTCCGCGCCAGGAAGGTGATCTGAAATGCCGCGCGTCAACATCACCGACGTCTATCTCCGCGATGGTCTGCAGGACGAGAAGTGCATCGTCCCCACCGCGGACAAGCTGGCGGTGCTCGATGCAACCCTTGCGTCGGGCATCACCTCGCTCGAGATCGCGTCGTTCGTCTCTGCCACCCGGGTGCCGCAGATGGCCGACGCCGAGGAAGTCGTGAGACTCGCACCCCGCCGAGACAGAAGTCGTTACAGTGCACTGACTTTGAACAGTCGCGGTGTCCACCGGGCAGCCGAGACGGACATCGACGTGATCCAGATCGTGACGTCCGCCAGCGAGAGCCACAGCCGCGCCAACGCTGGACGCTCGCCCGACGACGCCTTGCGCGATCTGAGTTCCACTGTCGCACTGCATCCGGACCGCACATTCATCGGCGGGGTCAGTACCGCATTCGTGTGCCCGTTCGACGGCGTCATCACGCCCGAGCGGCTCGTCGAAGTATGTGAACGCATGGCCGACATCGGTGTATCGAGCCTCGGTCTGGCCGACACGCTGGGGATCGCCACCACCGACCAGGTACTGACCGGTGTCGACGCCGTACGAACAGCGTTGCCCGAGTTGACAATCAGCCTGCATCTGCACAACGCTCACGATCAGGCCCTCGACACAGCGGTACGTGCAGTACTCGACCTCGAGATCGAATACTTCGACAGCGCACTCGCCGGGTACGGCGGTTGTCCCTTCGCCCCGGGCGCGCACGGAAACCTGGCCACCGAACAGCTCGTGGATACGTTCCATCGCGCCGGAATCGACACCGGTATCGACACTGACGCTCTCACCGTCGCTGCCGATCTCGCTCGTGCAGTGGTCGATCGCGCCCTACCTCTCCCCACCCCCGCCTCCGCACTGTGATCAGGCGGGCTCCGGCCCGCGCATCGCCGCTTCCTCCGCGGCACAACCTCATCCTCCGTCCGAAAGGCCAGCCATGGTCTACGCAATCTCGATCGTCGCCCTCATCGCCATCTTCACGGTCGCGACGATCACTCCCATCAACATGGGTCTACTCGCCTTCGCCGGCGCTTTCCTCATCGGTGGCGCGATATCCGGCATCCCCATCGACGACATCATCGACGCATTCCCCGGTAGTACGTTCATCATCGTCGGCGGCATCACCTTGCTGTTCGCCATCGCCAAAGCCAACGGAACCATCGACGTCGTCATCGATCGTTCCCTCCGACTGGTGGGCGGGCGACGCTGGGCCATTCTGTGGATGATGTTCCTGCTGTCCGGGCTGCTGATGGCCCTCGGCTCCGTTCTCGCCGTCGGGATGCTGGCACCGATCGCGATGCCACTGGCCAAGCGCAACAACATCAATCCCTTCCTCATGGGCATGGTCGTGAGCCACGGCGCTCTTGCGTGCTGCTTCTCCCCGATCAACCTGTACGGCGCTTTCGTCAACGGCCTGATGGATTCCACCGGGGTCGGCTCACATCCGCTGGCCCTGTTCCTCATCCCGTTCGTGCTCAACACCTTCATCGCTCTCGTGCTCTTCCTCGTTCTCGGCCGCGACCTGATCACAGATCGAACGCGTGCGTTCGACGTTCAGGACCTGCGCGACCAGGCGGGCGGACTGCCGACGCCGTCCGGACCGCGTCCGGGCCACACCGGGTTGCCCGAGGGCAGCGGTGGCGGCACCGCAGTGCAAGTCGAGGCCGATCCCATCGAAGCTGCCTCGGTCACAACGGTTCCCGATCAGCCCGTTCCTCTGAATCGAGTGCGTATCCTCACGCTCCTCGGCATCGCCGCCCTGGTCCTGCTGTCGGTCACCTTGGGTGTCGACATCGGCGTCAGCGCGATCTGCGTGTCGGTGGTGCTGCTGCTGTTGGCACCCAAGACCCACCCCAAGGTGGTCGACAACATCGCCTGGCCCGCCGTGGTCCTGGTCTGCGGCGTCCAGACCTACATGACGGTCATGACCCAGAACGGCACACTGGGATTCCTCGGCGACGCCGCGTCGGCCCTCGGCTCACCACTGCTGACGGCACTGATCCTCTGCTACGCGGTGGCCATCATCTCGGCATTCGGATCGTCGATCGGCACCATCGGTATCGCCCTACCCCTCGCTGCACCGATGCTCGCCGCCGGTGAGCTGGGTGCCATCGGATTCGTTGCTGCCATTGCTTTCTCGGCGACGGTGGTCGACGTCAGCCCGTTCTCCACCAACGGTGTCATGGTCCTGGCCGAAGCACGAGTGGACGACAAGGCCCGATTCCAGCGAAAGATGCTGGGGTACTGCGGACTCGTCGTTCTGCTCGCCCCGCCGACGGTCTGGCTTCTGGCAGTGGTTGCACCATCGGTCACCTGACTCGGCGAACCGACACGCCCCTGCTCACCGCCCTCATTCCCGCGAGGGTCGGTAGGCAGGGGCTTTCGGCGTTCGATCGGTCTCCGCGGTGTTCAGCAGCGGCATCGTTCGGAACTCGACCAGTTCCGAAAGCACCACAACACTCGTCGACCGGGCGATCGTACGAGACTGGTTGAGTACGATCAGAGTTCGTTGCAGATCGTCGTGTGAGGCAGCCGCGACTCGGCACAGCACATCACCGGCACCCGTGGTGGCAAAGGCTTCCAGGACGCCGGGGATCTGCTCGAGAGTAGCGACGACGTCGCCGAGCGCACCTTGTGCAATCTCCAACGTGACGAATGCCTGGACCCCGTAACCTGCTGCAGCCAAACCGATTCGAGGTCGATAGCCGGTGATGACGCCGCTGTCCTCCAGCCGTTGCAGCCTCGCTGTCACCGTCGCCCGTGCCACCCCGAGGTTCCGTGACAGCTCGAGCACCCCGATTCTCGAATTGTCCTGCAGCGCAGCGAGTATCGCGCGGTCCAGCTTGTCGAGCGTCGGTTCCATCGTGCACCTCGGTGGTCATCGTATTTTCTAGACATATCGTATAGCAGAACGAGGGATTGTCTGCGCTATCCGTACAGCTGAGACAGTAGAAGCGAGGTCGATTGACGACCTATCCGCCAGATGTTTTGCTCGACGGAACAACTGGTCGACACGACGCCAGCTCGGCAACAGGGAGATTCAATGAGCCTCGACAGCATTCTCAACGACGACGAAAGATTGGCCGACCTCGACGCCGATCAGCTCCGACAGCTCGTCGGCCTGGTCGAGTACGACGACAAACGCGACCCCTTTCCGGTCAGCGGCTGGGACGCCATCGTGTGGGTCGTCGGCAACGCGACGCAGACCACGCACTTCTTCCAGTCCGCCTTCGGCATGGAATTGGTGGCGTACTCCGGCCCGACGACAGGTCAGCGCGACCACCACGCGTACGTACTCAAGTCGGGCGCAGTGCGATTCGTCATCACGGGAGCCGTCGATCCTGACAGCGACCTGGTGGCGCACCACACCCGCCACGGCGACGGCGTCATCGACATCTCGCTGGCCGTCCCGGATGTGGATCGGTGCATCGAGCATGCGCGGGCGCAGGGCGCGCGAGTACTGCAGGAACCAACCGATATCTCCGACGAGCACGGCACGGTGCGGACTGCGACCATCGCCACCTACGGCGACACCCGGCACACGTTGGTCGACCGATCCCGGTACACCGGCGCATACCTCCCCGGCTACGTGCCGCGGACGTCGACACTGCAGCGACCGGTAGGCGCTCCCAAGCGGATCTTTCAGGCCCTCGATCACGTGGTGGGCAACGTGGAGTTCGGCAAGATGGACGAGTGGGTGGACTTCTATCACCGCGTCATGGGATTCACGAACATGGCCGAGTTCGTCGGAGCCGACATCGCAACCGACTACTCGGCGTTGATGAGCAAGGTCGTCTCCAACGGCAACCACCGCGTGAAGTTCCCGCTGAACGAGCCGGCCGTCGCCAAGAAGCGATCGCAGATCGACGAGTACCTCGACTTCTATCGAGGCCCGGGCGCACAGCATCTGGCGCTCGCGACCAACGACATCCTGTCTTCGGTCGATGCCCTGCGCGCAGCGGGCGTCGAATTTCTCGCCACCCCCGATTCGTACTACGAGGACCCGGATCTGCGGGCCCGCATCGGCAACGTCCGGGTACCGATCGAAGAACTGCAGAAGCGTGGAATTCTCGTGGACCGAGACGAGGACGGGTATCTGCTGCAGATCTTCACCAAGCCTCTGGTCGATCGCCCGACGGTGTTCTTCGAGCTGATCGAACGCCATGGCTCGCTCGGCTTCGGCATCGGCAACTTCAAGGCCTTGTTCGAGGCCATCGAGCGTGAGCAGGACGCTCGCGGCAACTTCTGACTCGTGATCTGTTCGACGCCGCCCACCGTCAACGTTCGGTGGGCGGCGTCGTGCGTCCCAGACCGCCTCGGTCCTCGTCGAAGATCAGCCACGTGCGAGTCGCGCGGACTCCGTCGAGTGATTGCAAACCCTCCAGCACCACCTGCCGCAAACTCTCGTTGTCGGGAGTCCTGATGAGCACCAAGACGTCGAAATCGCCACCGAGCAAACTGAAATGGTCGACGAATTCCATTGCACGCAAACCCTCGGACACGGTCCGCCACGAATCTTGCCGGATGGACAGCGCAATGAACGCAGAGGTCCCCAGCCCTGACGCCGCATGGTCGACCTGAACGGTGAACCGCTCGATGACCCCCGAGTCCTTCAACCGATCGACACGCGTATACGTATGTGCACGAGAGAGATTCAATCGATCGGCCAGTACCCGCATCGAGACCCGACCGTCGGCGGTCAACTCGGTGAGGATGCGCCGATCGGTGTCGTCCAGCTCCACACGCCTCGAGACGTCGTCCATTCGTCCGCTCCTACCTGGTCGTTCTATGCACTGATCGGACATATCGCTGGTGTACGCGAGGATCGGTAGCCATATGTCTGCAATTCTACGACCGTAGGACTTCTTCCTCACTGAATCGGCCAGAATCGCCGTACAAGCCGATTTCAGGAGAGTGCGCCATGACGACCGTCGAGAAGGTTCCGGCAACGTCCTATCAACAGTTCATGCCCGCCGACCGTCCCGTGCAGTATCTCGCACCCGACGGGACAGGCGTCGACAGCGCCGCACGGTATGCGCGCCCGTCCGACGAACGGCTGCTGGAGATGTATCGCTCGATGGTGCACGGTCGCCGATTCGACCAGCAGGCAACGGCATTGACCAAGCAGGGCCGGCTCGCGGTCTATCCCTCCTCGCGTGGACAGGAAGCCTGCCAGATCGCCGCAGCCCTCTGCCTGGGTGAGCAGGACTGGATGTTCCCGACGTACCGGGACTCGATGGCTCTCGCGGCGCGAGGCGTCGACCAGGTGGAGTTGCTCGGTATGCTCGCAGGCTACTGGCACTGTGGTTACGACCCGACCGCCTACAAGGTCGCTCCCCAATGCACACCGCTGGCAACACAATTGCTGCACGCGACCGGTTTCGCGTACGCCGAGGCCAAGCAGGGACGAGACACCATCGCCCTGGCATTCTGCGGAGACGGCGCAACCAGCGAGGGCGACTTCCACGAGGCCCTGAACTTCGCCGCCGTCTTCCGGGCCCCGGTCATCTTCCTGGTCCAGAACAATGGTTTTGCGATCAGCGTTCCGCTCGCGCGTCAGAGCGCGGCTCCGTCGTTGTCGCACAAGGGCGTCGGCTACGGCATCGGTAGCGAACAGGTCGACGGCAACGACCCCGTCGCGATGATGGCCGTCATGGACGAGGCAGTGAAGTACGTCCGCGCGGGCAAAGGACCGGTGGTCGTCGAGGCGCACACCTACCGCATGGACGCCCACACCAATGCCGACGACGCCACCCGCTACCGCAAGGCCGACGAGGTCGAAGGATGGTTGGCCCGAGATCCGCTCTCACGCTTGGACTCCTACCTCGAGGGCCGAGGAATCCTCACCGACGAGCTCCGCGAGCAGATGACGGTATCCGCCGACGCCGACGCTGCAGCCTTGCGCGCCGGCATGAACGTCGAGCAGGACGTCGACCCCAACGATCTGTTCCGGTTCGTCTACTCCTCCCCTACCCCCGGCCTGACCGACCAGCGCAATCAGGTCGCCGCCGAAATCGCAGCAGGAGAACTGTCATGACCACGATCACCATGGCCGGAGCCCTCAACGCCGCCCTCCGCGATGCGTTGACCGAGGACGAAAGGGTCGTTGTTTTCGGCGAGGACGTCGGCACGCTCGGCGGCGTCTTTCGCGTCACCGACGGACTGACCCGCGACTTCGGTGACGACCGCTGCTTCGACACCCCGCTCGCGGAGTCGGGCATCGTCGGATTCGCGATCGGGATGGCGATGTCGGGCTACAAGCCCGTCGTCGAGATGCAGTTCGACGCGTTCGCCTACCCGGCATTCGAGCAGATCGTGTCCCATGTGGCCAAGCTGCGCAACAGAACTCGTGGCTCGCTCACCGCCCCGATGGTCATTCGCATCCCGTTCGCGGGCGGCATCGGCGGCGTCGAGCACCACTGCGACTCGTCCGAGGCCTACTACGCCCACACCCCGGGGCTGAAGGTCGTCTCCCCGTCCACCGTAGCCGACGCGTACTCACTGATGCGTGACGCCATCGCGGATCCCGATCCGGTGATCTTTCTCGAACCGAAGCGGCTGTACTTCTCCAAGGACGACATCGAATTGGGAAACACCGAGCCGATCGGCACGGCGGTCGTACGCAGAGGCGGTACCGACGTCACGCTTCTCGCCTACGGACCCACCGTGTCGGTCGCCATGCAGGCCGCGGAATTCGCGGCCGAGGACGGCCGGAGCGTCGAGGTGATCGATCTGCGATCGCTCAATCCGTTCGACGACGAGACCGTCGCGGCCTCGGTTCGTAAGACCGGACGCTGCATCGTGATTCAGGAGGCGCAGGGCTTCGCCGGCGTCGCTGCCGAGATCGCCTCACGCGTATCCGAGCGCTGCTTCCATCACCTGCACGCCCCTGTACTCCGCGTTGCCGGACTCGATATTCCCTACCCGGCACCGAAACTCGAGCACTTCCACCTGCCGTCCGCAGACCGCGTACTCGACGCGATGGACCGGCTGCAGTGGAACGATGCTCCCGATCTCAGCAAGGCGGTCACGGTATGAGCATGCAGGTGTTCCTGCTCCCCGATCTCGGTGAGGGACTGACCGAGGCCGAGATCGTCGAGTGGAAGGTCAAGCCCGGCGATACCGTCACCATCGATCAGGTCGTCGTCGAGGTCGAAACTGCAAAAGCGTCCGTCGAGGTGCCGTGTCCCTTCGAGGGTGTGGTCGGCGAACTGCATGCGGCCGAGGGCACTTCACTGGCCGTCGGCGCGCCGCTGATCAGCATCACCGGCGGCGCTATCGCCGATACGCCTGCCGCCCATGAGCGGTACCGCGAGGAAGAACGCGCAGGCTCGGGCAATGTGCTCATCGGCTACGGCACAGGACACGGCCCGACCGGTCGTCGCAAGCGGAGTGCGGCTCCGCCGCAGCAGAGAGCGGCTGCGCCGCAGGTGAGCGGAAACTCGACCCAGGCTACGAATTTCCACTCACATGCGCCGAAGGTGCTCTCCCCCATCGTTCGGAGCATAGCGTTGAAGGGTGGGCTCGATCTGGGCAGTATCGACGCAGAAGGCAGCCACGGCGTCATCACTCGTGCAGACGTCGAGCGAGCTTTGGCAAGTTCGACGGTTGCTTCCTCGCCGGAGGGCGTCACGCGAATACCCATCACCGGTATTCGTAAGACCATCGCAGACAAGCTCTCTCGCAGCCGTTCGGAAATTCCTGAGGCCACCGTCTGGGTCGACGTCGACGCGACGGCTCTGCTGCAGGCCCGACGCGACCTCGATGCCTCCATAGACGGCGTCAAGGTGACGCTGCTGGCGGTCCTCGCGAAGCTCACCATGGTCGCGCTGGCCAAGTTCCCGGAGCTCAACAGCACGGTCGACACCGCTGCAGGCGAGATCCTGCGTTACGAGAACGTCGGACTCGGCATCGCCGCGCAGACCGACCGTGGACTGATGGTTCCCGTTGTGCCGCAGGCCGACAAGGCCGACCTGAAGGAACTGTCCGAACGGCTGGCCGAGCTGACCGAACTCGCACGGACCGGCTCACTGCCCGCAGCACGGCTGAGCGGCGGAACGTTCACCCTCAACAACTACGGGGTGTTCGGGGTCGACGGCTCGGCCGCGATCATCAATCATCCCGAGGCCGCGATCCTGGGCATCGGCCGCATCATCGACCGTCCGTGGGTGGTCGACGGCCAATTGGCCGTGCGCAAAGTCGCGCAGCTGTCGTTGGCGTTCGATCACCGCGTGTGCGACGGCGGAGTGGCTGGCGGGTTCCTGCGCACCGTTGCCGATTTTGTCGAGAACCCCGTCGTGGCATTGGGATCAGTCCGATGAGCGACGTGGACGTTCTCATTCTTGGTGGAGGGTCGGGCGGCTATTCGTGCGCCCTGCGTGCCGAACAACTCGGCCTGACGGTCGCGCTCGTCGAGGAAGACAAGCTCGGTGGCACCTGTCTGCATCGCGGATGCATCCCCACCAAGGCCCTGTTGCACACCGCCGAGGTTGCCGACGCGGTGCGCGGCTCGGCGCATGTCGGCGTCACCGCATCGTTCACTGGTGTGGACATGCCCGCGGCACTGGGCTATCAGCGCAGCGTGGTCGCCGGCCTGTACGCAGGTCTGCAGGGATTGCTGAAGCGTCCGGGCATCGAAATCGTGTCCGGTAGTGGCCAGGTGGTCGGTCCTCGCACCGTCGAGGTGGAGGGTCGACGCATCACCGGGGCCTCGCTGGTTCTCGCCACCGGGTCGTATTCACGCACCATCCCCGGTATCGAACTGGGACCTCGCGTGCTCACCAGCGACGGGGCGATGGCACTCGATCGGGTTCCGGAGTCGGTCGTCGTGCTCGGCGGCGGTGTGATCGGTATCGAGTTCGCCAGTATCTGGGCATCGTTCGGTGCGAAGGTCACCGTTGTCGAGGCGCTCGATCGCATCGTTCCCGGCGAAGACGAATGGTCCTCGAAGCAGTTGACCAAGGCATTACGCAAGCGCGGCATCGACATTCGTACCGGGACCAAGGTCGAGTCCGTCACCGAATCTCCCGACGCAGTCTCTGTGTCACTGTCGTCCGGGGACACCCTCTCGGCCGACCTCGTCCTGGTGTCCGTCGGACGCGGACCCCGCACCGACGGCCTCGGCCTGATCGAGCAGGGCATCGCCACCGAACGCGGCTTCGTAAGCGTCGACGACAATCTGCTCACCACCGTGGACGGCGTCTATGCCGTCGGCGACATCGTGGCGGGATATCAGTTGGCACACCGCGGATTTCAGCACGGCATGTTCGTCGCCGAGCACATCGCCGGCCTCGCACCGGCACGCATCGACGGCGATCTCATTCCGCGCGTGACCTATTCACACCCGGAGGTCGCGTCGGTGGGACTCACCGAAAAGGCCGCGGAGCAGAAATACGGCACAGTGACCTCCGTTGTCTACGACCTCGGCGGCAACGGCAAGAGCCGCATCCTGTCCACCGCCGGCGGAGTCAAAGTGATTCGAGCCCGTGACGACGGCCCGGTTGTCGGTGTTCACCTCGTCGGCGACCGCGTGGGCGAGCTGATCGGCGAGGCACAACTCGCCGTGGCATGGGAAGCACTGCCATCAGAAGTCGGGAGTTTCGTGCATGCTCACCCCACGCAGAACGAGGCACTCGGTGAGGCGATGATGGCGCTGTCGGGACGTCCGCTGCACGCGCACAGTTGACCGCTGCCGGAACAGGTTTCGTCATGGTCGACCCGATGTCAGGTCGGGCCCGGGTCGGGTGGGGCTCGAACTGTGCACGATCAGTGTGCGCGCAGAGTCGCAGACCTGGGCCGGATCGGTGCTGAAGAAATACCTCCACTCGTTCGACGGCGAGGCTGGAGCATCGGGGTCGAGCGGGGCGGCGACCAGGGCGCAGTAGAACCGTTGGCCGATGACGGCGATGGCACCGATTCTTTCCGAGGGTTGAACCAGGTCGGCGTGGCGCACCCCATCGGTGGCAGTGAACAGTGCGCGCGGTGCGTCGAGCGCTTTGACGTACGGGTGTCGGCGCGCCAGATGCTGCAGTTTGCGCGCCATGTCTGCGCTGCACAATTCCGGTTCGCGGAACGCGACGACGATCGTCAGAGTCTCGGTGGTCGTCATCGCGAAGTCGAGCAAATGGTCGGAGATGGACGTGAGGAGCGAGATCGACGTCGTGTCGGTGGCGCGGTCGTCGAGAATGTCCGTCAACGGTCTCGTCACAGGAGGGCGTGGCTGCACAGGAAAGGAGGAGGTCGGGGATGCATCGAGGGGGCCGGGACGGCCGAGATGAAACCCTTGCCCGTAGTCGGCACCCCACGCCAAGGCCTTGTCCTTCTGTCTCTCGGTTTCGATTCCTTCGGCGATGAGTGTCACCTCGAACCGGCTCGAGTATGCGAGCACGGCGAGCAAGGTGGCGAGCTTGTCGCCGGGGAGGTCGTCGTCGAGCAACGATCTGTCGAGTTTGATCACTTCCCGGTGCCAGAAGGGGCAGCAGTACCAGAGAGTCGGGGTCGGCACCGACGTCGTCGAGAGCGATGGTGACTCCGTCACGTCGGAGTCGGTCCGCCGATCTGAGCAGGCGTGCAGGGTCGGTGAGCAGGGAGCGTTCGGGGAATTCCGCAACCGGCCGAACCTGGGAGCCGCCTGCGCGGAGCAACTGGCTGAGGCGGCGGACCGAGGCCGACGAGTTCTCGGAGGACATCGCTTCGGCTTCGATGTTGACGAACAACGTACGCGGCGCGTGGTCTGCAGGGGTCGACTGTGCCGCTGTGGTGACTGCCGACTCAATGCATCTGCGGTCCAACTCGTCGACCATTCCCATGGTGCGAGCGATGTCGAAGATCTGTTCCGGCGAGGTGTCCGGAAACGCCGGCCACCGGGTGAGTGCCTCGTGCGCGACGACCAACCCGGTTCTCGAGTCGACGATCGGCTGAAAGATCGAGGTCAGTGAGCCGAAACGCTCGTCGAAGCCCCTGTCGACGCCCAATTCTCACCCCACGTTCTCGGTCCCACCGCTGCACGTACACAGAGACTTTCGTTCCCTGTGCCGCGGCACGCGGGCGCGTTGTCCGTACGCGGGCTTCACCACAGCGGATGGACGGCGTCTGATTAGTTCTTATCAAGCGATCCGCAGCCTGGCAATGATTGCCGCCCGTTGTTCAGTAACGTGAACCAGCCTGGTGTCGCGTCCGGCTGTGGGACGTGATCAGTGCCGCCCGTCGGCGACAATCATCCGAAAGATGCGGAGACTCAGCAATGTCAGAGCACAGAGTGTTCGATCCGTCCGAGCACGAACACGACTCGATCGTCCGTGGTCTGATCGACGATCCCGCCATCGGCGTCGTCGACACGACACCCGACCAGTTGGCCTCGCTTCGTGGGCTGCTTCCCGCGATCGCGGGCGACCTCGCGGAAGAGCCACGGTGGGTGTACTACCCATGGCGGCGCTCACTGGTGCGGGTCCTCGGTCCACGCGGCTTCGATCGGCTGCGACTGGACCGCAACAGAAACAAGATCACCACCGAAGAGCAAGCCCGGTTCAGAGGTCTGCGGGTGGGAATCGTCGGGCTGAGTGTCGGTCATGCCGTCGCGCATACCCTCGCACTGGAGGGATTGTGCGGGGAGTTGCGTCTGGCCGACTTCGACGAGCTCGATCTGTCGAATCTCAACCGCGTCCCGACTTCGGTGCTCGATCTGGGCGTGAACAAAGCGGTCGTGGCAGCCCGACGAATTTCCGAGCTCGACCCCTATCTGAATGTGCAGGTCTTCGCGAACGGTGTGACGGCCGAGACGCTCGGTGGCTTTCTCGACGGACTCGATCTCGTCGTCGAGGAATGCGACTCGATCGACACCAAATTGCTGGTCCGCCAGCACGCCCGCGCCCGAGGTATTCCTGTGGTGATGGAGACCAGCGACGGAGGCGTCCTCGATATCGAACGCTTCGATCTCGAACCCGACCGACCGGTGTTTCACGGACTGCTCGGCGAAATGGACACCGAGGATCTGGCCGACATGACCATCGAGCAGAAAAGCACAATTGCAGCGACGTTGCTCGAACCGAGCAAGCTGACCCCTCGAATGATTGCGTCGGTGCCGGAGATCGGGCGCACGCTCTCGACGTGGCCCCAGCTCGGCGGAGACGTCGCACTCGGGGGTGCCGCTGTAACCGCTGCCGTGAGGGCATTCGGCCGCGGCGAACCACTTCCTTCAGGTCGGCGGCGGATCGATCTGGATGGGTTGGTACGCACCGGCCTCGACCCTGCCGCCGGTCCTGCAAACGTGTGAGCGGGCGCACCACCGGCGAGGAGCTCCGACAGATACTGTTTGTGGGGTTCGCCCAACCCTGATCCGAGGAATCATCCGATGAACGTGATCGACCAGTCGCCTCGTCGGCGCACGAACTTCTGGCGATCACGGCTCGACACCCGCACGGCCGCAGTCATCGCGAGCGCCACCGGTGCGGTGCCGCTGTTGGCCATTGCGCTGCTGTCACCGACATTCCTACGGCCGAACGCACTTCCGGTTCTCATCGCCGTGCTGACGTTCACCGCAGTCACCGTGCTCTTCGCCGCCAGGGTGGGGCGGTTGAGCGAACGCCAATTCGCGGTCCTGGGTTTCGGGGGTATGACCGGAGTCGCGATCAGTGCCTACCTGATCGCGGATCCGGCAGGAACGCGTGCGGTCACCTCGATGTTGGCCATCGTTCCGGCCATCGCCGCATCGAGCTCACCACCACGTGTGACTGCCGGCCTGTCCGCGGTCTCGGTGGTGATGGCCACGGCACTGTCGGTGATCAGTGTGGGGTCTTCCGGGTGGGCGGTGACTGCGGTCGCTATCGGTGCCGCCGTGACCACGGTGCTGGTGCCGGTCGCGCTCATCGGTGGCCTGCGCCGAACACTGTCGGTGGTCAACCGGAAACTGCAACAACTGGCCGACACGGATCCGCTGACCGGTCTGGTCAATCGACGCGGACTGCTGTCGAACGCCGGGATCCTGGTGCACGAGGCCTGCGAGCGAGGGAAACCGTTGTCTGCGCTCGTAGTCGACGTCGACTACTTCAAGGCCGTCAACGACACGGCCGGTCACACAGCCGGCGACCGAACGCTCGCCGCGGTTGCCGCCACCCTGGCGAATGCGGTGCACGCGGTGGTCGGCGCATCGGATGCGGTGGTTGCCCGGACCGGCGGCGAAGAGTTCCTGATCCTCGCCACACACCGAGAGGATCACGAGCTCACGCGGCGGATACTCGACCGAGTCCGGTCCGACTGCACGGTGACCGTGAGTATCGGAACGGTGACTGTGGACGTGCGACCGGCCGCGTCCGATGACGGTGCGTCACCCGCGACAAGCTTCGCTTCGACCGAATCGGGCGGTCTCGATCAAGTACTCGATGCAGTCGTCCGCGCCGCTGATGCCGCGCTCTACCGAGCCAAGACCGACGGCCGAGACCGCGCCTGCCACGCGGGGACCTTGACGATCAGCTGGCAGGGCACCCTACAGGGTCGGCAACACGAAAATGGTCGACGTCAGTGATGTAGCGAGCCGCTATGCCACGAACAGGACCTGCCGATCGTCCCCGCACAGTGCGCGGACCTCGTCGACCATCGAGCGCCACACCTCGGGCTGCGCGGCCTGCGCGAGGGTAGTTCGGTCCCACCACATCATGACGGTCCGGTACTGCTCGCTCGGATACGCGGCAGCGGGGATGCCGTGGTCGATCCGCCCACCGGAACTCTCCCACAAACGCAGGACGTGATCGGCCGCGCTGGCGAACAGGTACCGGCTGCCGGTCAATTCGAGCGTCGGCAACGCTGTTCGAGCCAGGACATTCGACACCGTCCGCCCTGCGGCCCCCGCATCGACCCACGCGCTTTTCATTTCGACGATTCCGTGGGGAAGTCGAGACCGAAGCAGGTCGGTAACCGGTGCCAGTCCGGGCGAGTCCTTCCACTCGGTGAGGACATGGGATTGCTCGACCATCGCGTACGGCCCCTGGGCTCGAACGCCGCCGAGCATCTCTCCTGCCTCATCGCACACCACGTAGAACAGTGCTGTCGTTGCGCCGGAAGCCACTTCTTCCATGTCGAGAGCCGCGGTGACACCGTGGCGTGAATACGACTCCCATGCTCCTTCGACGTAGCGGGACCACAGTTCCGGGGAGCCCGACGGCGTCGCGGCTGTCAATGTCAAGGCTCCGTCCGCGCAAGGCGTCGACCGGTGAACGGAGTCCAGCCCTCGCCCCCGGACGAGGCCCGTCCTGTCCGTCGGCACACTGCAAACCGAGCGGGAACGGTCTACGTATTCGATGGTGCGTGCCGAGGGCACGTCGGGGAGGAGAGGGGTAGTCATGGGCGCACTCCTGGCTGATCCCTCGACGCCCTTCTGGGGCAAAATCGAGGGCATGGTTGATTCCTGAACAATCGTCAAACCTATTGTGTCCAGAAAACAACCCTACGGACCAGCGGAATAGCCTAAAACGTACTGCAGACCTGTTATTTGTCGTAGCTCTGTGACATATCACTGGTCGAACCCGACAGAAGGTCTGCAGTCACTGTGGATAATCACATATCCAGGTCATGATGTCCGAGGCGGTCAGCGGCACGCTCTCCATCAGGAGAGTGATCCGTGTGAGCATCTGAATCGAACGAGCTGTGTCGATCGCGAGTCCAGCTGACCCACGGCTGCGTCCCTGAAATCTGCATAGGTGCGCATTGTTCGCTGGAACCGAGGATGCTGTCCGGCGGCCGTGGGACCCCGCATGCTGGCCGATGTGTGCTGTTCAGTGCGGGTAGCGCCGCAGAATCGCTCGGGCGGCTTGGGTGACGGTGGCTCGGTCGAAGGTCTGCACGAAGTCGAAAGTGCGGTCGAGGTCAGGGCCGTTGTCGTGGCGGTCACGTGCGGACAGAAGTGCCGCGTGGTGTGGACCGAGGGTGATGACGGTCCATTCCTGGACGAGTGGGTCGCCCGGGTCGAGTGGGGCATGTCGAACGTTGCCGTCGACGAGGGCGGGTAGGCCCACGCCGTAGACCCCGGCGAAACCAATGGTTTCTGCGAGATGATGCCATCGAGCGGAGGTGGTGGGTGTGAAGTGTTGTGCGCGTTGGAAAGTGCCGAGTGCGATCATCGATGATCCGGACGCTGCGGCGTGCGCTTCGAGGGATTTGCTCATCTGAATCAACAGCTTTTTCGTTCCGCGCCGGGCGGTGGCGTGTGCCGAGGCGATCGCGTAGGGGGTGCTCGAGTCGGTGGTCGGTGTGGTCCAGACCGGGTCAGCGGGCATAGGAACGACCGGCTCGTCGAGGAGTTCGGCAGGGTCTTCGACTGCCGGGAACAGTTGCCCCGTTCCGTATGTGGCTCCGATGGTGATCGCGGCCAGGCGGGTGGCTTCGGTGTCGACGCCTTCGGCAACGATCACTGCGTGGGAGCGCTCGGCGTAGGCGGCGAGGGCATGAGTGGTGGTTCCGACGTCGTGTCCGGTTTCGGTGAGCAGGTCCGCTGCGGTGATGACGATGTCGGGCTCGATCAACGGCAGAAGGGTCGTCGCGTGGGGGTGGTCTCCGACGCCGTCGAGTGCGATCAGCTTTCCACCGGTCCGCGCGGATGCTATTGCGGCCATGGCCTGGTGGGGGTCGGCGAGGACGGCTGAGGCGTCGACGGTGACGACGACGCGTTCGAGCATCGTCGATGTGCGTTCGCGGTCGCTGTCGTCGAGGGCGCGGCGTGACTGCGCGTCGACGGTGAGGATCAGGGGCAGGTGTTCGGCGAGGGTGCGTGCAGGTGCGGTGTTCGCAAGTGTGGTCTTGTGCAGATCGAATTGGGGTCGCTGTTGCATCAGGTGCGCGGCGCGGCGCAGCGCGTCAGCGGAGTCCAGTGCAGAACCGGCAGGGCCTCGTAGTTGGAGTTCGGCTCCGGCAAGGGCGTTGTCGTCGAGTCGTCGGATGGGTGCGAACTGCATGGTGACGACCAGTCCTATCGATTCCGAGAACGAGGTGGACGGTGAATGCGCGGTCTCGGTGTCGCGATGTGCTGCCATGCAGAATCCTCCCCGGCCACGCGAGGTCGCCCTGGCCTTCGTCGAAAAACCGATCCGAAGTCAGACGGATAGGTCGATAGGAGTGCCGGCGACTCGACACCGAACCGACGATACCGCGCGAGGCGATCGCGCTGCCACGACACGTCTTCGAGCGGTCGCCTCCGGCGCAACCGGTCGCTGTGGAACTCTGAGTGCGGACCGTCTGTAGACGCACGAACGCGCGTACCGGACCGTTAGCGCCGATGCGGAACAATGACCGTGATGCCGAACGAACCTGTTGACGACGACTCCGAGACAACCCAGCACGCCCGCTTCGGATTTCCCTACCGCTGGAGACAGATCGACCCGGCGCGCCGCGGAATCGTGCTGGCGTGGTTGGCATTCACCGTCACCTTCGGCGGTGCCCGGCTGGTCACCTGGCTTATACATATCGACACCAGCGATGTCGGCGACATCAGCGCCGGCGGAGTGCACCTGCACCACTACCTGTGGGGGATTCTGTTGCTGGCAGCCGTCGCCGTCTTCGGTCTCGTGGACCGTTCGCCACGGACACGGTCGTGGATGGGAGCGGTACTCGGGGTGGCCCTGGCGCTGATCGTCGACGAAGCAGCATTGCTCATCACGCTCGAAGATGTGTACTGGCACAGCGAGGGCTTGTCATCGATTGCGCTGGCGATCACCATCATCGGCGTCGTGGGGACCGGACTGGTCCTCACACGCAGTGGCGTCGAGCGAGCCGATTGAAACGCACACTCCACACGTGTCGAGTATTCGAGCGGCCCGTTCACAGTTCGGGTCGAGCATGCATTCGCGCGACCGCGTCGCGTCCTGATCGGCACCCCGACAGCGGTCAGGCCGTCAGCCACGGGCCTCATCGAGTCGCCGGCGACGTCGAACTGGAGTAGTACTGTGCGTCGACAGTATCGACTACGTCAGGATAGCCCCTGCATATACTGCGCCGCAGCAGCTTTCGCGAACCTGGCGTCAGCGCGATTCCCTGACGAATCGAAGAGGCCCGGGGTGATCTCGCACTTCACTCGGGGTGAGATCGTAGTGTCGGCGAACCAAGGTCGAGAGCTGAGCGTGCGAGCTGAATCCCCATTCGGCGGCAATATCGCTGATGCTTTTGTTGACTGTCGTCTGCAGCGCGAGAATCGCGCGGTCGAGCCGCTCTTCTCGTATGGTCCTACTGACCGATGTTCCAGCCTGAGCCATCGAACGGTTGAGATGCCGCAGCGTCACTCTCAGAGCGGATGCGACGTCGGCGGCGGACAGCTCGGGATTCGAAATGTTGGCCGCGATGAAGGACAGGGCTTGTTGCTGTCGAATCGCACCGAGATCATTTGCCAGTCCGGCCATCGTCGCGATGAATTCCACAAGGGCGGATGACTTCTCGATCTCGATTCGGGGAGCAGAACCGCCGCCTTCCGGGCCGAACAGCGCGCCTGTGAGTGCTTGCACGGTCGCCGACTGAGCACTCGAGACGATCGGTCGGTCGATATCCGATCGCCCGAATTGCTGCTGCATTGTCTCTCGTGGCACATCGATGAGCAGCTGCCGCATGTCAGACCCGAATGCGAACCGCTGCCGTCGTCGGACTCGGCCCCGTCGGTCTACTCGTCGGCCAACTCCTGCGTATCAAGGGGGCTTCACGGCGCGCTAGCGTCTTTGCCGAATGTCACCAGCACGTGGCCGGTGGCATTCGGTCACCTTTGGAAGCTTGCCCGACTCAGTGGTCTTACAAGGCACCACCCGCGACCTGCGAAAGCGGCCTCCAGGCGACCGCCGAGTGATTATTTGAAAGAGCCGTGATCGTGGGCGATCCACGAATCGAGACGCCACTAATGTTGGCTCTCGGTCTCCTCGCCAGTGTTCTGTGCGCCACTTAGTAGATTGACGAACGCAGAACAGGTCACCAGCATGTATCGGGCGAGATTCTGATCAACCGCCGGTACCTGTTGGCCTCCGTGTCGCACCCCGTCGGAGTCGCTGACCCACCCATAAATTTTCTTCCACCCGTCGATGAGCGCTGGATGTGTGAAAGTTCCGGCCTTCTTGATCTCGTCCAACGCGGCACCGAGTGTGGTCTTGCCGGTCAAATCGCGAGTTTTTGATTCGACCGCACTGACGGATTCCTTAATGGAATTTGCATAGTCCGGTGCTTCGCGATCGGCGAAGAGCTCCAGTGCGCGCGTGAAGTGGTGACTGACACCGGAATGATCGGTGGCGATAGCACGCTCGACTTCTGCGATCTCCTCGTCAGTGGAGATCGGGGCAACCTTGCCGTCCACGACTCGGTAGCCCGATCGTACCGATTCCAGCACTCGGTTGATGTACTCAGCGAAAGAATCGTGATGTGGGTAAATCGCTTCGATCAAATCGTAGACTTCGTACCATGCTCCTACCTTTACCAGATTCTTCACATGTCGATCGATGTAGATGTTCCCGTAGTCGTCCGCGTCTCGCTCGAAGGTGAAAGCCCAAATGGGACGGAACAGATAGTCGATTTGGTACCGCTCCGAGCCATCAAATATGAGCGAGTAAATCATGTTCCAAATCTCTGTTCGCGCCGCGTCGTCCAATCCTTCGAGCTGGATGGCGGATCTGACCGCAACGTGTCCGTGCCGTTGTGAGAAGCGCATACAGCGATCATGCACCAACCGTCATTGGTGCCGACCTTAACGCGTATATACAACGACGTGGGCGTCCGCAGGCCCCAACCGTCGAGTACGCCACAGGGGTCAGCCTGGACGGCGACTTGAAGCCCCTACGCGACTTGGACAGAACAAATCTTTGCATTGACGACGGCGATGGTGGACAAGGTCAGCCCATCCGAGTGACTGCTTTGGGCCGAGCAGAATGCTCGGCCGTTCCATCGAGCAACTGAGTTGAGGTCGCAAAACTCAGACCTTGACGCCGCACTTGCATTTTGCAAGCATCGAGGGCATGAGCCTGTTCATCACCTGCCCCGTCGAGAGCGTGGAACGCGCGACCGCCTTCTACACTGCGCTCGGTTGGCCCCTGAACACCGAGATGTCCGATCACAACGTGTCGTGCTTCGCCATCACACCGGGGCAGTACGTCATGCTCGGCAGTCGCGAGATGTACGCGAGCGTGGGCGGCACCGAGGAGCTGATCGGCGGACCCGACACCCCGTCGAAGGTCACGGTCTCGTTCGACCTCGGTAGCCGAGAGGCAGTCGACGAGTTGACCGAGCGCGCCGGCGCTGCCGGCGGACGCATCGGAGACACCGATGACTACGCCTTCATGTATCAACGTCAGTTCGACGACCTCGACGGCTACCACTACTCGCCGTTCTGGATGAAGCCGGCCACCGATACGGCCGAATGAGCGACCTCGCCGCCGCCCTCGACATCGTCGGTGCCCGGTGGTCACTTCTCATCGTCGAGCGGTTACTCGCGGAACCGCAACGGTACGGCGATCTGCAGCGCGACCTCGGAGTACCGACGAACATGCTCGCTACCCGACTACGCGAACTCGAAGCGGCCGGCGTGTTGACTCGTCTCCCCCTCCGGCACAACACTCGGGCGTATGCGCTGACCGAGAGAGGTCTCGCTTTGCGTGATGCAGTCGGCGCACTCCAGCGCTGGGGCAAAGAAGCTGCACCACCAGTTCGTGATTCCGACGTGAGCGCGACCTGACCGGCACCCTCATCGTCGGCGACCTCATGGGAGTGATTGCACGCGCGGGACAACACACCGAACAACTGCGTGAGAGGGCTGTGGAAACGAGTGAATACGGCACAAGCCCTGATCGTGTTCTACATCGCGATCTGGGTCGGAGTGTCGGCGGTCGCGGCGATCGTCGGCAAACGGGGTGCGCTGTCCTGGGTGGCTGCGGTTGCATGGACCGTCCCCGCCGCCTGGCTGACGCTCGTCGGAGCATGGATACTTCCGGACCGAAATCTGTACGAGCCTGCGGCCTCGGTCGCACCGTCCGAGATGTGGCCGGTCTATCTCGCGTTGACTGTATGGGTGACGCCCTTCGCGGTCGTGGCTGTGTGGCTGCGAAGCGGGAAAGCCGTTCGTAACACATGCACGGCCTGCGGGATTGCTGCTGCGACGGGCGTAGCAGTGACCCTCTTCCAGATGACCAACCCGGACGAACTGATCTTTCTGACAACTCGAAGCGACCGGCCGCACGTCTACATCATCGTTGGCTTCGCCCTCGCCGTCATCGGGCTGGGTCTCGTCGCAAGCGTTGTCCGGCAACCGGGAAAACGTCACCTCAACCGTCTGGTCGCGGGCGCGGTCGCCTTCGGGGGTGCTGGCGTGACCACCTCGATCGGCGGTCTGCTCTGGCTCAGCTGGCTGTGCGTTGTCGCCGCGACAGTCACTCTGGTCACCGCAGCGATCCGCGCCGATCGCCGACGCCACATGCCACGTCAGCACGAACAATGCGCGAGCGAGTGAATCCGGGGCCGCGATCGGTCGGCATGATCGAAAACCCGGTCCTGCCTTATCCTTTCCCTGCAGGCAGTCTGGCGAAGATGGCAACGAGCGGGCGCGTTGGTCCGTGTTGATTCAGCCGTCGCGGTCGGTCTTGCGTACATACAACGAAAGCCCCGAAACCGTGATGGTTTCGGGGCTTTCGAGCAGGTGCGTCAGACGTTCAGATCCTCGTCTCGACGGTTCTTGATGCGCGAGGTTGCCACGAAGGAGATCGCCGCCAGGATCATCAGGTAGATCGAGATCGACATCGAGGTGCCGGTTCCCTTGAACAGTGCCTCGGAAATCGTCGGAACGAAAGCTCCACCGAGCACCGTGCCGATCGCGTAGCCGATGGATGCTCCACTAAAACGCACAGCAGCAGGGAACATCTCGGCGTACAGAGCCGGCTGCGGTCCGTACGACAGTCCGAGTCCGACGGCGAACAGCCCGAGGGCGACGTAGATCCAGTGCAACTCACCGGTGTCGACGAGAAGGAAGAATGGAATGGCGCACAACACCATTGCCGCGTTGCCGAGGTTCATGATCGTGGTGCGGGCGTAGCGATCGGACAGATGTGCGCCGAGCAGAGTGAACACTCCCCAGACGATGGCCGCGAACAGGCTGGCCACCAACACATCCACGCGAGCGAGTCCGTGTTCGCGCGTCGAGTACGCCACGATGAAACCGCCGACGATGATGTAGCCGTTTCCGTTGGTGCCGATGAACGACAGCGCAGCGAGCATGACCTGCTTCTTGTTGGTGCGCCACAGTGCACGAACCGGAGTGTGGTTGCGCTCCTTGCGTTCTGCGAGCTCCTTAAACACCGGAGTCTCCTCGACGCGGCGTCGGATGTAGAAACCGACGAGGATGAGCACGAAGCTGATCAGGAACGGGATGCGCCAGCCCCAGGCCTCGAACTGCTCCTCACTGAGCAAGCCGGTGCACAACGCCAACGTTCCCACCGCGATGAGCATGCCGAGCGGAACGCCCATCTGGGTTGCGGCACCGTAGATTCCGCGCTTGCCCTTCGGGGCATGTTCGACGGCCATCAGCGCCGCGCCGCCCCACTCGCCGCCGGTGGAGAATCCCTGCAGGATGCGCAGCACGATCAGGATGATCGGGGCCCAGATGCCGATGGTCGCGTAGGTCGGCAGCAGTCCCATACCGACGGTCGCCGCACCCATCAGGGTGAGGGTCGCGATGAGGACCTTCTTGCGACCGATCTTGTCACCGAAGTACCCCGCAACGATGGCCCCGAGAGGCCGGAAGACGAAGCTGATGCCGATGGTGACGTAGGCGACGAGCTGCCCGGACGAGCCCATGGGCGCGAAGAACAGTTGGGCGAAGATCAGCGACGCCGCCTGCGCGTAGATGAAGAAGTCGTACCACTCGACCGTGGTTCCGACCATGCTGGCCATCGCGGCGCGGCGGTGCTCGCGCGACACCCCGGTGGGCGTCTCGACCTGTGTTGACATCGACTTGTCTCGTTTCGTTCGGGCTCCGGCGCTCGGATACTGAAGGCGATTCGGAGTGTCATGAGGCAGGGTGAAAGGGATCGAACACGAACAATCTCGGCGACCGAAAACCGGATATAACTCACCGTCCATTCGGTCGGTAATCACTGTGACCGCCGACACGATGGTTTGTCAAGGTGGCACGGACGATGCCGAGCGTGGGTGCCTGCACATTCGTCGAAATCCACCGATCAACGCGCTGATGTTGGTCCGAAACGACGCAGACGCCGCCAGTGACGGAGGGTCATACTCGGACTCATGACTGCACCCTCGTCGAGGCTCGTGCTCGACTCGCCGATCCTCGACGAACTCACGCAGGCCCTCGGCTCCGACGCGGTGGTGACCGATCCGGACATCCTCGAAAGCTATCGACGCGACGCGGCAGCCCTCTGCGAATCCACACTTCCGCTCGTCGCGGTACTACCGACCACCGAGTCCGACGTCCAGGCGATCATGAGAATTGCATCGACACACCGCATTCCAGTGGTACCTCAGGGTGCACTGACAGGCCTGGCGGGCGCTGCGAACTCCAGCCACGGAGCCATCGCGCTCAACACTCGCCGCATGAACGAGATCATCGAGCTGGACGTCATTGACCGCGTTGCCGTCGTGCAACCCGGCGTGACGAACAAGGAACTGAAAGACGCTGCCCGTGAACAGGGTTTGACGTACCTGCCCGACCCGTCCAGCTGGGAGGCGTCGACGATCGGGGGCAACGTTGCCACCAATGCGGGCGGCCTGTGCTGCGTGAAGTACGGCGTGACAGCACGGTTCGTGCGGGGATTGCGCGTGGTGCTTGCCGACGGCCGAGCGACGTTCGTCGGTCGCCGCACCGTCAAAGGTGTTGCGGGCCTCTCCCTCGCGGACCTGTTCGTCGGATCGGAAGGAACCCTCGGCATCATCACCGAGGTCACCGTCGGCCTCGACTTCCCCAGCGCTACCCCGCTGACCATGGCCGCGACCTTCCCGTCGACCGTTGCCGCCGGCGAAGCCGTCACACAGATCCGTGCGGCTGGTATCACCCCGAGCCTGTTCGAGCTGTTGGACCGCACCACCATTGCCGCGATCGACACCTACGCGCGGATGAGCTTCGGCACCGACGCCGCCGCAGTGCTGATCGCGCAGTCCGACATCGGCGACGGTGCAGTGCAGCAACTCGAGGCGATCGCCGCGCTGTGCACCGAATCCGGCGCCACCGACGTGGCAGTCGCCGAGGACGAGGTCGAGTCGGAACAACTCGTCCAGGCCCGTCGCCTGGCTTATCCCGCGCTGGAGCGCCTGGGTTCACCGTTGGTCGACGATGTGTCCGTACCCATTTCACAACTTGCGACGATGATCGACGAGGTGGGTCGGGTGGCGGACCGGCTGGGCATCGTCATCGGAGTCGTCGGCCACGCCGGTGACGGCAACATTCATCCGACGGTCATCGTCGACCCCAGCGATCCGGCATCGTTGGCCAAGGCTCACCGAGCGTTCGACGAGATCGCGGCCTTCGCTCTCTCACTCGGCGGAACCATCACCGGCGAGCACGGAGTCGGGCTGCTCAAACGGGACCTCCTCGAAACCGAACTCGACCCGGTCGCAGCCGAACTGCAGCGGGGCATCAAGGAACTACTCGACCCGCACTACTTGCTCAATCCGGGGAAGGTCCTGTCCGCTCGGCCCTGAGCCGCAGCGACATCCACACGAGCAATCGAGTATCGGGGTCATCGAGATCGAGATCGAAGAGTTCCCTCGTCCGCCGCAGCCGATAGCGAAAGGTATTGGCGTGCAGATACAGCGATGCCGACGCTGCGGCGACGTTGGATTCGTGCGCGAGTAGCGCCAGCACCGTCGCGCCGTAGTCGGTCCCTTCGGCAGCGTCGTAGGTGAGCATTCGTTCTACGGCCGGAATCGCCAGCGGCACGTCCGAGAGCGCATCGGACGCCCTCTTCAGGGTGACCGGCACCCGACTCTGCGCGAATGTCGTGGTGTATGCACCTGTCTCGATCGCTCCCAGCGTCCAGTGCGCGTGGGCACGCGCCACCGCGGGCCGGGCATGCGGCCCACCGATCGCGAAGGTCACCGGAACACCGAATGCACCCTGTGCCCGGTGCCGCACCTCCTCGGCCTCCTCGGCGACACCGCGGTCATCGTCCCTCGCCACGACGAAGAACACGACGTGACCATCGACGATGAAACCGGAATCCGCATCTCCGCCGAACGAGAGCTCCAACAGACCCCCGAGCCGCACCAACAGGGAACCGGGCTGCGCCGAGTCGACCGTCGCCGCCACAACCGCGAATCGGCTACCCGGCGAGGTGACGACGGCGGGATCGGTCAACAAGGCACGGGCCCTGGAGTTACCGGGTCCGGTCGGACGGAGCCGAGCGAGGAGCAGCGGTGCCGCGGCAGCCGCAGCGCGCGTCAATGCGGTCACCACACCTCGATCGGGTGGACCGGAGGGAGGTGTGGAGACGATGCACCAGATGGAGCCGAGGTACTCCCCGTCCGCCGAGACCGCCACTGCCAGACGCGGCAACGCTCCCGCCACGTCGACCACATGGACCGTCGAACTACGCCGGAAATCCGGATCGATGTGATGCACCATGTATCGGGCCGGAACCTGTTTGCCCAGGATGCCGTCGCGCCGTACGTCGTCGATCGGCTGCCCTGGAACCGACGAGTACGCGACCACGTAGCCCTGCGGGTCCATCACCGACACGGCACCGCCCACAGCTGCGGCGGTTGCGTCTGCCAGCGCCGAGAGGTCCGCAGTGGTCACCGACTCACAGTACTTCCACGGGTTCGATCGCTACCGCGCTATCGTGCGACTGTCGCCTCGGAACTCTGCGACCAGCTCACCTCGACACGACACCGACACGTCGTACAGCCCGTTGCGGCCGAACCTCGCACGCTCGACGGCGTCCGCGACCAGGACGTCGCCGGTCTTCGTCGGACGCAGGTAACGAATGTCGCAGCGGGCTGCGACGGCCGAGTCCTCGTGGGAGTTGCAGGCCATCGCGAACGTGGTGTCCGCCAACAAGAACACGTAGCCGCCGTGGGTGATGGCGTATCCGTTGACCATGTCCTCGGTGACGACCATCGACATCCTGGCATGCCCGGGTGACAGCTCGATCAGCTCGATTCCGAGCTTGCGCGATGCGGCATCGACCTCGAACATCTCTCGAGCGATCTTCGAATCCGTCACGGCTGCAACACCGATCGCTCGTTCTGGGTGAACATCGTGACGCCACCGGTCGCGAAGTTGCGCAGATCCTTGCCTGCCGCCTTCATCTCGGGCGAGGCCAAGCCGGTCTTCAGCGATGCCTCGTCCGCGAAGTACAGGCTGGCGATCGCGTAGTACGGCGGCGGTGAATCGTCGAGCGAGTCGAGCGTGCCCCAGGTGAAGTCGACCAAACCGGGGACAGCCCGCGCGAGGGGCATGTGCACCTCGGCGTAGTGACGATCGAATGCGGCAGTGTCCTCGGGCATCCCGTAACAGACGGCTACTCGCATGCTCATGATGCGGCCTCGGGCTTCGCGACGAGAGTGAGCACGTCGTACGTGGCGACCGGGTCACCGTCCTGGTTGACGACCACTGCGTCCCAACGCACCTCACCGTAGTCGGCACTCTGACGCGGAGTGATCAACTTGGCGGTCAGTGTCACCGTCAGTGAATCCTCGGCCTTGACGGGCGTCAGGAAGCGCAGGTTGTCGACGCCGAAGTTCGCCAGGACGGGGCCCGGTGCCGGGTCGACGAACAGACCGGCTGCCAGCGAGACCACCAGGTAGCCGTGCGCGACGATTCCGCCGAACAACGGATTGGCCGCTGCTGCTTCGGGATCGGTGTGTGCATAGAACGTGTCGCCGGTGAACTCGGCGAAGTGATCGATGTCTGCGCGGGTGACCTGCCGTGGTCCACCGATGATGGTGTCGCCCAGTTTCAGCTCGCCGAGGTTCTTACGGAACGGGTGGACGTCGCCGGTCGTCTGCTTCGCCCCGGCGACCCACTTGTTGCCGATGGCCGTCAGGACGTCCGGTGTTCCCTGAATTGCAGTGCGCTGCATGTGGTGCAGGACGCCGCGGATACCACCGAGTTCTTCACCGCCGCCCGCTCGGCCCGGACCGCCGTGCACCAGTACCGGTAGTGGCGAGCCGTGGCCTGTGGATTCCTTGGCGTCCTCGGAGTTCAGGACCAGGATGCGGCCGTGGTACGGCGCACTGCCCAGCACGACCTCACGGGCGATCGCAGCGTCCTTGGTCACCAGAGATGCGACCAGAGAACCCTTTCCGCGGGCCACCAGATCGAGCAGGTCTGCAGCGTTCTCGTAACCGATGACGGTCGAGACCGGCCCGAACGCCTCGATCTCGTGCGGTTCGGATGCGGTTTTGTCGCCGGCCTTCAGCAGCACCGGTGCCATGAACGCACCCGCTCGCTGATCCACCGTCTCCGGGTCACCGAACACCACAGTGGCAGACTTGGTCAGTCCGCGAATGGATTTGAGGACTTCGTCGCGCTGGTCGATGCTGGCGAGTGCACCCATGGTGACACCGTCGTCTGCCGGATCACCGACGACGACCTTCTCCAGCTTGGCCTTCAGCGCCTCGATGACGGGCTCGACCGAGTCCTGCGGCACCAACACGCGGCGAATAGCCGTGCACTTCTGACCGGCCTTGGCCGTCATCTCGGTAAAGACACCCTTGACGAACAGGTCGAATTCCGGATCATCCTGTGTCACATCCGAACCCAGGATGGATGCGTTCAGAGAGTCCGCCTCGGCCGTGAAGTGCAGTCCCTCACCGACGACGTTGGGGTGTGAGCGCAGGGTCGCTGCGGTGTCGGCCGATCCGGTGAAGGCCACCGAGTCCTGACCACCGAGGTGGTCGAGCACGCCGCGCGCACTGCCGCAGAGCAGCTGTACCGAACCCTCGGGCAGCAGGCCCGACTCGATGATGCGGCGGAACACCAGCTCGGTGAGGTATGCAGTTTGGCTGGCGGGCTTGACGATCGACGGCACTCCGGCGATGAACGCGGGTGCCAACTTTTCGAGGAAGCCCCAGACGGGGAAGTTGAACGCATTGATCTGCACGGCGACACCGCGCCGCGAGGTGTAGATGTGCTGACCGAGGAAGGTGCCCTTCTTGCCGAGCTGCTCGATGGCGCCGTCGAGGTAGACCGTCTCGTTGGGGAGTTCGCGTCGAGCCTTGCTCGCATAGCTCAGCACGGTTCCGAAACCGCCGTCGATGTCGACGCCGGAATCGCGAGTGGTGGCTCCGGTGTGCCGGGAGAGTTGGTAGAACTCCTCTTTGCCGGCCAGCAGCGTCAGCCCCAGTTGCTTGAGCAGGGCTGCACGCTCGTGGAACGTCAGGGCAGCGAGCGCGGGCCCTCCGACGGTGCGGGCGTAATCGACCATGCCTGCGACATCGAGACCGCTGGATGACACCCGGGCGATCTCACTGCCGTCGACTGCGCTCAGCAGCGGCGTTCCCTCGTCGGTCGCGGAATACCACGTGCCCTGGGCATAGCTTTCCAGAAGTCTGCTCACAACGCCTCCATCTCACCGTACGTTCGGTCGGTAATTACCATCGCCGTCGAACGCCGAGAAGTCAAGACTTGCGTTGCTAGGTGCGGCGCAGGCCGTCGAAGGTCAGCGCCACCACGGCGTCGGCCAATTCCTCGACGGATCCGCCGGTGCGCGGGCGATACCACTCGATGAGCGAGTTGACCGTGCCGAACACGAGCTTGGACGCCAAGGCCGGATCCACCCCTGGACGTAGGTCGCCCTCTTCGGCGGCGGCGACCACGAGCCCGGTGACGAACGAATCGAACTCGCGGCGACGGGCGAGCGCTCGACGCTCGACGTCGGTGTTGCCGCGGACGCGCAGAAGCAACGTCACGTACGGCAGTTCGGCGCACAGGATGTCCACGCTGCGACGCACCAGGTATTCGAGGCGGTCGATGTACCGCCCGGTCGTGGCCCGATCTTCGGTCGTCACGGCGAACAGTGCGTTGAGAGCCCGCGACAGGGCGAGTTCGAGAAGCTCCGACTTGCCCGATACATGGTGGTAGATCGAGGACTTGGTGATACCGAGCCGCTTCGCCAGAACCTCCATGCTGGTGCCGTCGTACCCACGGTCGTTGAAGACCTTGACCGCCACGGCCAGCAGTGAATCCAGATCGTATCCGGGCCGGCCCGGCATGCCGGTCCTGCGCGGCGCGCGTGCGGTTGTCATGTCCACATCTTCTCAGCCGAAGGCCGATTCCACAGCACCATGGGCAGCAGCCCTTGCCAAACGACCGAATGTTCGGTTATTAATGACGCAACCGTACGAAGGAGTTCCCAGTGGGCGAAGTATTTCTCGTGGCCGGTGCGCGCACGCCGCACGGACGCTACGGCGGCGCACTGTCGACCGTGCGTCCCGACGACCTGGCGGGGATCGTGGTCGCCGAGGCCGTCCGCCGAGCCGGCGTGCCCGTCGATCGAATCGACGAAGTGATTCTCGGTGCCGCGAACCAGGCGGGCGAGGACAATCGTGACGTGGCGAGAATGGCAGTTCTGCTCGCAGGACTCCCCCACACGGTGCCGGGCTACACCGTCAACCGACTGTGCGCGAGCGGACTGACGGCAGTGGCCAACGCCGCGAGCACCATTCGCAGCGGTGAGGCCGACATCATCGTCGCCGGTGGCGTCGAGTCCATGACCCGCGCGCCCTGGGTCATGGCGAAGCCGGGGACGGCGTGGGCCAAGCCCGGAGACATCTTTGACACCGCCCTCGGCTGGCGATTCACCAATCCGACCTTCGCTGCGCACGACGCGGGGACCGACCCCAAGATCACCCTGTCGATGGGCGAGACGGCCGAGGAGGTCGCGCTCAGCGAGGGCATCACCCGCGCCGAGTCCGACGCCTTCGCCTTCCGCAGCCAGCAGCGTGCCATCGCTGCTCAGGATGCCGGACGCTTCGCCGACGAGATCGTGCCCGTCTCGACCAAGAACGGAGACGTCACCCAGGACGAGACACCGCGGCGCGGAACCACATTGGAGAAACTCGGCACGCTGAAGACCGTCTTCCGCAAGGACGGCATCGTCACTGCGGGCACTTCGTCACCGTTCACCGACGGTGCGTCGGCGCTGGTGGTGGCGTCGGAGGAAGCCGTGAAGAAGTACGGCCTCGAGGTTCGTGGCCGCATCGTCACCAGCGCCAGCGCCGGTATCGCACCGCACATCATGGGGCTCGGGCCGGTGCCGTCGACACAGAAGGCGCTCGCTCGCGCCGGGTGGTCGGCCGACGACCTCGGTGCCGTCGAACTCAACGAGGCCTTCGCAGCCCAGTCGCTCGGCGTCATCCGGCAGTTGAAGCTGAACGAGGACATCGTCAATGCCGACGGCGGGGCCATCGCTCTCGGCCATCCTCTCGGCTCGTCCGGCGCGCGAATCCTGTTGACGCTGTTGGGCCGGATGGAACGCGAGAAGGCGTCCCGCGGACTCGCGACGCTCTGCGTCGGCGTCGGGCAAGGCGTGTCGATGTTGATCGAGGCACCGTGAACACACTCGTCGTCGAGGAGCAGGCCGACCGCGTCGTCGTGACGCTGGCCCGTGTGAAGCAGCGCAATGCGATCGACGCCGAGATGATCGGTGAGTTGCACGAGGTGTGCGGGCTCGTGGAGCAGGATCCGAAGATTGTGATCCTGACCGGTGAGGGCGAGCACTTCGCCGGGGGTGCCGACATCAATCAGCTGCGCGCCCGCACCCGCGACGACGCATTACGCGGCATCAACCGAAACCTGTTCGACCGCTTTGCCGCACTGCCCCTTCCGACGATCGCCGCGGTGCGGGGTTACGCCCTCGGCGGTGGGGCCGAGCTGTCGTACGCCTGCGACATCCGTATCGCGTCGCCGACGGCCGTGTTCGGCAATCCCGAACCGGGGCTGGGCATCATGGCTGCCGCCGGGGCAAGCTACCGGTTGCCGACGTTGGTGGGTGTGTCCGTCGCGAAGCAGGTTCTCCTCGGTGGCCGAACGCTCGACGCCGACGTGGCACTCCGCTCCGGCCTGGTGCTGGACGTCGTCGACGAGCCGTTGGCTGCCGCCCATGCCCTGGCTGATCGCATCGCCAAGCAAGCACCCCTGGCGCTGACGCTGACCAAGAAGATCCTCGATGCACCCGGTTCACATCCATGGGCCGACGACATCGCGCAGGCGGTGCTGTTCGAGACCGAAGACAAACAACGCCGGATGACGGCATTTCTGGAGAAGAAAAAATGACCGCTCCCGTGAAAGTGGCTGTCGTCGGCGGAGGACGGATGGGTGCAGGGATCGCGCAGGTCTTCGCGGCGCTCGGATCCACCGTCGTCATCGCCGAAGCTGCCGATCAGCAGGCCGCTCTCGGTCGAGTCGAGACGGGCTTGGCTCGGGCGCACGAGCGCGGCAAGCTCAGCGAGGACCCGTCGGCCATTCTCGCCCGGGTCTCCACGGTCGCGGGGCCGTCCGACCTGCATGCCGAGCTCGATCTGGTTGTCGAAGCGGTGCCCGAGATCCCGTCGCTCAAAGTCGAGGTACTTGCTCTCGTCGACAAGATCGCCGGGCCCGAGACCGTTATCGCGTCGAACACGAGCTCTATTTCCATCGCCGAACTCGGTGCGGCGCTGAGTGATCCGAGTCGCTTCGTCGGGATGCACTTCTTCAATCCGGTTCCGGCGTCGACTCTCGTCGAGATCGTGCGCGCGCCGGCCACCGCCGCGGACGTGGTGGAGCGAGTACGGCAGTGGGTGTCGCTGCTGGGCAAGACCGAGGTGCTCGTCAACGACTCCCCCGGATTCGCGACGTCACGGCTCGGGGTTTGCCTGGGGCTCGAAGCCATTCGGATGTTGGAGGAAGGCGTCGCCGACGCCGAATCCATCGATCGCGCCATGGAACTCGGTTACAAGCACCCGATGGGTCCGCTGCGGTCGACCGACCTCGTGGGGTTGGACGTCCGGCTCGCGATCGCAGAACACCTGGCGTCGACCCTCGGCGACAGGTTCACACCCCCGCAGTTGTTGCGAGACATGGTTTCTCGCGGCGATATCGGACGCAAGTCCGGTCGCGGCTTTCACGATTGGACGAACGCATGACGGTACGGTTCGACATCACCGACGGCCTGGCGACCATCACACTCGCTCGCTCCGAGGCACACAACGCCCTCGACGTGACGACAAAAGTCGCGCTGGCGGAGGCCGTCCAGAACGCTGCCGCACCCGAGGTGCGCGCAGTACTCATCACCGCCGAAGGCAAGAACTTCTGCGTCGGCCAGGATCTGGGTGAGCATGTCACCGCGCTCGAGCCCGATCCGGCCACAGCGATGGATACCGTCGGTGAGCACTACAACCCGGTCATCCGAGGGCTCGCAGCGCTCGACGTACCGATCGTCGTGGCCATTCCTGGCGCCTGCGTCGGCGCCGGTCTCGGAATCGCGCTCGCAGGAGATATTCGGGTCGCGGGCACCAAGTCGACGTTCGCGACGGCGTTCACCGGCATCGGCTTGGCCAGTGACTCGGGATTGAGTTTCACTCTGGTCGAGGCACTCGGATCGAGCCGGGCCGCGGGTCTGATGCTGCTCGGCGACAGGGTCACCGCCGCGCAGGCCCTCGACTGGGGCCTGATACATCGCGTCGTCGACGACGCCGACGTTCTCGAGACAGCACGCACGCTGGCCGCGTCACTCGCAGCCGGACCAACCCAGGCCTACAAGCAGGTCAAGTCGCTGATCGCGCGCTCCGGACTGTCCGACGCACTGGACCGCGAGGCGCAGGCGCAGACCGCCCTGGGCCAGACCGCCGACCACAAGGCCGCCGTCGACGCGTTCCTGAACAAGACGAGAGCCTCCTTCGTCGGCATGTGAGCGGGAGTGGAGCCTGCGGAACGACCCATGTGAACAGAAACTCGACCCATGCTACGAAGTTCCACGCACGTGAGGCGCAGCCGCTCTTGTGCGCGGAGCCGCACTCGAGGCATACTGGTTACCAACCGATCATTCGGTAATGAAAGTAGGACTTATGACCACGTCAAACACCTTGTCCGCCGAGACGCTGCAGGACGGGTTCGACGACACCGTTGCCCGCGAACAGCGCGTCGAGCCCCGCGACTGGATGCCCGACGGCTACCGCAAGTCGCTCATCCGCCAGATCGCCCAGCATGCGCACTCCGAGATCATCGGTATGCAGCCGGAGGGCAACTGGCTCACCCGTGCGCCGTCACTGCGCCGCAAAGCGATCCTGATGGCCAAGGTGCAGGACGAAGCCGGCCACGGCCTCTACCTGTACTCCGCCGCCGAGACGCTCGGTGCAGACCGCGCCGATCTGACGGTCAAGCTCATCGAGGGCAAGCAGAAGTACTCCTCGATCTTCAACTACCCCACCCTGACGTACGCCGACGTGGGCACCATCGGCTGGCTCGTCGACGGTGCAGCGATCTGCAACCAGGTTCCCTTGTGCCGCAGCAGCTTCGGCCCGTACGCACGCGCGATGATCCGCGTCTGCAAAGAGGAGTCGTTCCATCAGCGACAGGGCTACGAACTGCTCGCCACGATGATGCGCGGCACCGACGAACAGCGCGCCATGGTTCAGGAATCAGTCAACCGCTGGTGGTGGCCGGCTCTGATGATGTTCGGCCCGCCGGACGACGAGTCCCCCAACACCGAGCAGTCGATGAAGTGGGGCATCAAGCGCCACACCAACGACGAACTGCGCCAACGCTTCGTCGACATGTCCATCCCGCAGGCGAAGGCCCTGGGCGTCACGTTCCCCGACCCGGACCTGAAGTGGAACGAGGAGCGCAAGTCGCACGATTTCGGCGAGCCCGACTGGTCCGAGTTCATGCAGGTGATCAAGGGCAACGGTGCCTCCAACGTCGAGCGCATCGCGAACCGGCGCGCAGCTCACGACGGCGGAGCCTGGGTCCGTGAGGCCGCAACCGCATTCGCCGAAAGGAACGCAGCATCATGACCGAATTCACCGCCGAGGGCGGCCACGGAGCGGTGCCCACCGAGGGTGTTCCGGTCGAGCCGAAAAGGGAAGCCGTCAAGGCAGATTGGCCCCTGTACGAGGTGTTCCTGCGCGGCAAGCGCGGCCTGAACCACGTGCATGTCGGATCGCTGCACGCCGCCGACGACCACATGGCGCTGCGGCATGCTCGCGACGTCTACACCCGACGCAACGAAGGCGTCAGCATCTGGGTGGTTCCGTCCAACTCGATCGTCGCGTCGTCGCCGTCGGAGAAGGATCCGTTCTTCGCTCCGAGTGGCGACAAGGTGTACCGCCACCCGACGTTCTACGAGATCCCCGACAACGTTCCCCACATGTGAGACCCACACTTCAAGAGGACACGCACTCATGACTGATCACGACAGCGCCTACGAGGGCCTCGTCGACGAGGATTCGCACGGGCAGTGGGCATTCGGGACGAGCTTCGACGACCCGCTCGCCGGAGTCGACACCACCGTGCCCGACGACGTCGACCTGAAAGCCCTTGCCGCGTACTGCCTCATGCTCGGCGACGATGCGCTGATCAGCTCACAGCGCCTGGCCGAGTGGAGCACCCGCGCACCGGAACTCGAAGAGGAAGTGGCACTGGCCAACGTCGGCCTCGATCTCCTCGGCCAGGCCCGGCTACTGCTGGCCCGCGCCGCCAAAGCCGACCCGACGGTCGTGCCGTTCATCTCGGACACCTCCCCCGCGCCGGCCGAGGACGCGCTCACGTTCTTCCGCGACGAGGCCGACTTCCGGAACGTACGACTCACCGAGCTCGACAACGGTGATTTCGCCAAATCTCAGGTGCGCCTTCTGGTGTTCTCGACGTGGCGTCTCGCACTCTTCACTCGGCTGCAGGATTCCCGCGATCCCGTTCTCGCCGCGGTTGCGAACAAGGGCGTCAAAGAGCTGACGTACCACCGCGACTACTCGGCACGCTGGGTCGTCACTCTGGGCTGCGGCACGGAGGAATCGAAGCGACGCGTCCGCGACGCGGTGGCTCGGATCTGGCCGTACGTCTCCGAACTGTTCGTGCCGACGGACGAGGAAATCGCACTCGCGAAGGTCGGTGTCGGCGTCGACCCACGCGACGTGCGCGAGGAGTTCGATTCCGTTCTGGCACAGGTGCTGCACGCCGCCGAGTTGGAGGCACCCGAGGGCAAGTCCGTGGGCACCATCGGCGGCCGTGGAGGCAGGCGAGGTATCCACACCGAGGCATTCGGGCCGCTGATCGCCGAGATGCAGGTCGTGGCGAGAGCGCATCCGGAGGGAGTCTGGTGACCACTCTCGAACGAACGGCACGCGAGATCGCCGCCACCGTCATGGATCCCGAGATGCCGCTGCTCACTCTCGACGACCTCGGCGTCCTGCGCGACGTCGAGGTACGCGAGAACGGCAGTGTGCTCGTCACGATCACACCGACGTACTCAGGATGCCCGGCGATGGCGACGATGCGCGACGACATCGCGCACAAGCTCACCGACCACGGCTACTCCGAGGTCGAGATCGTCACCAGCCTCTCCCCCGCGTGGAGCACCGACTGGATCTCCGAGGAGGGCCTGCGCAAGCTTCGCGAAGCCGGCTACTCCGTACCCGGCCCCGCCCCGGCGCGGACGAGTGGTCCGGTCCCGTTGACCCTGACAGTGAAGCCGCGGCAGATCGCCTGCCCCCAGTGCACTTCCACCAATACCCGCCTCACCTCCGAGTTCGGTGCCACCCTCTGCAAAGCCCAGTACCGGTGCGACGACTGCCTCGAGCCCTTCGACCACGTGAAGGAAATTTGATGACCGTCACCGCTGAACCCGTACAGAAGAATCTGCGGAACAAGCCTTTTCACACGTTGACCGTCGCGGATGTCGAGTCACTGTGCGACGACGCCGTCGCCGTCACGTTCGACGTGCCAGAACACCTCACGGGCGAATTCGACTTTCGCCCAGGGCAATCCCTGATGCTCAGCCGCACGGTGGACGGCGTCGAGCACCGTCGCTCCTACTCGATCTGCGCACCGGTGGGCGCGCGTCCCCGCGTCGGTGTGCGGGAGGTGAGCGACGGCCTGTTCTCCTCGTGGTTGGTCCACGACGTCAAGGCAGGCGATCGAATCGACGTCCAGGGCCCGAGCGGTAGTTTTCACGCCGACCCGGCCGCAGGCGGCCGACACGTGCTCATCGCAGCCGGCTCGGGCATCACCCCGATGCTCTCGATCGCCGCTTCGGTGTTGGCGAACCCCGACTCCGAAGTCGTTCTGCTGTACGGCAATCGGCGTACCAGATCGGTGATGTTCGCCGAGGAGATCGCCGATCTCAAGGATCAGTACGGCAGCCGGTTCGACGTCATTCACGTCCTGTCCAGGGAACCGCGCGAGGTCGAACTGTTCAGCGGAAGACTCGACGCCGACCGGTTGCGCGAGATACTCGACTCCGTCGTCGCGACCCCCGAGATCGATCACTTCTGGCTGTGCGGTCCGTTCGGAATGGTGACCGACGCCCAGCAGGTACTCGGCGATCTCGGCGTGGCCAAGGACAACGTCCATGCCGAACTCTTCTACGTCGACGATGTTCCGCCACCCCAGGAGAAGCATCGCGAACCCGGCGTGACCGGACCGAGCAGCGAGGTCACGATCACCCTCGACGGCCGCTCCGTGACGGGCACTCTCCCCCAGGACGAGTCGATCCTCGATTCCGGTGAGCAGCTGCGCTCCGATCTCCCCTTCGCGTGCAAGGGCGGCGTGTGTGGCACCTGCCGCGCGAAGGTCACCTTCGGCGAGGTCGACATGCGCCGCAACTACGCCCTCGAAGACAACGAGGTCGCTGCCGGCTTCGTGCTCACCTGCCAGACCTTCCCCCTCAGCGACACCGTGACCGTCGACTTCGACGCCTGAGACACGAGAGAGCAATCATGACCAGTGTGCTGTCCGCCCCCACCGATACCCCCGATATCGAGTTCGCGTCTCGCGATCGGATCTCCACCCTGCAGTTGGAGCGCCTGCAGTGGTCACTGCAGCATGCGTACGACAACGTTGCTCATTACAAGAAGGCCTTCGACGACGCGGGGGTGCATCCGACCGATCTGAAGGACCTGTCGGATCTGGCGAAGTTCCCGTTCACCGCCAAGGCCGATCTGCGGGAGAACTACCCGTTCGGCATGTTCGCCGTCCCGCAGAACCAGGTCTCGCGCATTCACGCGTCCTCGGGAACCACCGGCCGACCCACCGTCGTCGGCTACACCGCGAACGACATCAGCAACTGGGCCGACCTCATCGCTCGCAGCCTTCGTGCCGGCGGGGTGAAGCCGTCCGACAAGGTGCACGTGGCCTACGGCTACGGACTGTTCACCGGCGGCCTCGGCGCGCACTACGGCGCGGAACGTCTGGGCTGCACCGTCATTCCGATGTCCGGCGGTATGACCGATCGTCAGATCCAGCTCATCGAGGACTTCGAGCCCGACGCCATCATGGTCACACCGTCGTACATGCTCACGATCGTGGACGCGATGATCAAGAAGGGCATCGACCCGGCCATGACCTCACTGAAGACCGGTGTCTTCGGCGCGGAGCCGTGGACCGAGGAGATGCGCAAGGAGATCGAGAAGACTCTCGACATGGACGCCGTCGACATCTACGGCCTGTCCGAGGTGATGGGGCCTGGCGTCGCGATGGAATGCGTCGAAACCAAGGACGGACTCCACATCTGGGAGGATCATTTCTACCCGGAGGTCATCGACCCGGTGACCGGCGAAGTCCTGCCCGACGGCGAGGAGGGTGAACTGGTGTTCACGTCGTTGTCCAAGGAAGCGATGCCGATCATCCGGTACCGCACCCGCGATCTGACGCGACTGCTGCCGGGCACGGCCCGCACGATGCGTCGGATGCAGAAGGTCACCGGTCGCACCGACGACATGATCATTCTGCGCGGCGTCAACCTCTTCCCGACGCAGATCGAAGAGCTGATCCTGACCGTGCCCGTGCTGGCACCGCAGTTCCAGTGCGTGCTCGAGAGGGCAGGCCGCATGGACTCGTTGACCGTTCTCGTCGAGGCCCGCCCCGACGCCGCACTCGACTCGCACGCACCAGCAGCGGCGACACTGAAGAAGCTCGTCAAGGATCGCATCGGCGTGAGCGTTGCGGTCGACGTCGTCGCACCCGCGGCCCTCGAGCGTTCCATCGGCAAGGCTCGCCGTCTGATCGACAACCGTCCCGCCGTATGACATGAGCCCGGTGGCACAGAGTTTCGAGCAATGGCGCGAGAACGTCTCGACGGCGTTCGTGCCGTTGGACGCTGTGTCCACCGGGCCGTCGTCGTTCGAGGGCACGCTGGTGTCGTCGACGCTGGGGGCCTTGCAACTGAGCGAGGTGACCGGCCGCGAGGTCGACGTCCGGCGGACCCGCGCGACCATCCGGCGGTCCGATCCGGGCTTGATCAAGGTCGGTCTTCAGCTGACGGGGCGCGGCACGATCGTTCAGAACGAGCGCGAGGCCGTGCTGAACCCGGGTGACTTCGCGGTGTACGACACCAGCGCCCCGTACGAGCTGCATTTCGCCGGCAATTTCGAGATGTTCGTCGTGATGTTCCCGCGTCGAGAACTGCGTATCGACTCTCGTGAACTGACCACTGTGGCGGCGCGGTGCATCGAGGGTGCCCGCGGCGTGGGCGCGTTGGTGTCGCCTTTTCTGCATACCCTGCGCCGCAACGCCCTCGACGGCACTCTGCCCACCACGCCGATGCTCGAGCACGCGGTACTCGATCTTCTCGGTGCCGCTCTCGACGACGCAGCACCCCACGAGGTTCCGGGTTCGACACTGCTGATCGAGGCCAAGGGCCTCGTCGAATCGCACCTGTCCGATCCCTCGCTGTCCACGGCCTCTCTCGCTGCGCGCCTGCATATCTCGACGCGCTACCTACAGAAGCTCTTCGAGTCCGACGGTCGCACGGTGGCCGGATGGATCAGATCCAGGCGGCTCGATCGCTGCCATCGCGATCTCCGCGACCCTCGATTCGCCGCGGACAGCATCGGAACCATCTGTGCGCGTCATGGTTTGATCGATTCCTCGAACTTCTCGAAACTGTTCAAGGAGACATACGGGATGTCACCGCGGGAGTATCGCGCCGGGTGAGAGCGCACGCCCCCTCACCCGACTACGATCTACCTCCCCAGAATCAGATCCGAGGCCCGCTCACCCACCATGATCGACGGCGCGTTGGTGTTGCCCGACGGCACGGTGGGCATGATCGACGCGTCCGCGACCCGCAGCCCTTCGACGCCACGCACTCGAAGATTCGCTCCGACAACAGCATTGGGATCCGAGTCCGCACCCATCTTGCAGGTGCCGACCTGATGGTGGTACGTGCCGGCGGTCTGTCGAACATAGGCCCGCAGGTCGTCGCGTGTGCGCGCACTCGGCCCCGGAACCACCTCGGCCTTCCGCCACGGCGCGAACGCGTCGGATGCACCGATCTCACGGCAGATCTCCACCGCGTCGACCATCGCTTCGAGGTCGTACGGGTCGGCCAGAATGTTCGGATCCGCCAGCGGCAGTTCGCTCGGGTCCGATGACGCCAACCGCAACGTCCCGCGCGAGCGGGGAGCGACGATGCCGGGTGCGATGGTGTAACCGTTCTCGGGCACCGGGTATCCGTCTGCCGGGTACGGAATGTGCATGAACAGGGGCTGCAGATCCGGTGCAGCGCCGGCCCATCCATTGCTGCGGGCGTAGAGCTGCGCCTCGAGCAGATTGTTCGTACCGGCTGCGAGCGGCTCGAGGGACTCGTAGATGTTGCTCAGCAGCAGGTGGTCGTGCAGATTCTCGCCAACACCCGGCAGGTCCACGACCGTGTCGATCCCGAGTTCGGCCAAGTGCGCGGCGGGTCCGATTCCACTCAGCAACAACGTCTTCGGTGATCCGAGAGCTCCACCGCAGAGGATCACCTCGTGATCGGCGAACGATCGCTCCACCTCGGAACCACCGCGGCTGTATTCGATTCCCACCGCACGGCCGTTCTCGAGAACCACCCGGTGAACGAGTGCCCCAGTGGTGACAGTCAGGTCAGGATGCCCGATCACCGGTCCTACGAAGCTCTTCCACGCACTCATCCGTTCGCCGTCGCGAGTAGTGGTGTGGTTGTAGCCGGCACCCACCATCTCGTCGGCGTTGAAATCGTCGATCAACTTGTGCCCGTGTTCGACTGCCGCATCGACGAAGGCGGCCGCCAGCGGATGCGGGGTACCCATGATGGACACCGGCAGTGGCCCGTCGCCGCCGTGGAACTCGTTGGCCCCGAGTTCGTGTGACTCCGAACGCTTGAACAGCGGCAGCACGTTCTCCCAGGCCCACCCGGCATCGCCGGTCGCGCACGCCCACCCGTCGTAGTCGCTGAAATGCCCTCGTACGTAGATCATTCCGTTGAGGGACGAGCTGCCGCCGAGTACGCGTCCGCGCGGCCAGAAAATCCGTCGATCGTTGGCGTGCTTCTGCGGAGTGGTGAACAGTCCCCAGTCCTGCGAGCCGCCCAACAGCGTCGGCCAGCCCTGCGGTGAGTGGATCGCCGGATCGGTATCCACAGGTCCGGCCTCGATCACGTGCACGGTGTGACCGGCATCGAGCAGCCTCCTGGCGATGACACTTCCCGCTGATCCTGCTCCCACTACGATGTAATCCGTCGACATGCGCTCCCTCTTTCTGTTGTGACCGTCGACACAACAGTCGCCGATCGTCGCGACGGAAACATGTCACTGAGCGCACACATTCTGGGTCAGACGCGCCCTCGTTCAGTGGCGAACCCACGTGGAGGCGCTGTAGACCTCCACACCCCCGACCACGGTCGACACAACGGGCACCGAAGGAATGTCGTGCGGATCCATCGCAGCGAGGTCACCGTCGAGAATGCACAGGTCGGCCACCTTTCCCGGTTCGAGCGAGCCCTTCCAATCCTCGGCGAAGTCCTGCCACGCTGCGTTGATCGTGTACGTGCGGATCGCGTCGGCCAAACCGATGGTCTGCTCCGGCCCGCTGACTCTGCCCGACGCCCGGCTCTCCCGCAGCATCATCGTCGAGATGCCTTGCCTCCAGTCCGGTGTGGTGACCGGCGCATCGGACGAGCTCATCAGTGCCACTCCCGACTCGACGGCACTTCGGTACGGCCACTCGTACGCCGCTCTCTCGACGCCGACGACACCCTCTTCGAGATCGGCGATCGTCCACTTGATCGTGGGGTTCATGTTGACGCCGATATTGTGCTCGGCCAGGAGCGCGAGTGTCTGCGCACTGATGAAGTCTCCGTGAATGAGGTAGTGCCGCGCATCGTCACGCGGATGGGACGTCTGTGCCGCGATCAACGCGTCGGCAACCGTATCGATGGCTCGATCACCGGTGACGTGCACGCCGATCTGATGCCCCGCTTCGTGTCCGACCCGAATCATCTCGGTCACCTCGTGTACCCGACGCTCGTCGGTGTCACCGCCCACGCACAGTGACCCGCAGCCGCCGCCGACGTATTCCTGGTGCATCCATGCCGTCTTGCTGGGCGGAATACCGTCGGCGAACACCTTCACGCCGAGGATCCTGAACATGCGCGGATCCACGGTCGACGGCGGCTCCATCGCGCTGAGGTTGCGGTCGAATTCCGCGGCTGTTCCGCTCATTCCGGTGGGAAGCATCAGGGCCGAGACTCGAATCCCGAGCTCCCCCGACGCGGCGAGGTCGGCGTAGATGGACAGGCCCTCCTCACCCATCGCACCGCCGGCCAGATCTTCGCCGCCCGGCCCGAGTGCCGGGTCGGTGAAACTGGTGATTCCTTCTCGCTGCAGGATGGAGATCGCGGACCGCACTGCTTCCGTTCGCCTTTCGCGTGTGAGCTTCGGCAGAGCAGACTGGACGAGACTCTGGGCACCCTCCTGCAGGATGCCGATCAGGCGGCCGGACGGCTCCGTCGGTATCACTCCACCGTCCGGCACCACCGTCTTCTCGTCGACGCCGGCCCGCTCGAGCGCGGCAGAGTTCACCCACGAGACATGGCGGGAGAAGTCCTGCAGGAACACCGGATTGTCGGGCGAAACGGCATCCAGATCGAATCGAGTCGGTCGAACCGCCGGATCGGACACGCACTCGTCCAGATATCCCTCGTCCCAACCTGTTCCGACGATCCACTCACCGGGCTCCGCCTTCGCCACCGCACCGGCCACCGCGTCGACCACGTCGGCGATGGATCGGACGGTCGGAAAGCTCAGGTCCAGCGACAGCGGCGGTGTGTCCAATCCGAAGGCCACCGCATGCAGGTGCGAATCGTTGATGCCCGGCAGAACTGTCTTACCTGCGAGATCGATTGTCACGGTGCGCGGCCCGACGAACTTGTCCATGTCCTCGTCGGTTCCGGTGGCCAGGATCACGCCGTCGGCGATAGCGAGCGCACTCGCGATCGTGAACTCCGAGTCCACGACGAACACTGCGCCGTTGCGATAGACGATGTCTGCTGTAGTCATTGTTGTCTCCTGGATAGTGGAATCAGAAAGCTACGGGTGCCATTCCGAAGATCATGAGAAGGGAGCCGGCCGCCACCGGTCGTTCCGAGCGTCTCCGGTGAAACATGGTGATTGTCAGAGCGATCCATGCAACCAGCAGAACCAGAACTGCGATCCTCGGATCGAGACCGGCTCCGTGCCGGTGCATCGGCGCGGCGGAGCCTGCATCGGTTGCCGAATGGGTATGGAGCGAGGGCATCAGCAGCAGTAGGACCGCCATGCAGGTCAGGTCCACGACGCACGGACCGGACGGCGACGTCGGTGAAATACTGCCGGTCACATGCAGAGCCGCGACGACGAGCGCGAGGCCCGCCGGAATCGCGATGGCGGCGTCCATGCCGAACATCGCCATCACCAGCATCACGACGCCCATGCACAGGTGTGCGACACGAATCCGTCCGGTACGGCTTCGATGTCCGACGACCGGCAGCACCGCACCGATCGCTCCGAGAATCATCGCCCCTGTCATGAGCACGGGTCTCAGACCGCCGTGGATTCGGGAGTGCGCCGCCGAGTCATCCGCGCCGTGACCGTTCCCGCCGCGAAGAACACCGCCACGACGACCAACAGCAGCGCGGCGAGCACCCCTGAACCGCCGATGAGCAGTGTGAAATTGTCCAGCACCAGACCGAGAATCCCCACCAACCCAACGGTTCCGAGCGCCGGGGCGACAACGGTGTGCCAGGTACGCGTATCGACGGTCGATCGACGGAAGAACGCGATGATCGCGCCTCCGGTGAGGATCATCAGAACCAGGATGCTCACGGTGGCGAGTCCGGACATCCACGTGAACAGTTCCAGCACCGGGTCGGCGCCTGCTGCCGCGAAGGCCACGAGAACCACTGCCGCCGAGACGGTCTGGAACAGTGATCCCAGGTGCGGGGAGCCGTGCCGAGAGTGGGTGCGCGCCAACATCGACGGGGCGACACCCTTGCGGGCCAGCGCGAACACGTACCGTCCGATCGCGTTGTGGAACGCAAGCAGGGCAGCGAAGAGACTGGTGACCAGCATGATTTCCATGATGTCCGCCGCCATCGGGCCCAGGTACTGGGCGGCAGCGGCGAAGGTCAGCCCTGCCGTGTCGTCGGTTGCGGCCTGCCCGACGGACGAACTGCCGAAGGCGAGCACCACCGCCCAGCTCGAGACCGCATACACCAGACCGATGGTGACGACCGCGGCGTAGGTCGCGATCGGAACCGTCCGGGTGGGGTTGCGGGCTTCCTCGCCGTAGATCGCGGTGGCCTCGAAGCCGATGAACGACGCAATGGCGAACATCAGGGCGATTCCCGGGGATCCACTGAAGAAGGCCGAGGGAGTGAAGGATTCGACGTCGATGCCGGCGGCACCACCCTTGGCGAACACCGCGACCGACAGCATCACGATGATGCCGATCTCGAGCACCAGCAGTACCCCGAGGACCTTGGCACCGAGATCGATGCTGCGGTACCCGAGCGTCGCGACGATCGCGAGGAGGCCGAGCGCCCAGACCCACCACGGCAGGTCGGGACCCCCGTACTTCACCACCAGGCTGTCGACGGTCGATGCAGCGAGGCCATAGATCCCCGCCTGAACAGCCGTGTACGTCAGCAGCGCCAGACCCGCGGCGCCGAGGCCCATGGTTCTCCCGAGCCCCTTCTCCACGTACGCGTAGAACGCGCCCGTGTCCACCATGTGTCGGCTCATGGCCGCGTATCCGACGCTGAAGATCAGCAGGACGATCGCCGCGACTATGTAGGCGAGTGGAGCGCCCGCTCCGTTGCCGGTCGCGATCATGACCGGTAAGGCTCCACCGATGGCGGTCAGCGGCGCCGCAGCGGCGATGACCAGGAACACGATCCCGACGACGCCGATGGAACCGCGCAGTACGCCTGCCGAACTCGACTGTGTATCAGACATTCTGCTCGCCGCCCTCGCAGCTCGATGCGGCGCAGTGCGAAGAACTCGAGCGGGGCACGTCGAGGGTGGGGTTGCGGTCGAAGAATCCCGCAGGCTTCAGTTTGAAGCCGGTGTAGTCCACCGGCATGATCGGCCAATCCTCGGGCCTCGGGAAGTGGGTCAGCCCGAAGGTGTGCCACAGCACGATGTCCTCGTCGACGAGGCTACGGTTCGAGGCGACGAAGGCCGGCAGGCCCGCTCCCCCGTGGTGCTGATTGACGAAATCACCTGCGGCATACCGTTCGCTTCGGTCGAACTGCGTCACCCAGAGATGCTTGGTGGCGAACGTGGCGCGTCGCGCGATCGACGAGTTGTCGTCGGCCAACAGCAGCGGCTGCCCCTCGGGATGCAATGTATATCCGACGGGCTTTCCGAGCCGGCTCGAGGAGGTGGGATTGGTGACGTGCCAGACGCGGCCGACCCTGCCGTCGGCGACGCGTTGGGCCTCCGATTCCGTGGCCAGCGGGGTGTGTTGCAGAGCAAAAGCATTGCCGTGCAGGTTGTCCGGGCCCATCGGTACTCGGCGGGTCTCGATCTCCTCGACGGAGTTGCCGATGCCGTCGATCATCATGTCCAGTCGCGCACTGAACAGGTGCTGGTGGCACGGCGCACCGAGCCCCGGGGCGATCTCTGTCGCGTAGGGGTAGTCGCCACCGGGATGCCCGGAGGTGAAGACGATTCCTGTTGCCTTGACCTCGAATTCGATGCTGCCGTCGAGGTACAGGTACCAGAAGAATCCGTAGTCGTAGTTGCCGATGGTGGTGAAGAAGGAGATCACGAGACGTCGCTGACGCCGGGTCTCCTGCGAACCCGACCACAGATCGGTGTGCTTCCACAACACCCCGAAGTCCTCCTCATGCATGCACACGGCATTCGGCAGCGTCTTCGGATTGCCGAATTCATCCGCGATCACAGCATCGAAATACGTGATGTCCCCGACGCAGTCACAGCCGAGTTCGAGTGAATTCGCGTACCGTCCCACCAGATACTCACCGGTGTCGAAGTAGTTCTGCCACGACCGCACCGGGGATGGGTCCCCATATGGCACAACCATTTCGGCGATCGAAGCGCGGTGGATGATCGGCCGGACGATACCGTCGTCCTCGAACCCGATCTGGTGCAGAACCAGACCTTCACGCACATCGAAGCCGACTCGGAAGGACCACTTCTCCCAGTCGACGCGATTGCCTCGAACCGTGAAGCTCGGACCCTCGGGTTGAGTGATCTCGATCGGCTTCTGCGTGGTGCGCAGCGGACCGGTGACGGCCGGATCGTCGAAGTTTCCCGACTCTTCCGGGATGGGAACCACACCCAGGTCGACAACCTTGTCCACCGTCCGATTCATCACGTCCACGAACGCGACCAGCCCGTCTATGGGATGGGCCCACGCGTGATCGGCGGGGTGGTCCTGCCGAAAAGCCAGGCCACGGAGTATGCGTCGGCCATGCTCGCCCGGGTAGTCGAACACGCCTGCCGACAGGGGTGCCACTCGAACGTCGGCCACGTCGAGTCCGCGCGCGGCCAGTGCGGCGAGCCAGTCCGGGTCGGTGGAGAGCACATTCTCGACGAGCTCGAATTCCTCGTCGAGAACCGGCATCTGGCCGTCACGGATGGCGTCGAGGCGGGTGGCACCGATCACCCGACGCTCGTCGAGGGAGACCAGAAGGTCGACGGCATCGGGCGTCGAAATGTCGTGCAACAGCACCCGGAAGGTCCGCCGGGTGGTCGGTTCGGAGACGTACAACTCGGCCTTGTCCGGTTCGTCCAGTCCGACGTAGACGAACCGCGTTGCGGCCGTGACGAATCCGGCGGCGTCGACGATGTCTCGAACCTGTGCGATCTCGTCTTCGGTGGGCAACGACAGAGCGTGGTCGATGGCGTGGGGCGTGAGGGTTGGCATGGGTGGTCCTCGAGGTCTGGTGTTGGTTCTACGTACGTTGAATAACGAAGGCATGCGGCATTGCAGGATTCGCCTGCCCGCAGGGGTGGCTACAGCTGAGCTATGAACCGGTCGAGCATCTCGAACTGCCGGTCGGCAGTGGTGTCGTCGGGGGTGAGCACGCCGAGAATCTGCATACCCATCATCATGTTGAGCAACATTTCGACGGCGAGATCGACATCGAAGTCGCCGGCGTCGCCTTCTGCGCGAGCCTGCTCGAGAAATTCCGCCATCCGCGCCCGCCACGACACCAGGGATCGACGGTTCGTGTCGTCCATGTGCTCGTCGTACATCGCGCGCTGCCACAGCGAGACTGCAATTCTCGCCTCGAGCAGAGTCTCTTCGGTCGTCGGCATCACTTCTCGGCAGAAGATGCGGAGGGCATCGAATCCCGTTGCGTCGCCCAGCGCTTCGTCGATACGGCGGTTCGTTGCCTCGAAGACGTGCTCGAACGCGGTTCGGAGAATCTCGTCCTTACCCGCGAAGTAGTGACTCAGCGCGCCGTTCGTGTATCCCGCCTCGGTCGCGATGTCCCGCATGTTCGCGGCATCGATCCCCTTGGCAGCGATCAGACGCCACGTTGCCGCGGTGATCGCGCGGCGGCGTTCGTCGTGATCCACGAGCTTGGGCACAGCCCTACGGTAGCGGCTCCCTGCTCGGACCTAGGGTTCGGGCATCGTCATCATCGCCTTCCGATCCGTTCGGACGTTGTTCTACGTCCGTTGAATCAAAGCTTGAGGCCTACTCGTTACGAATCGAGTTTCGTTCGGTAAACACCGCGTTACCCCAGGTGAGCGGAACTTCGACCCCTGCTACGAAGTTCCGCTCACATGGGTCGTTCCGCAGGCTCCACTCCCGCTCACCTGCGTGAGCTCTAGAGAACGATCGTCACGACCTTCTCCTCGGTATTGGCCTCGATGCCTGCCCCCCCGAGCTCACGGCCCGTGCCACTGGTCTTCATGCCGCCCCACGGGAGTGCGGGATCGATTGCTGCCCAACCGTTCACCCATACCGCGCCGGAGCGGACCTGCGCGGCCAGGGTGTGCGCCCTCGACACGTCGCGGGTCCAGATCGAGGCGGCCAGTCCGTACACGGTGTCGTTGGCGATGCGGATCGCTTCGTCCGCGGTATCGAACGGAATCACCGTACCGACGGGCCCGAAGATCTCCTCCTGGGCGATCTTCATGCCGTTGTCGGCGTCGGCGAAGATGGTCGGCTCGACGAAATACCCGGCCCCGTCGGGACGGCCACCTCCGGCCGCCACTCGGGCACCGCCGTCGCGTCCGGCCTGGATGTACCCCAGCACGCTGTCGCGCTGCGTGGCGTTGACGAGTGCACCCATGGTCGTCGACGGGTCGAAGGGATCGCCCAGTACCTGAGCCGACGCCGCAGCGGCCAGACCGTCGACCACCTGTGAGTACAGCGAGCGATGCACCAACACTCGGGTGCCGGCCGCACACACCTGGCCCTGGTTGAAGAACAGGCCCATCGCGGTTCCGTTGATCGCTGCCTCGAGGTCCGCGTCCTCGAGGATGATCTGCGGCGACTTGCCGCCGAGTTCGAGGGTGGTCCGCTTGAACGTGTCGGCAGCCTTCTTTGCGATGAGCTTGCCGACTCGAGGACTTCCGGTGAAGCTGATCTTGTCGACGTCCGGGTGACCGACCAGCGCGTCGCCGGTCACTTCTCCCAGTCCTGGAACAACATTGACGACTCCCGCAGGTACGCCCGCCTCGTCGATCAGTCGAGCCAGGTGCAGGATCGACAGCGGTGCGTCCTCCGGCGGCTTGATCACTACGGTGTTTCCTGCGGCCAGTGCGGGCGCGAGCTTCCATCCGGCGATCATCAGCGGCGTGTTCCACGGGACGATCATGCCGATCACGCCGACGGGCTCGCGAACGGTGTACGAGTGCGTCGGCTGCCCGAAGTATCCCGCAGTGGGAATGGAGCTGCCGGTGATCTTGTCTGCCCAGCCGGCGAAGTGCCGGAAAGTGGCTGCTGCATTGGGAATGTCGAGCATCGCCGGTTGACCCACCGGCTTGCCGACGTCGAGGGCCTCGAGTCGAGCGAGCAGGTCGCCGTCGCGCTCGATGAGATCGGCAATCCGGTTGAGCAGCTTCCCGCGGACTGCTCCAGGAGTCGCGCCCCACTCACCACCGAGCTGGGCCCGGGCCGCGCGCACCGCTGCATCGACGTCCGACGCGGTAGCCGCAGCAACCTCGGCCAGGGGCTGTTCCGTCGTGGGGTTGATGTCGGTGAAGGTGCCACCGTCGGATGCGCCGCGCCACTGCCCGGCGATGTAGAGCTCGGTGGCGGTGCCGGTCGGCAACGACGGTGCGGCCGATTCCTGTACTGCAATCATGTTTCTTGGCTCCTTCTCGGGTGCCGATCGCGGCACCTGTGGCGTGTCTGCTCCAGACTGCGCCCGTGCCTACGAGAAGGTCTTGTGTGATCGCGCACACATTGTGCGGCAGATGCGCACCGCCCATCGAGCTCCACGCGTGACGATCGTGTGTCCACACACGAGGTCCCGGTTACCGCAATGTTTCGGTATCCGACCGTGCGACGGAGAGTCAATTTTTCCGACACTTCGAGGCCATCGAATGGCCTTTCAGCAGGCAAAACTGGGGCACTCCCAACGAAAGGCCCGTCCATGAACCACCATCAGTTCCGCGCCGCAGCAGTCCAGGCCGCGCCGATCTTTCTCGATCTCGACGCCTCGATCGACAAGGCGATCGGCCTGATCGAGGACGCAGCTCGCGCCGGAGCCGAGCTCGTCGCGTTTCCCGAGACCTACCTGCCCGGCTATCCCTGGTACATCTGGCTCGACGCCCCGGCATGGGGATTTCAGTTCACACAGCGCTATTTCGACAACTCGCTCGAGTACGGAACTCCGCAAGCAGCTCGAATTGCGCAGGCCGCCAAAGACAACCACATCATGATCGCGATGGGCCTGAGCGAGCGATACAAGGCCAGTCTCTACATCGCCCAGTGGATCATCGACGCGGAAGGCAAGACCGTCGCTATGCGTCGCAAGCTCAAGCCGACTCACGTCGAACGCACCGTCTACGGCGAGGGCGACGGATCGGATCTGTCGGTGTACGACACGGACCTCGGACGAGTCGGCGCACTGTGCTGCTGGGAGCACTTGCAGCCGCTGTCGAAGTACGCGATGTACGCCCAGAACGAGCAGGTTCACATCGGAGCCTGGCCCAGCTTCTCGCTCTACACCGGAGCGGCCTACGCCCTCGGGCCAGAGGTCAACACGGCCGCCAGCCGCATCTACGCCGTCGAAGGCGGCTGTTTCGTCATCAGTCCGTGCGCGACGGTCTCGCCCGAGATGATCGACATCATGTGCACCGACGACGCCAAGCGCGCGATGCTCACCGCGGGCGGCGGGCATGCCCGCATCTTCGCTCCCGACGGCCAATTGATGCACGAACCGCTCGCCCCCGACGCCGAAGGCCTGGTGTTCGCCGACATCGACACCAGCCTGATTTCCATCGCCAAGGCCGCCGCCGACCCGGCCGGCCACTACTCGCGTCCGGATGTGACGAGACTGTGGCTCGACAAGACTCCCGGCGACCGCGTCGTGTCGGGTGCGCAGCCAGTGGCGAACGCGCGCTACGACTCCACCGAGGACGTCGCCGCCGAGGTACGGCTCGAGATCACCGAGCAGCTCGCTCACGACGAGGACGCCGCCCGTGTCTGAGCTCGAATCCGCGATACCCGATCACCTCGTCGTTCCACGGTCGTGTCCGCGCAGAACACCCGAGAGCTACCAGCCGCCCTTCCCGTCGTACGTGGCTCGCTTTCCGGTATCGACCGAGCGAGTCGTGATGGGCTACTTCGGAATACAGGGCGTACCCGACGCCTCCCCGTGGGGTGACGACGGCCCACCCCGGACGGACCGGGCGCGCTACACCGACGAGGAGGGCATCGACACGACGGTGTTCATCGGCTACTGGGACGACGTGGCCGCCTTCGACCGCTGGTTCGACACCGTCGGCCGGCACTGGACGAGCGTCCGAGGCCGCTTCGTCGAGATCATCAGACCGACCGTCGACCGTTACGAGACGCTGTTCTCGTCCACCGGACGAATGGAAGGTGTTGCCACTCTGACCGATTCACTCAGTGGAACCATCGTCGAGCATGCCTACTGGGGCGGGGTTCGAGATCGAATCCCGTTGTCGCAGAGTGACTCGCTTGCTCCCAGCGGGGAGCCTCGGGTGGTGCGCGAGGGCGACAGAGTCAGGATCGTGCCGCAGGAGAACCTCTGCCTCATCCGATCCGGGCAGGATTGGGCCGATACCGCCGGGGCCGAACGAGAGATGTACCTGCGGGACGTCGAACCGGTATTGCGTGCCGGCATGGACTTTCTCCGCGACGACGGACTGGTCATCGGATGCTTCGCCAATCGGTACATGACCGTCGTGACCGACGACGGCACCGATACCGACAAATCGTTCGGTATGAGTTGGTGGCGCAGCCTGAGCGATCTGGAGGCATGGGCCGAGTCGCATCCGACGCACGTGGCCATCTTCGGTGCCGCGCTGAAGTATCTGTCGACGATGGGCCCCGCAGCCGCCCTGAGGCTCTATCACGAAGTGACCGTCGCGGCGGCGGACGAGCAGTACTTCGAGTACTTCGGCTGCCACGACCGCACCGGTCTACTGCGCACCGCTGCCGAGCGTTCTACTCTGTGACCGGACGGGAGGTACCTGACATGGGCGATCCGCTGCGCACCGATTCGGTGGACCGGGCCGACAGCGTCGACTTCTGGACCGCGGCGGTGAGCCGGACGTACGTCGATCTCGAGTGCACGATTCCCGAGAACGCGTCGGCCATCACCGGGCATATCGAGTCCACCGGACTTGCGACTCTCGGGTTGTCGCGAGTGTCGGCGACAGCTCAGAGCGTGCTGCGAACGCCTGCAGGTATCTCCCGAACCAGTGACGACTACTTCCTGGTCAGTGTCCAGACGTCGGGAACCGGGTTCGTCGTCCAGGACGACCGAACTGCGGTCCTGCAACCGGGAGACTTCGCGCTCTACGACACCACCCGGCCCTACAGTCTTCGCTTCGACGACCCGTTCGCCCAGTACGTGCTGATGCTCCCCGGAGCGACGCTGAGGACGCTCGTCCGGGATACGGGCTCGTTGACCGCACGGGCGGTGTCCGGACGACACGGAGCGGGAAAACTGCTCGTCAGCATGATCTCGTCGATCATGGACGACGCCGACATGAGTACCGCCTCGGCCGAGGCCGTGTCGCAGAGCGTCGAGTACATCCTGGTCGCAGGCCTGGTCGGACTCACCGGGGTCGAGAAGCCCGCACCGTATGCGGCGTCGGAGAGACTCGGCGAAATCAAGCGCGCGATGACCGCGCGACTGCGTGATCCGGACCTGACCGTCACGGAAGTGGCTGCCTCGCTGCACTTGTCGCTGAGTACGGTGCATCGAGCATTCGCCGGTGAGCCGTGCACCGCCAGTGAATGGATCTGGATGCAGCGACTCGACGGCGTCAAACGGGCCCTGTGCGAGCCGCAGAATGCCCGCACCACCATCGGCGCGTTGGCGGCATCGTGGGGATTCACCGACCCCGCGCATTTCAGCCGCGCGTTTCGTGCGCGCTTCGGCTGCACCCCCAAGGACTTTCGCGACACCAACCGCAGCTGAGTCGGCTCAGATCTCGAGCGACCCGGCCAGTGTCGGCCAACTCTTGGGCAGCTGCTCCACCCAGTACGGCCACGAATGAGTTCCGGTCTCGGTGAAGTCGAATGTCGCCGGGATGTTCAGCTGGCCGAGTCGGTCCGCCAGTCGATGGGTGCAGTAGTTCGCGCCCACTTCGATGAGGCCGCCGACCACCACCACATCCAGTGCCGCTGCGCTGTCGAAGCTTTCGTGCGGTCCCGGTGCTCCCGTTCCCACCGACACGTACACGTCGGTGCCGCGCAGACTTTCGGCGTTGACCACCGAATCGTGTTGCACCCAGGCAGGATCGAGAGGTCCGCCCCACATGTTGTCGGCATTACCGCCGAACGCTCCGACGATCGCGCGAATGCTCGCCTGCCCCATCGGCTCCGAGGAGGCGAAACAACCACTGTACGACGCCACCCCGGAGTAGAGGTCGGGGTGACGTGCGGCCAAAATCATGGCGGACTGCGCACCCATGGACAGCCCTGCGATCGCGTTGCGTCCGTTGCCGTCCACGGCTGCGTCGATCAACGGGGGGAGTTCCTCGGTCAGGAACGTCTCCCATTGGTATCGGCCGAGTTTCGGATCGTCCCGTTGCCAGTCGGTGTAGAAGCTGCCGGGGCCTGCCAGCGGTAGGACGACGTTGACGTTCTTGTCGGCGAAGAATTCGGCCGCGCCGCCCTTGCGGAGCCACATGCTGTTGTTGGGGTCCTCTTCTCCGATGCCGCTGAGCATGTACAGCGTCGGCCGCGAGCCGGACCGTGCTGCCGGGGTGAGCACCTGCACCTCGACGACCGCCCCCATCGCGGGCGATTCCACGCTCAGCGTGCGCAGGGTCTGCGACGCGATGGACGTGTCGACGATCCGCGCGACCGGCCCGACGGGATCGGCCGTCGCGACGCCTACCGAGGACACCGACAGAGCTGCGGCGACGACGAACGTGGTGAAGATGCGTCGACGACGCATGGCGATCCTCTCGGGAGGTGTCAACAGGGCGGGATTTGTCACAATGAAATGGCGAATTGCATGGAGCATTGCACAGCAACCGACCGGATGGAATGCCGAACGTCGATCCGCCCGATTCGGACCGACCGGGACTCTGGCAACACCTCGCCGCGCGAGCATTTGCCCTTCTTTGCAACATCTTTCGGGCATCGAGTACCGACTTTCGATATCGCATCGCCCACTAATGGTTAGTGCACTACTCAATTCTGGTAGCCTGGGACCGTGGCCACCGCCGAAGATCCACTCGCACTCGATCGACAGGTCTGCTTTGCACTCGCCGTCGCCAACCGTGCCGTGCTGTCGGTGTATCGGCCCCTGCTCGAGCCGATGGGGCTGACGCATCCGCAATATCTGGTGATGCTGGCACTGTGGGGCGAATCGCCGATGTCGGTCAAAGCCATCGGATCGGCACTGCAGCTCGACTCCCCCACCCTGTCGCCGCTTCTCAAGCGTCTGGAGTCGATGGGGTTGCTCACCCGCAATCGAAGCGTCGAGGACGAGCGCGTTCTGCTCGTCGCGCTCACCCCGGCCGGGGCCGCACTCCGCAAGAAGGCCGAGAAAATTCCACCCGCCGTCGTGGCGAAGCTCGGCGCGTCGCTCGCCGAGCTCGACGAACTGCGACGCGTCCTCACCCGCGTCAACGACGCGGCCATCGCAGCAGGAGCACTGTCGTGAACGCTCGCCCGACCCGCACCCGTCCGCCCCTCGGCCAATGGCTGGGCTACGCCGTCCTCGGCCGCAAACTCCCCGACGAGTTCCAGGGCTGGGTCCGACGCGATCTCGTCGGTCCGGGAGCGACGCCGCGTCACATCCTGCGCTCGATGATTCCGTTCCTGCCGATCTTCATCGGATTTTTCGTCCTGTTCCCAGGAGCGATCTGGCTACGCGCCTCGATGGTGTTGCTCAGCCTGCTGCTCGCGCTGTTCTACACGGCGGCGTACATGGACCAGAACCGTGCCCGACGCCTGGAAATCCACGGGCTCCCGGCCGGTCTGAAGAGCGAGAAGAAGACGGCCGAAATGGAACGGGAACGCGAGAAGTACCGCCGCAATCACTGACGCTCTCGGTCGAGCCCGGCGGTGAAGTCGTCGACGATCATGGTTGCCAGGTCGCGGGTCTTTCGGTTGGAGTTCTGCGACAAGTCGGTCAGCTGGGTGAACGCGGCATCTTCGTCGATGCGGTAGACCGACATCAGAATTCCCACTGCCCGGCCGATCGTTCCGCGGGTGTCGAGGGCAGTGCGCAGCGTCGAGGCCTGGTTGTCACTTTCGGCGAGGATCTGTTCGCGCATACGGGAGAGTTCGTGGTGTACCCGCACACGGGCGACGAGTTCTCGATCGTGGAACGGTTTGACGATGTAGTCGTCGGCCCCGCGGCCCAGGCCGTCGAGCACGAAGTCCGTTCCCGCTCGCGCGGTCAGCAGTATCACGGGCACACGCTGCAGGCCGGTGTCGCGGCGGATCTCGTCGACCAGGTCCAGTCCGCTGCGCCCGGGGAGCATGACGTCGGTGAGCACGATGCCCGGCGGCGTCGACCGTGCCAGATCGAGTGCGGTCTCGATATCGCCTGCGGTGGCGACCGACCACCCTTCCTCGGTCAGCAGCCTCAGCAGGTAGTTGCGCATGTCGACGTTGTCCTCGACGAGCAGAATGTCCGCTCGATCGGGCGTCGCCTGCGTCGATTCGTGGGCCACGAAGATCGCCGACACCGAATCGGTCGGTGTTGCCGGACGGTCGACGGGCACCGCGGCCTCGACCGGCTTCCGGGGCACGACCACGGTGAACGTGCTCCCGATGCCCACCTCGCTGTCGACATCCACATGCCCGTTCAGGGCTGTGAGCAGGTCCGATACCAGCGCGAGCCCGATGCCGAACCCTTCGATACTGCGCGCTCCCGCGTGCTCGACCCGGTGGAATCGATCGAAGATGCGCGACAGATCGTCTTCGGGGATTCCGAGCCCGGTATCGGCGATCACGAGCCGAACGGTGTCGGTCTCGGCCCTCAGACGCACCGACACCCGGCCCGTGGGGGTGTACTTGATGGCGTTCGCGACGAGGTTGAACACGATCTTCGACCACATCTCGCCGTCGCTGAGCACGACGACGTCCTCGGACGTATCGACTTCCAGGTCGAGACCGCGGTCCGACGCCACCGTCGCGAACAGCGTCGCGCAGTCACGCGTCACCGCCGTGAGATCGGTGGGTTCGAGACGGGCCTCGAGTCGGCCCGCGTCGGCGCTGACGGCATCCATCAGATCGTCGACGAGTCGGCGTAGTCGTACCGATGCGCGGTGGACCACGTCGAGGGATTGCCGATCGGGTTCGCTCAACTGCGAGGAAGCACTCTCGCGTACCGAGTCCAGCGGACCGGCGAGAAGGGTCAGCGGTGTTCGGAATTCGTGCCCAACGGTTTCGAGCAGCCGCGTCTTCGCCGCATCGGCCTCGGCCAGCGCCACGACGCGTTGCCGCTCCATCTCGAAGGCCTGGGAGGCGGTCAGCGCAGTCGATACGCGTTCGGCCACGACGCCACAGAACGAGGTGAAGGCATCGTCGATCACTCGGTGGCTGCTCACCCCGATCAGCAGCGCACCGACCGGCTGCACACGGCCTGCCATCGTCAACGGCACGACGACGGCCCGAGGAACGTTGCCGTCCACGCCGACCGTCGCCACGGCCACTGCGCCGTCGGCGACCCGGGCGAGATCGGCGCACTCCCACGTCGAGCGCTCGTAGCCGACGTCGCCGCCGGTCACGACACACTCGACGCGGCCGTCCGCATTCATGCCTTCGCGGAGGTAACCGGAGACGAGCGGAAACTCCGATGCTTCGGCCGCGAGCGCGCCCACGGCCGCCCGGCAGATGTCCTCGGCACCGTCGGTGTCGATGCCTGTCAGCGTCCCCAGGCTCAGCAACGCCTGCATACGACGGTCACCGAGCACCTGCTGGGTGACCTCCGACGTGGCGACGAACACGCCGAGGACCGCGCGTCCGGGACCGTGGATCGGGCTGTAGGAGAAAGTGAAGTACGTCTCTTCGAGGAATCCGTACCGGTTCATCATGAACCGTTGGCGAGCACCGTGCACTGCCGTGCCGCCGTCGACGACCTGTCGGGCCAACTCTCCGATCTCGTCCCAGATCTCCGCCCAACAGACCTTGGCCGGCTGCGCTGCGGCCGCGGGGAACTTGTCCCCGAGGAAGTCGGTGTACGTGTGGTTGAAGATCTGCACCAGGTGAGGACCCCACCAGATCAGCATCGGAATCGTCGACGGCATGACGGTGCGAATCGCGGTGATCAACTCTTGCGGCCACCGGTCCACCGGCCCCAACTCGGTCGCCGCCCAGTCCAGTTCCCGAAACCTGGCGTCGGTCGCGTTGTCACCCGGAAACAGCTCGTCCAGGCGGGCCGAACCGGCATCGGGTCGTGGGGAGTTCATCGCATCGTCCTTCGTAACTTGCGCCCGCTGGTGCTCGGCGGCCGCAATCTCGCCGTCGATAGTAGCCGAACGCTCGGTATGCAGGCGTTTCGCTCGAGCCTTACGGGGGTACTGCCGCGACCATGCCCTCCTCATTCAGTCTCCCGTACCCCTTGGGCGTCTCACGTCTGTCGAACGACGGTGCCAACCTTGCCGTCTACTCCGAAACAGCGGACTCGGTCTCCGTGGTCGTATTGAACGACGACGGAACAGAGCGCAGTACAACGCTTTTGACGCAGCGCACCGGCCACGTCTTTCACGATCTGGTTCCCGACGTCACCCCGGGAGCGCGGTACGGTCTGCGCGTCGACGGTCCGTGGGACCCCGCGTCGGGGTTACGGCACAACTCGGCGAAGTTGCTCCTCGACCCGTACGCCACCGCCATCACCGGTCAGGTCGACTGGAACGAGTCGGTCTTCTCGCATCTGCACGACGAGCCGGAGACCCGCAACGACGAGGATTCGGCACCGTACATGCCGTATTCCGTTGCTGTGCAATCGAACTTCGATTGGTCGGGAGACGAGTCACCGCGCACACCGTTGGACAAGACGGTCGTCTACGAGGTGCACGTCAAGGGATTCACCGCCACCAATCCCGATGTGCCCGAGGACATTCGCGGCACCTACGCCGGACTGGCACACCCCGCAGCCATCGCACATCTGAAACGAATCGGCGTCACGGCAGTGGAACTGCTGCCGATCCACCAGTTCGTTCAGGATTCGCATCTGCTGGAGGAGGGCCGTCGCAATTACTGGGGCTACAACTCCATCGGCTTCTTCGCCCCGCACAACGAGTACAGCAGCACCGGCGACACCGGCGGCCAGGTGGACGAGTTCAAGGCCTTGGTCAAAGCCATGCACGACAACGGCATCGAGGTCATTCTCGACGTCGTCTACAACCACACCGCCGAGGGCAACCATCTCGGACCGACCCTCTCGCTCAAGGGAATCGACAACGGCTCGCACTACCGACTCGTCGACGACGACCGGAGCGCGTACTACGACACCACCGGTACCGGCAACAGCCTCAACGTCGGTCACCCCGCCGCCCTGGCACTCATCCTCGACTCACTGCGCTACTGGGTGACCGAGATGCACGTCGACGGCTTCCGCTTCGACCTGGCCAGCACCCTGACTCGTCAGGACTCGGACCTCGACGTGCACAGCGCGTTCCTCAGCCTCGTGCATCAGGATCCGACGCTCGCGCCGGTCAAGCTCATCGCCGAACCGTGGGACACCCAGGGCTACCAGGTGGGCGGCTTCCCGGCGCGCTGGTCGGAGTGGAACGGCAAGTTCCGCGACGACGTTCGCGATTTCTGGCGCGGCGAGAGCGGCGCTCTGCCTGCACTGGCGCAACGTGTCACCGGAAGCCCGGACGTCTACGAGAGCACCCGTCGACCCACGTTGGCCAGCGTCAACTTCATCACCGCACACGACGGCTTCACGTTGGCCGACCTGAACTCCTACGACGACAAACACAACGAGGAGAACGGCGAGGACAGCCAGGACGGCGAATCCGACAACCGCTCGTGGGGTTGCGGTGCCGAGGGCCCGACCGACGACGAGGGTGTCAACGCATTGCGAGCTCGCCAGCAACGCAATCACCTTGCGACGCTGCTGCTCTCGGCCGGTGTGCCGATGATCCTCGGCGGCGACGAGCTCGGCCGGACGCAGAACGGCAACAACAATGCCTACTGCCAGGACAACGAGGTCTCCTGGTTCGACTGGAGCACAGCCGATCAGGACCTCATCGACTTCACCACGCACCTCATCGCGCTTCGCACCGAGCACCCGGCACTGCGCCCCACCTGGTTTCGGCACGACAGCGATTCCGACGAGGAGGGAGCCGGCCCGGACACCGTCGACTTCTATCGCGCCGACGGCGAGAAGCTGTCCGACGAGGATTGGTCCGACGGCAACGCCCACAGCATTCTGGTCCTCATGCGCGCCGGGGAAAGTGATGCCTCGTTCGCGTGGATGGTCAACGCCTCACCCGGAGCCGTGGAATTCACTCTGCCGAAGGGCACCTGGACTCAGACGATCTCGAGCGACCCGGATCAGGCCTACGAGGCCGGCGGCCCGTCCATCCTGATCCGAGAGCACTCGTTCACGTTGCTGCAGGGCTGATCGAGGCGGAACACTCTGCTGTCCACCGGTCTCGAACAGCCTGCCATTGATTCGAGTCCGATCGTCCGGCCCATGCGATGTATCCATCGGGCCGGACGAGGACTGCCGGACCGTTGTCGGCTCGGCGGGGGATATCCGTTCGGCTGCAATCGTTCTCGCCGATCATCAGAAACGTGGTGTCGCGCAGCGCCGTGGTGACGGTGCCGTCGATGAGGGGTATCTGCACTGCGCGCCGGCCAACCAGCGGGTGCTCGCCACGTCGGCAAGCATACGAGATCGAAATACCGGAAAACATCCCGGCTATCCTGCCGACGGCACGTTGTCTACGAAGCACCCGTGCGGAGACGATGTTGCGCAACGTCCGCGCTACCACCGAGCGCAGCAACAACATGCGAATCGTCGCGCCGCTACTGCGCAACACCAGCTTTCCCACTGGATGCCGCTCGTCGTGATAGGTGTCGAGGATCTTCTCGTCGGCACCGCCGAGGACGGCTGCCAGCTTCCAGCCGAGGTTCATCGCGTCCTGGATTCCGGTGTTCATGCCCTGTCCCCCGGCAGGCGAATGTACGTGCGCCGCATCGCCGGCCAGGAATACCCGGCCCACTCGGTAGCGCCGGACTTGCCTCTCGTCGCAGGAGAAGCGCGAACTCCATCGCACGTCGGTCCAGCCGTAGTCGGTTCCGAGTGCGCGGCGCACCACGTCACGAAGCCGCGTCTCGTCGACGGATGCAGCTACATCTGCGGTGTCGGTACGGTCGCAGGCGATCACTCGAAACCACCCGTCGCCGAACGGCGCGACGAACGCAAAGCAGTCCTTGCCTGCGCCGATGTTGATCAGACCGTTGGGCGGATCAACCAACCGGACATCCGCGAGCATGATCGACCGCAGCAATTCCCTGCCGGGGAAGTCGAGTCCGATCGACGTGCGGACGATACTGTGCACTCCGTCGGTTCCGGCCGCATACGACGCCGTCCACTCCTGCGCGCTGCCGTCGGCCACCGTCCCGCGCACCACTACCCCGTCGGCATTCTGCTCGAGACCGGTGACCTCGACCCCGCGCAGAATCCGCGCACCGGATGCCCGCGCGTACTCCTCGAGTCGAGAGTCCACGTTGGTCTGTGGCGTGACCAGCAGATACGGAAACTGCGACGGTAGTGCGCCGAGGTCGAGGGACAGTCCGTTCCAGAGTTTCAGTCCCGGCGCGTGCGCTCCGGTGGAGAGCAGGTCCTCGGCCAGACCACGACTGTCGAGGATCTCCAGCGTGCGGGCATGTACTCCGAAAGCTCGCGACAGCGGTGATGGTGCATCGTGTTTCTCGAGCACCGTCACCGAGCGGCCGGCACGCGCGAGTTCCCCCGCCAGCATGCAGCCCGCCGGACCTGCACCGACGACGATCACGTCCGAATGGTTCATGACGCACTCCCACTGTGGTCAGCGAATTCCTGGGTCAGCGAATTCTTGGTCAACGATTGTTGACTTCCGACGATAGACCCGCCGAGCACCGTGGTCAACGGTCGTTGACTTAGGCTACGGAGATGACCGAACGACAACCTCGATCCGCGACCGCCACCCGAGCTCGCATTCTCGACGCAGCCCGCGCCCAATTCGCGGCCGACGGCTACGACCGCACCACCATGCGATCCGTCGCCGCCACCGCGGGCGTCGACGCGGCGATGGTCGTCAGGTATTTCCGAACCAAGGAAGCGTTGTTCGCCGAGGCCGCCACGTTCGAACTCGACATTCCGGATCTGACCCACGTCCCACCGGAGCGCATTGCAGAAGTGTTGATGCCCAGGTTCTTCCAGGTCTGGGAGGAAGACGGAACGTTCCTCGCCCTGATGCGCGCTGCGGCTACCAATGCCGCGGCGGCAACGACCATGCAGCAGGTGTTCGCCACCCAGGTCGCGCCGGCGCTGGCCGCAGTCTCGCCAGATCGGTATGCGGAGCGGGCTGCCCTGGTGGGAACCCAGGTACTCGGTCTGGTGTTCGCACGCTACATCCTCGCGGTACCTCCATTGGCCGAGATGACCCACGAGCAGTTGGTTCGGTGGGTAGGACCGACACTGCGGCGCTACCTCACCGAACCACTCGACTGAGTAGGTCAGCTCACCCCGGCACGCACGTCCGGTGCCCCGAGACGGGCTGCATCAGCAGTGTCGTCATCGGGCTGTTGCTGCGAATCCCGTTCTGCCAGAACGCGAAGCCGATAGTGCTCGATCTCTTCGGCAACGTGCTGGTCGTCCCATCCCAGGATGGGTGCCACCAACCGGGCCACCTCGTCGGCCGCCGCTTCACCACGATCGGGAACCTCGATGGAGATGCGGGTACGACGCGTCAGAATATCTTCGAGGTGCCGCGCGCCTTCGTGACTCGCGGCATACACGGCCTCGGCCTTCAGGTACTCCGGCGCACTCTCGAGAGGCTCGCCGAGCTCGGGGTTGCCGTCGATCAAGTCCAACAACTCACCCATCAGAGTGCCGTACCGACCCAGCAGGTGCTCGACGCGTGAGACACGCATACCGGTGCGCTCGGCCGTCAGGGCACGGGAGTTGAACGCCCCGAGGTAGCCATCGGCGCCGACGAGCGGAATGTCCTCGGTGACGCACTTCGGTACCGTCCGCTCGAGCCCGTGCACTGCGGAATCGACTGCGTCCTTGGCCATCACGCGATAGGTGGTGTACTTGCCACCCGCGATCACCGTCAATCCGCGCACCGGACTGGACACCGCGTGCTCACGCGAGAGTGTGCTGGTGGAATCGGATTCACCGAACAGCAACGGTCGCAATCCCGCGTACACACCGACGACGTCGGTGCGGTCCAACGGATCGGCGAGCAGCTTGTTCACGTGGCCCAGGATGTAGTCGATGTCGCTCTGGCTCGCGGCCGGGTGAGCCAGATCGAGCTTCCAGTCGGTATCGGTCGTACCGATGATCCAATGACTTCCCCACGGAATGACGAACAGCAGACTCTTCTCGGTTCGCGTGATGATGCCGGTGGCACTGTTGATGCGATTGCGCGGCACCACCAGGTGCACACCCTTGGACGCGCGAACCTGGAATTGTCCACGCCCACCGACCATCTGCTGCACCTCGTCGGTCCAGACACCGGCGGCATTGATGACCTGCTTGGCCCGTACCTCGAAGGAGCGGCCCGTTTCGAGGTCGCTCGCCACGACGCCGACGACCTTGTCGTCCTCCCGCAGGAAGCCCGTGACGCGAGTGCTGTTGGCGCACAACGCACCGTAGGCGGCCGCCGTACGGGCGAGCATCATCGTGTGCCGAGCATCGTCGACCTGACCCTCGTAGAACTTCACCGCACCGCGGATCGCCGAGCGCTTGCCGGACGGGAAGGACTCGAGAGTCTTCTTCTTGCCGAGGTGCTTGTGATGACTCGGCACGCCGCGTCCGGCACCCATGACGTCGTACACGCCGATGCCGAGCCCGACGTACGGGCGGTCGATCACCTTCTCCAGCGGATAGATGAACGGCACCGGACGAGCGAGATGCGGGCAGAGCTTGTTCAGTACCAGCGAACGCTCCTTGAGCGCCTCGAACACCAACGCGAAGTTGAACTGCTCGAGGTAGCGCAGACCGCCGTGGAAGAGCTTGCTCGAGCGGCTGGACGTGCCGGCCGCGTAGTCACGCGCTTCGAGCAGACCGACCTTCAGGCCGCGTGTGACGGCGTCGAGTGCGGTGCCCGCGCCGACGACGCCGCCGCCGATCACCAGGATGTCGAGCTCTTCGGCTTCCATCCTCGCCAGCGCGTCGGCGCGCGACTGCGGGCTCAAAGCCGTTGTGGTGGAACTCATTCTTCATCAACCCAATCGAGAGTACGTGTTACTGCCTTCTTCCAGCCGGCGTAGAGCTTCGCCCGCTGGTTCTCGTCCATGGACGGCGTCCATGTCTTGTCCTCGGCCCAGTTCTGACGGATGTCGTCCTCGCTCTCCCAGTACCCGACGGCGAGGCCGGCCGCGTATGCCGCTCCGAGAGCGGTGGTTTCGGCCACGACAGGCCGAACCACGTCGACGTTCAGGATGTCGGACTGGAACTGCATCAGCAGCTCGTTGACCACCATGCCGCCGTCGACCTTGAGTACCTCCAGATCGACGCCGGAGTCTGCGTTCATGGCCTCGATCACCTCACGCGTCTGATACGCGGTGGCCTCGAGGACGGCGCGGGCCAGGTGTCCCTTGTTGACGAATCGCGTCAGTCCCACGATGGCACCGCGGGCGTCCGACCGCCAGTGTGGGGCGAAGAGACCGGAGAACGCGGGGACGAAGTAGGCACCGCCGTTGTCGTCCACCGACCGTGCGTCGGTCTCGATGTCGGCGGCCGAGGAGATCATGCCCAGGTTGTCGCGCAGCCACTGCACCAGCGAACCCGTCACGGCGATGGAACCCTCGAGCGCGTACACCGTCGGCTGGTCGCCGATCTTGTAGCAGACCGTGGTCAGCAGGCCGTTCTTGCTCATGACCTTTTCGGTGCCGGTGTTGAGGAGCACGAAATTGCCTGTGCCATAGGTGTTCTTGGCCTCGCCGGGAGACAGGCAGGCCTGCCCGAAGGTGGCTGCCTGCTGGTCGCCCAGGATGCCGGAAATCGGTACCCCGCGGAACGGACCGCGCTCACGGCCGGTGCCGTACACCTCGGAGCTCGAGCGAATCTCGGGCAACATCGACATCGGGATGTCCATGTCCGCACAGATCTGCTCGTCCCACTGCAACGTGTCGAGATCCATGAGCAGGGTACGCGAGGCGTTGGTCGGATCGGTGTAGTGCAGCCCACCGTCGGTTCCGCCGGTCATGTTCCACAGCACCCACGTGTCCATGTTGCCGAAACACAGTTCTCCCGCTTCGGCTTTGGCGCGTGCTCCGTCGACGTTGTCGAGGATCCACTTGACCTTGGGTCCGGAGAAGTAGGTCGCCAGGGGCAGCCCGGTCTTCGCGGTGTACTTGTTGGCGTCGCCCCCACCCAGTGCGGTGGCGATCCGATCGGTACGGGTGTCCTGCCAGACGATGGCGTTGTAGATCGGCTTGCCCGTCGCGCGCTCCCACACCAGCGCCGTCTCACGCTGGTTGGTGATGCCGACTGCGGCGATGTCCTCGCGCGTCAGATCGGCAGCGGCCATGGCACCGGCCGCGACGGCGCGCACGTTGTCCCAGATCTCCGACGCGTCGTGCTCGACCCAGCCGGCCTGCGGGAAGATCTGCTTGTGTTCCTTCTGATCGACCGCGACGACGGTACCGGCGTGATCGAAGATCATGCAGCGTGAGGACGTGGTTCCCTGATCGATCGCGGCGACGTACTTTCCTGCGAACTCGGTCATGGCTTCTCTCCTGTGGTCTGGGTGTCTGCTGGGAGTCGTGATGGCGGCTCGGGCGTCGAACCTTCGTCTTTGCGCAGGTTCTTACCGATGAGCAGGTCGTACAACAACACTCCTATCGGTCCGCCTACGAGAGGTCCGACGATCGGGACCCAGAAGTACAGGCCGCCGTATTGATCTCGCCAGGCTCCACCGTATCCGGTGATGTACGACGCCAGGCGAGGTCCGAAATCTCGGGCCGGATTGATCGCGTATCCGGCGTTGGTGGCCCATGCGAAGCCGATGGCGACCACGATGAGGCCGACGATCAGTGGAGCCATGTTGGCCATCGGCGCGGTGCCGAGCGAATCGGTCACTGCCACAATGAGGAACAGCAGGATCGCGGTGCCGATGATCTGGTCGATCAGTGCCGAGGAGACGCTGACGGGCAACGTTCCGTTGCCGGGAAGCGTCGAGAAGATCGTCTGGGTGGCGGTGGTGTGCCCGGGGTCGACTGCATTGATCATGTCGTTGTAGTTCCAGCGCACCAGCAGCGCGGCCACGAAGGCACCTGCGGTCTGCGCGAGGATGTAGGGCGCAACCATCTTCCAGCTGAATCCGCGGAAGAGTGCGAACGTGATCGTGACCGCGGGGTTGAGGTGCGCGCCGGTGATTCGACCGGCGACGTAGATGCCGAACATCACCCCCAGGCCCCATGCCCAGGCGATCGAGTCGTGGTCTCCGAGACTTCCCGATTCACCGCCCGAGACCACCTGCGCGACGACGCCGACGCCGAACAGAATGAGAATCATGGTTCCGGCGAACTCGGCAGCCATGTGCGCCGGCAGTCCCCATTCCGGTTCCTTACGAGCCATTGTGTAGCCTCCGCAAAGTTGGTGATGCACGCCACATTGCGTGCTGTTTGCCACGGTAGACGGCCTGCACTGCGTTGCACAGCTGATGCACATATGTGCAAATCGGTCGTACACTGCGACGGTGACGGACCCACGCATTGCGCCCGAATCGGATCTGCGGACCGGCCATGCCACCCAGGCAGCGCGCCTGTACTACTTCCAGGACATGACGATGGCGGCGATCGGCCGTGAGCTGGGCGTATCTCGCTCGACGGTCTCACGACTCATCACGTTCGCGCGGGCATCGGGACTGGTGGAAATCAAGATCTCCACCCCGCTCGGTCAAGCACCGCGAATCGAGCGTGCATTCGCCGATCTGTACGACATTCGTGCACATGTCGTCCCCGTGTCGGAAACCGTCGACGAATTGCAGCGCCTCGATCGCGTCGCCACCTTCGCGGGCCGATTGCTGACATCGTTCTTCGAATCCGACATGGTGATGGGCGTCGCCTGGGGAACCACCGTCAGCGCCGTCAGCCGCAAGCTCGCACCCAAACGAACCCACAACTCCACCGTCGTGCAGCTCAACGGCGCAGCGAACACCCGAACCACCGGAGTCTCCTACGCCACCGACATCGTCCGAACCTTTGCCGACGCCTACGGTGCTGTCGCGCAGGGATTTCCGGTGCCCGCCTTCTTCGACTACCCCGAAACCCGCCGACACCTGTGGCGCGAACGCAGCATCAAGCGAGTACTCGAACTACAGGATCGGATGAACCTCGCCGTGTTCAGCATCGGCGTCATGAGCGGTGCCGTTCCGAGTCACGTCTACAGCTCCGGCTACCTCGAGCGCGAGGATCGAGCCGAGCTCCAACGGGACGGTGTCGTGGGCGACATCGCCACCGTGTTCCTGCGCTCCGATGGCAGCCACGACCGAATTGCTTTGAACGACAGATCGAGTGGACCGAGCCTGGATCGGCTCAAGGTGGTTCCGCGCCGAGTCTGCATCGTCGCCGGAGCGTCCAAACTCGATGCCCTCACCGCAGCGCTGCGCGGCGGATTGATCACCGACCTCGTCATCGACGACATCAGCGCGGCCCAGTTGATCCTTCGCTCACGCGGCTGACCTACGTGAGCGGAACTTCGTAGCAGGGGTCGAAGTTTCGTGCACATGGGTGCCCTCTTGCGCTCATCCGATTCTCGTGTCACTCTTTTCTTCATGACAACCGGAAAGGCGGACACCGCCTCCCTCACGTGAGCGCCGTGCCGATGCCGTCGACATTTCCCCGTCGCGGCACATTCAGTGACAATCCCGATGAATACGCCGAGAGCATCAGTGCGGTCTGCGCGCAGCGCGATCGATGGCTCCGCTACGGCCTGAAGGCCGGCCCCTCCTATAGAACCGCGGCGGAATCAGCCGTGGCACACTTGTATCAAAGAGCCGGTTTCGACGCGCCCGAGTTCGTGTGGGTACCGTCCCCCGCTGCCGCCGCGTCCTTCGTCACGGCAGAGCAACTGGTGAACGAAATCCCCACGACCGCAGCAAAAGCCGAGAAGGCACCTGCACGCATCGCATCGTTGCTGTCGAATTCCCGTCGACGAATGGACGAGCGAATCGACAAGCGAAGAATCGAATGGCCGCGGTGGTACTTCCACCAGAATCCGAACATGCCGAGCGATCGAGAAGCGCGGATGACCGTTGCAACACGTTCACCGGAGGACGCGGCCCGAGCCGGCATCAGTCCCGATCCCATCATTCGCCGGACAGTGTGGGATTCGTTGCGCACCAGTCTGTTCGACGGTGTCGCTTCTGCGACGAGAAGCCTCGCTCAGCACTCGTTCGGCAGTATCACCTGGTACGGCCAGCAGGAAGCGCATCGCGTCGCCTACTACGACATCTATCGCACCTTTCACCTCGCCGCGTTCGAGCGCGAGGACAACGAGCTTCTCGACATTCAATCGGCCCTCGTCGAATCGACGGGATGGTGGTGGGCGTTCGACGACGTCGCAGTGATGTCCGAACGCCCCACAGCAGTGCACACCGAGCCGGTTCCCAATCCGGTGCACGGTGAAGTGCGCCTGCACAATTCGTCTTCTCCAGCAGTCGAGTTCGGTGACGGCAGCGGTGTCCATGTCCTGAACGGGACCGTGGTTCCCAAGTGGGTGATCCACGATCCGACGGTCGAGCGCATCACCGTCGAACGCAACGTCGAGATCCGACGGAGCGCCATCGAACGAATCGGTTGGGACAACTATCTCGACCGAGCCGGTTTGCGACTGGTCGACACCGACGCCGATCCGGGCAATCCCGGTTGCGCCCTGCAACTGTTCGCCACCCCGGCGGGCTGGGGCAGCGAGGGGCGAATCCTTCTCGCCGTCAACGGCTCTCGTGAACGCGACGGCGAGCGCCGACGCTACGGACTTCGCGTCCCCGGCGCGTTCTCGTCCGCGGTCGACGCCGCGGGCTGGACCTACGGCCTGGCCGGAGCCGACTACGGCCGGCTACTCCGCAGAACCTGACACCTCACCGCGACACCACATGCCGGCTACACACACCCCGACGACACCCAAGGTGACTCACATGAACTCGAACATCACACTGTCCGCACTGACCGACCTCACCGGCCTCGACGTATTCGACTATCTCGACAAGGAGATCTCCGTGCCCGTCATCGACGGCCTGCAAGCTCAAGGCGATCTGATCGTCGTTCCGTACGTACTGCTCGACGGCATAGTCGTCCCCACCGGCCAGACGCGACGCGAGAAGGTGCCGTTGACGGGAATCGAACTATTGCGCAGCGCCGCAGGCGGTAACCCCCACAGCCTGGTGGCCGACGGTGGCGTCTGCTCGTGGGCCAGTCCCGTGCACGACGTCCGAGGTCTGGCCCTGGGCATCCTGACCAACTCGCAGACGGCATACCTCATTCATCCCGAACACGGAGCCACCGGAATCGCGCCGGGGACATACGTCATCGGCCGGCAGCGAGAACGCGGACAGGGCGGCTGGTTCCATTCGACCCACTTGGTTGCCGACTGAGGATAGTGGTGCCCATCACATTTCTGCCGAAGTGCTAGGTCCATCTCACAAACCGATCTTCGGTAGTAAGTGTGACGTTGTGTACCACTAAGGTTCGCGACATGGCTGCTGTTGTCGTCTCCACGGTCGCATGACCGGCTCCCCCTCGCCGGTCCAGAACCGACTCCTCGGAATCGCCCTTGTCCTGCTCATCGTCATGTTCGTCGGGTGGAGCGTCACCTCGTACAACAAGACGTTCGAGGACGTGGTGACGGTGTCGCTCGAGACCGACAGCGTCGGCAACGCGCTTCCCCGCAATGCGGATGTGAAGGTTCGCGGCATGATCGTCGGCGAAGTCCGCTCGGCGACGACGGCCGATGGCGTCGTCACCTCGGAGTTGGCCATCGAGCCGGACATGGCCGAGATGATTCCGTCGAACGCCACTGCGCGACTGCTGCCGAAGACGTTGTTCGGGGAGCGGTACGTCGCACTGGTCCTGCCCGAGGGTAAGCCAGCGTCCGCGATCACCGAGGGCACCGTGCTGAAGCAGGATCGCAGCGGTAACGCCATCGAGGTCGGGCAGGTACTCGACGGCCTGTTGCCGCTGCTCCAGGCGGTGCCGCCGGAGGACCTGTCGAACACCCTCGGTGCGTTGGCTCAGGGACTGAGCGGGCGTGGTGAGCAGCTCGGTCTCACGATCGACAGACTCGAGAACATTTTTGCCGGCCTCAACACGGAGTTGCCCGCAATCCAGGAAGACCTGCGCGGGCTCGCCGATTTCTCGCAGACCTACGCCGACGCCGCTCCCGAGCTGATCAACGCACTGGACAACCTACGGACCACCGGCAATACCGTCGTCGAGAAGCGCCCGGCCCTCGAATCGCTGTACGCCTCGGTGACCTCGGCCTCGTCCACCACCGCCGATTTCCTCGACGCCAACTCCGCGAACGTCATCGGATTGGCCGCGAACTCGCGAGAGGCCCTCGAAGTCCTCGCCGAATTCTCGCCCGCGCTCGGTTGCACCGTCGCCCAGTTCGCCGAGGGGGCCAGGCGTGGACGGATCGTCACCGGAGTCGGCGACGAGTACCCCGGCATCAACGTCTCGATGCCGTTCGTCAACCCGAAGGGTCGGTACCTACCGAACCAGGACGAGCCGAGATTGTTCGAGCAGAACCGCGGCCCGACCTGCCCTACTCCCATCGAGCGCTCGACCGGCGAGTACTTCCCGCAGTATCCGGGCGGCTCCGCGAACGACGGCTCGTACCAGGTGCCGACTCGAAACCCCGGTGACCAGGACATTCCGACGCTGCCTGCACCGCAGCTCTCCCCCGTGCCCGCCTCGTATGCGAATTCGGTCACCGAGCAGCAGACCCTGGCCGTCGTCTACGGCGGGGCCACCGGAATCGACCCCGCCGCGGTGCCGTCCTGGACCACGACGGTCGGCGCTCCCGCGCTCAGAGGAACGCAGGTCACGTTCGAGTAGGACCAACTGATTGAATGGTCCGCATGCCCCGTCGACGAGCGCGGCGGGTAACGATTCAGGAGTGCAGATGTCAGCCGATACGAACACCGCCGGATTCTCCATCCAGTCCAGCAACGACGGCCGCGCGGCCGTCATCGCTGTCGCCGGTGAACTCGACGTCACCACGGCCCCCGCGTTGTCGAACGCGATCGACGCGCAGGTTTCCACCACGCCTGCCGCGTTGATCATCGATCTGAGCAAGGTCTCGTTCTTGGCCTCGGCTGCCATGACGGTGCTGGCATCGACGCAGAAGAACCACGGGGACAGCGTCGCCTTCTCGGTCGTCGCCGATGGGCCGACCACCAGCCGCCCGATCAAACTGATGGGTCTCGATCAGGAATTCGCGCTGCACGCAGATCTGGCGTCAGCCCTCGCCGCTCTCGACTGACGACACCCCCAGCGCCATCACTGCTGCATCGTCGGCCAATCCGTCGCCGAAGCTGTTCAGTAGGACTCGCAGATCCTCGACGATGATCGCTGCCGTCGCCGGGGCGTGGGCTGTCGCGAACTCGAGCAGCGCGCCCTCGTCGTCGTATCGACCCGTGCCCACCCGGGCCTCGGTCAAGCCGTCGGTGTAGAGCATCAGGGTGTCGCCTGCGCTCAACGTCACGGTGGCAGGCACGAAGCGGGCGGCACGCAGAATTCCGACGAGTTGCCCACCCGTCATGTGTACGTAGTGCGCGCTGCCGTCGGCCCGCATCACCAGCGGAGGTGGGTGACCGCCGCTGGCCATCGACACCTCGAATCCTCCGTCCGAGCGACTGAGCACCCCGAACACCGCGGTGCAGAACTGCGCATCGTTCTCGCGGAACTCCTGCCGCAGAACCGAGTCCAGGTTGTGCAGAACAGCGACCGGATCGTGGTCGTACACCGCGGCCGCGCGCAGGGTGTACCGCGTCAACGACGTCACGGCTGCGGCCGACGCACCCTTGCCGCACACGTCGCCGAGGAAGAATCCCCACCGGTCGTCCGACAGCGGGAACAGATCGTAGAAGTCTCCGCCCACCTCGTCGCTCGATGCCGCGTGATAGTGCGCGGCAGCGGTCATTCCCGACGGCGGCAGCAGGGCAGGCGGCAGCAACGACCGCTGCAGGGTCTTCGCCAGCAGCTCCGCTCGAGTTCGGGACTCGAGCAACTCGCGTTCGTAGGTGCGACGGTCCCTGGCGTCGAGCGCGGTGATGCGAATCAGTACCGGCGCACCCGTCTCGTCGGTCTTGACGTTCGCGGTCATGAACACGGGCAGCCGTCGCCGATCGGACGTCACGAAATCGATCGCGATGCCGTCGAGCTGGCCGTACATCCGCAGAATCGGACCGAAATGGGTCTCGTAGTGAATCCGGCCACCAGCGGTGAGGAGTTGGGTGAAGTCGGTACCGATCAAGGCGTCGACCTCGAATCCCAGCCAGTTCGCCAGCGTCGAGTTCAGTCTCACGATCCGCATGTCCGGCAGCACCGAGAGGTAGCCGCACGGCGCGTTCTCGTACAGGTCCTCGATGTCGAGTTCGTGGATCACGACGATCTCACGAAGGTCGCAATCGCCTCGGCGGTCTGTTCGGGCTGGGTGACGTGCGGGCAGTGCCCACTGGCGTCGAGGGTCTGCAGGGTGCTGCCGGCGATGTGTTCGTGGACGTATCTGCCGACCTGAGGCGGTGCCAGCGAATCCCGAGCACAGTCGACGATCATCGTGGGCAGGGCGACCCCGGCCAGATCGGCGCGATTGTCGGACAGGAAGGTGGTACGGGCGAACACCCGTGCGCACTCGGGATCGGTTCGGCAGAAGCTCGCGGTCCACATGTTCTCGAGATCCGGCCGATCCGGTGCGTTCACCACGATCGTTGCCATCGACGCGGACCACCCGAGATAGTTGCTGTCCAACGACTCGAGCAACTCGTCGATGTCCTCGCGGCTGAAGCCACCCCGGTAGTCACCGTCGTCGATGTATCGGGGGGACGGCGTCAGGAGAAAGAGTTTGGAGAATCGCTCGGGAGCCGCCTGGACCGCGAGAACACCCATCATCGACGCCACCGAATGCCCCACGAACGTCACATCGTGCAGATCGAATTCCTCGGCGATGTCGACGATGTCGCGGGCGTAGGCCTCCAGCGGCGCGTACTTGTCGGCATCCCACGCCGCGGGGTCCGAGGCTCCCGACCCGACGTGATCGAAGAGCACGACCGAGAAGTTCGGAGCCAGGATATCGGTCACCGAACGCCACAGCGTCTGGTCGCAACCGAAACCGTGAGCCAGCATCACCACGGGCCCGTCGGCAGCCCCCACGACCCTGACGTTGTTCCTGATGCGCGCACTCACCCGCACAGTCTGCCATCTGCTTCCGACACCGGGGAGTGAGACTGCTCCGACGGGGTATGGCCTGTTTCTACAGAAACGAGAAAGTCATGCGAGTGCTGGTCACCGGCGCAACCGGATACATCGGGTCTCGGCTGATCCCGGTCCTGCTCGAACAGGGTCACGACGTGCACGCTGCGATGCGCGATCCGAGCAAGAAATCGCGCTTCGCCTGGGGCGCTCACGTCACCGCCGTGCACTTCGACCTCGACGAGCACGAGACCTTCGACACCGCGACCGAGAATATCGACGCGGTCGTGTACCTCGTGCATTCGATGGACGAGGGCGACTTCGTCGAGAAGGATCGGCATGCCGCGCAGGCCATGGCCGCCGCGGCCGAACGCAACGGTGTGCGCCGGATCGTCTACCTCTCCGGACTCATTCCCGACGACGGCACGCCGCTCTCGGATCACCTGCGCTCTCGCCTGCAGGTAGAGGAGACGTTCCTCGACAGTTCCGTCGATGCCACCGCGCTGCGGGCGGCCATCATTCTCGGTTCCGGATCGACGTCGTTCGAGTTGGTGCGACGGATGACCGAGCGCCTGCCGCTCACGCCCATCCCGACGTGGATGCGCAGGCAGGTCCAGCCCATCGCCGTCGTCGACGTGGTCGCCATCATCGCCCGCGCTCTCGGCGACACCGCACGCCCGGGAACGTTCGACATCGGCGGAACCGAGACGATGAGCTACCCCGAACTACTGCAGGCGTACGGCAACGTCGCCGGTCTGCGTCGCATACAGATTCCGGTACCGCTGTTGCCGACCGGTCTGGTGGGGCGTGCCGTCGCCAAGATCACCGCCATGCCTGCCGGCACGGTGATCTCGTTGGTCGACAGCCTCACCCACGACATGGTGGTGCGCCGCGGGAACGCAGCAACAGAGGTGTTCGCCGAGCCCGATACGTCGCTGATGAGCGTCCGAGAGGCCCTCGAGCGTTCGATCACCGTCACCGCCGAGGAGGGCACCGATGCCCACGCCGATCCCCAGGCTGCCGCCGACACCGATCCCGAGTGGGCAGGCGGAGTCGTCGATATCGTCGACGGCCATGTGCGGCAACGCCCGTCGGGCATCGTCGGAAAGGCTCTGCTCGGAGTGACCCGCTAACCGATATCGGCGTAGCGGTGGGCCCACGGCACGGCTCGCTCCAACTGACCGGCCAGTTGGACGAGCAATGCCTCGCCGCCGAGGGGCGCGGTGAAGTGCGCGCCCCTCGGAAGACCCTCGGGGGTCCAGTGCACGGGAACCGACAGCGCCGGACGCCCGGTGACGTTTCCCAGCTGCGTGTAGGGAATCCATGAGATGTTGTCGTCGATCATCTGATCCACGATGCCGGTGTAGCGCAGGATTCCTGCAGTTCGGCTGCGCAGCAACAACTCCGATGCCAGCTCCAACGGCTTCGCGAGATCGAAGGCACCGATCTTCGGGGGGAGCTCCGCGAGAGTGGGCGTGAGCAACAGGTCGTAGGTCTCGAAGAAGGTGGCCAGCGCACGCACGTGCAGATGGCGACCTTCCACTGCTTCGAGGTAGTCGACACCACTGGCGGATCTGCCCAGCGCCGCCATGATGCGGGTGTCACGCTCGAATCTGTCGTCGCCGCAACCGGTTCTGCGTTTCACCTCGTCCATCTCCCACGCCAGGTAGGTGAACCAGGCCAGCAGGAATTCGCGGTTGAGATTCGCGTCGTCGTACGGTGGCGCGTCGAGAAGTTCGACGGTGTGGCCGAGATCGGTGAGTGCCTTCGCAGCCGACTCCATCGCGGCGACGGCCTGCGGGTGGGGCGACGGATTGACCGATGTCACAGCGTACATTCCGATGCGTAAAGGCTTGGGGTCCTTGCCCACTCGGGACAGGAACGTTCCGTCCGGACGCGCGGGCAGATAGCCGGACGTCGCCTCACCGCCCGCCAGCACGTCGAGCATCGCGGCGGTATCGCGCACCGACCGCGACACGACACCCTGCACTGCTGCCCCGTGCATGGGTTCACCGAACGTGGGGCCCGACGGCACCAGTCCGCGTCCCGGCTTGAGTCCGACCAGACCGCAGCACGACGCCGGAATCCGGATGGAACCGCCGCCGTCGTTGGCTCCCGCCACCGGGACGATGCCGGACGCCACCGCAGCGGCCGATCCACCCGACGATCCACCGGGAGTTCTGCTGCGATCCCATGGATTTCGAGTCGCGCCGTGCACCGCCGGTTCGGTGATTCCCTTCGCCCCGAATTCCGGAGTGTTGGTCTTACCGAAGATCACCAGGCCGGCATCGAGCCAGCGCTGCACCACCGTGGAATGCTCGGGCATCGGCAGGTTCGTCAACGCACGCGATCCACTCGATGTGGGCAGGCCTGCGTAGTCCTGCGAGAGATCCTTGATCAGGAACGGCACGCCGGCGAAGGGGCCCTGCAACGGTCGCGTCAGCTGGTCGTCGGCTTGCTCCCGCATCACCCGAATCACGGAATTGATCCGCGGATCGATCGATTCGACCTGCGCCAGTGCGCAATCGAGCAGTTCGCGCGGTGTCACATCTCCTGCGGCCACGAGACCGGCCAGACCGAGGCCGTCGTACTGGCGATACTCGTCGATGCGCATACCGGCCACAGTATCCGAGGCCATGTCGGCCTCGGTGCGGAATCAATGCCGCGAGTTCGACCCAGCGAGGGGCCGCAATGCCCCCATCACGATCAACGAACACGCCAGGAGCGCAGCGACCACGAGCAACGCTCGAAGTACGTCACCGTGCCCGCCGAGGAAGCCGATGAGGGGCGGACCTCCGAGAAAGGCGAAGTATCCGATGGAGGCGACCACACTGACGCGAGCGGCGGCAGCTGCCGGCTCGTCGGCCGCCGCACTCATGGCAACCGGGAAGCCGAGGGAGACGCCCGATCCCCACAGAAACGCGCCCAGAAACGCAAGCGGCACAAACGGACTGAGCACGAACAACAGCACGCCGACCACCGAGACGCCCGCGAGACCTCGCAGTACGACGACGCGACCGTACCTATCCAGCAGACCGTTGCCGAACCACCGCACCGCGGTCATGGCAACCAGGAACGTGGTGAACGCCAGGGTCCCGGCGACGGCCGATGCGTCGTATCCGTCGATCAATGCGATGTTGAGCCAATCGTTTCCGCTGCCCTCGGCAAACGCGAACGACAAGGCCACGACACCGATCAACAGGGTGCGCGGCTCCTTCCACCGAGCGAGGGCATGTGGCCGCGAGGTGTCGGGGGCGGGCTGTTCGGGTTCGGCGTCGGACTCGTTCAGAAAGTTACGGACTCCCCACGGGATGGCTCCGACGATCGCGGCTGCGACCGCCAGCAGATGCACCGTCACCGAGACGTTCAGCACCACCATCAGTGTTCCGATCAGGGCTCCCACCACGGTGCCCGCGCTGAAACCCGCGTGAAAGCGCGGCATGATCGATCGCCCGAGCCGTCGTTCGGCCACTGCGCCATGGACGTTCATGGCAACATCCCATGCGCCGTTGGCGAATCCGAGCACGAACAGCCCAAGAAGCAACGGCACCACACCGACGAGATAGCCGGTGGAGATGATGGTCAGACCGGCCGCGAGGACGACAGACATCACAGTCACCGTGAGCCGAGACCCGAAGCGGTTGATGATGATGCCGGACAGCGGCAGGGCGAGCAACGACCCGACGGCGATGGCCAGCAGCACGATGCCGAGTTGGGACGACGTGAGCTCGAGCCGGTCCCTCACCTGCGGAATGCGCGATGCCCAACTGGCGAAGGCGAAGCCGGCTCCGATGAACGCGATGTAGGTGGCCCGTACCGCGGTGGTCGTGCGCGCCGAGGTCGCGTCGATATCAGACACTGTGAATTACCCTGTTTCTCTCGCTGTTCCGCAAGGGTAACGAACGAGGGGCCGGCCGCAGCGATCGCCGCCGAACTCGAAGTTATGGATGGATTCCGGCCGAATTCTGTCCATAACTTCGAGTTCGACAGTCCACACGCTCAGAATCCGATGGGCAGTCCCGCATAGTTCTCCGCCAGTCCCGTTGCTCCTGCCTCGCTGGAGGCCACCCAACGCAACTGGGAGAGCTGCAACTGCGCGTCGAACGGATCGTCGCCGGTGTGCAGCATCGTCGTCATCCACCACGAGAAGTGCGTGCAGCGCCAGACGCGTCGGAGTGCGTCGTCACTGTAAGCATCGGCGGCACGGGAGTCGTTCTTGCCCAGCAACGATGTCAGCGCCGGGGCCAACAGGGCCACGTCGGCAACCGCGAGGTTGAGGCCCTTCGCTCCGGTCGGCGGCACGATGTGCGCGGCGTCGCCGGCCAGAAAGAGTCTGCCGTGTCGCATCGGCGTCTGCACGTAGCTGCGCATCGGCAGCACGCTCTTCTCGGTGATCGGTCCCGGTGTCAGCTCCCAGCCGTCCTGACCATGACCGAGCCTGCGTGCCAACGCATCCCAGATACGCTCGTCGGACCAGGTGGCGATGTCGGTGCCGTTCGGAACCTGCAGATACAGCCGGCTGACCGTCGACGATCGCATCGAGTGCATCGCGAATCCATCCTGATGCCAGGCGTAGATCAGCTCGTCCGTCGACGGTGCGACGTCGGCGAGCACCCCGAGCCAGGAGTAGGGGTACGTTCGCTCCCAGGTGTTACGCACCGAATCCGGCATCGCCGCGCGGCTCGGACCGAAGGAACCGTCGCATCCGGCGATGACGTCGGCGTCGATCCGCATCGATGTTCCCGACGCGTCGGTGAACGTGACGAACGGGGCGTCGGACTCCACGTCGTGCAACGCGGTGTCGGAGACGTCGTAGTAGATCTGTTGGCCCGCTTTCTCTCGGGCCGCAACGAGATCCTTCGTCACCTCGGTCTGCCCGTACACCCACACGCTTCGGTCCACCAGATCGCGAAAGTCGATGTGGTGTCGCTCTTCCGGCCACTGCAGATAGATTCCGCGGTGCTCGTGTCCTTCGCGATGCAACCGCTCGCCCAAGCCGTGGTCGTCGAGCAGCCGAACCGTCGAATGTTCGAGGATGCCTGCCCGGATTCGCGAGAGCACGTACTGCTGCGTGCGCGACTCGATCAGAACGGAGTCGATTCCCTGCTCCCCGAGCAGGTGGGACAGCAGCAGACCCGCGGGCCCTGCACCGATGATGGCGACCTGTGTACGCATGCATCGAGTACACCGCGCATGCGACCTCCGGACAAGAGGCAGTTTCCACTCAGCGGAAGCCCGCGTTCACCCCCGTAGAGTTCGCTCGATTCCTCGGGCCGCAACCTGCAGAGCTGCAACCAGTCTGGCGCGATCTCGACCGATGCTCGGAACCACGATTCCCAGTGCGGCCACCACCGTCTCGCTCTCGCCGCGGACGGGTACGGCCACCGAACACGCTCCCAGTGTCATCTCCTCGACCGTCTGCGCATACCCCTCGCGATGCACTCGGCGTAGTTCGCTGTCCAACTTTCCCGGGTGAGTCACCGTGTACGGGGTGATGCGGGCCAAGTTCCCGAGCACTCGGTCGTGCACCTCGCGCGGGGCGTAGGCCAGCAACACCTTTCCGACTCCGGTCGCGTACAACGGCAGACGGGCTCCGACCCGGCTGATCGCGGGCACCGACGCGTGTCCGGCCAACCTGTCGAGGTAGAGCACCTCGTCGCCGTCACGAATGGCCAGATGCACCGTGGCGAGCGTGGCTCCGTAGAGATCGTGCAGGAACGGCGACGCGATCTCGCGCAGGTCGGACTGATCCGGGGCCAACATACCCAGCTTCCACAGCCGACGTCCGACCACGAACTTGCCGTCGTCGCCGCGAACGAGTGCTCCCCAGTCGAGAAGCTCGTGCACCAAGCGGTGAGCCGTGGCGATGGGAAGACCTGCGCCGTCTGCCAATTCGGTCAATGTCAACGCAGGCTTCTGCTCGTCGAACACGCCGAGCAACGCCAGCAGTCGAGACGCCACCGAGACCCCCGGATCCCGCGCATTGCCCGCCACCTGCACGACGATAGCCTCCCCGGTCATCGCCGAGCTCGAAGTTATGGACGAATTTCAGCCGAAAGTCATCCACAACTTCGAGTTCGGCGGCCATCAGACCGCGGCAGCCGCGAAGCCGATTCTGTTGAAGCGCTTTTCGCGGGCGATCATCCGCATCGACGGATCCTGGGCGATCAGGTCGGCGAGCTCCCGGTGCAGCACCGCACCCACCCGGTCGCAGAACTGCTGCGATTCGTCCGCCGCGTCGGGCAGCTCGGGAATGATGATGTCGACGACGCCGGCTCGGAAGAGATCGAGCGACCGTACTCCCTGCTTGGTGGCCATCTCGGCCGCATGAGCAGTGTCCCGATGCACGATGGCCGACGCACCCTCGGGCGGCAGCGGCGAGAGCCACGCGTGTTGAGCAGCAAGAACGCGATCGGCGGGCACCAGTGCCAGAGCGCCACCGCCCGTCCCCTGCCCCAACAGCAACGACAGCGTCGGTGTTTCGAGGTCGACCATGTCCGCGATGCACCGAGCGATCTCTCCCGCGAGACCGCCTTCCTCCGCCTCCTTCGACAGCGCCGCGCCCGCGGTGTCGATGACGGTGACGAGCGGAAGCTTGAGATCCTGTGCCAGACGCATACCGCGTCGGGCCTCGCGAAGCGCTGCGGGACCGAGCGGGGTCCTGGTCGTCTGCCCACGTCGATCCTGCCCGAGCAGTACGCACGGCATGTCGCCGAACCGAACGAGGGCCAGAATCAGGCCAGGATCCGACTCTCCCTGCCCGGTTCCGTTGAGCGGCAGCACATCTGCTGCGGTGCTGAACAGCAACTCGCGCACGCCGGGACGATCGTTCCTACGGGAGGCCAGTATCGACGTCCACGCGGGCACGTCCTCGATCGTCCATTCGAGCGCCTCGACGGTGCGGGGCCGACACGACGGGATGTCGGTCATGATGCGCAGCGCCCGATCGACGATTTCGCCGAGCTGCTCGGGCGGGCGGATGGCGTCGATGAGCCCGTGGGCCTGGAGGTTCTCCGACGTCTGCACGCCCGTGGGGAATTTCGCGTCGTAGAGGGCCTCGTAGACGCGAGGCCCGAGGAAGCCGACGAGGGCACCGGGCTCGGCGACGGTGACGTGTCCGAGCGATCCCCAGGACGCGAAGACTCCACCGGTGGTGGGATGCCGCAGGTAGACGATGTACGGCAGGTTCGCCGCCTTGTGCGCAGTGATCGCGGCGGTGATCTTGACCATCTGGAGGAACGCGACGGTACCCTCCTGCATGCGGGTTCCGCCGGAGGTCGGCAACGCGAGCAGCGGCAACCGCTCGTCCGTCGACCGGTGCACGGCGGTGACGAGCCGTTCACCCGCCGCAACCCCGATCGAGCCGGCCAGAAATGCGAACTCGCCGAGCAGGATTGCGACCTTGCGGCCCCGAATCGTCGCGGACCCGGTGAGGACGGATTCGTCGAGACCGGTCTTCTCACGGGCCGCCGCGAGTTCGCTCGCGTACTGGTCGTCGATGACGTAGTCCGCGGTCGGGGTGTCCCAGGAGTCGAAGCTGCCGGGATCGATCACCAGATCGAGCAGTTCGAGGGCGGTCATTCTGGTCATCGGATCGCTTCTTTCAGCCAGTCGCGGACGAGCTCGTCGTCGGCACCGAGTACCGGCGGAGCCAGATGATTGGTTTCGGTGACCTCGGTGCCGTCGGATTCGAAGAAGCGCAGCGGCGGCCCCGGAAGAGTGACCGTGCCCAACGTCGCGTGCTCGACGTCGACCAGCAGGCCTTGAGACTTGGTCTGCTCCCACTCGTACACCTCCTGCACGTTGCGCACTTTGCCTGCGGGAACACCGATCTCGTCGAGAAGGGCCAGCAGCGGTTCGGTGTCGTAGGTGCGGAAGATCTTGGAGACGAGTTCGATGACGTCGTCGCGACTGTCGACGCGTTGTGGGTTGGTGGCCATGCCTTCGAGATCGGGGTCGATACCGAAGCCCTCGCAGAACCGATGCCACAGGCCCTCGCTACCGACGGAGATCTGCACTGCGCCATCCGAGGTCGGAAACAATCCGTACGGGCAGATCGATGGGTGATGGTTGCCCTGCGCCGTGCCGATCTCGCCGGCAACGGTCCACTTGGTGCCCTGGAAGGCGTGTACTCCGACGACGCTGGCGAGCAAGGAGGTACGGACGACCTTGCCGCGTCCGGTGCGGTCGCGTTCACGCAGTGCGGCGAGAACGCCGAAGGCCCCGTACATTCCGGCCAGCAGGTCGGCGATGGGAACGCCGACGCGTTGGACGTCCTCGGGACCGGAGCCGGTGAACGACATCAGCCCGGCCTCACCCTGGGCGATCTGGTCGTAGCCGGAGCGGCCACCCTCGGGGCCGTCGTGACCGAATCCGCTGATCGACAGCACGACAGTGCGCGGGTTGATCTCGGCGATGCGTTCGGGCGAGAAGCCGAGGCGGTCGAGCACTCCGGTGCGAAAGTTCTCGAGCAGCACGTCGGCTCGTTCGATCATGTGCTCCAACGCTTCTCGGCCGTCGTCGGTCTTGAGATCGAGTGCGATGGATCGCTTGTTGCGGTTGGCCGAGAGGAAGTAGGTCGACTCACGTTCGGCGTCGCGCGGAGTGACGAAGGGGGGACCCCAGACTCGGGTGTCGTCGCCGCCTTTGGGGGTCTCGACCTTGATGATGTCTGCGCCGAGGTCGCCGAGCATCATGGCCGCGTGCGGGCCCGCCAGGGCACGGGTCAGATCGACCACCACGGTGCCTTCGAGCGGTCCGGTTCTGCCTGTCGTGTTGAGGGGCATCGAATTGATCCTTACGTCGAAGCGAGGTGGGAGCCGGACCCGAAGTCCGATTGGATGACTGGGCTAGTGGCCTAGCCAATTCCATTGGACCAGCGAACCTCAGAGAAGTCAAGTAACGATGTGCGGGCCTTTGCCCAGCTCAGACGCGTGATGGCGGCACGTCGAACACACGTGCCGCCATCATCGAGAACCGCATCCGAGCTACTGTCGAGCTACATCCAGCCGGGTACCACCAGCAATCCCCAGGCGACCAGTGGACCGATGACCACAACCAGAGCGCTGTACTTGAGGATCTGCTTGTAGAACACATCTCGGTCGATGTCCTGGGCGTTGGCGAGCACCAGGGCTCCGTTGGTGGAGAACGGGCTGACGTCGACGATGGTCGAGGCGATGGACAGGGCCACGATGACACCGATAGCGCCTACTTCACCCGCGAGCAGGAACGGAACGGCCAGCGGGATGGTGACGCCGAGGATCGCGGTGGACGACGCGAAGGCCGAGACGATGGCACCGATGTAGCAGAGCAGCAGCGCCACCAGGAGCGGGATACCGATGCTCGCGACCGAATCGCCGACGTATTCGACAGTTCCGGCTTCCTGCAGGACCCCGACGAACGTGAGTACGCCGCCGATGAGCAGAACCGTCGACCAACTGATCTGGTTGATCGCACCCTTTTGCGCCTTGGGCGATGCGAGAGCGAGAACCACGGCCACCGTCATCGCGATGAAGCCGACGTCGAGATCGAGCACGAGGGCGAACAGGGCCAGCGAGGCCAGGCCGACGAGCGTGAGAATCTGATCGAAGGTGATGGCCTTGACCGCGGTGGCCAAGGGCGGCGCATTCTCGACCGTGACCGTCTGACCGGACGGACGAGGCGTCGAGGAGCCGAAGCCGCGCATGACCGTCCGAGAACCCGAGCCGCCGACGCCGCCCGAGTCGCCGTCGGGACGACTGCCGTCCTCGTCGTGCACGCTGCGTCCGATGAGGGAGCGGCCACCGAGGAACATGAACAGCAGCGCACCGATCGCGGCGTTGAAGAACAGGCTGCCGAGGAAGAGTGTGAGCGGACTGTTGACGAGTCCTGCGTTGGCGGCGATGTTGTTGACCGTGACGCCGTAGATGCTGATGGGCGAGAATCCGCCCGCCTGCGCGCCGTGGATGACCATCATGCCCATGAGCAGCGCGTTGATCTTGTAGCGCGCGGCAAAGCCGAGCGCGATCGGGGCCACGATGGCCACCGCGGCGGGCCCGAGCGCCCCGATGGAGGTCAGGACGCCGGTGATGCCGAACATCACCCAGGGGATGAGCGCCACCCTGCCACCGACGAGTCGAACGGCTCCGCGGACCAGCAGGTCGACCGTGCCGTTGTTCTGCGCGATGGCGAACAGGTAGGTGATGCCGACGAGCGTGAGGAAGAGACTGCTCGGGAAGCCGGCAATGATGTCGTCGGCCCCCATGCCCACGGCAAGTGTTCCGACGAAGAACGCCGCCACGAACCCCAACGCACCCATGTTCACGGGGAACACGGTTGCGGCGAGGAACATGACGACGAGCGCAAGGATGGGTATCAACTCGGTCGACATCGAAGGTCTCCGGTCCGTCTGTGGTGTCACCCGAGCGGTTGCCCAGGATCTCCAGTGGCTAATTGGACTGACCACTGAGTCATTAAGGACTCAACCAGTGAACTGGATCACTTGTCAATACTTGCCATGACCTGAGTCACCGGTTACCGGACAGTTAAGGTGGAGTTCCAGAGGAGCAGAGAGCGAGTGACACAGTGGCTGAGCAAATTCGCCCCGTGACCCGACCACGGCTGTACGAGGTCATCGTCGAGCAGCTGTGCAAGCACATCGCCGATCGCGACATGAACCCTGGCGATCGACTTCCACCCGAGCGCGAACTCGCCGGCCACCTGGGAGTCAGCAGAGCGTCGCTGAGTCAGGCCCTCGTTGCACTCGAGGTGCAGGGCATCCTCGCCGTGCGCCACGGCGATGGGGCGGTACTCGTCCGACGACCCGTGGGCGACATGGCAATTCGCGCCTTGCGCGAGCACGCCGATCGACTGCCCGAGGTGATCGAAGCCCGAGAGGCACTCGAGGTCAAGCTTGCCGAACTGGCCGCAACGCGGCGCAGCGACGACGAGATGGCAGCCATCGACCACGCGGTGTCCGTGATGGCCACCGAGATCACCGACGGCGATCGCGGAGACTCCGGCGACGAGCTCTTCCATCACGCCATCACCGAGGCCGCGCACTCACCGCTGCTCGCTCGCCTGATGGGCGAGATCGCCGAGCTGATTCGCGAGACCCGCATCGAGTCACTGTCGCAGTCCGACCGCCCACAGGCCTCGCTCGAGCATCACCGACGCATCGCCGAGGCCGTGCGCAATCAGGATCCGGCCGAGGCGGGCCGGGCAATGGCCGACCACATCCGACTCGTCTCGGACGTCGCGCTACTGCGATCGGTCGACGGCTAGAGAACTCCCCGCCGAGCTCGAAGTCATGGATGAATTCTGACCCGAATCCGTCCATCACTTCGAGTTCGGCAGCTCGGGCAGCACCCATGGTTGACATCCGCGACATCGTCGCGCCATCATTATTGGCACAGCGCCAATAAACCACAGTCGCGCTTCGAGCCAAGGACCCCCCATGACTGCACTCGCAGATCGCTCCACCGACGACCTCACCACCGAGCTCGCCGACGTGCGCCAGCTCGCCCGTGGATTCTTCGAGAAAGAGGTCGCACCGCACCGGGAGGAATTCGCGGCGGCCGGACGCCCCAGCCGCGAGGTCTACCGCACCGCAGGCAGCCTCGGGCTGCTCGGCATGTCGGTACCCGAGCAATACGGCGGAGGCGGCGGCGACTTCCGACACGAGGCAGTGCTATTCGAAGAACAGGTTCGCGCCGGCGACTCGGCCATGCAGCTCGGCGTACACAGCGGCATCGTTCCGCATTACATCCTGGCCTACGCGTCCGAGGAGAAGAAGCAGCGGTGGCTGCCGAAACTGTGCTCGGGCGAATGGATCGGTGCCATTGCCATGACCGAACCGGGCACCGGATCGGACCTGCAAGGCATCACCACCCGCGCCGTGCGTGACGGCGACGACTACGTGGTGACCGGCGGAAAGACGTTCATCTCCAACGGAGCTCACTGCGATCTGCTCATCATCGCCGCCAAGACCGATCCGTCCGCGGGAGCCCGGGGACTGTCATTGCTCGTCGCCGAGGTCTCCGATGACACCGAAGGTTTTCACCGCGGACGCGTGCTGCACAAGATCGGCCAGAAGGGCCAGGACACAGCCGAACTCACCTTCGACGGCCTTCGCATTCCCGCCGCGAATCTGCTCGGGGGCGGGAGTGGAGCCGGCAGGAACGACCAGGAAAGTCATGAGGGTCGCGGTTTCGCGCAGTTGATGCAGCAGCTCCCCCAGGAACGCCTGATCTGCGGCATCGCCGCCGCTGCGATGATCGACGCCGCCGTCGCGCAGACCGTCGAGTACACCAAGTCGCGCAGCGCGTTCGGCAAGACACTGTTCGATCTGCAGAACACCAAGTTCGAGCTCGCCGAATGCGCCACCATCGGCCGCGTCGTGCGCACCTTCGTCGACGACGCCATGGCACAGCATATTTCGGGCACACTCGACGTCACCACGGCCGCAATGGTCAAATACTGGACCACCGACCGACAGTTCGAGGTGGTCGACCGGTGCCTGCAGCTCTTCGGTGGGTACGGCTACATGGAGGAATACCCCATCGCCCGCATGTTCGTCGACGGACGCATCGCCCGCATCTACGCCGGTGCCAACGAAGTCATGAAAGACCTCATTTCCCGTTCCTTGTAGAACTCGGTAATTCTGTAGCCCCCAGAAAGGCACCATCATGGAGGCATTCCTCTACGACGCAGTGCGCAGTCCACGTGGCCGCGGCAAGAGCTCCGGCTCACTGCACACCGTCAAGCCGGTCGATCTGGCCGCGAACACGTTGTCCACGTTGCTCTCTCGACACTCCCAGCTCGATCCGGCCCTGATCGACGACGTCGTGCTCGGTGTCGTCACCCCGGTCGCCGATCAAGGCTGCGACATCGCCCGAACCGTCGCGATGGCGGCCGGCCTACCGGACAGCGTGGCCGGCGTTCAGCTCAACCGCTTCTGCGGATCGGGGCTCGAGGCCGTCAACACTGCGGCGCAACGTGTTCGGTCCGGATGGGATCGGCTCATCGTCGCCGGTGGCGTCGAATCGATGTCTCGTGTGCCGCTCGGGGCGGATGGCGGCGCGTGGCCGTGCGACCCGCTGACCAACTACGGCAACTACTTCGTCCCACAGGGAGTCAGCGCAGATCTCATCGCAACGATCGAGGGGTTCGATCGGGACGAGGTCGACGCCTACGCGGTACGTAGCCAGCAACGAGCGGCGCATGCCTGGTCGATGGGTCACTTCGAGAAGTCGGTCATCCCCGTCTTCGACGCCAACGGCCGGCTGATGCTCGATCACGACGAGATCATGCGACCCGAGACCACCACTGCCGATCTCGCCGCCCTGACGGCATCGTTCGCACAGATGGGTTCGCTCGCCGGGTTCGACGCCGTCGCGATGCAGAAGTACACCGAGGTCGAGCGCATCGATCACGTACACCACGCCGGTAACTCCTCCGGAATCGTCGACGGCACCGCGATGGTTCTCATCGGCTCCGAAGAGGCCGGTCGCGCAGGCGGATTGACCCCACGCGGACGCGTCGTGGCCGGGGTCGTCGCCGGATCGGACCCGACGCTGATGCTCACCGGCCCGATTCCGGCCACCCACAAGGTGTTGGCCGCGGCGGGACTCGGTCTCGACGACATCGCGGTGTTCGAGGTCAACGAGGCATTCGCTTCGGTGGTGCTCAACTACGCGAAGAAGCTGGACATCGACCACGAGCGCATCAACGTCAACGGCGGCGCGATCGCGATGGGCCACCCACTGGGCGCAACGGGAGCGATGCTCACCGGAATGGCTCTCGACGAGCTCGAGCGCCGGGGCGAGCGCTATGCGCTGATCACGCTCTGCATCGGTGCCGGAATGGGCGTCGCCACCATCATCGAGCGCCTGTGACCACCCCCGCGCTCGAACAACGACCCGAGGACACGATGACTACCTCTGCTGCACTGACGACGTCGACGATCACCGGCGAGATCGGGACCGACCGCGTACTCGTGGTGACGATCGACGACCCGACGCAGTCGACCAACACCATGAACACCGCGTTCGGTGAATCGCTCGGTCGGACCGTCGACTGGCTCGAAGCCAACGTCGATGACTACGACGGCATCATCGTCGCCTCGGGAAAGGATTCGTTCTTCTCCGGTGGTGACCTCGAGTTGTTGCGCGACGCGGGCCCCGCAGACCATGCACGCATCGCCGATGCCCTCGACTTCACCAAGGACAAGTTCCGTCGGCTCGAGAAGCTGGGCAAGCCCGTCGTCGCTGCACTCGGCGGCACCGCGCTCGGTGGCGGCTTCGAGATCGCGCTGGCCTGTCATCACCGAATTGCCGTGAACAGAGGCAACTCTCGCTTCGGCCTTCCCGAGGTGACCCTCGGTCTGCTCCCTGGCACGGGCGGCGTCACCCGAACGGTGCGGATGTTCGGAATCGTCGGCGCATTGACACAGGTGGTGGGCCAGGGCCAACGCTACCGGCCGGCCAAGGCACTCGAGATCGGGCTGATCGACGAGGTCGTCGACACCCACGAGCAGATGATGGCGAACGCACGTGCCTGGATCGTCGCCAATCCCGTTGCAGTACAGCCCTGGGACAGGAAGGGGTTCGAGATTCCCGGCGGCACCGCGGCCTCACCCGCGTTGGCTGCTCAGCTGCCTGCCTTCGCGGCCACCGTACGCAAGCAGGTCAAGGGTGCACCCATGCCCGCACCCATCGCGGTGGTTGCTGCCGCGGTGGAAGGGTCGGTGCTCGACTTCGAGTCGGCGTCGATCGTGGAAACCCGACACTGCACGGCACTCGCCTGCGGTCCGGTCTCGGGCAATCTGATCCAATCGATGTTCTTCGATCTCGGATCCATCAACAAGGGCGGCTCTCGTCCGAGCGGCGAACTGCACCGGGTACCCGAGAAGGTGCTGGTGATCGGTGCCGGGATGATGGGTGCCGCCATCGCCTACGTCGTCGCGTCGGCCGAGGTTCCCGTCGTACTGCGTGATATCTCGATCGAATCCGCCGAGCGTGGAAAGGATTACGCGCGTTCGATTCTCGGCAAGGCCGTCGCGACGGGGCGCACGACCCAGGCCGACGCCGATGCGGTGCTCGCTCTGATCACACCCAGTTCCGACGCGGCCGATGCCGAGGGGTGCGATCTGGTCGTCGAGGCCGTGTTCGAGGATCCCGCCGTCAAGCAGGGCGCGTTCGAGGCCGTCGAGAAGTATCTGACCGCCGACGCACTGCTGTGCTCGAACACCTCGACCCTGCCCATCACCGAGCTGTCGACGGGAGTCTCGCGCACCTCGGACTTCGTCGGCACGCACTTCTTCTCTCCGGTGGACAAGATGCCGTTGGTGGAAATCGTTGTGGGAGAACACACCAGTGATTCCACTCTGGCCCGCGCATTCGACTTCGTCCGTCTGATCGGCAAGACGCCGATCGTCGTCGGAGACAGTCACGGCTTCTTCACCACTCGCGTCATCGGCCGGTTCATGGACGAGGCGATCTCGCTGGTCGCGGAGGGCGTGCACCCCGCCACCGTCGAGCAGGCCGCTCTCCAGGCGGGCTACCCGTCCGGTGCGTTGGCTCTCATGGACGAGATCTCGTTGACCCTGTCCAGGCACATCCGCGAGGGCATGGCGCAGGCCGCCCGCGCCGAGGGTCGACCGTGGATCGTGTCGAATTCGTATGCTCTGGTCGATCGGCTGGTCGACGAGTTCGATCGGCCCGGCCGCAAGGGCGGTCGCGGCTTCTACGAGTACGCCGAGGACGGCACCAAGGCGGGGCTGTGGCCGGGCCTGGTGGAGCACTACCACCGCCCCGATCATGGAATTCCGTTCGAGGACATGATGGATCGGATGTTGATCGCACAGTCCCTGGACTCGGTCGCATGCCTGGACGAGGGAGTCCTACGCACGGTCGCCGATGCGAACATCGGCTCCATCCTCGGCATCGGCTATCCCGCCTGGACCGGCGGGGTGCTGCAGTTCGTCGATCAGTTCGACGGCGGGCCGCAGGGGTTCGTACATCGAGCCGACGAGCTGCGGGCACGGTACGGCGATCGGTTCGTCGTACGGAGGTCACTGCGCTCGCGCACCGAGCGGTACCTCTGACGCCTCACGGAGTCGGCTCGGTGCGATCATGAGAACCATGCCGGCTGCAAGTACACCCAAGTGGAATCGACTCGAACCGGACGAGCGTCGGACACAGATCCTGGCCAGCGCCGTTCGGTTGTTCGGCGACAAGCCGTACGCCGAGGTGTCGATGTCGGACGTCGCCGCCTCGGCCGGCGTCGCCCGCGGGCTCATTCACCACTACATCGGCAGCAAACGCGATCTGTACCTCGAGAGTGTTCGATTCCTGGTCACCGTGCCGCCGATCGAGGACGTACATCTGCCCACGGGCTCACTCGAGGAGCGGGCACGTGGCAGTGTGCACTGGCTGGTGGGGGTGATCGAGACACACGGCACGGCATGGGTGTCGATGGCGAGTGGTTCGGGTGTGGACGAACAGGTGGCGCAGATTCTCGACGAGGCCGACGATCTGGCTGCCGAACGCGTGCTCGATGCAACGGCATTCGAGGGCAGAGGCGGTGACCGTCGCATCGCGACGTCTGCGGTGCGCGCGTTCGGCGGCATGGTCAAGGCAGCGGGCCGCGAGTGGTTGGTACGCGGAACACTGACCCGTGAACAGGTCGAGACTCTGCTGACGGATGTGCTCGTCACCGTTCTCGCAACCGCACGTTCCTTCGACGACGCTCGGGAACGTTAGCAAGACAACCGTTTTCGCGGAATCGCCAGCCGGGTCGCCCTACACCTCCACTATTGACACAGTGCCAACAAGGTGGAACTGTGACGGTATTCACCCGGGCGCCCTCGCCCCCTCTCGCACAAGGGACTCGACATGTATCTCACCCAAGGCCTGCATCGCTCCGCCGCAACGACTCCGAACCGCGCAGCGACGGTGTTCGGCGATCGCGTTCGTACCTTCGCCGAACAGATCGACAGAGTGGCACGACTGGCGGCAGGCCTGCACTCCATCGGCGTCGAGTCCGGCGATCGAGTTGCGATACTGGCGTTCAACAGCGACCGTTACTCGGAGTACCTGCTCGCGGTGCCGTGGGCCGACGCCGTGCTCAACCCCGTGAACATCCGATGGTCGCCCGTGGAGGTCGCGTACGCACTCAACGATTCCGACACCAAGGTCCTGCTGGTCGACGACACCTTCGGTGCGATGGTCCCGGCACTGCGCCCGGCATGTGCCGGCCTGCAGACCATCGTCTACTGCGGAGACGGCGCCACCCCCGAGGGCATGGTCTCGTACGAGGACCTGGTCTCGTCCCACGATCCCGTCCCCGACGCCCGCCGTAGCGGCGACGCACTCGCAGGACTCTTCTACACCGGCGGCACCACCGGCTTCCCCAAGGGCGTCATGCTCTCGCACGCGAACCTCGTCACCTCCGGCCTGGGAACGGTGGCGACCGGACAGCTGCTCGACGACGCATCGATCCTGCTCCATGCCGCTCCGATGTTCCACCTCGCCGATCTGGCCGCGTGGGTGGGGCAGGTCATGCTCGGCGGTACCCACGTCATGGTTCCGTTCTTCGAGCCGACCGCCGTCCTCGGCGCGATCGCCGAGCATTCGATCACCGATGTGTTGTTGGTACCGACGATGATTCAGCTTCTGGTCGACCACCCCGCATTGAGCGAGTTCGACACCTCCTCGCTCAGTCGTGTGCTGTACGGAGGATCCTCGATCTCCGCAGGCGTCCTCGAGCGCACCCTGGCACGCCTCCCGCAGGCCCGTCTCACTCAGGCCTACGGCATGACCGAGCTCGCACCGGTCGCATCCCTGCTCTGGCCGGAACACCATGTGGGAGAACGCATCGGCTCGGCCGGTCGCGCGGCCCCGCACTCGGAGATCCGGATTCTCGGCCCCGACGACGAGCAGTTGGCCACCGGATCCGTCGGCGAGATCTGTGTTCGCGGTGGACACGTGATGCTGGGCTACTGGAACAAGCCGGACGAGACCGCCGCGGCCGTTCGCGACGGTTGGATGCACACCGGCGATGTGGGCTACCTCGACGCCGACGGATTCCTGTTCGTCGTCGATCGACTCAAGGACATGATCATCACCGGCGGCGAGAACGTCTACAGCGCAGAGGTCGAGAGCGCACTGAGCCGCCATCCCGCCGTCCTGGCCTGCGCCGTGATCGGTGTGCCCGACGGCGAATGGGGCGAGCGCGTCCACGCCTGTGTCGTGTTGGCCGATGGCACCTCGCCGACGGTCGAAGAACTTCGCGATCACACCCGCAGCTACGTTGCCGGATACAAGACCCCGCGCACCATCGAGTTCGTCACCGCGCTGCCCATGAGCGGCGCGGGAAAGATCCTCAAGCGCGAACTGCGGGACGCCCACGTGGCGAAGGACGCGCTCGGAGCGTCCCTGTGACCAGCCAGGTCCAGGCGCGAACCACGTTCGATTCCTTCTCCCCCATCGACGACGGTCCGGTCGCCTCGTTCCCCGTCGATGGGGCGGAGTCCGTCGCGCGGACGGTCGGACTCGCGCGAAAGACGCAGCGCACATGGGCCTCGCTGCCGCCACGTTCTCGCGCCCGACACCTGCGGTCCTGGCGACACGAAATCTGGAGTCATCGAACCGAATTCGTCGATCTCATTCACCGCGAGAACGGCAAACCCGCCGACGATGCACTGCTCGAGATCGTACTGACCCTCGAGCACATCGCGTGGGCGGAGAAGCAGGCACCGAAGCTCATGCGGTCGCGCCGAGTCGGCCCCGGGTTGCTGCTCGCGAACTACTCCGCTCACGTGGAGACGGTGGCACTCGGTGTCGTGGGCGTCATCGGTCCGTGGAACTACCCCCTGTATGCACCCAACAGTGCGATCGGTTCGGCGCTGGCAGCAGGTAACTGCGTGGTGTTCAAGCCGAGCGAATACACCCCCACGGTTGCGGCCCGATACGTGCGCGCGTTCCACGAAGCCAATCCGTCTCTGCCACTGGGCATTCTGTCGCTGGTGACCGGATACGGCGAGACCGGTGCCGCGCTGTGCCGCTCGGGTGTGGACAAGATGGCGTTCACGGGCTCGACGAGAACCGGCTCGAAGATCATGGCCACGTGCGCCGAGACGTTGACACCGGTGGTCGTGGAATGCGGCGGCAAGGATCCGGTGATCATCGCTGCGGACGCGGACATCGCGGCAGCAGCCGAGGCGGTGGCCTGGGGTGCATTCACCAACAGCGGCCAGACGTGCGTCGGAGTCGAGCGGGTGTACGTGGAGCGGAGTGTCGCAGCACAATTCACCGGCGCTCTCGTGCAGCATGCGCGCTCCATCCGGCCCGGTGGTGATGCGTCGGCCACCTACGGGCCGATGACGATGCCCGGCCAGATCGACATCGTTCGACGCCATCTCGCCGACGCCGAGGCGGCAGGTGGTCGAGCACTGATCGGCGGACTGTCCTCGATCGGGGAGCGATTCGTCGGGCCCACCGTGTTGGTGGACACCCCCGAGAACTGTTCGGCCGTTCGCGAGGAGACCTTCGGCCCCACGGTCACCGTACGTGAGGTCGACAGCATCGACGAGGCGATCGAGCTGAGCAACGATCATCGGTACGCTCTCGGCGCTTCGGTGTTCTCCCGCAGGCAGGGCAAGGAGATTGCGGCGCAGCTGGTGTGCGGTCAGGTCACCGTCAATTCGGTGATCGCGTTCGCCGGAATGGGATCTGTTCCGATGGGCGGCGTCGGTGCCAGCGGCTTCGGGCGGGTACACGGCGACGAGGGGTTCGCCGAGTTCTGCCGCACTCACAGCCGCGTCACGAAGCTGTTCGACGTCCCCGGATTCGAGCTGGTGACGCTCCACCGCAAGCGCTGGGTCATGCCGCTGATCGACCGCCTGCTCGCACTCCGTCACCGTCGGTGATCGGTCAGTCCTCTGCGCGCCGCGAGGTGGTGCCGTACGACCGGCGCACCACCTCGTCGAGGGTCGCCGCCAACTGCGCGTCGGTCATGGCACGTGGCGTCGCCACTGCGCCGGCGGACAGATACACCCCGCACAGCCATTCGAGCAGTTCGATGTTCGACAGTGCGGCCGCGAGATCGTGACCGGTGGCCACCGATCCGTGATGGGCCATGATCACCGCCGACCTCGAGCGCATCGCGGTCACCACCAGGTCGGCGAGCTCGGCCGTACCGAACGGCGCGAACGGCACCACCGGAACCCTGCCGCCGAGGGCCAGCTGCGCGTAGTGAACGGGCGGCAGTTCGTCCGCGACGAGCGACAGTGCAACGGCCGCCGAGGAATGCGCATGCACGACGGCACGAACCTCGGACGACGCGTAGATGCCGAGGTGCAGACCCAGTTCCGAAGTCGGTTCACCTGGTCCTGCGCGGACGATTCCGTCCGTACCGACGAGTGTGACGTCCTCGATCGTCGCGTCCGCCAACACCAGCCCGGTCGCCGTCACCGCCACCACATCACCCGCGCGTGCGCTGACGTTGCCTGCGGTCCCGAGAACCAGGCCCTTGCGTGCCAGTTGCCGGGCGGTCTCGGCGACGGACTGCCGTAGCTCCTCCACGTCGACCGACATCAGACGGTCCGGCAGGTGCGTGCGAACGTCCGAACGTACTCGAGGTCGTAGGTGCCGAAATCGGTACCGAGTCCCTGCGCAACCTGAGCCGCGGTCGCATTGCCGAGTTCGGCTGCCTCGACGACGTTCATGCTCAGGGACAGGCCGCGAACGAACCCGGCCGAGAACGCATCTCCGCATCCGCTGGTGTCCACCACGTCCACGGAGAACGCGGGGACCTCGACGACACTGTCGGTCGTGACGACGAGAGTGGGCGACGCACCCGCGGTGGCCACCACGCAGGACGCTCCGAGCTCGAGCAGTCGACGACACCCGTCCTCGACAGTGGCGCAGCCGGTCCAGCCGAGGACCTGCTCGTCGTTGGGCAACAGGTAGTCCACATGGGGCAGCGCGGCCGCGAACGCACCGAGCCCTTCCGGAACGGACGGGGCCAGGCTGTCCACGGTGACGACGACACCGTCCTCGTGGGCGCGGCGTGCGATGTCGCGCGCGGTGTCCGGTCCGTAGAACTCGGGCCCCCCGAGATGCAGGAAGTCGACGTTGTGAAACATGTTCCACGGAACATGCTGAGCCAGATAGCCGTTGGCTCCGATCACGTGCAGAGCCGGTCGGGATCCGTCCGGCCTGATCGGCAGTACCGATGCCGAGGTCTGGACCCCGTCCATGCGGTGAACGAGGGAGACGTCCACTCCGTCGTCGATGAGGAGCTGCAGTAGGAACGTGCCTGCCGAATCACCACCGACCACTCCCGCGGTGTGTACCGCGGCACCCAGTCGGGACAGCACCAGTGCCGTTCCCGCGGCCGTACCCGCGGCCGACATCGCGATCTGCTCCGCCAGGACCGCCGCCTGACCGTCGGGAATCTCGGTCACCGGCCGCACCAGAGTGTCGAGTATGTGCACCCCCAGGGTGAGGACCTCCGCCGGTGCTCTCATCGGATCGTCGCAGTTCGCTCGGAGAGAATCAGCGCCTCGAGGTTGCACATCGAGACGTCGAATCGTGCGGACATCCCGGCGGTCGCGATGGGCCGCACCACACGCCCCATCCAGCTCGGTGCAACATCGAACCAGAATTCGAAGGTCATCGCGGTGGAGGTCCCGCCGGCGAGCGGCGCGAAGCGAAAGACGTTCGCCACGTTGACGAGTGGCGCGAAACCCTGACCCGAATCGATTCGCAGTCGGTTCGGTTCCAGCTCCCGGACGGTCCATGTGGCGTGAGTGGTGAAGCGGCCGAGCGTCGCCACCTCCTCCGTGTACACACCACCTGTGCGTGCGGTGCCATGATGAGCGATGACCGACCGGACGTCGGTGACCCACTCTGCGTACCGACCGGTGTCGGCGGTCAATGCCCACACTTCCTCGGGGCTCACCGAGAGGGTGCGATGGGCCGAGACTACGAAGCGTTGTTCCACGAGAGTTCTCCTTCGGTCGAAAGTAGTGCTGCTGCTGCGTTTTCACCCGATCGCACGGCCCCGTCCATGTACCCGTTCCAGTAGTCGGAGTGTTCGGCTCCTGCCCACTGCACTCGGCCGAACGCAGTGTCTCGCCACCGGCCGAGTTCGGTCAGCACTCCGGGGGCAAGCACGGCGGTGGGCCCGCCGCAGGTCCAGTGCTCGCGCGTCCAGTCGAGCTCGATCCATTCCGTCGGTTCGAGTGCGCGCGGCCCGACGGCGGAAGCGAAGGCGCGCAGCACCTCGCCGCGTCGTTCGGCGTCGGTGCCGTCCGACCAGTTCCGGCCGCCGCGGTGGCGGCCGCCCCAGGTGCCGACGAATCCCATCAGCACTCCTTGGCTTCCGTCGGGTGGTGAGTTGTCGAACATCGAGGACACCGGTACGTCGCTGTCGCGAAAGAGCGCCTGGCCGGAGAGCCCGCTCGCGCGCCAGAACGGTTCGGGGTACACGGCCTCGCACTTGGCCAGGCCGCCGAAGTTCATTCGCTGGAACAACGCCTCCTGGGGTGCGGGAAGCGCAGGGCTCCAATCGATTCGGGTGGCCAGAACGGGCGGAATCGCGACGACCGCCGATCGAGCGATCCATGATTCGGTGTCGCTGCACACCACCACGCGATCCGGATACTGCTCCACACGTCGAACCGGGGTGTCGAGCCGGACGGCGTCACCGAGCTGCTTCGCAATTTCGATGCAGATCGCCTGTGAGCCACCGAGGAATCTCCACTGTTGTGCTCCACCGGCGACACTCATCAACCGATCGACGGTACCGGGGGTGTACTCGTTTCCCGCCCCGGCCACGTACGCCAGGCCGAAGAGCGCCGATGCGTCGGCGGACGTGCCACCGAACACCGAACCGAGCAGGATGTCGAGCAGTTCCACGCCACCGGCGGTGGCCGAGTGCCTCCGGGCCCAGGTGGCGAGAGTCTGGGTGTCCCACTCGCGTGCTCGGGTTGCCGACCACGGTCGGTCGACGGGAATCTGCTTGGCAGCCCGATCGATTCGCGCCACGAGCACACCGACGTCGGGTAGCGCCGCCAGATCCGGCGGCACCCCGCCGTCGAAGCGTCGAGCGTTTCCGTTCTTGACGTACATGCTCGATCCGGTGTCGTACGCGGGGAACGTCCCGACGCCCACCGATGCGGCCAGGCGGAGGATATGGTCCTGCGTCGGACCCACGAACTGCCCGCCGGTCTCGACGACCGAGTTCTCACCGAGTGCGTGGTTGACCGTGCGCCCACCCACCCGGTTCCTGGCCTCGAGGACCTGCACGGTCAATCCTGCGGCCGTCAGTTCCCTGGCGGCGGTCAGACCCGCGAGTCCTGCGCCGACGACCACTACGTCCACGTGCGGGGCCTGCGACATCTCGGTCATGGGTGCTCCTTTCCGGGCTGTTCGATGTAGCGGCGACAGTAACTCAATATTGGCCATCCGGCCAGGATTGACGAAAAGCGCCTGCTGGAGAGCACAGCGGTGGGGTGGAAGACAGCACTCCGACTAACGTTGCAGCCATGACCGAAGAGCGCCGGAAGACTCGATACGCGCGCGGCCGGGAGCGCCGCGACGCGCTGGTCGACGCGGCCATCGGCGTGATCGGAACACGCGGACTCGAACGCGTCTCGTTTCGGTCCGTGGCCGAAACCGCCGGCTTCCCGCCGTCGACCACCAGCTATTTCTTCGGCTCGGTCGGCGAACTCATCGATGCCGCAATCACTCGTATCGCCGAGAACGTGACGGCGAAGGTCACGGCTCTACTCGACGTCGCGAACGCAGGCGGTCTCACTCGCGACGATCTGGCCGACGCGATCATGGACCTCGTCTCGTTGCTGTCCTCCCCCGAGGACGACGACTCTCTCGTCCAGTTCGAGGCGTACCTCGCCGTGCGTAGACGGCCCGAGCTGGCGGATTCGGTGCATCGAATCATGCGGATGATCGAGGAGGCGGCCGAAGCGGCGTTGGGGGCATTCGGGATCGCCGAACCACACCTACCGGCTCGACATTTCCTGGCCCTGATCGACGGCTACACCCTGCACGAGATCGCCAGGCCGACGCCGGGTGGCAATCGGGCCGAACTGAAGGACGCCCTGCTGCGCGTGCTCGACTCGTACGCGCCGCGAGGTTGAGCCCGGATACCGCTAGTCGAGACCTACGAGAAGCGGCACGATGCTGCGGTGCGCGAACGCGAGCAGCTCGTCGTAGGTATCGAGCGGGGCGGCGGCCGAGGGTGTCAGTAGGATCGAATGGACCACGCGCACAACAATTTCCGGTGCGTCCGGCACGGCGAAGGTGTCCGATTCCAGTTCACCCCTGGTGATGTGCGTGGCAGCGTTGATCGCGGTCACGAGCAGTGCCGATGCGTTGGTGGTCAATTGCTCGAGCACCAGCGAGCTCTCGGAGTCGAACATCTTCAAGAGCACAGGGTTCGTTCGCACCGAGTCGATGGTCGTGGCGAATCCGTGTGCCGCCCGATCCGCACGTGACCTCTGTTCGGCAGCCGCAGCTGCCACCGCCGCGAACAGCCGCGACGACTCCCGCGCCATGACGGCCCGAACGAGTTCGTCCTTCGATCCGATGCGGCGATAGACGGTCACGCGATTGATCTTGGCGCGCTTCGCGACGTCGCCGATGGTGGTTCGAGGAATTCCGACCTCACCGAACAGTTCCAAGGCGGCATCGAGAATCGGCCCGTCGTCCCCATCTGGATGCATCGCTCGATCCTATCGGCCGTCCACCGTCTATTCGGTGCAACATTGCAACATACTATGTTGCTATGTAGCATCGCTGGCAGCAGCAGCACGATCTCGAAGAAACGGAGTTTCGAATGTCTCGGAACAAGGCGGGCGACTCGGACGAGCAGTACACGGACGAGTCCTACGCGATAGTGGCGCGCGCGGTGACATTCGACTGGTCCGGAGTTCCACTCCAGTACATCCCCCACGAGTGGTACGCCACCCACTTCTGGAACGTGATGCACCTGGTTCTGCCCGAGGGAGAACGAGCGATGGCGGACGTGTTCGCCCGCGCGCTGCCGTACATCGACGACCGCAGACTGCACGAGGAAGTCGTGGGATTCGTCGGCCAGGAAGCCACGCACGCGTCCTCCCACGAAAGCTTCCGCACCTACCTCGTCGCGCACGGAGTGGACATCGAACCGATTCTGCAGCGCATCCGCTTCGCCGTGGGTGTGGTGTTCGGCGATCACGGCCTCACCGGCCGCGCAGGCAAGGCATGGCTGAACGAGCGCCTCGGAATCTATGCAGCAGCAGAGCATTTCACCGCAGTGGTAGGCGAGTGGCTGCTCGACAATGCCGAATTCGACCGCATCGGCGTCGACCCGACGATGCTGGATCTGCTGCGTTGGCACGGAGCGGAAGAACTCGAACACCGCAATGTCGCATTCGATGCGTTCCAGTACGTCGACGGTGGCGCATTCCGCCGCGCCCGAACCGCGGTGATCGCCAGCGCTGGGTTGGCCGTGCTGTGGTTCAGTACCGCCGCGTACCTGTACCGGAATTCGGTCGCAACGCCACGAACCGGTACGCGGCGGCTGCGCGCCCCGTGGCCGATCGCGTTCGCACGAGCGTCACGCAAGCACCTGATACCGGGCCTGTCGTTCCTGTTCGTGCAGCTCGCCCTGTACATCCGTCCCGGCTTCCACCCCTCGAAGATGGGCGACATCGACAAGGCCGTGCAGTACCTGGCAGTCTCCCCCGCGGCGCTGGCGGCCCAGCAGTGACGACCACAGTGCCTCCGGTGCACAGCCATCTCGGCGAGATCACCGTGACGGCACCGGGACGGGGACTTCGCGCCATCGGTGCCGCGTCCCGTTTCTACGCCAGGCTCGTCACCGATTCGCCGATCGTGACGGCCCTGTCTCCGGCGCGGCCCCGACGAAGCGTCGGATACGAATTCGAGACCGTCGTCGACGATACGATCGACGAGGCCGAGGACGTTCGCTCGCTGCTGCTCTCGCGCAGGGACGGTGCACCACTACCGACATGGCAACCCGGAGCGCACATCGACGTCACCACTCCGTCCGGTTCGGTGCGGCAGTACTCACTCGCCGGTCGACCCGGGTCAGGTGATCGCTACCGCATCAGCGTCCGCAAGATCCCCGGCGGTAGAGCGTCCACCGAGATCCACGCGCTCTCCCGCGGCGCTGTCCTGCGAGTTCGAGGTCCCCGCAATGCCTTTCCGATGGCGGAGGCCGAGCATTACCTCTTCGTGGCCGCCGGAATCGGCATCACCCCCATCCGGGCGATGATCGAACGCGCCGTCCGGGACGGGGCGCGGTGGACGCTGTACTACCACGGTCGCTCTCGGGCGAGTCTGCCGTTCGTTGCCCTACTGCAGCAGTTGGCACTGACCTCGCGCGGGCATGTGATCGTCAAAACCGATGATGTCGACGGGTTTCCGGTTCCGGAGGACATCGTCGATCTCGGGATGGGCAACTCCGCGATGTACGTCTGCGGGCCCGCGGCGCTGTCGGGCAGACTCCGCGACGAGTCCCTCGCCAGTACGGCCGTTCGTGAATTCCACACCGAGTTGTTCGCGCCTGCAGCGGTGGTCGACGGCATGCCGTTCGTGTTACAGCTCGATCGCTCGGGAGACACCATCGAGGTCGGTGCGCAGGAGACCGCTCTCGACGCACTCCGCCGGTCCAGGCCGGATCAGCCGTTCTCGTGTCGGCAAGGCTTCTGCGGAGCGTGCGTCGTCGGTCTCGTCGCCGGACGCGTCGAGCACCGAGATCGCGTCCTGAGCCCGTCCGAACGCGAGAACTCACTCACCCTGTGTGTCTCGCGCGCTGCCGTCGACGGCGAAGCTCTCGTCCTCGATCTGTAGAAGGAGCCCATACCCTCATGCCTGCAACACCATTCGACAGTGCCACGCCCGTACCGCACACCGACGTCGCGATCATCGGCGCGGGCTTCGGTGGCCTCGGGGCCGCGATCAGGCTCGAGCAGGAAGGCTTCAGCGACTTTCTGATCTTCGAGCGCGATACGGCGGTCGGTGGAACGTGGCACGTGAACACCTATCCCGGTGCTCAGTGCGATATTCCGTCGGCGCTGTATTCGTTCTCGTTCGCACCCAACCCCGACTGGACGCGGCTCTACCCACTTCAGCCCGAGATCGAGGCGTATCTCAACGATTGCACCGATCGTTTCGGTATCCGCGATCGCATCCGTTTCGGGCACGAGGTACTCGACGCGACGTGGAACGACGAACAGGCCCAGTGGGTGGTGCGGACGAGCGAGGGAACATGGTCTGCACGCATCCTCATCGGAGCACTCGGCCCGTTCAGTGAACCGGCAACTCCCGACATCGAAGGACTGGAATCGTTCTCGGGCACCGTGTTCCACTCGGCGAAGTGGGACCATCGGCACTCCGCCCAGGGCCGACGCCTCGCCGTCATCGGCACCGGAGCATCCGCGGTGCAGTTCGTTCCGCGTCTGGCCCCCGAGGCCGCGCACCTGACACTGTTCCAGCGGACACCGACGTGGATCCTTCCGCATCCCGACCGGCCGATCTCCGAATCCGGCAGGTCCCTGCTCAGGAAGTTCCCCCGGGCCCAGCGGGCGATGCGCCGCACGTTCGATCTGTTCCAGGAAGCGTTGGTTCCCGGACTCATCGGCCATCGATCGTTGCTCGCACCGCTCACGGCATTGGGGCGCGCACATCTCCGTCGTCAGGTGAAGGACCCTGCACTTCGCGAGAAGCTCACACCTGGTTACGAATTCGGTTGCAAGCGACCGACGTTCTCGAACAAGTTCTACCCCGCCCTGTGCCGAGAGAACGTCACCGTCGAAACCACGAGCATCGCGCGGATCGTGCCCGAGGGCATCGTCACCACCGACGGGACCGTGCACCAGGTCGATGCCATCGTCCTCGGGACGGGATTCACCGTGTCCGGCCACACCGGCTTCCGGCGGATCGTCGGTCGTGACGGAAAGTCGTTGGCGGACCACTGGCCAGACGGGGAAATGTCGTCGTACCGGGGCACCACGGTGCACGGCTTCCCGAATTTCTTCATGCTGCTCGGCCCCAACTCGGTGGTGTACACCTCCCAGGTGGTCACCATCGAGGCTCAGGTGAACTACATCCTTGCGGCACTGCGCGCGATGGACGACAACGCACTGGTGGCGCTCGAGGTCAGCATGCGGGCACAGATCGAATTCGCGGATCACACCGACGAGCGTCTCGCGGGATCGGTGTGGAACTCGGGAGGATGCAGCAGCTACTACCTGAGCCCGTCCGGACGCAACGTGACGTACTGGCCCGGTTCGGTACGCAACTTCACCCGGCGTATGTCCACCATCGAACTACGCCATTATCACTGCCGCAGTGCGCTTTCCGAGGTAGATCCACTGCTCGCGACCAGCAAGGAGCTCGCATGAGCGGCACCATCGAACCCGCGGGAAAGGTGGCACTGGTCACCGGCGGAGCGCGTGGAATCGGAGCCGCGACGGTCGAGAGATTGCGCGCGGCGGGAGCGTCTGTCGCGGTGGTGGATCGAGATTTTCCCGCGGATCCGACCGGTACGGAAAGGACACTTCTGCTCGTCGGTGACGTCACCGATCCGGCAGCGATGGCGGACTGCGTCGCGGCAACGATCGACAGGTTCGGCCGCCTCGACATCGTGATCGCCAACGCCGGGATCACCCCGCCGCCGGCCACCATCAGGTCGATCGACCGCGCCGTCTTCGACTCGGTGATGGCGGTGAACTTCGGCGGCGTCCTCAACATCGTGCGGGCTGCCGCCGACGAGATCGTCGCGAGCGGCGGGCACATACTGCTCGTATCGTCCTGCGCTGCATTCACTCCCGGGATGGGTGGGTCCGCGTACATGGTGAGCAAGGCGGCCGTGGAACAGCTGGGCCGCGCTCTGCGCATCGAACTTGCTGCCGTCGGCGCATCGGCCGGTCTCGCGTACTTCGGAGTGGTAGACACCGATCTGGCACGGCACACCCTCGACGACGACCCGATCGGTCGGCGAATCGGAGGATTTCTTCCGTGGCCGCTGAGCCGACGCCTGCCGTCTCAGCGAGCCGCCGAGTTGCTCGTACACGCGGTCCAGACCCGTCGGGCACGATTGATCGCCCCTGCCGTGTGGACTCCGTACTTCTGGTTCCGGGGAATGCTCAACCCGATTCTGGAACGCAGGCTCGTCCGGGACCGTCGGGTTGCGCAGATCATCCGGGATCTGGAGGAGACACACGCACGCTGACGTTCCGCAGGCGCGTGGGCTATGCGCTCTCACCGTCCACGCTGGGAACGTCACTCATCGGCGGGAGCGGCCGGGCGCACAGGTCACGCGCATCGGCGTCGGACATTCCCAGCGCGAGCAGCACGCTGTACGCCATTCGATCCACGGCCTCGTTGTCGTCACGATCAGGTTGCTCGAGCAGTAGCTGGCCCAGACCGAGCAATGCGCCTGCCACCAGAGCCAAGGACAGCTGTATGTCCTCGACCCGGAAGTACCCCGCATCGACTCCGGCGACGATGTCCCTCGCCGCACGTGGACCGAGACCGTGCTGCGAGGTGATCAACTCGGGACCGGAGTGGATGAGCACGCGGCTGAGTTCTGGTTGCAGGCGAAAGAGTCGGCCGGAGATTCGAAACGATCGAGTGAACGCCTCGGCGGGGTCGGCGTCGACATCGGTCAGCGAATCGAGATAGCCGCCCAGCAACTCCAGGGCACCGTCGACCGCCGACTGGAACAGCTGCTCTCGACTGACGAAGTGGTTGTAGAACGACCCCATACCCACGTCGGCGGCCTGGGTGATCTCTGCGATCGGCGCGTTCAGTTCGCCGCGGGCGATGAAGCCCTGCGCCGCTTCGATCAACGCTCCACGTGTGCGGGCCTTACGGCGCTCGAGTCGATTCGGGGTTTCGGTCATGGTCCCTACTTCTGTCTGCGCTGGTCGACGGCCTGACTCTTCCTCATGGCTGACGATTCTGTCAATACTATTGACTGACGGCACTGTCATAGGTGACGATATTGTCACCAACGAGGGAGGCTCAATGGCACAGGACGTCGACGGCCACAAGGACATGCACGTGGACCAAGGCGCGCTCACCGGCGAGCACCCCGGTCGCGCGAAGGATCCCATCATCAAGGTTCGGGACATCGCGTGGTTGGAGTTTCGCAAGCCGGATCTGACCAAGGCCGAGGCGTTCGCCGTGGCCTTCGGTTTCACCGTCTCGCTTCGCACTCCGGAGGAGATCCATCTGCGAGGTACGCACGTCGGCGCACCGTGCGTGATCATTCGTCGCGGCAAGCGAACACGCTTCGTGGGCGCAGCCTTCGCCGCCGCAGACGATGCCGACCTGATGAGGCTGGCCGAGGCCACCGGGCAGCGCGTCCAACGACTACCCGACACACTCGGCGGTGTCGCCGTGAATCTCACCGACCCGGGTGGACAACCCGTCCAGGTGGTGTCCGGGTACACCGAGCATCCCGAGCTGCCCGGCCAGCCAGCGCACACCTACAACTTCGGCGACCCGCGCTACCGACTCAATGCGACGCAGCGGCCTCCGCGTCAGCCCGCCCGAGTCCAACGTCTGGGACACGTGGTGCTCCAGCGCACCGGCTACCTCGAGAACCTGAACTGGTACCTACATCATCTCGGACTGATCGTCAGCGACTTCCTCTACTACGACGGCCAGCGTGATCGCGGTCCGGTGATGAGCTTCATCCGCTGCGATCGTGGCAACACTCCGGCCGATCATCACACTCTCGCAATGACTCTCGGTCCGTCCAACCGGTACGTACACTCGGCCTACCAGGTGTCGGATCTCGATGCCATCGCCGCGGGCGGGGAGTACCTGACCCAGCGCGGGTACCGGCATTCGTGGGGTATCGGCAGGCACATCCAGGGCAGCCAGATCTTCGACTACTGGCGGGATCCCGACGGTTTCCTGGTGGAACATTTCAGCGACGGCGATATGTTCGACAGCTCCCTCGAGCCCGGCTGGGCACCGATGACCGCATCCGGCCTGGCTCAGTGGGGGCCGCCTGCGTCCAAGGACTTCCTCGGGATCGCGCCGAGCAAAGCGTCTCTGCACGAGCTCAAATCGATCATCTCCTCGCTACGCACCGACAACGAATTCGACACCGAACGCCTTCGCGGCCTGATGAAAGTGGCTTCCTCATGAGCATCGCTGTACTGCGCACCGCCGACGCCTGGTGGGTGGAGACCCCGGCCGGGGCGTCCCGAATCGACACCTCGGCCACCACCACCGCCGAGCTACTCGCCGATCGAGCGGCCATCGAGTCGGCGCGCGAGTCCACCGATGTCGTTGCCGTGGAGACATTGTCGCCGATCTCGCCGGTCACCGCGCCCTGCCGAATCATGGCGAACATGACGAACTTCGTCTCGCATGTGAAGGACTCGGGAATGAACCCCGAGACGGTGCCGCTGACGTTCTTCCGCAAGACCTCGGGCTCCATCAGTGGACCCACCGACGACGTGATCAAGCCCGCGCACGTCAAACTGCTGGACTACGAGATCGAGATCGGCTTGGTCTTCGGCAAGACCCTCACCGTCGGCACCAAGATCGACGCGTCCAACGTGGCCGAGTACGTGGCCGGGCTCGTGATCACCAACGACGTCTCGGCGCGCGATGTCCAGTTGCCCAAAACTCAGTTCTACGAGGGCAAGTCGTACCCCACCTTCACGCCGGTCGGGCCGCGCCTCGTACTGCTCGAGGCCGGCGAGTTCGACCGGTTCGGAGACCTCGCATTGACCTTGCGCGTCAACGGCTCGGTCCGACAGGACAGTACGGTCGCCGACATGATCTACCGTCCGGTCGAATCACTGAAGGCGCTGAGCAAGTTTCAGCGGATCGATCCGGGCGATCTACTGCTCACCGGTACGCCGGGGGGCACCGCACTGAAGGCCCCCGCCAAGCCGATCGAAATGATCGGATCGCTGGTTCCGCCGTCGGTCAAGTGGAAGGTCTTCTTCAAGAAGCAGGCCAAGAATCCGGCGTTTCTGAAGGACGGTGACGTGCTCGAACTGACGTGCTCCACTCCCGACGGAGCCCTCGATCTGGGAGTCCAGCGCACCCGGGTCTCCTACCGATGACCGAAAACACGTCCGACGGTCGCCACTTTCCCGTGGTGATCGTCGGCGCCGGTCCGACGGGCATGACCGCTGCGTTGCTGCTGGGTCGGTACGGCGTGCCCTGCCTCGTGTTGGACAGGTGGGAGGACGTCTACCCACAGCCTCGCGCGGTCCATCTCGACGACGAGGTGTTCCGCATTCTCGGCGATATCGGCCTGGCCGATGACTTCGCGGGAATCTCGCGCCCCGGTCGCGGACTGCGATTGTGCGACAAGCAGATCCGCACGCTTGCCGAGTTCGAGCGGGATCCCGACGATCGACCGCACGGGTATCCGCAGGCCAACATGTTCGATCAGCCCGATCTCGAACAGCTGATGCGCAAACACATCTCACAATTCGAGTGCGTGGAGATGCGCGGCAATTGCGAGATCACCGACGTCCAGAATCTGAAGAATTCGGTGCGGGTCCGGTACGACTCGACCGTGGACGGGACCCCACACTGGGTGACCGCCGACTACGTACTCGGCTGCGACGGGGCCAACAGCATCGTTCGAGCCTCCATCGGTTCGAAGATGCACGATCTCGGCTTCGCACAGCGATGGTTGGTGGTCGACATCGCCACCGATGCGGACCTCGATCAGTGGGACGGCGTGCACCAGGTATGCGATTCCGAGCGATCGGCGACCTACATGCGCATCGGCCCGACCCGCTATCGCTGGGAATTCCGTCTGCACGACGACGAGACCATGGACGCCTTCACCGACCTGGCGTCGATCGGTCCACTGATCGCGCCGTGGCTGGAGTCTGTGGACGAGCCCGAGATGGAGCTGATTCGCTGCGCCGAGTACACCTTTCGGGCACAGGTGGCCGACCGGTGGCGTGATCGCCGGGTTTTCCTCCTGGGCGATTCCGCGCATCTGACGCCGCCCTTCATCGGGCAGGGGATGGGCGCTGGGCTCCGAGATGCGCGCAACCTGGTCTGGAAGATCGTCGGCGTGCTCGACGGGCATCTGAAGGAAACCTCGCTCGACAGCTACGAGACGGAACGAAAGACGCACGCCAAGCAGATGATCGAGTTGGCGGTCGCGATCGGATGGGCCATGACCGGCGGCAGCCGACTCACCGGCATCATGCGCACGAACATCGCACCCGCTCTGGGGTATCTGCCGTTCATCGGCGCGAAGGTCACCGCCAGCACCACGCCGTCACTCGGCCGATCGCAGTACGTGTTGCGTTCGCCCGTGCCGGTTCGCACTCTGGCCGGAAAGCTCTGCCCCAACAGCACATTGGACAATGGAATGCGCCTGGACGACCTCGCGCCCGGCCAATTCCTGTTCGTCTCGTCGACGCCCTTGTCCATCGGGCACCGTCGAGAGGTCGAACGTCGCGGAGCCGTCGTCGTCGAGGTGGCGGCGTCGTCGGATCTCGGGGCCTGGCTGCGCAGCGGGCATGCTGTCGCTGCCATAGTCCGACCGGACCGCACCGTCATGGCGTCGGGCACCTCGGTACCTTCCCTGCACACCAAGGTACCGACCACCGCTTTTCGTCGGCAAGACTGCCCGGCACACGTTGCGACGAAGCCGAGACCTACCCGCACAGCAACAAAGAGGCGTAGATGAACACTGCACTTGTCACCGGAGCGACGTCGGGAATCGGCGAGGCCGTCGCCGAAACTCTCATCGCCCGCGGCTATCACGTCATCGGCACCAGCCGTAACAGCTCGAAGGTGGCCGCCCCGATCCCGGGCGTCGACTACCGCGATCTGGACCTGACGGATCCGCAATCGATCCGTGCGTTCGTGGACGAACTCGGCGACTCCCCGATCGATGTGCTGATCAACAACGCAGGCGAAAGCCAGTGCGGCCCACTCGAAGAACTCCCCATCGAGGCGATCACTCGGTTGTTTCAGCTCAACGTGTTCGGCGCGATCGAGTTGACCCAGGCCGTATTGCCGGCCATGCGTGAGCGCGGCCGCGGCAGAATCGTCAACATCGGCTCGATGCTCGCGAGCTTCCCCCTGGCCTACCGTTCCTCGTACGCCGCAACCAAGGCCGCGATCAAGGGCTTCAGCACGGCGGCACGGTTCGAGCTCGAACCGTACGGAATCGACATCACCACAGTCGAACCCGGCTCGATCGCCACCGGCCTGTCCGCCCGTCGCACCAAGTACTGCGGACCGCATTCGCCCTACCTACGCGATTTCACCACGGTGATCGCGAAGCTCGACGCCAAGGAGGCACAGGGCATCACGGCCGAGACGGTCGCGAAGACCGTGCTGAGAGCGGTCGAGGACAAGAAGACCCTCCCGATCTACGCCGTCGGCAGCAATGCGCCCGCAGTGTTTCTCGCCAAGCGGTTGTTACCACGCACCGTGCTCGAGAAGTTCACGGCCCGCGCATACGGATTGCCCGGCAAACGCCCGGTCGGCTAGCGAAGCAGTCCTGCGACGAACGGGATCGTGTCGGCCTGTGACTGGACGAGGGCTCCACTGTGGTCGGTGTTGTAGGCCCGGAACGTCACCGGCTGACCGTTGGCGGTCAGACGCGCGACGTAGGCCGCGGTGGTCGGAAACGGAACGTCGATGTCCTGGAGACCGTTTCCCATGAAGAAGGGCTTGTCGAATCCTGTTTCGGGCATCGCCATGTAATCGTCGAGCACGGCCGTGAAATTGGGCAGGCTCGTCAGTGGCGCGGTGAAGAAGTCGCCGATCGTCACACCGTCGAGTTGTTCCTCGAAGTCCGATACGCACTCCGTCTCGGCCAGGTCTGCGTACTTCTTTCCGAGCGGGGTCAGGATGTTGTCCAGTCCGAGCTCGGGATGCGCGTAGCGCAGTGATGCGCCGATGTACGCGACGTAGGCGGTCAGTCCCGACGGCAGCTCCACCGGCGGAACGCCCGGTGCACCGATCGAGACCAATTTCTCGATGTACGCGGGAGTACCGGTGCCGACCGCCCCTCGGTAGTCGAGCTCGGGGCCGCCGAATTCCGTTGCGTACCGCGCGGTGTAGATCGCTGCTCCGCCGCCCTGCGATTGGCCGACGGCCACCCAGGATCGCGACAGGGCTTCGCTGTGGTTGCGGCCCGCCTTGACCATGTCCACGACGTTGTGTGCCGTGGTTCGACCGTCGAGATACGTCGGCAAGCCGGGTGTTCCGAGGCCGGCATAGTCGCTGGCCACGATGGCGTAACCCTGCGCGAGCCAGTTTCCCAGGTACGGCAGATCGCGCTCGGCGTACGCCGGACCGATCATCGACGGCGCACACGAATCCCCAAGACCGGATGTGCCGTGGGCCCACGAGATCACCGGCCAACCACCCGCGGGCGGCGTGCCGGGCGGCAGGAAGACGGTGCCGGTGCTCAGCGCTTTGTCGCCGAACGTGTCGGTGGTGACGTAGGTGAGCACTTCGGCCGAGGCCGCGCCGGGAACCCACAGTTCCTGCGGCAGATCACGAGTCGAGACGACGTCGCCGATCTCCTGAGTGATCGCCGGTGCTGCGGAAGCAGGTGCGGCCAGCAGCACCGTCACCATGCTCGACGCGACAGTCGCGGCAACTGCGAGAGCACCGATCCGACGACGAGAGGTCACTGGGTCTCCATTCCGTTCGAGTGCGCGAAGCCACCGCGTTCGTCGATGCGCGCCACCTTGTAATACACGACCGCACCGATCCACACGACGAAGAACGTGCCGACGACGAGTTGGCCGGCCAGATTGAGATCGATGACGGCCAGCGCGTCCCACAGGCCGCCGGTCAGCTCGAACTGCTCGGCGAGCAGCGACAACAACTGCACCGTGCCGATCACCAATGCCACGAAGACGGACAGTCCCGTCATCGTCATGTTGTAGTAGATCTTGCGCACCGGCGTCACGAACGCCCATCCGTACGCCTTGGACATGAAGATGCCGTCGATGGTGTCCATCGTGGTCATGCCCGCGGCGAACAGAACCGGCAGCGCGATGATCGCCATCGGCGGAAGTCCGCCTGCCATGGCCGTCGTGCCTGCGATCGCAAGCAGACCGACCTGAGTGGCGGTGTCGAATCCCAGCCCGAACAGCAGACCCAGCGGGTACATCTGCCACGAGTGGTTGATCAGCTTGTCGTAGCGGCCGCGGAACAGTCGATTCATCAGCCCACGCTTGGCCAGCAACTCGTCGAGGCCGGCTTCGGTGAACTCACCTCGTTTCGCGCGTCGCCAGACTCCGACGATTCCCGCGAGCACGGCGATGTTCAACGCTGCGATGAGATACAGGAACGTTCCGGACACGAGCGTGCCGATGATGCCGCCGACTCCGGCGAATGCGTCCTGGAACGCCGTGGCCTGGGACGCGACGAAGGCGATAGCGGCGACGAAGACGAACACGACCGTCGAATGACCGAGTGAGAAGAAGAGCCCGACGGCCAACGGCCGCTTGCCCTTCTGCAGCAGAAAGCGGGTGGTGTCGTCGATGGCCGCGATGTGATCGGCGTCGAAGGCGTGCCTGAGCCCGAGTGTGTACGCCAACACGCCTGCTCCGGCGTACACGAGGGTGCCGTCGGCCCCGGTCAGTCCATGGATGCTCGGGATGGAGTCGTAGTGCGTGAACAACCCCCATCCGATCACGTGCAGAGCGGCTACGAAGCCGGCCATCGCCAACAGGCGGGGAATCTCGTCGAGAGTGAATCGACTCTGCCGTCGGCCGACCTCGGCGCGCGAAAGCTCAATCGTCATGGAGACATTGTGGCCGACGACAACGAATTACTCTTCCTGCGCGGCCGCGGCCAGGACGCGTCTCGCATCGGGTTCGACGGACCAGTAGGCAAGGAGAGCCAAGATCCCGCCGACGGCCAACAGCGGTAGCAGCGGAACCAGGCCGACGGTGAGTGAATCGGCCGCGTCGGACACCACGCCGACCAGAAGCGGCCCGACGGCACCGCCCGCGGTCGCGGCGATCTGAAGCATGCCGAATCCCAGACCCCGATCCCGGGCCGGGACCACGTCGGCGACACATGCGGTGAGCGTGGGGAGGGCAAAAGCCGAGAAGAAGGCGAAGACGGTGAGAAGTACGACGAACACCACCATGGCGTTCATGCCGAGCGCAATCGACATGAACACACTGCCGAGGAGAATTCCGCCACCACCCAGCACTACTCGCCACTGGGCGAGGCTGGTCCCGATCACGGCCCTTCGGGTTGCCATCGCCGCGACGAGCGTGCCGAGAACGATTCCTACAAGCGTCATTCCACCGCCCGCCGTCGCGGCTGCCGATTCGGACAGGCCGTACCGGCGTTGCAGCAGACTCGGAAGCCAGAAGGTCAGGCCACCGATCGACAGGCTCATGACCGTCAGAGCCGCACCGGTGAACCACAGCGTTCGGATGGGCAGAAGTCGGCGGAGCTGGGCGGCAAGCGGGCCGGACGGCGTGGGAGCCTCCAGGCTCGGGTCCGCGCGGGCCGCCAACCTGTCGGCGTATCCGCGTTCCGGTTCCTTCAGACGTGAGACGAGCACTGCGACAAGCAGTCCCGGGATCGTCATGACCATGAACGCCCCGCGCCAGCCCAGCCAGTCCGCCAGCACACCACCCAGAACGATGCCGGCACCGCCCAGATACGCCGAGGTTCGCCACCAACCGAACGCGGTGGATCGTGTTGCGGGCGGATAGAAGTCGGCAAGCAGGCTCGCGCTCGCCGGGTTGTCCACCGCCTCCGCGGCGGCAAGACCGACCCGCACGAGGTAGAAGATCAGGAACGTGGGCGCAAGCGCGGAACCCAGCGTCGCCAGAGACCACAGAACGACCACCCAGGTCACGATCCTGCCGCGATCGTGACGATCGGCGAAATACGCAGCCGGTATCGCCAGAACGCCCGCGGCGATCGCAGATGCACTGGGCAGCGATCCCGCCACTGCGTCGCCGAAACCCCATTCGGCCTGAAGCTGAGGGAGAACGGCGGCAACGAGGCTGAATTCGATCCGGTCCACGAAGGCCACGAGGACCAACACGATCGCCGGTCCCCAGCCGAAGGGAAGAAGAGCAGACCCGGGCCCGGACCGCAGCGTCCCGATGGTTCGCCAACGGCTGCCGCGATCGACCACTGGGCCTGGATCGATACCGGTCGCCATGCGTCGTCCCTCGATTCAGCGTCGTTCGAAACCAGTGTGCACCGCCGGGCACAATCTCAACATCGGTTGATGTCTCTGTCATTTCCCTCGAACGTGCTGACAGGTCACAACGCGGAAGCGGACATTCGACGCTTTCGTCACGGCAGGATGAGAAGGCCGAAGTCGAAAACAGTGGGGACGAAGTTCATGTCACGGGTGAGAATCGCGATGTGCCTGCTCGCAGGTCTGGGATCCTTCGCGATCGTCGTTGCGCTTCTGCTGCCCACCCTCGTGTACGACCGTCTGGCGGTCACTCCCCTCGACATCGCCGCCACGACAGTGGCCACCACGGCAGACGGAGCGGGCGGCGAGGTCCTCGACTCGAAGACGATCGCCGGCCCGGGGCCCTTGTCGATCGCAACCGATGTTCCCCTCGTTCTCCAGCGGTACATCACCGTGGAGGATCCCTCCGACGCAGACCGCGTCACCTTCCAGGTCGGAGCCACGGTGCGACGCGCCGACCGCGACGGCGATGAAGGCCTGCTGACCGCCTCGGTGGATCGAGTGACCAGCGACCGACGCACCGGCCTACCCGTCGAGCCGGCGGGATCATTGCAGACCACCGTCGATTCACCTGCTATTCCGCTGCCGCGCAATGGATTACAGCATCGCTTCCCCTTCGATACCCAGCCGATCACGTACACGGTCTACGACTCGACGGCGTGGACGAGCTTCGAGGCGAACTTCGTCGAGGAGATCACCATGGAAGGTCTGCCGATCTATCACTTCCGATCGATCGTGACCGAAGCCGACCTGTCGACCACGACGCAGTCACCGATCAACTCGGTCACCCTCCCGGCATCGAAGCGGGGACTGGGCGACGGGGACGAACCGATCACGATGAAGCGGTGGTACTCCAACGTTCGCGACATCTACGTCGAACCCAGAAGCGGAAGCCTGGTGTGGGGCAGAGAAACCCCGTACCAGTACTTCGCGAGAGATCCGCAGATCCCCGAGGTCACCATCTTCAAGGCGTCACTCGCTCTGAACGAGACGGGTCGCCTGGAGCAGGTGAACTCCGCACGCGACGCTGCGAACAGCCTGGCCTGGTTGACTTCTCGCGGACCACTCCTGGGATACGCGGTCGGTGGAGCCTGTCTCGTCGGTGCCGTCGCCGCCGGAGTGATCGGATCCCGTCGCGCGCGTTCGCCCGAGCCCACCCCACAGCAGGCGGACGAATCCGAGCGCGCGTCGGTGTAGGTGCGCTCGGCGTCCACAATTCGGATCCGAAAGCGGGATCGCGATCGTGTGGGCACATTGTGGACACTCAGGTCGGTGCGTCAGGCAGGAAGCCCCAACGCCCTCAGCGCCATTGCTCGCAAGACGGGCCTGGCAGTACGTGACGGACTGCGTCCCGCGCTGTAAGGCGTCGAATTGATCAGACCGAACACGCCGTGTGCCGCTGTGCGAGCGTCGGCTTCGTTCGACGTCGGGTCGACGGCGCACAGGACCTCGACCCACAGTTCGACGTACTCGCGCTGCATCCGGCGTACCTTGCGTCGAGCGCCCTCGGGCAGACTCTGCAGGTCGCGATCCTGGATTCTGATGAAGGCCGGTGTGTCGAAGGCGAAGTCGAGGTGGAACTCGACCAACGCGGACAACGCGTCCACGGCAGCCCCACCACGATGGACCACCGCACGGCCACCGTCGAGCAGATACCCCGAGATCCCGACCATCAGCTCGACGAGCACGGCCTCCTTGTTCGGGAAGTGACGGTAGACGGCGGGTCCGCTGACACCGACTGCCGCGCCCAGATCCTCGAGGCGCACCGAGGTGAATCCGCGTTCGGCGAACAGTGACGCCGCGGCGTCGAGCAACTGCTGCCGACGCTCGGCCTTGCGCTGCTCACGCACCGTGGTGGGCTTCGCCTCCAACTCCTGCACTGACTCCCCCTCGACCCTGGACTCTCGGTTAATCGTAGTTTACTATGATGTCAGTTATCAACCATTAACTGAACTCCTGTGACACCGGCGTCCAACCCCTAAGGCGTGCACCTCATGGCAATCGATATTGCTGCCAACCGGGCAGATCACGAGCTGCTCACCAGCGAGCTGGCCGAACGGCTCGCCGCGGCGGCGCTCGGCGGTAGCGAGAAATCCCGGGAACGACACATCGCGCGCGGCAAACTGCTCCCCCGCGACCGCGTCGACGAGCTGCTCGATCCAGGCAGCCCGTTCTTGGAGATCGCACCACTGGCTGCCAACGGTCTCTACGAAGACGAGTGCCCCGGCGCGGGAGTGATCGCCGGCATCGGACGCGTTTCCGGTCGCGAATGTGTGATCGTCGCCAACGACGCCACCGTCAAGGGCGGCACCTACTACCCCATGACGGTCAAGAAGCACCTGCGCGCGCAGGAGATCGCACTGCAGAACACCCTGCCGTGCATCTACCTCGTCGACTCGGGCGGCGCGTTCCTGCCACGCCAGGACGAGGTGTTCCCCGATCGCGATCACTTCGGCCGCATCTTCTTCAACCAGGCGACCATGAGCGCCAAAGGAATTGCGCAGATCGCCGCCGTCATGGGCTCGTGTACAGCAGGCGGCGCCTACGTGCCGGCGATGAGCGACGAGGCCATCATCGTCAAGAACCAGGGCACCATTTTCCTCGGTGGACCGCCACTGGTGAAGGCAGCGACCGGCGAGGTCGTCACGGCAGAGGAACTCGGCGGTGGTGATCTGCATTCGAAGATTTCCGGCGTCACCGACCACCTCGCCGAGGACGATCGAGACGCACTACACCGGGTCCGCCGAATCGTGTCGACGCTGGGGCCCCGCACTCCACGGCCGTGGGACGTCGTCACGACGCGTGACCCGGTAGCCGACCAGACCGAGCTCTACGACGTCGTACCCACCGATCCTCGCACGCCGTACGACGTGCGTGAGGTGATCACCCGGGTGGTCGACGGCGGCGAATTCGACGAGTTCAAGGCCGAATACGGCAAGACACTCGTCACCGGGTTCGCCCACCTTCACGGTCATCCCGTCGGCATCATCGCCAACAACGGTGTGCTGTTCGCCGAATCTGCCATGAAGGGCGCACATTTCATCGAACTGTGCGACAAGCGCAGTATCCCGCTCGTCTTCCTGCAGAACATCTCGGGCTTCATGGTCGGCCGCGACTACGAGGCAGGCGGCATCGCAAAACACGGCGCGAAGATGGTCACCGCGGTGGCGTGTGCCCGCGTCCCCAAGATCACCGTCGTCATCGGCGGTTCCTACGGTGCAGGGAACTACTCGATGTGCGGCAGAGCGTATTCACCGCGCTTCCTGTTCATGTGGCCCAACGCGCGAATCTCGGTGATGGGCGGCGAGCAGGCGGCGTCGGTGCTCGCGACGGTGCGCAGCGAACAACTCGATGCGGCGGGAAAACCGTGGAGCGACGAGGACCAGGAATCGTTCAAGGCTCCGATACGCGAGCAGTACGAGAGCCAGGGCAACCCCTACTATTCGACGGCCCGCCTGTGGGACGACGGCATCATCGACCCGGCCGATACCAGGCAGGTACTCGGACTGGCCCTCGCAGCGTGCGCCAATGCACCGCTCGAGCCGGTCTCCTACGGCGTTTTCAGGATGTGACGGACATGACCACGATAGACACCGTTCTGATCGCCAATCGCGGCGAGATCGCCGTGCGGGTGGCGCGAACGCTGCGCCGCATGGGGATTCGCACCGTTGCCGTCTACAGCGACGCCGACGTCGACGCCCGTCACGTCCACGAGGCCGATACCGCGGTACGCCTCGGTCCCGCCAACGCTCGCGAGAGCTACCTCGACATCGCCAAGGTGATCGCGGCCGCGAAAGCCACAGGAGCGCAGGGCATTCATCCGGGATACGGATTTCTCTCCGAGAACTCCGAGTTCGCATCCGCCTGTGCCGAAGCCGGAATCGCCTTTCTGGGGCCGCCGGCGAAAGCCATCGAAGTGATGGGCGACAAGATCGCCGCCAAGGCCGCGGTCAGCGCCTTCGGGGTCCCCGTCGTCCCCGGTATCTCCCGTCCCGGCCTCACCGACGCCGACCTCATCGCCGGCGCTCCCGACGTCGGATTCCCGGTGCTGGTCAAACCCTCCGCCGGTGGCGGCGGAAAAGGTATGCGTCTGGTCGAGCGTGCCGAGGACCTACCCGCCGCATTGACCAGCGCCCGCCGGGAAGCGGCGTCGTCGTTCGGCGACGACACCCTCTTCCTCGAGCGATTCGTGTTGCGGCCTCGGCACATCGAGGTGCAGATTCTCGCCGACGAACACGGCAACGTCATCCACCTCGGCGAACGCGAATGCAGCCTGCAGCGCAGGCACCAGAAGGTCATCGAGGAGGCACCGTCCCCCTTGCTCGACGAAGCAGCCCGTGCACGCATCGGTGAGGCGGCCTGCAACACCGCCCGCAGTGTCGACTACTCCGGTGCCGGCACAGTCGAATTCATCGTCTCGGCCGACCGCCCCGACGAGTTCTTCTTCATGGAGATGAACACTCGCCTGCAGGTCGAGCACCCGGTCACCGAGATGGTCACCGGCCTCGACCTGGTCGAATGGCAGGTGCGGGTGGCATCGGGCGAGCCCCTGACTCTCGCGCAGGACGACATCACGCTCACCGGACATGCGATCGAGGCCCGCGTCTACGCCGAGGATCCCGGCCGCGGATTCCTCCCCACCGGCGGCACCGTTGTCGGACTGCGCGAGCCGTCGGCGCCGGGGATTCGAGTCGACTCCGGTCTTGCCGTCGGCACGGAGGTGGGTAGCAACTACGACCCCATGCTCTCGAAGGTCATCGCTCACGGACCCGATCGAGCAACCGCACTGCGCAGCCTCGATCGTGCACTGGCCGACACCGCGGTACTCGGCGTCGTCACCAATATCGAGTTCGCCCGGTTCCTGCTCGCCGACAACGATGTTCGTGCCGGCAATCTCGATACCGGACTGCTCGACCGTCGCGTCGAGGACTTCGCAGCGGCCGAGGCGACCGACGAGGCGCTGATCGCCGCCACCGCCGTGCAGTGGCTCGACGCGTGGCAGGCTGCGGGACAGGATATCTGGGCAACACCATCGGGTTGGAGAGTCGGCGCGAAGGCTTCGTTCCACCGTCGCGTCGCGTCCGGAGGTCGGACGGCGCACGTGTCCATCGCCGGATCACTCGACGCGGCGACGGTCGTCGTCGACGACGGATTGCCGCGCACCCTCCGGGCAACGGCCACCGAGGATTCCGTGAATCTGGTGATCGACGGTCTACGCGAGTCGATGACCTTCGCCCGAAGCGGCTCGGCCACCTGGATTTCGAGTTCTCGCGGCACCTGGCGCATCGATCGGATTGCCGAGGCGAGCGTCCGCGAGGACGATGCGCACTCCGGTGACGCCGAAATCCTCTCGCCGATGCCGGGTTCGATCATCGCGATCGGAACGACCACCGGCAGTGCGGTCACCGCGGGCACCGCCGTGGTCGTCGTCGAGGCGATGAAGATGGAACACACTCTGACCACCCCGATCGACGGCACGGTCGAACTCACTGTCGCAGTGGGCGATCAGGTCCGCGTCGATCAGATCCTCGCCCGAATCGTTCCAACACCCACCGAAGAGGACCAGCCATGACCGATCACCTGTCATCCGCGAATCTGCCCGACGAGTACCAGCAACTGGTGAAGTCCGTCGCCGACTTCACCCGGACGGTCGTGGCCCCGGTCTCGGCGAAACACGATGCCGAGCACTCGTTCCCGTACGAGGTCGTCACCGGGATGGCCGAGATGGGCCTGTTCGGTCTGCCGTTTCCCGAGGAGTACGGCGGAATGGGCGGCGACTACTTCGCCCTCTGCCTGGCCCTCGAGGAGCTCGGCAAGGTCGACCAGAGCGTCGCGATGACGCTCGAAGCCGGCGTCTCGCTCGGTGCCATGCCGGTGTACCGCTTCGGCAACGACGCGCAGAAGGAGCAGTGGCTGCCCAAGCTCACCGCAGGCAAGGCCTTGGCCGCGTTCGGTCTGACCGAGCCGGGTGCCGGCAGCGACGCGGGCGGCACCAAGACCACCGCCAAGCGTGACGGCGGCGACTGGATCATCAACGGCAGCAAGCAATTCATCACCAACTCCGGCACCGATATCACCGAGCTCGTCACCGTCACCGCGGTGACCGGCGTCGACGAGGCGACCGGACGCAAGCAGATCTCGTCGATCCTCGTTCCCACGAACACCCCCGGGTTCGTCGCCGAAGCGGCATACAACAAGGTCGGCTGGAACGCCTCCGACACGCATCCGCTCAGCTTCACCGATGTGCGCGTACCCCAGGAGAACCTGCTCGGGCAGGAAGGTCGCGGGTACGCGAACTTCCTGCACATCCTCGACGAGGGTCGCATCGCGATCGCCGCGGTATCGGTCGGTGCCGCGCAGGGTTGCGTCGACGAGAGCGTGAAGTACGCCAAGGAACGTGAGGCGTTCGGCGCTCCGATCGCGCGCAATCAGGCGATCTCGTTCAAGATCGCGCGCATGGAGGCACGCGCCCACACCGCGCGCACCGCGTACTACGACGCGGCAGCACTGATGTTGGCGGGCAAGCCGTTCAAGAAGGCCGCATCCATCGCCAAGCTCGTCGCCTCCGAAGCGGCCATGGACAACGCGCGCGACGCCACGCAGATCCACGGCGGCTACGGTTTCATGAACGAATACGTCGTCGCCCGTCACTACCGCGACAGCAAGATCCTCGAAATCGGTGAGGGCACAACCGAGGTGCAGCTGATGCTGATCGCCCGGAGCCTGGGACTGTGAGCGACAAGCGGATTCGCCAGCGCGGCCTGTGGTTCGACGAGATGGAGCTCGGCACCGTCTACGAGCACCGGCCCGGCCGCACCATCACCGAGGCCGACAACACCCTGTTCACCACGCAGACGATGAACACTCAGGCCCTGCACCTCGACGCCGCCTACAGCGAGACGACAGCGTTCGGCCAGCGTCTGGTGAATTCGATGTTCACCGTCTCCACCCTTGTCGGACTGTCGGTGACGCAGTTGACCCAGGGCACCATCGTGGCGAACCTCGGCTTCTCGGAGGTGTCGTTTCCCAAGCCACTGTTCCACGGCGACACCCTGTACGCCGAGACCGTGATCTCGGACAAACGCGAATCGAAGTCCCGACCCGGCGAGGGCATCGTGACGTTCACGCACACCGGCCGTAATCAGCACGGGGACATCGTCGCAGTGGCGGTGCGCAAGACGCTCGTCCGCATGCAACCACCGGAGGACGCGTCGTGAGCTGGGTTCCGCCGGGGCCGGCGTGGCTGTTCTGCCCGGCCGACCGTCCCGAGCGCTACGAGAAGGCCGCAGCGCGAGCAGATGTGGTCATTCTCGATCTGGAGGATGCCGTCGGTGCAGCGGACAAAGCGGGTGCTCGTGAGTCCGTGGCCACTACCCCACTGGACCCGTCGCGCACTATCGTTCGAGTCAACGCACACGGCACCGACGAACAGGCTGCGGACCTCGAGGCGCTGACGCGCACCGGATACACGACCGTCATGCTCCCCAAATGTGAATCGGCCGAACAGATCGCGGCCCTGGCTCCGCTGAATGTCGTCGCGCTCATCGAGTCCCCGCTCGGTGCGATGACGGTGTTCGACGCCCTCTCCGCCGGCAATGCGATCGGTGTCATGTGGGGTGCCGAGGATCTGGTGGCCGCCATGGGCGGTAACTCGAGCAGGCAGGCCGACGGCTCGTACCGCGATGTCGCACAGCATGTTCGGTCGCAAACGCTACTGGCCGCGAAGGCACGCGGGGTGTTCGCGCTCGATTCGGTGTTCCTCGACATCCCCGACCTCGACGGGGTGCGCGCGGAGGCCGACGATGCCGTTGCCGTCGGCTTCGACGGAAAGGTGGCCATTCACCCGAGCCACATCCCCGTCATTCGCCAGGCCTATGCACCCACTGCCGAGGAACTCGACTGGGCCACCGCCGTGCTCGACGCCGTCTCCCGCAATCGCGGTGTCTTCACCTTCCGCGGCCGGATGGTCGATGCCCCGGTACTGGCGCATGCTCGACGCATCGTCGCGCGCAGTTCCCTCTCCTAGCCGAGTACTTGCACGCGCCGTTAATTGCCGGCGCGGTATGGTGGGTGGTCACGAGTACAGGTACCGAGAGGCACGACACATGAGCGCACACGACCCCGCCCTGACTGCCCTTGCGCAGAATTGGCTTGCGCTTTCCGTCCTGCACGGACGTATCGAAAGCCGCATCGAGCGTGCGCTACAGACCAACCACAATCTCAGCGCGCGCGAGTACTGGCTGCTCGACGTCCTGGGCAGACAGCACGACGGGGTCGGCGGCCACCTGCAAATGAAGCAGGTGGCCGATGCCGTCGTACTGAGCCAGAGCGCCACGACTCGCCTCGTCACTCGCCTCGAGGATCGGGGGCTGCTCACGCGATACCTGTGCCCCACCGATCGACGCGGCATCTACACCGACGTCAGCGAAGAAGGCCTGGCCCTGCTCGAGGCCGCGCGGCCGACCAACGATGCGGCGTTGCGCGAGGCTCTCGACGACGCATCCGACGAGCCGGATCTCGTTCCGTTGGTCGACGCCGTTCGACGCGCAGCAAGCTGATTCACTCCACCTGTTGCACGGCTGCTCTGGTCGCGTCGGCCACCAAGGGATTCATGGCCGGCGAGTCTTCCACCCCCGACGTCGTCGCACTGAGCACGACCAGCAGGATTCTCTGCCCGTCCGGCCCGAGCAGCAGTCCGGCGTCGTTGGATACGCCGTAGCTTCCGGTGCCGGTCTTGTCGGCCGAAGTCCATTGTGGCGCAATGCCCGCCCGGAACCGGGCGGCGGACGTCTCGGTGTCGCCCATCCACGCGAGTAGCTGCTTGCGCGAGGACTCGGTCAGAACGTCGCCGTCCAGCAGGGTTCGGTAGCCGGCGGCCAGCGAGTCGGGTGTTGTGGTGTCCCGTGGATCACCCGGGATCGCCGTGTTCAATTCCGGCTCGATGCGGTCGAGGCGAAACTCGGTGTCGCCGAGCGATCGTGCGAAGTCGGTGAGCGCCGCGGTGCCGCCTGCCTCGCGAATCAAGAGATTGCCGGATGTGTTGTCACTCTTGGTCAGTGCGGCCGCTGCCAAGTCTGCGATGGTGACGACCGAGCCGGGGTCCCAATCGACTGCGGATTCGGGCACCTTGTCCTCGGCGGTGATCGTTCGGGTATCGGTGAGCTGCAACCTGCCTGCATCGACGGCGGCGAGTACGGCACCGACGGCATACACCTTGAAGGTGGAGCAGAACGCGAAACGTTCGCCCCCGCGGTAACTCTGCGTGGAACCGGTCTCGAGATCGAGCACACTGACGCCGAGCCGCGCGGTATCCCTGGCCTCGAGCTCGAGATACGCCTGCTCGGCACTGGGCTGTTCGCTCGTGGACTGGGCACTGCCCGTGTCGGATCGCGGCGGTTCGGTGGAGGCCGTCGAGGAACAGGCCACGCCGGCGGTCAGCGTCGCCGCCGCAATCACGGTGATCAGTCGGGTGGATGTCGAGGTACGCATGGGGTCATGCGATCACACCCTCTTGCCTCCGGGCCAAGTCCCGAGGCATGGCATCGTCATTCCTCTTCGGTATCGCGGCTGGTGGACGTGTTTCAATAGGTCGATGGATCTTGTTCGCCATCTCGAGTATTTTGTCGCCGTCGCCGAGGAACGCCACTTCGGCCGCGCAGCGGCGACTCTGGGGGTGACGCAGCCACCCGTGTCTCGGGCGATCAAGACCTTGGAAAAGCACCTTGGTCTCGTACTCGTGGAGCGAACACCCGACGGTGCAGCCATCACCGAACACGGGGCTGCACTGTTGCCACGGGCTCGCTTGATCGTCGACGATGCACGCCGATTGACCACCACGGCAGAGTCGCTCACCGCGTCCGAGACGGTCCGCATCGGCCTCATTCCCCAACTGGACGATGCACTGGCCGCACGTATCGCCGCGTCCGTCGGAGTCCAAGCGCGGGTGGAGACAGGCGGAGCAGTGTCCTTGCTGGACCGTGTCAGATCACACGAACTCGATGTTGCCGTGATCGATCACCCGGTGGTACTCGATCGACTGGTGGCCGGACCAGTGATTGCGCTACCCCGGCGGGTCAGCGTTCCAGTCGGTCACAGGTCGGGCCGAGCGGCGCGGCCGCGACTGACCATGTTGTCCGACCTCGTCTTCGCCACCACACCGCGGGCTGCGAATCCACCTGCACACGACCTGCTGCTCGATGCGTTTCGGCGCCACGCCCTCGATCCAGAGGTGTTCGTTGCGAACACCTTTCGCGCCGCCACGATCGGGGTTGCGTCAGGTCGATGTTTCGGGCTCGTACCTGCCGGGAGTCCGGTACTGCCTGGCACCGAACATCTCGACCTCTCTTCCGACGACGTTGCCCTGCGGGTGCGTATCGTGCGCCGCAACGACGAGGCCGAGTCTCTGGTGAATCTCATCGACCGAATCCTGTTGCAGGCCGGCAAGTGACTACGACCGACGAACAGCTGCGCGCCGTATTCGCCGACGCAGGCTGTCGTGGTTGGGTGCGCGCCGAGCGGATCGACGGCCCGGGCACGGTCGTCGACTACGAGGGAGACGACCCCGTCGTCGCCGCGTCGGTGTGGAAGATCGTGCTGCTCGTTGCCACGGCCCGCGCATTCGACGAAGGATCCTTGACTGCAACCGATTCGGTGCGACTCGTTCCGGCACAGTGCAGTCCCGGGCCGACCGGTATCGCAAGTTTCGCGGATCCGGTGAGCATGAGTTGGCGAGACATCGCACGCTCGATGATCACCGTCTCCGACAACGCCGCTGCCGACGCACTTCTCGGCGCAGTGGGGCTCGATGCAGTTGCCCGAGTGATCGACGATCTCGGACTCGAACACACGCGCATCGTCGGTGGCACGAAACAACTGGGTGATCAGATCGTCCGTGATACCGGCCGGTTGAACGCGGACGAAGCGGTGGGTCTACTGGCCAGCAATTATACAGTGGTCGACAGCTCGGGCTTCGATCCGGCGTACACCTCCTGCACCACACCCCGTGACAGCAACACCGTTCTGCGCTCGGTCTGGCTGGGCACCGCGGCATCGCCGGCGCAGTGCCGGTACATGAAGGAGGTTCTGTCTCAGCAGGTATGGCCGCACAGGATTCGTAGCGGAATCCCGTACCCGGATGTGCAGGTCGCGGGCAAGACCGGCACCATCGGGCCCATTCGCAACGAGGTCGCCGTGGTGTCGTTTCCAGGCGAGACGCCCGTCGCGGTGTCGGTGTTCACCAGGGCAGCGCGGATGGACCTGAACCTCCCGCTGGTCGATCAGGCCATCGGCCATGCGGCCAGAATCGCAGTGACAGCAGTACGTCAGGCTTCGCGCTGAGTAGACCCCAGTGGTTCGCGGGTCCGAGCGGTCACTGCGCGGTCCATGTCGGATCGCGTTTCTGCAGGAATGCGGTGATTCCTTCGACGACGTCCTTCGTGGTGGCGAGTCGATCCAATTCCTGACGGTTCTGCTGCCACGATTGTTCCTCGTGCGCGATGGTGCCGTCGGAGATACGTCGAGCGAGCCGCTTGGATGCGCGCACCGCGAGCGGCGCACCCTCCGTGCACAGGTGAGCGAGACCGAGTGCCGTATCGAGGACGTCGTCGGGCGCGACCACCCGGTTGACCAACCCCCATCGCGCGGCTTCCTGCGCAGAGATCGGCTGGCCCGTCAGGATCATCTCCAGCGCAATGTGTTCCGGTACCGCAGTCATGAGCCTGAAGGCTCCCCCAGCACCGGCGACGAGTCCGCGGCGAATCTCGGGTAGGCCGAATACGGCCGTGTCCGAGGCGACGACCATATCCGAGACCAGAGCGATCTCGGTTCCACCTCCCATCGCCGACCCGTTCACCGCCGAGATGATCGGAACCGAAATCGGGTGTTGGACAATCCCGGCGAACCCCCAATGCTCGGTCTCGGGCGGGGTCACGGCGCCGGGGCCTCCGGCGCCGAGGGCTTTCAGATCGGCACCCCCGCAGAAGGTCGCCGATCCCGCACCGGTCAAGACGATGGCACGGATGTCGCGGTCGGCCTCGGCCGACTCCCAGGCCTGCCCGAGCAGCGTGTGCACGCGTGCGTCGATGCTGTTGGCAGCTTTCGGTCGGTTGATCGTGACGACGAGAACATGACCTTCACGCCTCGCCAGTACAACAGGTTCGATGCTATCGGCCTCGGACACGAATGTTCCCCTCGTTCGACTCGACACTGACTGTTGCTCCGATGATTTCGCGTGCAGGTTCGCTTCGATAGAGGGACAACGCATGCGCACTGGCCGTGTCTCCGGGTGCCGTCTGCGCGGCAACGCGTCGTCCGCGCTCGTCCCTCCCGACGAGGAAGGCCTGGTTCGGTTCCTGCTGCCGTGAATGCTCGACGGAGACAGTCTCCACCACGAGATCCCCGTCCTCGACAGGTGCTCGCGCTGGCGGATTCGATTTCAGCACTGCGGGTTCGGGATTTCCGGTGTAGCCGAGCGGATGTTGGTCGCCGGCCAACAGCACGGAGTGGTGGTAGGTCAGATACCCACCGTTCGCGTGCACCAGCGCAAGGCTCTTCCCGCCACGAATCTCCCGAACCGACGCGGTGATCGAATGCAGCGAATGACTGCTGAGCGGCCCGCCGAAAGAGGAGTGCCCGCCGGTCACGCTGGGAATCAACGACTTCGGCGTCCCGAGGTGGCGTGTTGCGAGGGTCGGCACGATCGGGAAGCAGCTGTAGACGTCCAACACGTCCAGTAGCTCGACCCCGATCTCCGCGCCGTGCAACGCCCGATCCATCGCATCTTCCATCGCTGCGGACCGGCCGAAACTACTGCGGTCGAGGATGTCGACCGTGTCCTCGGCACCGGCACCGCCCCAGACGTAGACGATGTCGCTCTCGGGCACGCCACGTTCGCGGGCTTCGGCCAAGCTCGTCACAACGATGCACGCCGCCTGGTCGACGAACGGCATGGCGTTCATCGACAGCGGATACGGCTCGCACACGATGCGGTTCTTCGGCGACGGCGCTCCGATGTCCACAGCCGTCCTCGCTCTTCCGTTCCACGAGTACGGATTCTTCTCGGAGACAACGGAGAATGTCGCATACAGCTCGCTGCACTCGGCCTGCCGCGTTACCGGATCCACGCCGGACTCGAAGCGAAATCGGCTCTCGAACAACGGATAGATCCGGACCGGTGAGATCAGACCGGCTTCTTGCATTGCAGCGCTGCCGAGTTGATCGAGGTCGAAGGTGGGCGGACCGCCCGGATCGGTGCTCCACCCGCCGTCGTCGACGGGGTCTCGACCTGCCTTGACCAGTGCGCTCATCGAGGCCTGGGCTTCACCGCCTGCGATCACCGCCACCGTCGAGTCTCCGGAAGCGATGCGTGCGGCCGCGCGATCGAGGAGTCGGGCCGGCCATTGTCCACCGATCGGAGCGTCGAACACGTCTGCTGGTGTGGCACCGAAGATACGTGCCAGCGCCGCGGCGGGACTGGCGTAGGCCCAGCTGGCGATATGGCAGAACGCGATGCTGTCCGCGCGGCGAATCCACGGCTCCGAGGTCGGCGAGTCCTGAACTGCCGCAGTCGCAGCGAGCGTGATCAGTTCCATGGGTTCGACGCCCACGGGTTCGCCGCGGCCGCTTGTTTCACCGACAGCCACGATCACCGGAATACGCGTCGGATCTACCGTCGACGCCTCCTGGCGCACAGCACTCATGGACGCAAACATATTACAGACAGAGATTGTCCGCAATGCCGCCAGGTGCGACAATCCGGGGGTGACCGACGAAGCCAAGAGCCGACGAGGACGTCCTCGCGATCCGCATCTGGAAGACCGCGTCTACGACGCGGTGCTCGAGGTGTACTGGGAAAAGGGTTGGTCCGGTTTCACACTCGACGCCGTTGCCCGCCGTGCTTCGGTCGGTAGAGCCGCGCTCTATCGTCGCTGGGAATCCAAGGGGGCCTTGGTCGTCGATGCGCTGGAAGCCAGGAGTCCACTCGCGACGCCGATCGACCTCGGCACGCTGCGGGCGGATCTCGTCGAACTGGCGGTGCAGCTTCTGCACGGTTACAGAGGGACAGCTGGTCTGGTCAGTCTGAGGGTCGCCCTCGATGCGCGGGTGCACCCCGATCTTCTCGGACACATGATCGACACTCTCAACCGGAGCCGACTGGTCGCAGCGCGCCTCATCGTTCACCGAGCTCAGGCTAGAGGTGAACTACCGGAGTCCGCCGATACCACCCGAATCCTCGAACTGGTGACCGGAGCGGTATTCAGCCATGTCATCTTCTCGCATCGCTCCGATGCCGACAGAGCCGAGACCGACTGCGCCTACGCCGAAAACCTGGTCGACGCGGTCCTGGATGGCATCGGCACGACATGACACGTACGGCCGCCGAGTCCGGTGGACTCGGCGGCAGCACATGAGCTGGTCTACTACTCGTTGTAACCGAAGATCGCGTTCCAGGCCTCCTGGTCGTCGGCGGAGTTCTCGATCGACTCGGACTGCGTGATTCGGTTGACCTTGGGGTCGGTGAACTTCGGCAGTTCGATTCCGCGGATCACCGGCGGGTCGATATCGTTGCGCACCGAGTACTCACCGAGATCACTGAAGACCTGCTGTCCCCTCTTGGAGAGGTTCCAGTTCATGAAGACCTGCGCGGCCGCAATGTTCTTCGCTGTGGATGCAACCCCGGTGTAGTAGTCGTAGGCGGTCAGTCCCTCCTCCGGTACCACGAAGTTGACCGGCGCATTCTCGTTGTTGGCGATGTTGACGCTGCTCACCACGACGGTCCCTGCCTCGATCTCACCGCGGGCGAGCGCATCGAGCTGAGCTCCGATGGAGTCGAACACCCTTGCCTCCGAGGAGTACTCGCGGAGGTAGTCGTCGCCGAGTACCTCGCGCTGGAACCGAGTCAGCGCCAGTGCACTACCGCCGGCTCCGGCCTGAGCGATACCCAGATTGCCCTTCCACCGGTCGTCGAGAAGATCTGCCCAGGACGCCGGCCTGTCGTCGCCCTCGATGAGCGCACTGTTGTAGCCCATCGTGTAGATCGGATCGAAGGTGCGGTAGTAGTTGCCACCGTCGAACACCACGTCGTCCTGCAGCTCGCCGGCCGTGGGCGGTGTGTACGGCTGGAACACACCACGCTCGCTGAGTCCGCTGACGAAGCCGGCGTCGGAAATCCTGACGACGTCCGCATCGAGGCGACCGGCACCGTACTCGGCCACCAGGCGCTCGTAGAGCCGGTTCGGGGTGAGGCGCACGAGCTTGACGTCGAGTCCGGTGTCCTTCTCGAAGTTCTTCAGCACCGTGGCCTCGGTGACCGCGGTGTAGCCGCTGTACAGGGTGATGCCACCCTCGGCCTGGGCCCGCGTCCACAGATCCGGATCGGCGATCTGTTCGCCGTCGATCACGAGGCCGTTGTCGGTGACGATCTCCTCCGCCGCTCGAGCCAGAGCGGGGCGTTCGGGTGGCGGTGAGCAGGCCGTGGCCGTTGCCACTGCGATACCCAACGCGATTGCTGAAACCAATTTTCTCATCAGACAGTTTCCTTGGATCCGAAGCGACGCGAGAGGATTGCGAGCACACCGATCACGACGCAGTACAGCAGGCTCAACTCGGCAGCCGACTGGAACGAGCCGTTGTCGTATGCGTCGAAGATCGCGATCGACAGCAGCCGCGTGTCGGAGGTGAACAGGAACAGCGCGGCGGTGAGCTCACGCATGGACAGCATGAGCAGCAGCAGGAAGGTCGAGGACAGACCGACCTTGAGCAGCGGAGCGGTGACGAAGGAGATCGCCCGGTGCCGCCGTGCACCCAACATGACAGCGCTGTCTTCCAAGTCCTTGTCCAGCTGGATGATCGACGCAGAGACACCGCGGTAGCCCTGCGGAATGGTGACAGCGACGAAGGCGATCACCAGCACCGCGAGTGTTCCGTAGATCGGCAGCGGAAGCGCCAACCACGTCCACAGCAGACCCAGGCCGAGCACGATGGCAGGAACAGCCAGCGGCAACATCGCCAGGTACTCCAACAGCTTTCGGCCCGGAGCGTTCGTACGGTACCTCGTGTACGCCAAGGCGAAGCAGAACGCGGTACCGATCGCGGCGGTCGCGACACCGACGATCACGCTGTTGGTCATCACGCTGTGAAAGTCGGCACTGCGCAACGTTTCTCCCAGTCCCCAGAACGACAGGGCACCGGAGTCGAAGAGCTGACCGATGTTCGCGACGTACGGGCTGGTCTGCAGGGCCGCCAACACCAGGGCGATGAGCGGCAGGAGAACGGCGAGGGTGAAGTACACCCACGCGAACACTGCAGCCGGGATACGCCATGCCCGCAGCGGAACCTGTCGTGCCCGAACACCTTTGCCGCTGACGGTGGTGTATTCCTTGCTACTCATCGCGCGCTGCTGGAAGGCGACGACGGCGACCAACAGGACTGTGAGAACCACTGCGACAGCGGCGGCATCGTTGCCGCGGGCAGGCGATGCGTTCATCAATCGGTAGATCAGGGTCGGCAGGGTGTCGACTCCGCCGGGCACACCGATCACCTGTGCCACCGGGAAGTTCTCCACGGTGAGCGCGAAAACCAGGATTCCCGAGCCGATCACGGCAGGCATGACGAGCGGGAACGTGATCTTGCTCAGCATCTTCGTCAACTTCGCACCGTGCAGACTGGCGGCGTCTTCGAGGTCCGGATTCATCAACGAGAGCGCAGAGTGGACCATCAGGAACGGATACGGCGCGTAGTAGATGCCGAGGATGAAGATCATTCCGCCGAAGCTGTAGATGTCGATGAAGCCGGGCAGACCGATGGCAGTCAGAATCAGGTTGATGTAACCGGTGGCCGGGCCGGCCAGCAGTGCCCAGGCAAGTGCCCCGACGAGCGCCGGGAGAAACAACGGCGAAATACCGATGCCGTAGATCATCTTTCGACCCGGAACGTTGGTCCGTGCTGCGAGGAAGGCGAGCGTGCACCCGATCGCCAGCGCGACGATGGATGACCCGATACCCACCAGTGCCGAATTCCACAGGGCACTGCGTGCCGTCGAGGATCCGAGCAGTGCGAAGTTGTCGAGGGTGAAGTTACCGAAGTCGAACAGCGATGTGCGCTCGGCGTTGTCGGTGAATGCGCCCATCACGATGAAGAACATCGGGAACAGCACAATCACGGTGAGCAGAGCCAACTGCAGAAGCGTCGGAATCCACTTCTTCGGACCCGGCCTGCGTTGGGGTGTCGGGGTGTCGACCGGCGCCTTCGTCGTGGTGACGGGCCGATTGTCGGTGGGGGCGCTCATACCGGCACCGCCTCGGAGGCGACGCGATCGTCGACGAGAACCTGAGCTCCGCCGGCTACTGCTGTGACCCGTGCGCGTTCTCCCATTCCCAGGATTCGGCTGGCGTGTCCGGTGGCGACGGCTTCGATCTCGGGGCCGTCGTCCAGTGTGACGCGGTATCGAATGGACGCACCCTGGTAGCTGGCGACATCGACTGTGCCCATCCAGGACTGGCCCTCGGGCTCGGCATCGTCCAGCGGGGTGACCAACAGATCCTCGGGCCGCAGGCACACCACGACGGGCCCGTCGGACGCCGACGCTGCATCGACCGACACTGCAATCTGCCCGAAGTCCGTCAGCTCCATCGTCGAGCGCGGGCCCGAGGCAGGCGTGGCGCGGAAGATGTTGCCGACACCGAGGAACTCGGCCACCGAGGCGGACATCGGCGAGGTGTAGATGTCCTCGGGGGTACCGATCTGCACGATTCGGCCGTTCTGCATCAACGCGATTCGGTCGGCAAGGGCGAACGCCTCGACCTGATCGTGCGTGACGTAGACGGTGGTCAGTCCGAGTCGGAGCTGAAGCTCTCGCAATTCCATCCGAAGTCGTTCGCGCAGTCGGGCATCGAGGTTCGACAGCGGCTCGTCGAGCAGGAGCACGCTGGGGCGCATCACCAAGGACCGAGCCAGCGCCACCCGCTGCATCTGACCACCACTGAGCAAGCTCGCTCCGCGGTGGGCCATTTCACCCAACCCGACGAGGTCGAGGGCCTCGAGAACGCGCTGGTTCATCTCGGTCTTGTTGACCTTCTGCATCTTCAAGGAGAACGACACGTTGTCGAACACGGTCCGGTGCGGCCACACTGCGTAGGACTGAAAGACCATACCCACGTTGCGTTTGTGCGGCGGGATCGTCTTGTTCTTGTCGGAGTCGTGGACGACGCGGTCACCGATCGTGATGCGCCCGGCGCTTGGGGTTTCGAGCCCTGCCACACAGCGCATCGTGCTGGTCTTACCGCAGCCGGACTGCCCCAGCAGCACCAGGGATTCTCCGTCGGCGATCTCCAGGTCGAGGTCGCGGACAACAGTGTTTCCCGAGTAAGCGAGGCTCAGATTCTCGATGCTAACCTTCATGATCTTCCTTTTCTTCAGTCGTCGAAGCCGTGTTCACAGGTCGAGCTATCCGATCGAAAGTGCCGTTGCCGCAGCGGAAACGAACAGTTCTGCTGTCGCGATACGTCGTGCAGCGCGGTGCAGGGTCACGCTGGTGAGGTTGCCGTCCGAAGCGATATCGACATCGACGGCCAACACACCTGCCGGCGTCCCCAGTCGCAGCGTCGAGGTGGTGGCACCGTGGACGACCCGATCCACCACACCGCCGCGTACGGTTGCGGCAGCGGCCACCGCGACCGCCGACGTCAGGCCGATGGACGGATGCGGTGCCATCATCGAGAGCATGCGCACGCACACGTCGTACTCGCCCGCCGAGACGAGCGTTCCGTCTTCGAGGTGGTAATCCACCGGAGGCGCGATGATGCCGACCTTCGGCACTGCGTGCGTGATCGGATCCTGCGGGCGCGACAGCCCCATGAGCAGTGCTGCACTACGGCGCAATTCGACCAGTAGCGGAACACGTTCGGTCAGTTGGGCGGCGGTCTCGGCTCCGGTCATACCCAGGTCGGATGCATCGAACAACGCAGCGGGGGCGCCGGCGACCACCATGGTGCCGCGGTACTGCGATCCATGTAGCTCCACGGTGTCCTCCACCGCCCCGGTGGGGAGCAGCCGAGTGCGATCGGCACCCAGGTCGATGAACGTCAGCCCGACCGGAACGCCGAGGGCCGATGTTCCGGCAACCTGGGCCGACCCCTCGGTCGGAACCACGCCGCCCGGGGTATCGATCTCGGTGAGCAGCACCGCACCGGTGTTGCGGTTACGAAGCCGTACGACGGTGGTGATCGGATCGATCGGCACCAGTCCTTGCTGGAGTGCGTACAGGCCGATCGCGGTGGCACAGTTGCCACAGTTGCTTCCCCACTCCACCTTTCGGTCACCGATGGCAACCTGAGCGAAGAGGTAGTCCACGTCGATTCCGTCCTCGGAGGACCTGCTGACGATGGCCGCCTTCGAAGTGGTCGAGCTGCCGCCGCCGACGCCGTCGAGCTGGCGGGGGTCGCCGGATCCGAAGGCGGAGACCAGAATCTCGTCCAGAGATCCTGCTTGTTCGATCAGTGGCTCGACGTCGACGGAGCTGAAGAGCCAGCATTTGCTGGTCCCGCCCCTCATCCACGTGCCACGCAGTGAATACATCCTCGGATACCTTCCGATCGTTACTCTCGAAAACGTTCTTGGAGTTGAACATTCGAGGGAGCCATGCGGTCATGTGACGCAGCTCTCGTGCGGTTGCTGTTCATAGCCTGCATCACACAGCCGTCGAGTACAATTACGAAAAAGTCGAGATCCCTTAACTTTCACTTAAAGGTGGTTCGATCATGTTCGACACCCGACGCCTGCTGCTTCTGGTGGAGGTCGTGCGAACCGGATCCATCACGGCGGCCGCAACTCGCTTGAGCTTCACCACATCTGCGGTCTCGCAGCAGTTGAGCAAGCTCGAGATCGAAGCCGGGCAACCACTGCTCGAGCGCCACGCCAGGGGAGTTCGACTGACCGAGGCGGGTGAGGTTCTGGTGCGTCATGCAGAACGAATCGAGACGCAATTGCTCGCTGCACGAAACGAACTCGAAGACCTCTCCGGCCTGCGCGCCGGGACGCTGCGAATAGGAACCTTCCCCACCGCAGGGGCCAGTCTGCTACCGCCCGTGGTGAAGCTGTTCAAATCTCGTCATCCTGCGGTGGCACTGACGGTGCGCAGCTCGCGATTCGCCGGGCTCCGGGGAATGCTCGACACCCGTGAGGTGGAGCTGTCCCTACTCTGGGACTACGAGTGGGCCAGAATCACCGACTCGGACCTGACGGTGCACCAACTCATGATCGACCCACCCATGCTCGTCGTATCCGTCAATCATCATCTGGCCGAGCGTAGTTCGATCCACATGAACGAGCTGGAACACGAGCAGTGGATCACCAGAGAGGACACTCATCCGGTGGGTGCAGCGCTCGAACGGGCATGCCATGCTGCCGGGTTCTCGCCGTCGGTGTCGTTCGCAGCGAACGACTATCAGGAGGCTCAGGCCATGGTGGCGGTGGACCTCGGCGTGTCGTTCGCACCCCGGATGGCGCTGTCCAATATTCGAGACGATGTGCGATTGGTCCCGTTGACGGGCGCACCGTCGCGTCGGATCTTGCTGGCCCACTTGGCGGAACAGAAGCTCTCGCCGAGTGCGACCGTGCTACTGAAGATGTTCGAGGACGTCGCCGCCCGATTCTGAGAAGCGATGTCGCTCAGGGCCTACTGTGCACCGACGAGAGTGGGCATGGGCACGACGAACAGATCGGCGGTGGCGATACGACGCACCGCTCGATGAAGAGTGACCGATAGCAGAAATCCGTCCCGATCCGTGACGTAGTCGACGTCCAGCACACCTGCCGCTGTGCCGATGCGGAGCGATCCGGGCCAGCCGATGCGGGCGTTGGCAATGACCACACCACCCGTGACCGTGGCGGCCGCTGCGACAGCAACCGCCGACGTCAGTCCTATCGCCGGGTGCGGTGCCATCATGGAGAGCATGCGCACCGAGATGTCGTAGTCCGCAGCGGCGACGCGCTCACCGGTGGTCGTGGTGTAGCCCACGGGAGGTCCGATGATTCCGACCTTCGGAACGGCATGCGAGACGGGCTCTTCGGGCTTGCTCAGTCCCATTCTCAGCGCTGCCAGCCTACGCAGCGCAATGAGTGTGGGGACGTGCGCGGCGACGACATCGTTGCTTTCCGAACCGTCCAGCCCGAAATCGGCAGCATCGAAGAACGCGGCGGGTGCACCGGCACGAACGAATGTTCCTCGGAACTCACGGTCGCCGAGCGTAACTCGATCTATCTCTGCGCCGGTGGGAAGCATCGTCGGTCGGTCAGGGGCAGGGTCGGTGAAGGTGAGCCCCACCGGCACACCGAGGGCCGTGGTTCCGGGGACAGCCGCGCCGCCCTCGGCAGGAATGCGTCCGCCCGGGGTCGAGATCTCCGCGGTGAGAATTGCACCGGTGTTCTCGTTGCGCATGCGCACGACGGTGACGCGATCGTCGACGGCGACGAGACCGGTCTGCACGGCGTACAGCCCGATCGCCGTCGCACAGTTTCCGCAGTTGCTGCCCCACTCGACCGTGCGGTTCTCGATGGCGACCTGAGCGAAGAGGTAATCGACGTCGATACCCGGAGCGCTGGAGCGACGAACGATCGCGGCCTTGGAGGTCGTCGAACTGCCCCCACCCACTCCGTCGAGTTGCCGTGGATCGCCGGAACCGAACGCGGCAGTGAGGATGTTGTCGAGCCCGCCGGCCTCGGCGACGTACGGGTCGATGTCGACCGCGTTGAACAACCAGCACTTGCTGGTCCCCCCACGCATCCAGGTTCCACGAAGAGTGAACATCTGCTGTGCCTTCCGATCAGGATCCGATGCTTCCACCCTGGGCCAGAGGATGATCAAGCACAATTACGAAATATGTTCATGCCGTGCAGCAACACTTAACGCACTGGTACCGGTTCAGAACAGGGCGGGGACGACAACCAGGATCAGCCAGCACAGAGCCGGCGCGATGGCCACGACGACTCCGGCATTGAGCAGCAACTGGCGATAGAAGCGTGGGCGTTCGATGTTCTGCGCGTTGGCCAGCACGAGCGCACCGTTGGTCGAGAAGGGCGAGACGTCGACGACGGTGGCCGAGATGGCCAGAGCAGCGACGACACCGACGACCGGCAGTGCACCGGTTCCGAGCAAGGGCATGGCCAGCGGAATGACCGCGGCCAGCAGGGCGGTGGAGGACGCGAATGCCGAGGTGATGCCGATGACGTAGCAGAGCACCACAGCCACGATGATCGGAGCGCCGATAGTGATGGCCATCTCGGCGAGATGGTCGATGGTGCCTACCTCCTGCAGGATCGAGATGTAGGTGACCATGCCCGCGACCAGCAGAACCGTCGACCAACTGATGTCTGCGATGGCCTCGTTCTGCTTCTTCAGATCCGTGAATGCAAGCACAGCTCCGGCGGCGATGGCGATGAAGCTGATCGGCAGGTGCAACACCAGAACGAGCACCAGAAGCGCGCCGATGAGGAACAGAGTGAGCTTCTGTACGAACGTGACCGGGGCGGGAGCGTCGACCAGCGTGGTTGTGGTCGGGCGAGTGAGCACCGCAGTGCTGCCGCCTGCCGTGCTGCCACCGCCGGTGCTTCCGGTGCTGCCACCGGTGGGGACGGACGCCCCGATCGGTGATCCGCCCACCGGGCCGCTGCCGGGTGCGGGATCGGTGGATCCTGTTGCGGTGTACTCGAAGCCCTTCATCCGGGCCAGGGCCGCGTAGCCCGTCACTGTGAGAACCGAGAGCAGCAGGTTGATGCCGTAACTGGCGAAGAACAGCGTCCACGGGTCGAGCGCGAGTCCGTTGTTCTCGACGATGTCACGAACCAGAACGCCGGAAACGGAGATCGGGGAGAACGCCCCAGCGTGCGCACCGTTGATCACCATGATGCCCATGACCAGGGGACTCATGCCGGTTCGTGCTGCGAACGCCATGGCTGCAGGCACGATCAATGCGACCGCGGCGGGGCTGAATGTGCCGAGCGCCGTCAAGACCGAGGCGACGAAGAAGAACACCCAGGGCACCACCGTCACCCGACCGTGCACCGCCCTGATGCAACTGTTCACCAGCAGATCGATGGTGCCGTTGCGTTTGGCCATACCGAAGAAGTAGGTGACGCCGACGATGGTCAACACGATCGAGCTGGGGAACTCGTTCAAGATTTCCTTGTCGTCGAATCCCAGCGCGAAGTATCCGACCACGAAGGCACCGATGAATCCGAGGATGCCGATATTGATCGGAAAAAAGGTTGCGATCACGAACATCGCAACCAACGCGATGAGCGGGAGGATCTCGATGGAAGTCATGGGCGTCTTTCGGGTGGCTGGGTAAGTGCTCGGTTACATCCGCACTCGAACGTTGTCCCTGTCACATTATTGACGCGACACTTTTAGGACAATATCGTTTTGCTACCCGGTCGTTTAGCTGAGCTGAAAGATGTGCGCATGAACCACACGTTCGACGTCGTGACGTTGTTCCTTCTGCTCGACATCGCCGAGGCCGGCTCCCTGACCGCAGGTGCCGAGCGAGCGAACATGACTCCCTCGGCAGCGTCCCAACGCATCAGCAAACTCGAACACGGCATCAAACAGCCGGTCCTCACTCGCCTGCCGCGCGGCGTACAGCTCACCGAGGCCGGCGAGATCCTGACCAGCCGGGCCCGCCTGTTTCGCCGCGAGATGCGTGCCGCGAGCGGCGACCTGGAGGCCATCCGGGGCCTCGAACGTGGATCGGTCCGGCTCGGCTCGTTTCCCACGGTCAGTGCGTCGCTGCTCTCCGACGCGTTGAAGGACTATCACTCGCGATGGCCGGGGGTGGACGTTCGTGTTCGGTCGGCCGTTCGACCGCAATTGCTGGACATGCTCCATTCGAGCGAGATCGACCTGGCACTGCTGTGGAGCTACGCCTGGACGGAAGAGGCAGAACGATCGCTGTCACTCGAGCCACTGATGGAAGACCAGACCGTGCTGCTGCTTCCGATAGACGACGATCGCCGGGGACGGGATGTGTCCTTGCACGACCTCCGAGGCGCGCGGTGGATCATTCGGAGCAACGACCACCCGGCAGCGGAGGTTCTCTATCGCAGTTGCCGCGTAGCAGGATTCGAGCCCGACGTCGTGTACGAAGCCCACGACTACCAGGAAATCGAGGCCATGGTGGCCGCAGGCGTCGGCATCGCCATGGTCCCCCGACTGTCGGTGGTCCACCACCGACCCGACGTCACCACCATCGCTTTCCTCGACACCGATCGTGTTCCGACCCGGGTCATATACATCGCCTCACTCGCGCGGCGCCAGTACACCCCGGCTATGTACGCGATCTCGAACGCTTTACGCGGTGCTGCCGAACGCAGTGCGCAGACGCCCGCGGGGTCGGATCGAACAGCTGTCGGCACTGCAGACAAGGATCAAAGAAGTTCCAGCACCAGAGCTCGGTGATCGGACACTTCCGGCGCGGCGACGATCTCGAAGCTTCGTACGGCGGTCGGTGACGACACCAACACGTAGCTGGCACTGCGAATTGCTTTGGTGTAGATGGATGTTCGAGTGTCGGCGTCTCCCACGAGGTCGGTCATCCCATGTTCGGCCAGCAGTGCGAACGTCTCGCTGGTCGGCAGCAGGTTCAGATCGCCACAGAGCACAACGACGTCAACCGACGGACGAACATGCTCGACCATCTCCGCCAATTTCCTGGCCTGCTCCAGCCGAATGGGACTGTCGCCCTTACCTGCTGGATCGCGCAGACCGTGACATTGGATGACGGATACGGACTTACTTGCGACGCGATCCCGAACGGTGACCGTCAGAGCAGCTCGTGGGCGATCGGTCGCGCTCCACTCGGCGTGATCGACGAACCGGGAATGGACGAACCGCGCGTCGAGCCCTACAACGGGAACGTCGTCACGCACCCACGTCGCGATCCCGAAGTCCTGACGCAATTCGACGCCCTCACCGTCGGTGACAGGTCCGGCGTCGTTGGCGACGAAATACGGCGTGTACCCGGGGAGCGCGGCCGACACGTCGTCGAACAGGTTGAGCCGCTGCGGCAGTGTGCGCTCACCGTCGGCGAACGTTGCCCAGCCCGATCGATTCGGAGTACGAGTGACTTCCTGAAGGCAAATGATCTCGGCATCAACGGCTTTCAGCCATCCCACGAGTTCGTCGTACATGGCGCCGCCCCATGCATTGATCGAGATGATCTTCACAGCCCGATGATGTCAGACGTGGCGTGACTCGCGCGCTTCATTTTCGGCTGCGCCGAGTGGACCCCTGGCTCGACTGCCGGACGGACCGGACGTAACGTCATCGGCAATACGCACTGTCCGTGCGAATAGCGCACCGAAGGAGACGCCGATGCCCGATCCAGATGCGGGAACCATTGCCGAGGTCCAGCTTTTGTACGGCAGGCAAAGCCACGCAATCGATTCCGGACGCGCAACGGAATGGGCAGGGACCTTCACCGCAGACGGCGTCTTCGATTCACCCAGTTACCCCGAACCCGAGGTCGGTAGCGACCAGCTGACCGCCTTTGCCCAAGGCTTCTTCGACAGCGCGGCCGACGCGAACGAGAGGCGCCGGCACGTCATCACGAACATTGCCGTCGATCTCGTGAGCGTCGATGAACTCGCAGTCGACTGTTACCTCCAGATCATGGCAACACCGCGTGGCGGCGAGACCCGGCTCGTCCGATTCACCTCGGTCCGGGATCGTGTTGTGCGAGTCGATGATCAGTGGCGCATCCAGCACAGGACCGTGTCACGCGACGACGCCTGACACGACCCGTCGTCGCTGACTAGCGCAGCAAACGCCCCAACCGCGCCGCTGCAGCGACGACGGCCGCACCGAGCTGTTCTTCGTCGCCGATCTCGAACACCGACGCACCCAAGCTCGCCATCGCGTCTCCGCGGCGACCCGGCACGACGGCGGACACTCCTCCTACCGATGGAATCACTTCGCCGTGGGTGACCGCGTATCCAACGCTTCGCGCCCGCGCCACTTCCGCACGTTCGCCATCTTCCGGGGGCAAGGACGCGAGCATTGCCAGGCCTGCAGACCCCCGGTCGATCGGGTCGACCTGCCCTCCACGAAATGCCACGTGGACCTTCGCCCCTCGTGGCTCGACAACCATCAAAGCTCTTACTTCCGTTGAATTCTCGCGAACGACGAGATGGACGGTCGCGCCCAGTTGATCCGCCAGTTCTTCGAGTACCGGGCGTGCCACGGTTCGCAGATCCTGCTCGACGGGTTCGGCGAGTGCCACCAGCCCGGCACCGAGGGCAATTCGCTTGAACTCGTCTCGCCGACACAGATGATGAGCCTCGAGCGTGCGAACCAGCCGATGCGCAACGGTGCGGTGCACACCGATCCCGTCGGCGATCTCTGTGATCGACAAGCCGTTCGGATGCTCGGCCAACAGCTCGAGCACGACGAGGCCGTGATGCAGCGTTTTGGACATCCCCGAATCGATGGACACCGTGGTTTTTCCGTCGGTCATGCACTGCCCCCTGTTGACGACTGTGAGGTGGACCACCTACAGTTCGATCTGAATCGCACACTGCGTGCGATTATCGCACATAATCGAGGTCGGTGCAAACGGACCCGGCCGAGATCTTTTGCACGAGGAGAGCGCCATGAACAACCCCAATCCAGGACGCGTCGTCGATCGCACGATGACTGCGGTGTACCCCGAACTGGCGGGCAAGGTTGCCGTCGTCACCGGGGCCGCCCAGGGCATGGGATCGGTGTTCGCCAAGGGACTTGCGGCGCGCGGCGTACACGTCGTCGGTGCCGACATCAACGACGCCCGGATGAAAGAGACGGCCGAGCAACTGAATACGGAGCTGAGCACCGACTCACTGGTCGAGCGACCCGGGACGATCATCGGCGCTCGAGCCGACGTCACCGTCGCCGATGATCACGAGGCTCTCGCCCGGACAGCCCTGGCCGAATTCGGCCGGATCGACTTCTGGATCAACAACGCGGGAATCTTCCCGTTCGCCTACGCCGCGGACATCACCCCCGAGCAGATGGGTGCCACGCTCGGCGTGAACGTCGAAGGCGTTCTGTACGGCTCGCAAGCAGCGGGTCGTCACATGCGCGAAGGCGGCGCGATCGTCAACATGTCCTCGGTATCCGCACTTCGTGTCCGTAAGGGCCGCGGTGCCTACTGCACGTCCAAAGCAGCCGTCGCCCACCTGACGGAATCCCTTGCCGTCGAGTTCGGAGATATCGGTATTCGCGTCAATTCCATTGCACCCGGCTACATCGACACCGAAATGACGCGGTGGGTGCAGGAAGATCCCGAAGCGCTTGCCAAAGCTCTGGATTCGGTTCCTCTGCACAGACTCGGAGCACCGGAAGAAGTCTTCGGGCCTCTTCTGTTCTTGCTGTCGGACAGTGCTCGCTACGTGACCGGGCACAGTATCGCGGTGGACGGCGGGTCGCGTCATGTCTGACACCGATTACGACGTCATCGTCATCGGTGGCGGTGGAGCTGGGCTGGCGGCGGCGGTGACGGCGGCCGAGAACGGTGCGTCCGTGATTCTCTTCGAGGCGCGCAAAGAACTGGGTGGATCGACGGCCCTGTCGGCCGGATTGTTCACCGCCGCAGCGACGAGCGTTCAGCGCGACCTCGGAATCGACGACAGCGCAGAGAAGTACTTCCAGCATTACATGGATCTCAACCAGTGGATGCTCAAGCCCGGCCTGATCAGGACCTTCTGCGAGCAGGCCGGACCGACACTGGAGTGGCTTCTCGGACTCGGATTGGACGTTCCCGCAAAGATTTCCGGTAACGCGCATCAACCGGGACTGAGCCAGGCGGGCGTCGAGGACGTCTGGAGGGGTCACGTCCCGAAGGACCAGGGATACGGACTCGTCCAGGTTCTGGACGCAGCGCGCCGCAGGCACGGAATCGAGGTCGTTCTCGACACTCGCGTGCAAGCGCTCCTCACCGAGGGCGACCGGGTCGTGGGTGTCGTAGCCGACGATGTCGAACTCCGTTCTGCAGCAGTCGTCGTGGCCTCCGGTGGTTTCGCCCGAGATCCCGAGCTGGTCGATCTTCATTTTCCGGCAGCCAATCGAGCCGGCTCCGCTGCCTTCGTCGTTGCTGCCGAGGGTAGTCGCGGCGACCACCTGCGCTATGCACCGTCGGTGGACGCGTCCATAACCGGTGACGGGTGGGGACTCATGCTGCCCACCGTCTACTTTCAGCGATACCACCACTGGCAGTCCGGGTTCCCCCCGAAATCACGTATTCACGTCAACGCTGCGGGGCGTCGATTCATGGACGAGGACGCCTCGTACGCCGTCTCGACCGGAATCATCGACGGTCAGGGTGGCTCCGCCTGGATGATCTTCGACGACAACGCTCGACAGAATCTGCCTGCGGGATATGCCGATTGGGCACCCGATCGCATCGAGGACGAGGCAGACGCCGGCCGGACGCTTCGCGCATCATCCCTCGCGGAGCTGGCCGTACTCATGGCGGTGCCCGCCGCGGCCCTCGATTCCACGGTCGAGCGATGGAACGCGCATCTGCCCCACGGCGAGGACCCCGACTTCCTTCGCCACCGAACACTCGCCAACAAGGGCAGTACGTCGAATCCCGAACCTATCGACACCGCCCCCTTCTATGCCGCACGAATCTTCCCCGCCGAATTGGTCTGCACACATGCAGGTTTGGAGATCGATTCCGATTCCGCCGTGCTCTCGACACGAGGCACCCGCGTACCCGGCCTGTTCGCTGCAGGCGAGGCAGGAGCGGGAGTTCTCGGGCAGCGCTACGTCGGTGGCGGCAACGCTGTGGCCAATGCACTCACCATGGGCCGGATCGCCGGTCGAAACGCCGCCCTCCACTCCGTCGATGCACAGCCACTGACGGCCTGACCACCCTGACTTCGAGGACACCGATGACTACGAACGAACCTGCCGTGCAGCCCGACTCGGACGCACACACACCCGGGACGAACCCGAAGCAATCCCCCCTGACAGTAATCCGTGCCGCCGTCGTCGGGACCGTCGTCGAGTACTACGACTTCGGTATCTACGGCTACATGGCCACCACCATCGCCGCGTTGTTCTTCGTGTCCGACGATCCGACGGCCGCGCTTCTCGGCACGTTCGCCGCGTTCGCCGTCGCCTTCTTCCTGCGAGTTCCGGGCGGCATCTTCTTCGGACACATCGGCGACAAGTACGGCCGAAAGAACGCGCTGTCCTGGACCATCCTGCTGATGGTGATCGCCACCGCCGGAATCGGATTGCTCCCGACGTACGTCACTCTGGGAGTGTGGGCCACCTCGGTTCTCGTCCTGTGCAGATGCCTGCAGGGCTTCGCTGCAGGTGGCGAACTAGGAGGAGCCAACGCGTTCGTTTCCGAGTCCGCGCCGACGCGGTGGCGCGCGACCCAGACGTCGATGGTCAACACCGGCACCTACATCGGATCGCTGCTCGCCTCGCTGTGCGCACTGGCACTGAACTCGGTGTTCACCGACGAACAGATCCTCTCCTGGGCGTGGCGGATCCCGTTCCTGCTGAGCCTGGTGATCGGCGGTGTCGGCATCTGGATCAGGAACCGCCTGGACGACACCCCTGAATTCAAGGAACTCGAGAACAAGGGAGAGACGAAGAAGCTTCCCCTCTCGGAGCTACTGAGCACGTCCGGCGGCAGTGTCGTGAAGATCATCCTGCTCGGCGCGCTCATCACCGGTGGTTACTACATCGCATCGGTCTACGCGGCCACGTACCTCAGGACCGAGGGCGGCCAGACCTCTCAGGCAGCGTTCCTGTCGACGTCGCTTGCCTTGGTTCTCGGAGTGATCACCCTCCCCATCTCGGGCTACATGGCCGACAGGTACGGCCGAAAGCCCGTGCTGTTCGCAGGCAGCTTCGCAGCCATCGTTCTTGGTGTCCCGATGTTCATGATGATGGCCGGTGGCACTCTGTGGCAGGCCGTCGTCGGACAGTCGGTGTTGTTCATCGCGGTGTCCGTGGTGAACGGGGCCTCGTACGTGACATACGTGGAGATGCTCAAGACCTCGGTGCGGTACACCGGCCTGGCTCTGGGGAACAACACCACGAACATGTTGCTCGGTGGCACAGCGCCCTTCATCGCCACCTACCTGATCTCGCTCACCGGTAATCCGCTCGCACCGGCCGGCTACTTCGTGTTCTGCGCCGTCGTCACCTTCGCCACGGTCTTTTTCGTGACCGAGACGAAGGGGACCGAACTGAAAACAGAGTGAGAGGCCCTCGCATGAACTTCGAGAACAAGACCATCGTCGTCACCGGCGCAGGCAGCGGCATGGGCCGAGTCGAATCGGAGATGCTGGCAGGCCGGGGAGCGAAGGTCTGGGTCACCGACATCTCGACGGCCACAGGTGAAGCCGTCGTGGCCGACATCCTCGATGCGGGCGGCCGGGCAGAGTTCTTCCAGCTCGATGTCACCGCACCGCAATCGTGGACGGCGCTGGCGAAGGCAATCGAGTCAACGGACGGTGACCTCGACGGGCTGGTGAACAACGCCGGGGTCAGCCACCGAGCGGGTATCGAGGACACGACCGTCGACGACTGGCACCGCGTCATGAACATCAATCTGAGCTCGGTGTTCTACGGAATGAAATCCTGTGCGCCACTTCTGAAACAAGGTGGCGGCGGTTCGATCGTCAACGTGTCCTCCATCGCCGGGATGCTCGGCTACTTCGCGGCAGGATACGGTGCCAGCAAATGGGGAGTGCGTGGTCTGTCCAAGGTGGGCGCGCTCGAATTCGCCGAGTACGGGGTCCGAGTCAATTCGATCCACCCCGGTCTGGTCGATACTCCCCTACTGCATTCCGGCTCATCGGCTTTCGTGGAGACCAGTCTGCAATCGGTACCCGCGGGGCGCGTCGCGGACGCCGACGAAATCGCAGAATCGGTCGCGTTCCTGCTGTCGGATTCATCGCGGTACATCACCGGCACCGAAATCGTCATCGACGGTGGACTGACGTCGGGCGGCATCTATCACCGCATCACCGACGAGTTGAAGGCGACCATTTGACACCTGCCACGCCGCGGCCGCTATGCGCGCAGCATCGCCCACACTTCGGGTCCTCCGTCGGGGAGTTGCACAGACGCGGTCACCCGGAATCCCAACCCTTCGTACAAGGCGAGGTTCGCTGTCGACGACGTCTCCAGGTAGGCCGGACAACCGTGCTCGCGGGCCTGCTGAAGACCGGGTTCGAGGACGGCGCGCCCCAAGCCCTGCCCTTGCACGGATGGATCGACGCCTACCGTCGCCAACAGCCACACCGGCTCCGACGGCTTCAACGATTCGGTGGCTTCGTCTGCTCTTCGCGCGATATCGATGCGGTCACCATGCAATTGCTCGATGCGTTCGGCGACGGACTCGAATGCGTCGCCTACGCCAACCGAAGACGGGGTGAGCCATACCGCCACCGCCGCAACATCATCGGAGACCCACACTCGGCCGCATCGCAAGCCGATCGTATCGAGATAGATGCGTTGCAGCGATGTCACCCGCTCGTGGTGATCATCGGCCGCGACGGTGTGCCGAGTGAACGGATAGTCCGAGAAAGCAAGGCCCAGTGACTTGGCAGCACGGTCCACGTCTGCCGGAACTGCAGGACGAATTGTCGGTTTCGCGTTCACATGCAACAACTCTAGCTACAACCCGATGGGTTGCATCGATGCGCCGTCCCACGCGCCGTCGAAGAGCCGAAGTATGTCTCGGGTCCTGTGCTGTGTCTACACCGGTTCGCCAGGTTGCCTCCCCTTCACCTCGCATGTGGGAAAGTGTGGCGGTGGAACCCATGCGACCGGTCGACTACGTGGAGCAGTCGACTTCGGGAGCCGAAAGGCGCAAGCAGCGTTGGTGGCGAGTGCTTTTCGGATGCCTGGTGATCTATCAGTTCATTGCCTTCGTCGTGTACGACGTCGGGTCTTGGTGGGTGGCTCTGACGAGTGTTGCCCTGTGCGGATTGTACGAACTCCTGTGGGCCGTGCTCGACCGCTCCAACTCCCGCAGGAGGTAGCCGTTGAGTACGGCCGATCGAATCGCAGGAAGTCAGCGCTTGGATCGCTCGCCGATCACGGACGCGGCTGCCCCGACGACGAAGACGAGCGCCGTCAGCAGGATGTTCGACCACAAGCTGAAGCGGCTGTCGAATGTAAGCGTTTGTGGCACAAGATTCTCCACGTTGTAGAGGTTCGACACCAGACTCGCCGCGACGGCCGCGACTCCTACTGCGACCACTCCTCGCGACCGCAGGGCAACGCCCCAGACCAACACCGCTACCGACATGGTCAACAGCGGAAGAAGTCCACGAATCGTCAAGTTGCCAATGTAGAACAGCAGTCCGCCCTGCACGACAACGACCGTGGCAACACACAATCCAACACTGACCGCGAGCCAGACACGAACGCGCAGTTCGGTGCCCGATCTACGTTCACTCCATGTGCAGTAGAGAGCGACTGCCCCGATGCACACCGGCAGTGCAATCAGCCAATAGAGACCCGCTGCCGGTGATGCGAGATACGCAGATCCGCCGAACCACATCGGACTCGATACCGATTCCCCGGAACCGAACGGCTGCCGAACGTAGAACGGCAGGGCGCCGATGAACGTCACCGCGATGATCAACAGCGGGACGGACAACCGCGCGGGCACGGCATGCGGTCGAGGATCGGCCCCAACCCCGCCCAGCCGACCGCGTTCGCTCGAGATTCTGTCCGGTCGATCGCTCACGCGCCCTCCCTCGAAGGTTTCAGCAAACCCTACGCCCGGTTTGTTTCGATTGTCCAAGTATCTGCCGAGTCGGCCGCACACGCCGCGCACAACGACAGAGCCCCGAACCGCATCGCTGCAGTTCGGGGCTCGTCGTCTCTACGCCGAAGGGATTGAGATCTCGAGCGGCCCCTAAGCCACCTTGTCTTTCTTGCGGTGAGGTGGCGGGTTCAGAACCATCGGATCGTTACTGAGGTCCCGGTACAACGAGACACACAATCCGATCATGACGACCACGAAGGGTGCCGCTGCAATGATGGTCATCGTTTGGAGGCCGTTGAGCGCGTCGGAGCCTCCGGTCCACAGGATGATCGCCGCTGTTGCGCCGGTCAACGTGCCCCAGAACACCACGACCCACTTGCTCGGCTCGAGCGTTCCGCGCTGCGACAGCGATCCCATCACCATCGACGCGGCGTCGGCACCGGAGACGAAGAAGATACCGACGAGCACCATGACGAGAACGGTCGAAATGCCGAACAGGGGCAGGTTTTCGAGCATCCCGAACAGCTGCGACTCGGTGCTGTCGCGGGTCGCGAGGTCGATGCCGTCCTGCTGTTCACCGATACCGGCACCGCCGAAGATCGCGAACCACACCAGTGACACAGCACTCGGGATCAGGATGACACCGACGATGAATTCACGAATGGTGCGGCCACGGCTGATGCGCGCCAGGAACATTCCGACGAACGGGGTCCACGAGATCCACCACGCCCAGTAGAAGATGGTCCACGACGAGAGCCACGAAGCCGTCTCGGGATCCGAGTTCGCCGCCGACCGGGCGGACATGTCGAACAGTTGAGACGCGTAGTCGCCGATACTCGTCGGAATGATGTTGAGGATGAACACAGTCGGGCCGACGACGAACACGAAGATGGCAAGGACCAACGCAAGCACCATGTTGGTGTTGGAGAGCCACTGAATGCCCTTGGAGACGCCGGACACCGCCGATGCCACGAACGCCAGCGTCAACAACGCGACGATGGCGACGAGCAACAATGTGCCGCTCTCACCGATCCAGCCGACCACCTCGAATCCGGAACCGATTTGCAGCGCACCGAGTCCCAGCGATGCTGCAGTACCGAACAGCGTCGCGAAGATGGCCAGGATGTCGATGATCTTGCCGATCGGGCCTTCGGCGCGGCGACCTATCAAAGGAATGAACGCAGAGCTGATGAGTTGCTTGCGACCGCGTCGATACGTGCCGTACGCGATGGCCAGGCCCATCACCGCGTAAATGGACCACGGGTGCAAGCTCCAATGGAACATGGTGGTGGCCATGGCAGTTCCGACGCCACCACCCGTTCCCGGAGGCGGTGTGACGAAGTGAGTCAGTGGCTCGGAGACGCCGTAGAACATCAGGCCGATGCCCATGCCTGCACTGAACATCATCGCGATCCAGCTGACGGTCTTGAATTCGGGCTTCTCGCCGTCTGCCCCCAGCGGGATACGTCCGAACTTGGACACCGCCAGATAAAGCGAGAAGATCACGAACCCGGTGGCGGCGAGGATGAAGAGCCAGCCGAGGTTGGTCACGAGCCAGTTCAGTGTCGAGGACGAGACGGACTCGAGATTGTCCGGCACCACCAGGCCCCACACGATGATGGCAACCACAACGACGGCTGCGACACCGAAGACCACTCTGTCGAGTCGAGGCGGGCGGATGGCGGAGGTCGACGTCCCGTTCTGCCCGGCGTCGACCTCGTGACGGTCAGGGTCGGAAGAGCCGACCGGGATGTGAGTTCGGGAAGTCATAGATGCCCAGGTAACGCCGTATTTCGACTGTTGGCAACTCGGAACACCGAGTCGTACCTGGAATGTGCCGCGACAACACCGACGAAGAAGCCCCGAACCGCATCGCTACAGTTCGGGGCTTCTTCTTCTGTGCGCCCGAAGGGATTCGAACCCCTAACCTCTTGATCCGTAGTCAAGTGCTCTATCCGTTGAGCTACGGGCGCATGTTCAGTTATCCAACTGGTCTAGCTGAACGGTAACGATCTACCGTTCGTGGCGGAGGCGAGAGGATTTGAACCTCCGGTCCCGGTGAAAGGACAAGTCATTAGCAGTGACTCCCATTCGGCCGCTCTGGCACGCCTCCTAGGCTGCCGGCCCTCTCGGACCGCCGAGGAAAGAGATTACACACGGCAAAGGCCAGAAGGCAAAACGGCTGGTCGACGCCTCTGGTTCGCGCGGCGTTCGCGTAAAAGATGCTTGTTGCTCTTCAGCGCATGAAGCTGTCGAACCAATCGAAGATTCGGGTCTGCGCGTCGACGAGCGCCGCCGCTGCCGGGTCGCTGTGATCGGAGCTGCCGGGTTGTTCGCGGGGATGGTCGGCTCGATGCTTCAGCCCCGAATAGCTGACGACGTTCGTGGCCACTGAGGCGCGCGTGGCGGCGTCGCGAAGGGCTTCGATGTGATCGGGTGGGGTGTGCGGGTCATCCTCGCCGTAGAGACCGAGCCAGGGGGCCTGCAGCTTGGGTGCTGCCTCGACCAACGCGACTGCGTCGGAGTTGAGCGGTTCGACGATTCCGGCCGCAGCGACACTGACCGCCGCCCCGACCGGACGACTGGTGGCCACGATCAACGCTGCCGTCCCTGCGTCGTCGAACCCGATGACTCCGACACAATCGGGATAGACACCGCGTTGGACGAGCCAGTCGGAGGTGGCGTCGAAGTCCGCGAAGAGGTCGTCGCCGAATACTTCCTTGTCGTCGCCGTGGCCTCGATGGAACAGGTTCGGAGCGACGGCCAGCCAGCCTTCCAACGCGAGTGCGCGCAGCAGGTCGAGCAGAGACTCGGGCACCTCACGGGCCTCGTGCAGCACGACGATTCCGCCACGAGGCGGCCCATCAGGTTCGACGGCCGTCAACGGCACTTTCTCTCGCGGGGGTGATTCGTGCGCGGACGTGTCCACCACGTCGTCCGCGCCGACCGTGGGCGCGGAGGCGGACCGAAGAACTGCGACGTCGCTCAATATTCCCGACATACTTATCGAAGATAGGACGATCGGTCCGGTCGTGCACAGCAATATCACGGACGCGTAGAAGTCAACCCCGAATCTGGGCGCATAATGGCAGCCGTGACCGCGCGCATCCGCCCCGACCTCGACGCCATCCCCGCCTACGTTCCCGGCCGCACCTTTCCGGGTGCGATCAAACTGGCGAGCAACGAGACGACGCAGGGACCGCTGCCGAGCGTGCGCGACGCGATCGCGGAGGCCGTCGGCGGCGTCAACCGCTACCCCGACAATCGAGCGACCGCCCTCGTCGAGTCACTGGCGAAGAAACTCGGCGTTGCGACGGAGAACGTCGCTGTCGGAAGTGGTTCCGTCTCGCTGTGCCAGGAGGTCGTTCAGATCACCTGCGGCCCCGGCGACGAAGTGCTGTTCGCCTGGCGCTCGTTCGAGGCGTACCCCATCGTCACCAGCGTCGCAGGCGCGACACCCGTCTTGGTTCCGTTGACCGCCGACCATGTGCACGATCTCGACGCGATGCTCGCCGCCGTCACCGACCGCACCCGGCTGATCTTCGTCTGCAACCCGAACAACCCGACCGGAACCGTGGTCCAGCGCGAGAAGCTCGAAGCGTTTCTCGACGCGGTGCCGTCGAACATTCTCGTGGTCCTCGACGAGGCCTACTTCGAGTACACCCGACCCGACGCAGGCAATCACACCGACGGAGTGGAGTTAGCACGCGGACGACGCAACGTGATCGTGCTGCGGACGTTCTCGAAGGCCTATGGGCTCGCCGGCTTGCGAGTGGGTTATGCGGTGGCCGATCCCGAGGTGATCACGGCGTTGTCGAAGGTGCGGATCGCATTCGCCGTCAGCACCGTGGCACAGCAGGCGGCGGTGGCGTCGTTGGAGGCGTCGGCGGAGCTGCTGGCCCGGACCGATGCACTCATCGTGGAACGGGACCGGGTACGCGATGCTCTGGTTGCGGGCGGCTACGACGTCGGCGCATCACAGTCCAATTTCGTCTGGCTGCCGCTGGCCGAACGCTCGGGTGAATTCGCCGCTGCTGCTGCCGAACAGGGCGTACTGCTGCGCGCCTACGGAAACGACGGAGTGCGGGTCACCATCGGCGACCCGCACGAGAACGACGCGTTTCTGAAGTTCGCTCTACAGCCCTAGCGCGCGCTCGAGCGTCGGCCAGGATTCGCGCAGGTCGTCCTGCCAGTACGGCCACTGATGGATGCCGTAGGGGCGATAGACGACCGTCGCGGGGATGTCCAGCGACCGGAGTCGAGTATCGAACACGGTCGTGCAGTACAGCGCGGCGGCTTCGAGTGGTCCGCCCATCAGCGCACCCTCGACTCCGCTACCACCGGGGCCGAGCTCGTACGGACCGGGCAGGCCGGTGCCGACGGACAGATAGACGTCCTTGCCGCGGAGTGCTTCGGCGTTACGTGACGGATCGTGCTCGACCCACTGCGGATCGGTGTTCTCGCCCCACATGTTGGTGGCATTGCCGCCGTTGGTGGCGACGGTGGCGCGCACCGCATCCTTGAAGTTGGTCTGCGAATTGTCGTAGCAACCGCTCAGTCCGGCGACGCCGGTGTACAGGCTGGGGTGACGGGTGATCAGGTCCATCGCGGCCTGGGCACCCATCGAGACACCCGAGATCGCGTTGGTGCCGTTGCCGTTGAAGCGCGCATCGATCAGCGGCGGCAGCTCCGACGTCAGGAAAGTCTCCCACTTGTTCACACCGAGCACCGGATCCGGAACATTCCAGTCGGTGTAGTAGCTGCTCGATCCACCGACCGGGAGCACGACGTTGACCTGCTTGTCCGCGAAGAAATCGACGATGTCGGTCTTCTGTGTCCAGGTGCTTTCCTTGTAATCGGATTCCTTGCCGGCACTCACACCGTCGAGCATGTAGAGCGTCGGGCGGGACACGGCCTGCGCGGCCGGAAGAAGAACCTGAACCTGGATGGCGCGGCCCATGGCAGGCGACTCCACCCACACCGCTGCGCGGCGGTCGGTCAACATGTCCACACGATCGATCCGTGCCGATGCCAGAGGCAGGGACTGAGCTGTGATTCCGGGAGCCACACCGCCGCCATCGGAACTGCCGGTACCGGGGAGCGGCTGCGCCCCGGCGAGACCCGACCCCAGCAGCGACACTGCCAGAGCAGTGCCCGCTACTGCCAACACTCCGCGGTGCATCAGATTGCCCATCCTCCCCCGGCGCACCCTCACGGGGCGCAACACGAACAACATCCGTCACTCAACGTACCCACCGATATGCGCGCACGCTAAAGCTGTGGGTTCGCTCACAATAGCCGCGCACATGCAGGTCCAAAAGTCCGCGTGATCCTTTGTTACATGTACTCGAGACAGAACGGTCTACCTGGTCGGATGCACTCGTGGACACACTTCCCACGGGGTCACTCGATGTGACATTCGGTGGACTTTCGGGGGGTCGATGTCACATCGAGTGGACCTTTGGGGGTCGATTCAGCCGCGGCCGGTTTCGCCCTGCAACTTGTCGATCATCTCCGAAGCCTGCGCCTTGTTGAGACCCTCGGGAACTTCTTCGCCGGCTTCCTGCGCGAGGGTGCTCAGGTAGCTCTTCTGTGGGCCGGTCATCGGCTCGTCACCGGTGACCCAATCGTCGGGATCCTTCTCGGGGTTCTGGTTGACCTGCTCGTTTTCGCTCATACGTTCGTAGATACGCCGATTCCACGGGTTCCAAACACCGCCGCCCCTTCCGAGGCGCGACGTAGATCACCCGAATGACTTGATTGACAGTTCAATAAATGGTCGAGGATGCTCCAGATCACACCCCCTCGATTGGAGTTCCATGAAGACGAAGAATCTGCTGGTCAAGCTCGGTATCAGCAGCGCTATCGCTGCAGCCGCCCTGGTGACCGCACCGGCCGTCGCCTCGGCCGATCCGATCACCGATTTCCTCTGCAACAGCGGTTCGGCTCAGTTCTGCCCGGTGCTCCCACCGCCTCCGGCCCCGCTGGCGGCACCCGCTCCTGCACCACAGCCTCAAGGTGCTCCTGCCCCGGCACCCCAACAGGGCGGCGCCTTCCAGTACGAGAACTGCGATGCGGCCCGCGACGCCGGTGCCGCTCCGGTCTATCGGGACGAGTACGGCTACGGGCCTCATCTCGATCGCGACAACGACGGCATCGGCTGCGAGTAGCGAATTCGCACTTATGCGGGCAGATCATCGCGAAATGCCTGCATAAGTGCGATCTCGGCGGGCGGATACGCTCACTCGGTGAGACGACGCCAGCAACCACCCCTGGCGAAGCGGCACGGTCTCGATCCCGCCCGACTCCGGATGCCGGAGGACGGAACCTGGCGCACCGTCCGCGACTTTCTCACCGCCACCGAGTCACGGATTCCTCCACAACGGATCGACGCCATGTTCGCGGCCGGTGACATCGTCGACATGACAGGCCCCATCTCACCGGATGCACCGTACGTTCCCGGTGAGGCGGTCTGGTTCCACCGCGATCTGCCGTCGGAAACCGTTGTGCCCTTCGATATCTCGATCGTGTACCGCGACGACGCGCTGCTGGTGATCGACAAGCCACACTTTCTTCCGACCATCCCCCGCGGCGGCCACATTCTGCAGACCGCGCTCGTGCGATTGCGTCTCGAACTCGACCTGCCACAACTGGTGCCCGCTCACCGACTCGATCGCGTCACCGCGGGCCTGGTCCTGTTCGTCGTCGATCCGACCCTGCGCGGCGCATATCAAACGCTCTTCCAGGATCGAAAGGTCCACAAGGAGTACGAGGCGATCGCTTCGTACGACCCCACACTGACCCTGCCCACCGCCGTTCGCAGCCGAATCGTCTCCGAGAGAGGACAATTCACCGCCCGCGAGGTGGCCGGAGAACCCAACGCGCACACCACCGTCGAACTATTGGACCATCGGGCCGGACTCGGCCGCTATCGACTGACACCGTTGACCGGCCGCACTCATCAACTGCGACTGCACATGAATTCGCTCGGGGTGCCGATCCTCGGCGACGACCTCTACCCGACGGCCACCAACCGGGCCGTCGACGACTTCACCGATCCACTCCAATTACTCGCCGGTGCAATCGAATTCATCGATCCTATCTCCAAATCCGTGCGACGCTTCGAGACCGGATCGAGCCTGGGGCGTTGGGTGTCGGATGGCAGACCCTGACTGCCGTCGCCGCTGACTACTCGGGATTCCGGTCACGTTCGGACTTCACCAGTTCCTTCGTGCGCACCAGGCGCAGCGCGGTGACCAACACGACGCCCCCGATGATGTTGAACAGCATTGTGTATCCGAACCATTCGATCCAGGCGACGTAGCTCACGTCCGCACCCGCGTGGATGGCCCCGAAGATCAGCAGGGAATCGAGAATCGAGTGGAACAACTGCAGACCGGCCAGAAGGAAACCAGCCGCCATCGCCGCGATGATCCGTGCGACGTCGGAGGTTGTTCCCTGCTGCATGCGGGTCAGCAGGGTCATCGTGCTGCCACCGAGAACAGCCAGGCAGATCGACTGAAGATTCAGTGGCGCGTCGACGAAATGATGTGCCGACTCGGACAACACCTCGAGCCACTGCGGAAACGCGTGCGCGATCAACCACATCACGAACCAACCGCCCAACAGATTGGCCAGTAACGTCCCGACCCACAGCCTCGCCAGCTGCAACGGTGTTCCGTTGCGGGCCACCACCGCTGCGATCGGCATCAGGAAGTCCTCGGTGAACAGCTCACCATGGGCGAGATAGATAGCCACCAGGCCGATGCCGAACGCCAGGCCTGCGAGTAGATGACTGTCGGTCTCGTCCAGCACCGCGAGATACGCCATCACACCCAGAGAAACCTCGAGCCCGCCGAAGCATCCGGTGATCAGAACGGTGCGCACGGTGCGGTGCAATCGCTCGGCACCTTCGGAGACGACAGCGTCGAAACTTTCCTCGAGTTCCTCTTCCAGAGGTCCCTCGTTGTCGCCGTCGTTGCGCCGCGCTTCTTCACCCATTCGCAGGTAGTACCCACTGAGCCGGGATCGATACCAGCCCGTCGGCTGTCACTGACGATCGAGGGCTGCACCGTAAGGAGCCAGGCCACCACGTCGTCCGGTAGGCACAGGAACCGACAATCCGACGACACACGCACCGATGACACTGGCCCGGAACGCCGCGGCCAATGACGTCGCGACGCTTCTCACGAAACGAAAAGACCCGGCTCACCCTTGCGGCTGGACCGGGTTCGACAACGAACATGTGGCGGAGGTAAGTGCATGGCATTCAAACCTGTCGAAGGAGACGCATCGGATGTTAGGCAAGTGGTCTGACCTGCAGCTCTAAGCGGCTGAGCCCTGCCGGTCACTCTGCCCGATTGAGTCCAGTTCGGCCGAGACGGTCCCACGACCAGCAAGGCTGCGAGCAACGGTCTCTCCGCCCACGAGAGGGTGATGCGCCATGCAGGGATGCGCACACCCGCGCTGTCGTAGAGGTAATCAGTTTTACCTGGTGTCATTAGGATGTGGTCGTCTTCCATCGGGATGCGGTAGGCACATAGCCATGATCAGTGATCAGGGCGAACGCATAGCCGCCATCGAAGGCGTAGATCCCTGATCTGTCAGCTTGCGGGGCTTGCCGCATCGTGGAGGGTGCAGTGCGTTGGTCCTCGTGAGACGGAAGACTCGATGCTTCGACAGTCGGATCGACGGCAGGCGGGGGCACCGACGGTGACTGGCCGAGCCCACCTGATCGCTGCATGTCACGAGCGATGGCGATGTTTGCACGGGCGATGGTTCGGATGCTGCGCTTCGCCTGTGCCAGCTGGCCGTCTTCGCGGTGCTTTTCTAAGCGTTCTTCGTCGACTACTTATCTCTTAGGCTTGTTCATCGGTCACCTCCTTAAATCTAAAAATTCGTATTACCCCACCGAACACGCGGCACTCACTGCGCAGATACTAGAAAAGCTCGCACCTGAGAGTATAATTAAAGAAACAGTAATATTAGTCAATTTGGAGGGGCGAGATGAGCGACCAGAGTGGACAAACAAAATTTCCAATATATTTGGATGAGCCGGCAGAGATTGATCTCTTATCATTCGATGCCGTGGCAGGCGCGGTGGCCGACGCGCTTCTTGATGAAAGCCTTGATCCTATCGCTCTCGGACTATCGGGCACCTGGGGCAGCGGGAAGACGTCCGTTCTCCGCCTCATTGCAAACAATCTACGACCTGCGTCAGGCACGAAGACGTCAACGCTGGTAGTGCCAACCGATCCGTGGAGATACGACCCACAGATGGGGGCAAAAGAGTCACTTATTAGTGAAATTCTTACCGCACTCGGAAGCGAGATCGACGAAACGACGGACACCGAAGGGAAGGCTAAAAAGCTGCTCGGACGACTCGTAAAGAGAGTCGACTGGGGGAAAGCTATCCAGGTGGCAGCTAAATCATCTATCACGATGTCCGTACCGGACATTGATACGCTCATGGCTCTTGTGAAGCCGAAGCCAGACGATGAAGATCCTGAGCCGATCACTGATATGGTGCAGTTTCGTGCCGAGTTTGCCAAGCTACTTCAGTCCGACGGGCTGAAACACCTACAAAATGTAGTGATCCTCGTCGACGATCTTGATCGCTGCCTTCCGGAGACTGTTGTTGAGACTCTTGAGACAATTAGATTATTTCTATCCGTGCCGAAAATGTCATTCGTCATTGCCGCAGACGAGGTCCGCATAGCTGAAGCAATCGCCACAAGGTTTCCACAAAACGCAGAAACTACACCCGATGGCGAAGAAGATCCGTCGAAACTTTACCTACATAAGATTGTACAGACGTCAGTACCCGTTCCCGCGCTAAGTGATTTCGACACCGAGGCATACCTCATCATGTTGCAGGTACAAGCCCAAACCGATCCGACCGAGTTCACCTCTATCGTTCTGCAAGTATCGGAGCTTCGTAAAGTCGGCAAAACTCTCGATGACTCGCCACTCGTGAATATTGCAAAGTTTGCACCTGCGCGGATGATCGCCACCCGCCTCAAACCAATCATCCATGAGAAGACCAAAGGTAACCCTCGTCGTATTAAGAGATTTCTCAATGATCTTTCGATTCGACAGAATGTCGCAGATCGTCGTGGCATCACACTGAACACCGCCGCCATCGCAAAATTGATGGTTCTAGAGTCATACTTTCCAGAAGAATTTCGCAAGGTTATCGGCTGGCTAGCCGATAATACACTTCGCGAGAACATGACTGCTCTCGAAAAAAGCGTAGGCAGTACAGGTGCCACCCAGTCAGGTGCAGCAGCGACCGAAGCGCCGCAAGATTCAGATGCGAAGCCCAAAAGCGCGAAGAAAGGTACACAGTCTAGCCAAGCGGCCTCGCCGGAGGCCACACCTCAGCAAAAGTACGGTGGATCGCTCATTCGATGGGCACAGTTGACGCCGTCACTGAGCGGCGAGGATCTCGCGGCCTACCTTGTCTTCGCCGCGTCATTTGGTGATGATGTTTTTCTGTCCACAAAGGGTCTATCCGAACAAATTAAAGATCTTGCTACTAGATTCCTATCGAAGTCCAGCTCTGATAATCGTAGCGTAACGAACGAAGTTATATCCGCGCTTCCCATTGATGATGCCAGGTCGCTTATACAGCACATCGGCTCTGTTATTACCGATCAACCAGGCCGGCAGACGCAGGGGGTCATTGCACTTCTAAGGTTTGCAAGATTGCGGGACGACCTTGTCGATACCGTCTGCACCACTTTGCGACGTATCCCACCGAACGAACTAAAAGCCGGTGCGGTCTTGCAACTCCAAAAAACTGACCCACAGTCAATCCGAAAAGAAGTTACACAACTCGTTGAAGCCAACGGCACGGCCGAACTCACGGGATCGTTGTCAACTGCATTGGAACTGGCGTAGTTATGGGAACGAGTTCGTCATATAAGGGGTCATCCGGTAAGGCACCCAAAGCAATACGCGAAGGCCTTGAAGACTGGGCGGGAAGCCAGACTGACAAAAACCACACTGATCTCCCCAAGCAGGTTGTTGCACAGGCATTAAATATTCCTAGCTTCTCACGTTCTTCAGGCAGCGGTGGCGGATCGGGCGGTGGCGCGTCAGGCGGTGGGTCTACGAGTGGAGGAAGTCAGAGTTCACCGCAGAGGAGTATTGGCTCATACGCCAGAACAGCAGGCCGCGCCGCTTCCATAGCAGGAGCATTCCGAAGTGGAGATCGCACTGAGCTAGAGCGTGCCGGTCTTGATTTCGATACACTTGGCGCGCTCAGTAGCAATGCTGAACGAGTTCGAGCCATCGTTGACGTGATCTGTGCCGCCGACCCTAATAGTGACATTGCGAGCGAGGAACAGCGTGCAATTGCCGGTAAACTAGTCGATTGGATGTTGGATGACACCGTGAATCAGTCAATCCCCGATTCAGCTGACGCAGCCGAACATGCAATCGGTCTCATTGCTGCTGAGATATTTCTTTCGGAAGCCGGTGACAGCCTAATAGGTAGCGACGGAGTTTCTAGAGACGAGATGATCGACAGGATCAACGAAACTTCCCAGGCCATTGCAGCACAGGCAGACATCGGAAAAACTGGCACAGAAGCTAAGTCAATTGAGAAGGCTATCACTACAGGAGTCAAGAAGCTCAAAGGCATCTACTCTCGGGGGAAGAAGTGAGTAGCTCCTTCAAACTAAGTGTCGATGACGTCCCATCCGATCCAACAGGGACATCAAATACATTCTTTTGGCCAAAGCAGGGAACCTCTCCATGGTTTACCTCGAATGTAGGCCCAAATCTTGGCGAACTTGGCCGCGTTAACGATCGAAATATTGATTTCGTACGAATCGCCTCCGCGATATTGTCGGCAGACCGTTCAGTCCGTCGTTCAGGGCGGATGTCGGCCTGGAATACACGGGTAATCTCAATTGACGTCGATGTTATCGCTGTGGAACCGTGGCTGGTTGCTAAGACCGAGCTGGAGAACTTACTCGGCTTCCTGACGGGTGATACCTGGACCTTAGATTTCAGTGAGACCAAGGGCGCGTCCGAACAGATCGCAGCCCGCGCTATCGGTGCATCGCGGGTCGTCCTGTTCAGTGGTGGCGCAGATTCGGGTGCCGGAGCCATCCTGTCAGCGCATGGGCTTCACGGATCCAGCTCACACGCACTGGTGTCGCACTTTTCCGAGAAGAACCTTGCACCCCTCCAACGCAAACTCAAAGATGAGACAGTCCGGCTGTTTCCCAACAGTTTGTCAGACTTCGTTCAGGTGCATCATTCGCGTGGCCGAACAAGTCCAGAAGGAAAATCTTACAAGAAAGAACACTCTACACGTTCTAGATCCATCCTCTTTATAGCAATCGGATTAGCTGTCGCTTCAGTCAATAAGTTACCACTCTGGATACCAGAGAATGGTTACGCGTCGATCAATCCACCAATTTCTAGTAACCGACGCGGGAGTTTATCTACGAAAACAACACATCCGGCCTTTTTACAGGGTCTGGTTCAGATACTGGGTAAAGTTGGCGCACACAACGAACTCTCCAACCCTTTTGCGGACGCGACGAAGGGTGAGATGTTCACCAAAGTCAGTGAAGCCATCGGAGTCGAAGCAGCCTCCAAGTATCTCAGCGCAACCACCTCGTGCTCTCATACTGGTGCACGATCGTTTGGGTTGAAGGGGCGTATACAGTGCGGCGTCTGCTTCGGTTGCATCCTGCGCAAGGCATCTTTTGCAGCAAGCTCCATACCAGACCAAACGCAGTATCTAGTTTCTGCAGGCAATGAACGAATCGAGCGATGGCTAGAAAACAAATCAGTCGTACCTGCAATGCGCGACTTCCTGGCCCGCGATCTGTGCGATCAGGACCTTGCCACACTCCGAGTACCAAGCAACCTAGAGTTGGCGAAAACGACTGAACTATGCAACCGAGCGATGGCCGAGCTCAGGGGTTTGTCGCTGTGACAAGTCAACTGCTCCCGCTGGATACTCACGCACACATCGACACAGGAATCGCAGCACCGGATGTAGCCGAACTCTGTGCTTTTGTTTTTGCCATGACGCGATCCTTGGCTGAGTTTACATCCCTGACCAGGCATGATACGCGCGCTATATGGGGTCTGGGAGCTCATCCAGCCCTGATGCGCTCTCAGAAGTCGTTCGACAGCGTCCTGTTCCGTCAGCACCTCCCAAGTGCCGTCATAGTGGGCGAGGTAGGGCTTGACGGCAAGAGCCGAGTCCCAATGGAATTGCAGCGTCGTACATTCCGCGAGATACTTGAAGCCGTTGCAGAGATGCCACGGATAATGAGCATTCATAGCACTGGAGCGCAGGCGGCGGTGATACACGAGTTGAACCGTGTTCCAGTCGACGGCGCAGTGCTCCATTGGTGGACAGGGAGCGCAGGCCTAACCGAGGAGGCAATCCGTCTAGGATGCTATTTCTCCGTCCCTCCTGGCTCAACTGGATCGGCGCACATAAATACACTTCGCCAGATACCAAAAGAGCTCGTACTTCCCGAAACAGACCATCCAAGTGGTGACCGACGCGGTCCTCATCCACGTAGGCCAGGAAATGTTAGTGAAGTCGAGAAGAAGCTCGCGACCATCTGGTCTATGAGTGAAGCGAAGGTACGAAAGCAGCTCTGGCTCAACCTCGCTAAACTTGCGGAGGGTACAAGCACACTAGGCCTGTTCAACCGAGCTTGGCAGGACTCGATGTCAATCGCTCGAAACCCTGGCTGATCAAGCGAGATTGGAACCCTATGACCTCTGGACAGCAAAAGTGCGCCGAGTTGGACTTAAAAAGTTCAAACTCGACGCACCTCTGTTATTTCAAAATGATTTTCACTTGGCGGAGCTAAGTGCATGGCATTCAAACCTCTCGAAGGAACACGTCGGATGAGGTCGTCGTGCCGCCACACACAAACCCCGCCTACATCCCACCGCCACCTCCACCTCCGCCACCGTCAGTTGCTGCACCGGTGCCCGCACCTGCACCGACGCGCAATTCACCGTCCGTCTTCTATAAGAACTGCACCGCAGTGCGAGCCGCCAACGCGGATCCGATCTATGCCGGAGACCCCGGCTACAGCCGCGACCTCGACAAAGATGGAAACGGCGTCGCCTGCGAGTAGCAAATTGTTCACTGCACAACCAAACCAACGAACTGGAGATCATCGTGGCCGGAAAATTCGAACGACCGGATACGGTGGGTTAAAGGGTATCGACAACAACACAGCCCGGCAGGCCTTGACCATGAGCGAATCGGACGGCACATGCACGAGCAAGCCAGTGCCGCTGGTGCATGTACCCTGATGAGATGCGCGCTCTCGCCGCAGTTGGGTCGACGGCGCACAGATCGAGACCAAGGTCGACGCTTCCGCCAAGAAGTCCTGTGTTAGTTCGAGCGCACCATACTTGTGTTCTGACACGCCTCGCCTCCTACCGGCGTGAAAGCCCGAGGCTAGGTCAATGTCACGACAACTGAAGAACCGCGGCGGACCTTGGACCCGGCGACAGGTGTCTGTTTGGTGACTTTCCCAGTGTCGGCATTTGTGCTTGAGGGGTCAATCACGAGCTGGAGCGACGTCATGCCAGCCAACTGCGCAGCTTCGGTCTGCTCTTTCCCGGACAACTCCGGAACCGTATCCGTTCCAAAAGCTGCATCCAGGATGTCGCGCCGGCCCTGATCTGAGGATTGCGAAGAGAAGTAGAAGGCGACCGCGGCTCCAGCGCTCGCCGTCAATCCGCCGACCAACGTACTGCGCATACCTGCGTCATTTACGGCGAGCGAAAAAGCACAGAACATGATCAGTCCGAGCACCAACGTAATCGCAATCCAACTTCGCGCAAGGCTCGCGCCTGGTTCCTGACTGGGAAGGTTTCCCCGCGCGACCGCGACGATGACACCGACTAGGAGAACAGAGGCCGCCGCGACACCAACTGCAATGAGTGTCTGGTTCCAAGACAGAGTAGTTACAGATGTCTCCTGGGCGATCAAATCGATCATAGCGAGTCCTTTGAGGAATGAAACGCCAACGCAATGAGGGGTGTGAAGCCAACTCTGTTTGCCCGACACATGCGCTCTACTTAGAAGACGCAGATCTGTGCATCGTCGGGCGATCCCGGTCTAGCTGCTGAATGAAGACGTCGCGTTCTTTGGTAGTGCTACAACGTATCACTCATAGTTGCAGCCGTCCGGGAAATGGGTCTGCCACATAGGAATCTCATCCGAACGCAGCACCCGTCATCAGCCGACCTACGGGGTGTCACGCCGCTAGTTGTCGACGGTGAGCTGCCGCCGCTACGACCCGCCGGTCGTTGCTCGACGTGATCCTCGTGGCTTATAGCCGGAAATGCTTCGATCGCGATCCTCGATTCATCTCGTCTGCAGCACACCCGCGTGCGCGCTGCAGACGTAGAAACGCATCTGGACCTAGAACCCACGCACGGGTTTTCCAGGTCCAGATGATTTACTTGCGCAAACTAGCCCTTACACACCGGACTCGTTCTTCGATTGGTGCGCTGGCGATGGCGAAGACGTTGGCCAGAGCTGAACTAAGTAGTCCTCGACTGGTTCGCCCAACACTGGGCCATCGCATTCAAGAGCGCGCCCGCGAGCACAGATCCGTACACGGTACCGATGCGCTCCTCCAGGAGTTAGCTTCCGAGCACTATCCTGCGGGATGGCCTGATCGAGGTTCCAGTGCCATACGGCCGCGCCCTCCGGAGAGTCGTAGTGTATGTCTCCCTCGGCGACGTCTTCCCAATCCACCGCATTGTCTGGTGGTTGGGTGTCGTGCACTTCTAGCTCGACGTTGACCGGTCCAACACGGCAACCTGCATAGACGACGACCGTCTCTCCAGTGAATACACCCAGGTTAAACTCTGGGTACTCGCTGAAATTCAGCTCTCGAAGCGAGCTCGGACCAATTGTGAACTGATGATAGTCCGACTTCACGACTGCGCGGTCACGATACTCAATCATTGCCGCCCCATCTCAGTTGTTCAGCGGTTCTGGACCAGGAACAGGCGCAACTCCTTGGTAAGTCCTGACGATAAATGGCTGGTCGATGTCGATGAACGTACCGGAGAGATCAATTTCAGTGTCGCACGACGGCTGGGTATTCCCGCGTAGCGGGGTAGCGTTCGTGTGGGTCGGGAATAAAGACCCACAGTAGGCATGCTGTCCCGGAAAGACGGGGCTGGGTGTGTGAGGGCGGGCGCATCAACGGGAGGGTCTGACAATCCCGGATGCCGCAAACGTCCCCGGACTGAAAACCACAACACTTAGGCCTGGCACGCCGAACAGACTTAAATGCCGCGGGTCGAAGTTACGTGCGTGTAATTTCAGCCTCAGTATCCTGGCTATCGAGTGGGGGTGATTAAGACATCTCTGTGAGATTGCGCTTGATGCTCCGTAACGGTTGCGCCGGGTTGACGGGGCATAGATGATGGTGTAGCCCGAACCGAGGAGAGCCACAGGGGTCGCGCAGGCGACCGCCAAAATGGCCTTGACCTGGAGGAATAAGTGAGTATAACTAAGATGTATGGAACAACTGAATACGAACACCCCCCAAGATCATCATCCAGTGCCGTCGCTGGACACCCGCCAGCAGATGCCTCAGCGCGCAATACAAGCCGTAACAATCGCGGAAGCGGCTACTGAGGTGGCAGGGTCAGGTACTGCGGCGGCCAACACTGCCGACTCGTCTGATGAAGATTTGGTGCTGTCCGACTTTTACAAACGAGCAAACGTTCATGGCGAAGACGTACTCGTTGGCGCATCTCCGCGCATAGGCGACCAGAGTTCAATTGGCACCTTGATCCGCGAATTTCGCAAGTCGAAGCACAGCGCTGACTGACTAATACCATTACAAATAATACCCGGACCGTCAATAGGCAGTCCGGGTATTATATTGTCTTAAGTTAACGGACTATCCACCACCTCCTGCGCGATAGCAATCAATTCTCTTTCAATTTGACTAGTTTCATCTTTCGTCAAAGCAGACAGAATTGATCGTTTTGTTCCAGGCTCCCAGTTCCCGTCTTTGGGAGGCACTGCCCGACAAGTTGAATTTAGAGTAATCACTCCTATATCGATAGCGTCAAGAAACGTATTACCGAAGTCGAGGTTATCATTTTCCGCATGCCTGCTAAACGGCACCGCCCAAATCGATCGCCAAAGTTGCCATTGGTCCACTTCCTTAACGTCAGCTAGAGTGAACCGACCGGAATAGGCGGCTCGCGCGCAAATGAACTCCGAATTTGCACCAACTTCCGCTTCGCGATTTAATGACCAACCTTCACGATGAGTGTAGACCGACGTGCCCAGCAATTTTAGCTTGTACGACTCGGCTTCTGCCGAGGCCGACCGCGACCTGAGCCAGAGAAAGATACCGAATCGCTCAGAAGTTAGCGAATCTTTAAACTGTCTATATATTTCAGCCCGACTTTCGTTTTTCGTACGCGAGAGATTATCAACGGCTTGCGTAAGCAAACTTTGGACACCTCCATCTCTATTAAGTAGCTCATGGAGTCGGTCGGACAGGAGCACCGTAGCATCTTTTCCCGGAAACTCCAGATCGTCACCACATCCTAAATTCCTATAACAAAGATCCAACGTTCTACTCAACCTATAGCCATATCGCCTGGACTCGGTCGGATCATCGTTCCCGATATAATCCTCGGGCGCGAAACACGCAAGTGATGCGTCTGCAATGGCCTGAGCTTGCTGGCCGTATGACTTAAAAAATACTGTCTTTACATTCAACAGGCGCGATAGGTACTCTGCCTTTTTAATTTCATACGCTCGCGCCGAATTTGAGTTGATAGCAACGCGTGGAGACGCAACGGTCAGAAGAAAAGGCATCATGTATTCTTCGCGCGATTTATGCAAAGACCATAACGGCGACACCAGGTTTGGGTCAGTCATGCTCACCCCGATGAAAACTACATGCGAGACAATGAGTCTTTCGCGGACGAAGTCACGAATGCGCGGTCCAAACTCCAGAAAATCCGATTCTGTGAGAACAAGATTTCCTGCGGGGTCGCGGTTGGGCTTGAGCACACCATGTAGATGAAGCACCGAATTGCCCGCAGTCCATCCCGGATGTTCTCCTATTGTTCGGTCTTCATCCTCAAACACTAGCGGGTCGAAAGCCACCGGATTTATTTCCGACTTAGAGTCTCCACTAACTTCAAGATCTTCAATCGCAGTCTCAAGTAGCACGTCAAAATTGGTAGTTGCGATATATGCGCGATCTCCCAGAAACGAGCACAACTTTGCCACTTCGCCGGCCAGTCTTCCCGGAACGGGCTCTCTGATAACCTTGCCGTGCGGTGTCTTGTAGAGCGCTTGTTGCACGATTCGCTCGGGTGTAGCGGTAGTGCCCTCGTTCACAAACTGCAACACAGACTCAGCTTTTCGTAGAAGATCTTCCGAGTCAAGCGTGGCCGCTTCGCGCCAAGTCGGGTCCTCGATCTCGCGTGTCATGTTAGCGATCAACTGATTCCAACTCGGAAGTTCTGAGTCCAGGGATACACCAGCACCTAGGACAAAGGTAAAATTCTTGGTGGGATCGACCAGGTCGACCAGCAAATCCCTAAAATTTGGTTGATTCGAGAAAGATAACGCTGGTCTCTCAAAAAACTGATGACAGAAATCTGTATCTTTCTCATTCTCGTACATTCCGTTCACTTCTGAACCTCCAGACTATTCCGCACCGCCAACGTGTCGCCGTCGCGCGTCGCACCCACTGAAGGCACATGAGCACTACACAGCTTCGCCAGAATACTACGACTGGTTTGTTTTTTCGCGGAAAACGAGCGTACTGACGGCTATGCGCAGTAAGACGAGACGTCGTCCGAATTCTTCGGACTAATCTGACTGCTACGCCGAAGGATCACCACAGCTTCGGCGGGATTAGACGACACGAGATCTTGGTGTACGAGCAGGTTTCCCAGATCCGCCCAGTACTGCACTTCCAGGAGTAGCCGCATGAGCCGCCGCAGCACACCCAACTCACCATTCGGATCTGCCGACGACGCCGACGCGGCACCACCAGAAACTCTCCGGCGTAATCGCAGCGCCAGTCGGTACGCCGGTGCTCGGAAGTCGATCCTCGAAGAATTCCGCGCCGGGAACGCCCCGACCCAGGAAGCGCAGATCGTCGCGCCTGCAGTCCGCACCGAGCGTCAAGCACGTGGCCGAGCCGTCATCTACGTCCGCGTCAGTACCGAGGAGCAGGCATGAGTCGGTGGCGGCGCGGAAGGCTACTCGATTCCGTTCCAACGCGACGCCTGCCGCCGGAAGGCCGAAGAACTGAACCTCACCGTCGTCGCCGAGTATGCCGAACTCGGTCGGTCCGCGACGACCGTCAACCGACCCGAATTTCAACGAATGTTCGCCGAACTCAACGATCTCGGTGTCACACACGTCATCGTCCACAAGCTCGACAGGCTCAGCCGAAGCCCGAAAGCCGACTACTACGTCGATTCCGGCCTGGAGGCGACCAGGGCGGCGCTGGTATCGGTCAGCGAGTACATCGATGACACCCCGCAAGGAAAACTGAATCTGCAGATTCAGCGCGGCATGGCGAACTACTACTCGAACAACCTCGCGACGGAAGTGATCAAGGGACTGAAGTCGAAGCTCGCAGCCGGAGGCACTCCCGGCCGCGCGCCGATCGGGTACCTCAACAAGCGTCGCCTCGAAGGCAGCGCCGATATTCGGTGGGTTGAACTCGACCCTGAACGTGCCAATCATGTGAGCTGGGCATTCACCGAATATGCGAAAGGCGAATACAGTCTCGCCAATCTCGCCGATGCCCTCGAAGACCGAGGACTCCGTACCCGCGCGACACCGAAAGTACCGAGCCGTCCGGTGTCGATCAGCTCGCTTGATCGACTCTTGATTAACCCGTATTACGTCGGCATCGTGGCCTACAAGGGCGTCTATCACCAGGGCACTCACGAAGCGCTCGTCGATATGGGTACCGGCTACAAGTCCAGGACGTCATGCATGCCCACAACACCGCTGGTGAAAAGGACAGGACACGTAATTCGTACCTTCGCGGGAAAATTTGGTGCAGCCACTGCGGGACGCGAATGGTCTACTCGAAGAATCGCGGCAAGAGCGGAAACCTGTACGGGCACTTCTTCTGCATGGGACCAGAGGACAAAAAGAATCGATGCCCGCGCGGATTCGTCAAACTGCCTGCAAGATTCGCGATTGTCCTCGACACGGCCACGCGCGAGGCTGCCGACGCCGTTGCCGCAGCGACCAGAAACAAAGCCCAGCTCGAACGTGAGCGCGCCAAACTACTCGAAGCGCACTGCGCCGGGGCAGTACCACTCGACATGCTCAAGAGTGAGATGGATCGGCTCACGCGAGCCCTGAACGTCGCCGAACGAGACCTAGCCGAGGGCACCGAGTCACGAGCCGAGGTGAAGATCCTGCTCGACCGAGCGGTCGAGGCGATCAAGACCTGCCACCGGGTGTACGCCGAGATGAAGCCTCCCATCCGCCGGATGATCAACCAGGGGTTCTTCGGCAAGCTCTACATCAACGACGATGGCAGCGTCAGCGACGGAGAGATCCAGGAGCCGTTCGCGCATCTCGTCGCGCACCTGTCCACCGTCTTCTTCGACCAGAGGAAGAGCCGAGTGCCACGCGTCATCCAGAACCAAGTGCTCGAACTCGAACGGACAGGAACAGACGGATTGTCGAACCGAGCAGGCCTGGCACTCGTGAAAGAGGTTGAAGCAAGCGAACTTGCGACGCTGCTGACCTTCGACCGGGGGGAACAAACCCTGCCCACCCTTGCGGGTGGACCGGGTTCAACAACGAACATCTGGCGGAAGCGGAGGGATTTGAACCCCCGGACGCTTTTACACGTCTCTCGCTTTCAAGGCGAGTGCATTGGGCCGCTCTGCCACGCTTCCGTGTGCGATCTTAAACGGCTGGGCGGCCCGAGTCCCAATCGCCCCTCATCGTCGCGGTGCCGCCGCCGAGGTGTCCATCGCTGCGTCGACCTTCTCGAAGATGTCGCCGAGCACTTCGAGTTCCTCCGGAGAAAGCAGATCGACGAGATGTCGGCGCACACTGCGCACATGAGTCGGTGCCGCCTCCGCCAACCGTCGACGGCCTTCCTCGGTGATCACCGCGAGTACACCTCTGCCGTCGTCGACGCAGGTACTGCGAGTGACCATGTCCTGAACTTCCATTCGCCTGATCTGATGCGTCAGGCGACTTCTCGAAGACAGGACACCGTCGGCCAGCTCGCTCATTCGAACCGAGCCGTCGACCGATTCGGACAACATCACCAGGATGCGGTATTCCGCCATCGACAGATCGTGGCCATCCTGCAGATCCTTGTTCAGTACCCCCATCAATCGTTGCCCGCCGTCCATGTAGGCGCGCCATGCTTTCATTTCCGCAGTGTCGAGCCACTGCGGGTCCCCCCCGGAACCAATGGCTAGTTCGGCCGTCACCCGTGACATCTTAGGCAAGAAATCTACCGACGAGTAGCTTGCACTGGTTGAATGTTCGATTCGAGTCCGAGACCTATGGTCGAGTTATGACAGATCCCAACATCGAACCGTCGTACGTTGCCGCAGCCGACAGATACGAGTCCATGCACTTCCGGCAAGTGGGATCACGCGGACCGAAGCTCCCGGCGATCTCGTTGGGACTGTGGCACAACTTCGGCGACGACGTTCCAGTGATGAACCAGCGCGCGATCCTGCGTCGCGCCTTCGATCTGGGGATCACGCACTTCGATCTGGCCAACAACTATGGCCCGCCCTACGGCAGTGCGGAGAAGAATTTCGGCCGGATCTTCTCGGAGGACTTCGCCGGCTATCGCGACGAGCTGATCATTTCGAGCAAAGCCGGCTGGGACATGTGGCCAGGCCCGTACGGGTTCGGTGGTTCTTGGAAATATTTGCTCTCTTCGCTGGACCAATCGTTGACGCGCATGCGCCTGGACCACGTCGACATCTTCTACAGCCACCGTCCCGACCACGACACCCCGATCGAGGAAACCGCAGGCGCGCTGATCAGCGCGGTTCAGCAGGGCAAAGCTCTGTACGCGGGCATCAGCTCCTACAAGCCCGAGGGGACGCAGAAGATGGCGGACCTGCTCGCCGACGCGGGTGTTCCACTGCTGATTCACCAGCCCAGCTATTCGATGGTCAATCGCTGGATCGAGCCCGAACTACTCGGCACTCTCGACGCGATCGGCGCAGGCGTCATCGCGTTCTCTCCCTTGGCGCAGGGCATGCTCACCGACAGGTACCTCGACGGTATTCCTGCGGATTCGCGAGCAGCGCAGGGCAAGTCGTTGAACCCGGATTGGCTCACCGACGACCACATCGGACACCTTCGGGCTTTGAACGACATCGCCGCCGCCCGCGGTCAATCCCTCGCACAGCTCGCGCTGAGCTGGGCCCTGCGCGACCCGCGGGTGACGTCCGTCCTGATCGGCGCATCGAGCGTCGAACAGCTGGAGAACAACGTGGCTGCTCTGGACAACCTCGACTTCACCGACGACGAGCTGGCCCAGATCGACCAGCACGCCGAGGACTTCGGAATCAACCTCTGGGACCTGTAGGAGTGCCTGCGGCAGTGGTGGCGCACTATGGAGACATGCGTGCCATCACACTCAAAGAATTCGGCGACCCCGACGTCATGGAATGGACCGAGGTTCCCGACCCACGTCCGAGCCGCGGGCAGGTGATCGTCGACGTCTCGGCCACTGCCATCAACCGTGCCGATCTGATGCAGCGTCAAGGCAACTATCCGCCGCCCCCTGGTGCCAGCGACATTCTCGGCCTCGAATGCTCGGGCATCATCTCCGAACTCGGCGAAGGGGTCAGCGGGTGGAACGTGGGCGACAGAGTCTGCGCACTGTTGGCCGGGGGTGGCTATGCAGAGCAGGTCGCGGTGCCCGCCACTCAGCTGTTTCCGATTCCGCAAGGGCTCGATCTGCATGTGGCGGCGGCACTTCCGGAGGTCGCATCCACAGTGTGGTCCAACCTGGTGATGGATGGACACATGCGCTCGGGCCAGGTATTGCTCATCCACGGTGGTGGTAGCGGAATCGGTACGCACGCAATCCAAGTGGCCAAGCAGATGGGCGTCACCGTCGCGGTCACCGCCGGCTCGAAGTACAAGCTGGACATGTGTGCCGATCTCGGTGCGGACATCCTCATCGACTACAAGAACCAGGACTTCGTCACCGAGATTCGTTCACAGACAAAGGATCACGGAGCCGACCTGATCCTGGACAACATGGGCGCGAAGTACCTCGATCGAAATCTCGACGCCCTGGCCATGGACGGCACCGTCGTCACCATCGGCATGCAGGGCGGCGTGAAGGGCGAGCTGAACTTCGGAAAACTCCTCGCCAAGCGCGGCTCGGTGCACGCAGCCGGGTTGCGTGGCCGCCCCGAAACCGGGCCCTCGAGCAAGGCGAACATCGTCGCAGACATGACCGCGCACCTGTGGCCGATGATCTCCGAGGGCCGCGTCACAGCCGTCGTACACGCCGAAATTCCGATAACCGAAGCAGCGCAAGGACATCGAATGCTCGACGAGGCCGAGACCATCGGGAAAGTGATCCTGCGAGTTCGGTAGCGCGCAGGTCAGCGGTCGTGAGCGGAACTTCGTGGTGGGCTACGAGGGCGGAGTGGAGCCTGCGGAACGACCCGGAGGCACCTCGTGCACGTGCGGCGGAGCCGCTCCCGCTAGAGCGCGAGAGCGGACAACGCAGCCTGGAGCTGATCGATCTCGTAGCGGGTGGTGTACGGAGCCAGACCGATGGTGACGGCACCACCCTCGTCGTTGACGCCCAATGCGTCGAGCAACCGACTGCCACCGTGGACTCCGCTGACACTGCCGATTCTGGCCTGCGCGAGTTGCTCGGACACCTTCACCGCGGGAACACCATCGACGGTGAAGCTCAACGTAGGAATACGCGTCGGCGCATTGCCGAGCACCATGACGTGGTCCAGGGATTCGAGCGCCTTCATCAGGTAATCGAACAGGCCGTCGTGGTAATGCTGCAGGGATCCGATCGACAGCTCGAGGCGCTCGCGACGCGTCCCGGTCGCTGCGTCGTCGAGATTGGCCAGATAGTCGATGGACGAGACCACCCCCGCCAACAACGCGTACTGATGCGCGCTGACCTCGAGCCGCTGAGGCCCCTTCGCCGACGGGTTCAGCGACATCGAGGGCAACTGTTCCAGGAGCGTCGGATCGCGGAAGATCAGCGCACCGACCGACGGCCCGCCCCATGCGGCGGTGTCGATCGCGACGACGTCGGCTCCGAGTTCCTTGATGTCGACGTGTGCATAGGGGGCCGCTCCGGCCGCGTCGACCACGATCAGCCCACCGACCTCGTGCACCAGATCCGCTGCGACCCGAACATCGGGTGCACTGCCGACGATCGGCGATGCCGCAGTAACCGCGACGAGCCGAGTGGTCGAGGTGATGAGGTCATCGAACTGCCACGTGGGCAACTCGCACGTATCGATTTCGACCTCGGCCCATCGCACGTGCGCGCCGGATCTGCTGGCGACCCGCAGCCACGGCGCGACGTTCGCTTCCTCGTCCAGTCGCGAGAGCACCAAGCCGGTTCCGAGCCCCAGCCGCGAGCTCATCGAATCCGCGAGCCAGGACAGCAGCGTCGCGCGGTCGGGACCGATGACCACACCGGACGGATAGGCACCGACGAGATCGGCGATGGCGACGCGAGCGGATTCCAGTAGAGCTGCGCTGCGCTTGGCCGCGGTGTTGCCGGCCGAATGATTGGAGGCACTGTGCCGGAAAGCGGTGGACACGGCGGTCGACACGCGGTCCGGGATCAGCATGCCCAGCTGAGGGTCGAGATGAATCCACCCGTCACCGAGCGAGGGGATGGACCCTCTCACTCGCGCGACGTCGTAACCCATGCCGGACACTCTAAGCGCCGACCGGTGCAGCATGTGTTCCACGTCCTGTTTCGCCAGGGAACGGTTGCCCACCTCGCACGCTCGATCCTCCCGGCCTCCACTTGTTCCCGACGACCGAACCAGGATAATCGCCCCAGACGATCGCGCAACGGCGAGCGAGGCGTAAAGATGGATATATGACTCAATCCGAGCCGAACAGTGCGCCCGACGACCACGTTGTTGTGATCGGCCCCAACGGAGAACCGCTCGCCCTGAGCCGCGAGGAAGCGACGGCCGCTGCGGCCCGCGCCGCCGGCTCCTCCACGAACGATGGATCGGACGATGGATCCGGCCTGTCGGAGATGGTGGAGCAGCCGGCGAAGGTGATGCGTATCGGCACGATGATCAAGCAGCTTCTCGAGGAAGTGCGCGCCGCACCGCTCGACGACGCGAGCCGGACGCGGCTGAAGGAAATCCACAAGTCCTCCATCCACGAACTCGAACAGGGCCTGGCACCGGAGCTCCGCGACGAGCTCGAGCGCCTGGTACTGCCCTTCGGCGACGACGTTGTCCCCACCGACGCGGAACTGCGCATCGCGCAGGCTCAACTCGTCGGCTGGCTCGAAGGCCTGTTCCACGGCATCCAGACGGCCCTGTTCGCTCAGCAGATGGCCGCGCGAGCTCAACTCGAACAGATGCGGCAGGGCGCGTTGCCTCCCGGCGTGATGGGCGCTCCTGGTGGCGCAGGTCACGGTGGTAGTGGCACCGGCCAGTACTTGTAAAGAGTCGACACCTGTGAAGAGGTAGTGTCGACCGTCGTGTCGGCACCAGCGAAGGATCCCGAGAGCGAGGCAGGAGAACAGATGCCTGCTCCGGTTTCGGACTCACAGACTTATCGGCGCGCGTTCGGCGACCTCAGAACCGGTTTCGCTCAGCGCGAGCTGTGGCTGCATCTCGGCTGGCAGGACATCAAGCAGCGGTATCGCCGATCGGTGATCGGTCCGTTCTGGATCACCATCGCCACCGGTGTGCAGGCGATCGCCATGGGCCTTCTGTATTCGGTACTCCTGGACATCGACCTGCGGTCGTTCCTGCCGCACGTCACCGTCGGTCTGATCATCTGGAACCTCATCAGTGCCGCGATCCTCGAAGGCGGAGACGTCTTCGTCGCCAACGAGGGTCTCATCAAACAGCTGCCCAGCGCGCTGAGTGTGCACGTCTATCGCCTGGTGTGGCGTCAGCTGCTGCTGCTCGGCCACAACATGCTGATCTACGTGATCATCATCGCGATCTTCTGGCCCGAGGGCGGTCTGCACTGGACCGTGGTCTTCGCGATCCCGGCGCTGGTGCTGATTCTGCTGAACGCGATATGGGTGTCGATCCTGTTCGGCATCGTCGCCACCCGCTACCGCGACATCGCCCCGATCCTCGGCAGCTTCGTCACGCTGATGTTCTTCATGACACCGATCGTCTGGACCACCTCGGGACTCGAGTCGATGGGCGGTGAGGCTGCGAATCGCGCCAAGCTCGTCGAGATCAACCCGCTCTTCCACTACCTCGACATCATCCGGGCCCCCCTGATCGGCGAGGATCAGCAGGCGTACCACTGGTACATCGTGCTCGGCTTCACCGTCGTCGGATGGGCGCTGGCCATCGTCGCACTCAAGAAGTACCGGGCCCGCGTGCCCTACTGGGTTTAGGGGTATTCGAGTTGTCCATCAGCATCAGCACCCATGACGCGTGCGTCGACTTCCCCATCTTCGACGCCAAGACGCGGTCTCTGAAGAAGGCGTTCCTCGGCAAGGCCGGTGGCGCGATCGACCGCAACTCCTCCGACGTCGTCGTCGTGGAAGCACTCAAGAACATCACGATGAACCTGAAGGACGGCGATCGCGTCGGACTGGTCGGTCACAACGGTGCGGGCAAGTCGACGCTGCTGCGTCTGCTCTCGGGCATCTACGAGCCGACGCGGGGCAGCGCCACCATCCGCGGCCGCGTCGCGCCGGTGTTCGATCTGGGCGTCGGTATGGACCCGGAGATCTCCGGCTACGAGAACATCATCATCCGCGGCCTGTTCCTGGGTCAGACCCGCAAGCAGATGCTCGCGAAGATGGACGAGATCGCCGACTTCACCGAACTCGGTGACTATCTCGACATGCCGCTACGCACGTATTCGACGGGCATGCGCGTGCGCGTCGCGATGGGCGTGGTCACCAGCATCGACCCGGAGATCCTGCTGCTCGACGAGGGCATCGGAGCCGTCGACGCCGAGTTCATGAAGAAGGCGCGTCATCGGCTGCAGGAGTTGGTGAAGCGCTCGGGAATCCTGGTGTTCGCCAGCCACTCCAACGAATTCCTGGCTCAGCTGTGCGACACCGCGATGTGGATCGATCACGGCCAGATTCGCCAACAGGGCGGGATCGAGGACGTGGTGCGGGCGTACGACGGTGATGACGCGGGAGACCACGTCGCCCAGATCTTGAAAGAGATCGAGCGGGAGGACGCAGGAGTGAAGCCTGCGGAACGACCAGAGGATACGGCCGGTGGCTGACAAGATCGTCGGCGTCATCGTCACGCACAAGCGGCGTGAGTTGCTGGCACTGTCGCTGGACGTGATCGGCGCGCAGACGCGTCCGCTCGACCATCTGGTCGTCGTCGACAATGCCGATGAGCCCGCTGTACGCGAACTGGTGGAGTCGATCGACCTGCCGACGACGTATCTCGGCTCGCAGCACAATCTCGGCGGTGCAGGCGGGTTCGCGCTCGGGATTCTGTATGCGCTCTCCCTCGGTGCCGATTGGGTGTTTCTCGCCGACGACGACGGCCGCCCCGAGGGCCCGCAGGTACTCGAGACTCTCTACGACTGCGCTCTGACCCACGGACTCGACGAGGTCTCCCCGGTCGTCTGCGACATCGACGATCCGGACCGATTGGCCTTCCCGTTGCGCCGCGGCGTCGAATGGCGTCGGCTGCGGTCCGAATTGATCGACCCGGCGAACCCGGACGACGATCTTCTCGAAGGCATCGCGTCGCTGTTCAACGGCGCTCTGTTCAAGGCGTCGACGATCGATGCGGTGGGCGTGCCGGATCTGCGCCTGTTCGTCCGCGGCGACGAGGTGGAGGTGCACCGTCGGTTGCAGCGCTCGGGCCTGAAGTTCGGTACCTGCCTCACCGCCGCCTACGTCCACCCGAACGGGGCCGAGGAGTTCAAGCCGATCCTCGGCGGCCGGATGCACACGCAGTACCCGGAGGACGCGACCAAGCGCTACTTCACGTACCGCAACCGCGGCTACCTGATGTCGCAGCCAGGTATGCGAAAGCTGCTGCCGCAGGAGTGGATTCGCTTCACCTGGTTCTTCCTGATCACCACCCGCAACCCGAAGGGTCTGGCCGAGTGGTTCCGGCTGCGCGGGCTGGGGCGTCGGGAACACTTTCGTCGACCGTAGAGCCGTCCACCATGGGGTGCGCGCACCCGCGTGATACCGCTACCGTGTGCCCATGACGGAACCTCGGAAGCTCGCTGATCGCATCAAGTCGTCGGCACGGGAGAAGCTTCAACGAGCGATCGGCGAGGTTCTGGCTCAGCAGACCGCCCAGCTGGCCGAGCAGACCAGCGATCAGCAGGCGAAACTGCTCGACGTCCTCGAACGTCAACGACGCGAGATCGACGATCTGCACGCGTTCATCCGCGGTCTCGAGATGCGGATGCGTCGGGACATCCCGTACGCCTCCGACGTCGAAGCCGCCGCCCAGAGCGCAGAATTCGCCGAAGAGATGATGCCGCAGGCCCCGACGTTCCTACGGCCGCACGCGACGCTGCGCTTCGCCCTCGGTGAGGTCTCCATTCGCGGTATGGCGCTCGAGTTCGGCGTCGCCAGCGGGACGACGCTCGAGATCATCGCCGAGGAATTGAGCTCGCGGAAGGACATCACCGTCGTCGCCGGATTCGACGTCTTCTCCGGCCTACCCGAGACGTGGCGCACGGGTTTTCCGAAGGGCCTGTTCGAGCAGGACACCATCCCCGAAGTGCCGGGCGCGCAGATCGTCCCCGGCCTGTTCGAGGACTCGCTGCCGGGCTTTCTGAAGGGTCACCACGAGAAGTTGGCGTTCCTGCACCTCGACGCGGACCTGTACTCGTCGACGGTCACCGTGCTGGATCTGGTGGCCGATCGACTGGCCGTCGGCACCGTCATCGTGTTCGACGAATACTTCAACTTCCCCGGCTGGCGCAACCACGAATACCGGGCGTGGACGGAATTCGTCGCACGCACCGGCACCGAGTTCGACTACCTGGGCTACACCGCCGACAACGAACAGGTCGTCGTACGGATTCGCACGGCCCCGAAGGTCCGCGCGAACTAGCTACTGCCCGTACAGGCGAGCCCAGTTCTCTCGGCTAGTCAGCTGCGGGACGGCGGCGCGGTAGGACGCGGCGACCGTCGGCGTCTCGGTGCGCAGACGCTTGAGTGCGGTGACGCCGCGCTTGAGCAGTTCGGTCGCATGCGCCTTGTTGCGCTTGCGAACTCGGACGCCCTCCTGTGAGCGATCGGTGACGATGGCGTGGGAGAACAGCGACACGTGCCACCAGTGGGCATCGTCGGCCGAGATGGCAACCGGGCCCGGATTCACGGTGCCACGCCACTGATTGAGCACGCGCTTGGCCAGGACCGCGAACTCCATGCTCTTCTTCGGATGCGGACCGGCGGGAGTGATGAACATGTCCGCCGGACGCACACCCGGAACGTCGTTGGCGTTGTGCCGCTTGGTTTCTCCGTAGGCAGCCCGCTCGCGCCGGATGGAACCGGCAGCGTCCATTCCGCCGTCGAGCAGATAATCCGGACCGGCCAGGAAGTCCTCGACGGCCTTGATCAGCGTGTACGCCATGCCGTACTGCATCGACACCAGGTAACGCAGCAGATCGGTGAACAGTTGCTTGGCGAGCGCCTTACCGTCGAGTTCGATGTGCAGGGCGGCGGTGATCATGCCGTTGCGCAGGTTGAAGTAGCGGTGCCACTCGTCCCAGTCCTTCCACGCGAAGTCGGCATGCCACACAGCTGCGCCCGGGAGCGTCACGGTGGCGAATCCGTTTGCACGCGAGCGGTATCCGTACTCGATGTCGTCCCACTGGAAGAACAGCGGCAGCGGGTAGCCGACCTGCCCGACGATCTCGGACGGGATGAGGCACGACCACCAACCGTTGTAGCCTGCGTCGACCCGGACGTCCTGCTGACGCTTGCGCTTGAACGCACTCTTGTCCGAGATCGCGTTCTTGACGTGCACTCCGGCTTCGAGCTTCTGCAGGTTCGCCACCTCGGCACCGACGTGCACGCGATCGGGGTGCAACAGGTACAGCATCTGGGCGCCGATGATCGCCGGCTCGACGGTCATGTTGGCGAACGAGTTCATGCGCACGATCGCCTCGGGTTCGCACAGCACGTCGTCGTCCATGAAGATCACATTGGCCGGGTCGCCGCCCTTACCCTGCACCTCGTAGAGCCCGCGGGTGAATCCACCTGCGCCGCCGAGGTTGGGCTGAGTGATGTAGACGAGCTTGCTGCCGAGCTCCGCCGCGACGCGCTGGAACTTCTCGCGCGTCTGCACCTGATCGGTGCCCTGATCGACGACGTAGACGTTGTCGACCCCGAGCAGGGCGATGGGATCGTCGGCCATGGCAGCGACGGTGTTGGCGCAGTCGTCGGCGCGGTTGAACGTGCAGATCACCACCGAGGTGGGACGCAGCTTCTCCGGCGCGGCGACGGTCCATTCCGCGTCCTGCACCGACAACTCGGTCGAGGTCGTGGTGAAGCGGACGTACAACGCACCGCCGTCGAGGAACTGCGTGGTGGCGACGGGAACGGCCAATTGGGTCGACGCGTTCGCGGAATCGACCGTTGTACTGGCCATCGTGCGCTCGTGGCCCTTGTAATCGGTGGCCACCAGATCGATCCGACCGGCACCGGCGACGCTCGCCCGGAACACCACCTCGGTGACGGTGGTCCACCGCTGCCAGTAGCTGGCCGGGAACCGTCCGAAGTAGCTGTTGGTGTGCACCACGCTGCGCTTGGCGATCCGAACGCCCGTACGGGTGCGCTCGGCGTTGCCCTTGCCGACCGAGCTGTACATATCGGCACTGACCAGGGGCGACGGACCGTCGAACAGCAGTCTCTGGACTGTCAGTTCGGGCTCACCGTCAGCGCCGGCAACAGCCGACGAATTCGACGCGGAGCCGAGACGATCGAGAGCAGTGCCGTCCATACCGAGAAGTACCCCATCCAGTTCGAGTAGTGGCTCTGTGCGGCCGTGGAGAGAAGAAGACCACTGACCATGGTTGCACAGCCCCCGACCGATCCGTCCGACGCTCGCCGTCTACTCCGCTTCCCGCACCCTCGCCATCAGCACGCGAGCGGCGTCGACCGGGTGCGTGTACGGCCACCAGTGGCCCGCCTCGACCTGGTCGACGCGCAGGTCGGGGATCCATCGATCCAGACCGTCGGTGAGATTGGGCGAGAGCATGCGGTCGTCAGTCGGGACGACCACGGTGGTCGGGACGGCGCAGCGCGGGACGGGTCCGCCGAGCAGACGCCTGAGCACGTTGGCGCGGTACAGGGCGATGCCGCGCTGCTGGTCGGCCGCCGTCGGGGTCGGCTCACTCTGGGCGTTCAGGCGCGCCAACAGTCCCGGAACCCGCCTGCCCAGCACGGGCACGTGGAACCCGAAGACGTACCAGGACCGCGCCAACTGCTCGACCAGTGACGGCCAGCAACGGGGTCGCACCAGCCGCGCCCGCGCCACCTGCCGCAGGTGATCCAGGCTCGGGCCCGATACCGACGTGTACGACGCGAAAGCGGTGGATGCGCGAGGCGAAGCCATCGCCTCCCACATCTGGACCGACCCCCAGTCGTGGGCGAAGACGTGGACCTTCCCGGTGAGCCCCGGTATCGACTCGACCACCGCGAAGGCGTCGCGCGCCAGTTGCTCGATGGACACGTCCGCTGCGGGCTCAAGCGCGGACGCTCCGCTGCCTCGCGTGTCGTAGGCGATCACCCGGACCCGGTCGCCGAGCTCGGCGATCAGCGGATCGAACACATGGCGGTTGTCGGGATAGCCGTGCACCAGCAGCACCGTCGAGCGCGCCTCCGGGTTCCCGTGCTCGACGACGGGAAGTTCTGCGCCGGGCGTGCGCACCGTCCAGTGGGTCATCCCGCGTCGCTCAGGGCATGCAGAGTGCCACCGCGCAACAGGTGCGCAATCATCCTCAGCCGCATGGCCTCCTGTTCGGGCTGCGGGTGCACCACGGCGGCCAACGCCTCGCCGTCTAGCAGATGCACCACGCTGAAGATCACCGTCTCGAGATGCCGTGGGTCGAGCACGCCTGCGACCGGTAGTGTGCGAGCGAGTTCGGCGATCTGTTCGTGATAGCGAACGGTGAAGGGCTGCAGCCTCTCTCGCAGCTCTTCGTCAGTGCGGGCTGCGGTCAGGAGCTCGTACCAGGCGCCGCTGATCGGGGCTCGGCACGCAGCCCTGAGCAGTTCGAGGCAGTGTTCGATCGACGCGCTACCGAAACCGGACAGGCCATGACGGAACTCGACGAACTGGCGTCTGCGAACCTCGTCGGCCGCAGCGACGATCAGGTCGAGCCTGGTGTCGAAATGCCGGAACATGGCACCGGAGGACACCCCGGCGCGGCCGACGATCTCACTGACACTGGTTGCGGCATAGCCCTTCTCGCACAACGACGCGATCGTCGCGTCGAGCAACTTTCCGATCGTCTCGGTCCGGCGCTGCTGTTGACTCGGGCTCACACACGCTCCCGGCGACGAGGAGCCGTCGGGGTACCCGCCCGCAGGAAACTGCCGGCCCGCTCCGACACACCGAACCACGGAGCGAACGTGCCGCCGGAGAACACCACTCGGCCCGCGACCAGAGTGGCGGCGACAGCGCGGTCGTTACGGTTGACCATGCGGCTCAGACCCCCGAACTCCGGCATGGTCTCCTCCCGATAGGCCAGGACCTCCTCGTCCAGCCCATTCGGATCGATCACCACGATGTCGGCTCGATCACCCACCCGCACGTGTCCGGCGTCGACACCGTAGAAGTCGGCCAATTCGCCGCTGAGCTTGTGCACGGCCTTCTCCACGGTCATGAACGGCCTGCGATCGCCCTGCGCATCGTGCACGCGGTGCAGCAACCGGATACCGAAGTTGTAGAACGCCATGTTGCGCAGATGAGCGCCTGCGTCGGAGAACCCCACGGTCACCCCGGGCTGGTTGATCAGCTTGTCCATCTGACGCTTGCGATGATTCGCCACCGTGGTGTGCCAACGCAGTTTTCGTCCGTGTTCGACCACCAGATCGAGGAACGCGTCCACCACGTGCACACCGCGCTCGGCCGCGACCTCGGCGACGTTCTTGCCGACGACCGACGCGTCGGGACACTCGGTGATCTCGGCGTCGGCGAAGTCTCGATGCCAGACGCGTGAGCTGAACTTCTTCTCGAAGTCGGCGCGGAACCAGCGGCGGTACGCCTCGTCCGAGAGCAACTCGTTGCGTCCCAACTCTTCTCGTAGATGCAGAGCTGCTCGGCCCGATCCGAACTCCTCGAACACCACCAGGTCGATGCCGTCGGAGTACACGTCGAACGTGGTGGGCAGATGCTGCCAGCGGAACTGGCCCTTGCCCGGTCCGTTGACCATGCGCGCGAGCGGGCCGAAGACGCGATGAATCCACGGCGACGCCTTGGCATCGGCCGCCGCCAGCAGCGAGATCTTGAGTGGAGTGCGGCCGATCCCGGTGGCCGAGGCGAGGAAGAACAGCATGTCGTACTTGGTGTTCAGGTTCGGAATGCTCTGCAACAACCGGCCGCGTCGACGCAGGATCTTGTGCAGCGCACGGAACTCGCTCCACCGCGCGTACGAGGACGGCAACGACCGAGACCGGTACCGATCGCCGTCCAACTTGTCCCACGGGTTCGTCATCGTCGACATCCCGAGCAGTCCGGCATCGAGTGCCTGCTCGAGCGCGTCCGACATGGCGCGCCACTCCTCGCGGGTGGGCCGCTGACTGCGATCGGTCGAGCGATCCAAGCCCATCACGTGCGCCCGCAGATCCGAATGTCCCACCAGAGCAGCGATATTGGGACCGAGAGGCAGTCGTTCGAGCGCTGCGATGTACTCGTCGGGGCTGGTCCACGTCTTGTGCGTATCGACGGCTTTGAGCACATGATCTCGCGGCAGCGCCTCGACCCGACTGAACAGATCCGCGATGTCGACCGGAGTGGAATAGAGCGTCGACAACGAACAGTTCCCCAGCAGAACCGTCGTGACCCCGTGCCGGACGGACTCTTCGAGACCCGGGCCGACGAGCACCTCCGCGTCGTAGTGGGTGTGCACGTCCACGAAGCCCGGGGTGACCCACTTGCCGGTGGCGTCGACCACCTCGGTCGCCGGACCCACCTCGAGCGGCGTGGCCGACACGGCCCGCACGACACCGTCGACGATGCCCACATCGGCTCGCACTCCGGGACCGCCGGACCCGTCGTAGACGGTGCCGCCGGTGATGACGACGTCGAAAGCAGTGTTCGAGTTCATTGTGACCTCCGTCATAGTGTCACGTCAATCTAACTTAGAGAGTGATCGCTCGCAATAGTCGGTTGTCCGCCAACACCTGCGGGTCACACGCGTCGACGTTTCGGTTCCCGGACACCTCGGGAGCTACAGTCGGGTGTCTTTGCCCGCACTCACGGAGTTGACCCTTGACCCCCACGGATACCCAGATCGCGCGCGCCGCCCTGCCCGACAGCAGGAGAGAGCGCCTCGCGTGGGGAGCAGCGGTCGCTGCAGTCGTCGTTCTCGGCTACCTCCTTGTGCTCAGCGTCGATCCCCGCTTCTTCTACATCGACGACACCGAATCGGGTGCCGTACCCAACTGGCTCCAGCTCGGACGCATCATGCGCGACGGGCACTTCCCCTCGCTGGTGCTCGATCAGTGGATGGCAGGCAACTACCCGGTCGAGGGCCAGGGCGGCCTGTGGAATCCCGTGCAGATGGCGATCAACTACATCTCGCCGTCGATCGACAACTTGGTGCTGCTGGCCACGGTCGTCAAACTCGGATTCTCGATTCTGTTGGCCTGGGGCGTCTTTCGCGTCGCTCTGGCCTACGGAGCGCGGGCGAACTGGGCCGCGGTAGCCGGCGCGAGCGCACCGTTCGTCGGCTTCACGCTGTTCTTCGAGAACACCTCGTGGGTGACCGCACTGATGGGTACCGCGTGGATCATGAACGCGTGGGCGAGCTCGGTGTCCTACGCCCGCGGCCGCAGCGGCCCCATCGTGCCGTTCGTCTTCCTCTACCTCGCCATCAGCGTGGGATACGTCCACGCCGCGGTGATGGCCGGAGTCATGATCGGATCCGTCGCGATCGGCGAACGCCTGTTCCAGCGGCTGTGGCGTCCGGCAGTGAAGGTGTGCGCCGTAGGCATCGCCGCCGCGGCCTGCGGGGCCGTCACGTTCCTGCCCGGCGTGCTCACCTCGGCGGTCACCTGGCGTAGCGGCGACGAAGGCACGTTCAACGACAACTTCCTGACGGCACCGTGGTCGGAATCGCTGACCGCGAGCATCCCGACCGCTGTGACCAGCATCGAATCCTGGGCGGGCGAGACCACCGAATCGCCGGTCACCTACATCGCCTGGTTCGTGGTGCCCGCGCTGGCGTTCATCGCATGGCGTCGAGTACCCGCGGCTCTGCGCGAGCTGGCAGCCCCGCTGATCATGCTGGCGTTCGCCCTGATCTTCACCGCGGGCCCCAGCGACATCGGACCGATCCGCTGGCCCGCCCGCATCCTGCCGTTCGTCGCCCTCGTCGCGCTGATTCTCGTGGTCACCCTGATCAGCCGGTACGGCACTCTCGACAAGCTACGGCCCCGGCTGCTCGCCGCCGGCCTGTTGACGCTGGTGCTGCTGCTGCGGGCCGGTTCTTCGGGCCCGGAGTTCTTCGGCCGCCATGTCCTCGCTGCGCTGGTGATCCTGCTCGTCGGAGCACTCGCCCTGCTGTTGGCCCACCGGTTCTCCACGCGCGCGACCGCGGCACTGCTGCTGGTGACCATCGCGCCGGTCGCGATGTACCAGGTGGCCACCTACGAACCCCCCTTCGACAAGTGGTGGCTGCCCGCGTCCCAATCCGAGGCCAAGGCCGAGTTCCCGCAGTGGCAGGGCGCGACTCTGCAACTCGGCAGCCGTGCGCTCACCGAGACCGAGGCCGACGGACCCGACGACCCCAAGCTGCCCTGGCACTCCCAGGTGTACGGCAACTCCGCCAAAATCATGGGCCTGGACTACGTCAACGCGTACACCCCGGTCGGATATCTCGACTTCGCCAACCTGCTGTGCTTCGAGCACGAGGGATCGACCTGCGAGGACGCCTTCCGGCGCGTGTTCGAGATCGAGCCGTACACCGGCAAGACCTACGCCGATCTGATGCAACTCGATCGAATCGTGCTGCAGAAGAACCAGTATCCGCTCGCGAATTCACGACCCGCACCCGCAGGCTGGGAGTGGGTGACCGCTCCCACGCCCGAGTCCGCCCGCCAGATCTACGTCCTCGAACGCGTCGACGGACTGATTCCCGCCACGTCTGGACGCGTCGTCGCGACCGTGAACGCCACGGCCGAACCTCGATCGTCCGACGCCGACTCCGAGCACGTCGACGTCAGCGCTCCGAACGGCGGCAGCGTCGTGTTCTCCCGTCTGGCCTGGCCCGGCTACACCGCGACCCTGAACGGTGAAGAGCTGCAGACCAAGGGGTTGGCCGACATCTTCCTCTACGTCGACCTGCCGCCCGGTACCGAGAACGCAGATCTGCACATCACCTTCCGGCCGCCCGGCGAACGTCTCGGACTCGCCGCGATGGCGGGCGGGGTGCTGCTGCTGGTCGGTCTGGTGGTACTCGATGTGCGACGACGCAGAAGCTCGAATTCTCCGGAGTTCGGCAGTACGACGTCCAGCAGATAAGGTCAGACCTCGTGATGTCCGACGACGCTGCTGCTGATCCGCACCGCATCTCCATCGTGGTTCCGGTCTATCAGGGCGAACGGACGCTCAGCGCGTTGATGGACGAGATCATCCCGTTGACCCAGGTGGTGCACACTCCCCTCGGGCGTCCGATGGTCGTCGAAGAAGTTCTGCTCGTGTTCGATCACGGCCCCGACAACTCCGCTGCAGTGATCAGGCAGCTCACCGCAGCGCACACGTTCGTGCGCGGTGTATGGCTGAGCCGCAACTTCGGCCAACACCCGGCCACCCTCGCCGGTATGGCATCGAGCGGCGGCGAGTGGATCGTCACGATGGACGAGGACGGCCAGCACGACCCAGCGGCCATCGGCGGCATGCTCGATACCGCCCTCGACCAGCAGTCCACCGTCGTCTACGCCAAGCCCACCAATGTCGCTCCCCACGGAATGTGGCGCAACGCAGCCTCCAAGGGCTCGAAGTGGCTGATCGCCAAGGCTCTGGCCGGGGACAACACCGTCGACTACCAGAGCTTCCGCCTGGTGCTCGGTGAAGTCGGTCGCTCCGTCGCCGCCTACGCCGGTTCCGAGGCGTACCTGGACATCGCACTCGGGTGGATCGCAGGCGACGTCACGACCAGCCCGGTGGCGTTGCGCGAAGAGGTGGACCGTCGATCGGGCTACCGCCTGCGCACCTTGCTCTCGCACTTCTGGCGGATGGTGCTCTCGAGCGGCACCAAGGGCCTGCGGCTGGTCAGCTTCATCGGCATCGCCTTCGCCGTACTCGGCCTGATTCTGGTGGCGTACGTACTGGTGTCGTACTTCGTCTTCGATTCGGGTGCCGAGGTGCGAGGCTGGGCATCGACGATGGTGATCCTGTTGTTCGGCTTCGGGGCAACACTGTTCTCCCTCGGTGTGGTGGCCGAGTACGTGGGCGTGAACGTCAAGACGGCCATGGGCAAGCCGCCGTACCTGATCGTCACCGATCCCGGAAACGGCCCGCTCGGACGCACTGCGCCTGCCGTATCGACCGAATCGCCCGAAAAAACGCCGCCGTTGTGACCGCAACGCACACGTGGATCGTCGGCAGCGGCGGACTGCTCGGCGCTGCAGTGACCCGCGAGGCCGGTCGTCGTGGGCATCGGGTGCACACCAGCACCATCCCGTGGTCGGATACAGCGTCCGCCGAACAGGCTCTGCTGCAGCGCTGTTCGGACTTCTTCGACTCCTTCACCGACGGTACCTGGAACGTGATCTGGGCCGCGGGAGCGGGCGTGAACGGAACCAGCGCAGCACAATTCGCCGAAGAGAACGGCCTGATCCGCACCGTCCTGGCACGCATCGAGGCTGTCGCCGCCGACCGCGCGGGCACCGGAACCGTGTTCCTCGCCTCGTCCGCCGGAGGTGTCTACGCCGGCGCGACGGGAGCCCCACATCACGAGGGAACGAACCCGGTTCCGTTGGGCGACTACGGCTTCGCCAAGCTGCAGTCCGAGGCCATCGCGACCGAGTTCGGTGCACGCACCGGCATCAACGTGGCCATCGGCCGGTTCGCGAACCTCTACGGGCCGGGTCAGAACCTCGCGAAACCTCAAGGCCTCATCTCGCACCTGTGCCGGGGATACCTCATGGCCTCCCCCGTCTCCATCTACGTCCCGATGGACACGTTGCGCGACTACCTCTACGTGTCCGACGCGGCCGAGATGGTCGCCGACACCCTCGCCATGTCGGCCACGCAACGACTCTCGCCGACGATCAAGATCTTCGCCTCCGGTGAGGCCGTCACCATCGGCTCGATACTCGGAGCGTGCCGGACGGTGTTCCGCCGTCGACCGAACGTGGTGCTGGCGGCGTCCCCACTCGCAGTGTTCCAGGGTCGCGATCTACGGCTGCGGTCGACGGTCTGGCCACAGATCGATCGTCGAACGCACCGAACGTTGCCTGCCGGCATCGCGTCGACCTTGTTCGCGACGCGTCAAGCATTGGGGGTCGGTCGATGACCGAACCACAGACTCCCGCTCCCCCGGCCGGCATGAACGGCGCGCCCGGGCCGCTGATGCGCATCGTCAAGAATCAGAAGATCGCGTTCCTGCTCGTCGGCGGCGTCAACACCGCATTGGGTACCGCGTGGTTCATCCTGTGGCAGTTGCTGATCGGCGAGCAGTACGGATACCACGCCGCGATCGTGCTCGGCTATCTCTGCAACGTGCTCTGCGCGTTTGCGATGTACCGCTATCTGGTGTTCCGCGTGCGGGGTCACTTCCTACGTGATCTGCTGCGGTTCTTCGTCGTGAACTTCGGCGCCTTCGTCGCCAACATCTCCCTGATGACGATCGCCGTATCCGTCTTCCACTTCCCGCCCATCCCTTCACAATTGGTCGTCACAGCAGTGATGGCAGTCGTCAGCTTCTTCGGCTACCGCGACTTCTCGTTCCGCAGAAAGAGCCAGGCCCCCACACCATGACACCCCGTGTATCCGTCGTCGTCCCGGCGTACAACAACGCCGAGTACCTGGCCGAGACCATCGATTCGATTCTCGCCCAGACCTTCACGGACTTCGAGCTGGTCATCGCCGATCATTCGTCGTCCGACGGCACACTCGCCGTCGCGCAGAAATTCGACGACCCGCGTATTCGTGTGCTGACGACCCCGGCCGGTGGCGGCGCGCAGGCCAACTGGAATCGGGTCACCGAAGAGGCCACCGGCGAATTGATCAAACTCGTCTGCGGCGACGACACCATCGCGCCCACCGCGTTGGCGACTCAGGTCCAAGCATTCGACGACAACCCGACCGCCGTTCTGGTCGCCTCTCAGCGGACGTTGATCGACGCCTACGGCAAGACGGTGATCGCCGCCCGCGGGCTCGGCGGCCTGCACGGAACGGTCTCGGGTCGAGTTGCCGCGCGAACCGCAGTCCGAGCCGGCGCCAACATCTTCGGCGAACCCGGCGGCGTCATGATGAAGCTCGCGGAGCTCCGCGAAATCGGGCTGTGGGACAACAGCCATCCCTACCTGATCGATCAGGCCACGTTCATCGCTGTCGCGCTCCGCGGCGACATCGTGGCAATTCCCCGACCACTGGCATCGTTCCGCATCAACTCAGGGCAATGGAGTGTGGAGCTTGCGACGCAGCAGGCACGTCAGGCCGCCGACTTCCACCGCTCCCTGCAGGCCAGCGACCCGAGCCTGTTGTCCGACAACGACGTTCGCATCGGAAACGCCAAGGCACTGATGACATCGTTCATGCGTCGCGCGGTGTACCTGCTGCTGCGCCACCGGATGTCGCGCAGCAGCTAGGCCCTGCTTCAGGGCAGCACGGACTCCTTCGCCGCGTAGACGGCCTCGGTGGCGTCCTTCTGCGGTCGCCACCACTGCTCGTTCTCGCGGTACCAGTCGATGGTCGCCTTCAGTCCGGCACGGAAGTCGACATACGTTGGCGTCCAACCCAATTCGGTGCGGAGCTTGGTCGAGTCGATGGCGTAACGCAGGTCGTGGCCGGGGCGGTCGGTGACGAAGTCGAAGGCGTCGGGTGCGTTGCCGGTCTCTTCGAGAATCGCTTCGAGGACGGTGCGGTTGTTCGCTTCGCCGTCGGCTCCGATGAGGTAGGTCTCGCCGATGCGTCCGCCGTCGATGATGGCCCAGACGGCGCTGTTGTGGTCGTCGACGTGGATCCAGTCGCGCACGTTCTGCCCGGCGCCGTAGAGCTTGGGCCGGGAGCCGCTGAGGATGTTGGTGATCTGGCGCGGGATGAACTTCTCCACGTGCTGATACGGGCCGTAGTTGTTGGAGCAGTTGGAGATGGTGGAGCGGACGCCGAACGAACGCGTCCAGGCCCGCACCAGCAGATCACTCGACGCCTTGGTGGACGAGTACGGGCTCGACGGGTTGTACGGAGTGGACTCGGTGAACCGCGCCGGGTCGTCGAGTTCGAGGTCGCCGTAGACCTCGTCGGTGGAGATGTGGTGGTAGCGGACGTCGTGTTCGCGGACCGCATTGAGCAAGGTGGTGGTACCGATGACGTTGGTGTGCACGAACGGCCACGGATCGGTCAACGAGTTGTCGTTGTGGGATTCGGCGGCGAAGTGCACGACCAGGTCCGTCTCGCGCACGAGGCGGTCGACGAGATCGGCGTCGGCGATGTCGCCGTGCACGAACTCGATTCGATCGGCCACTGGATCGAGGGAAGCCTTGTTGCCGGCGTAGGTGAGCTTGTCGAGCACGGTGACCTGGGAATCGGGACGCTGCGCGAGGGTCTGATGTACGAAGTTCGCGCCGATGAACCCGGCCCCACCCGTGACGAGAATTCTCATGTACCGGCACTTTACCGGTGGATGCTCGTGCGGGCCGATCTTGTCTGCCACGCGTGCTAGCTTCTGCTCGACTTCGGGGGGAGTAGTAATCGGATGGGTCTGGGGAAGATTCCTGTTCGTCTCGCGGCATCGATAGCGCTGTTGTTCGGCCTCATGTGGGCAATCCCGCAGCTGGCACCGGAAGTGCCCGAACCGTACGAGTGGAGTGCCGTGTCGGCCCTACCGAATCACGTAGGCCGATGTCGCCGACTCGGTTGAGTGATCGGCCGTCGGAACTGTCAGGAGCCTCGGACGGTGCGGCCGGCGAAAGCCGCCAAACGCTCGTACGCGTTCGCGTCGTCGGGTGCCGGTTGCTCTGGATCGAAGGCACCACCGCGCCGTTCGTCGGTCATGTTCGCCGACATGAACACCATCCCCTCCTCGGGCACGGTCTGGTCGAGATCATCGGTGCCGCGACCGAGTGCGGTCGCGAGATCCCACGCGTGCACCGAGAGTTCCGCGGCAACCATGCCGAGCGGCAGCGGCGAACCTGCGTCGATCTCGGCCAGCAGTTCGCGAGTCCGCTCGGTCCACAGCGGAATCGGATCCGAGGACGACTCGGGTGACGCTGACCAGTCGATATCTCCACCCCGAGCCATGGTCACCAGGTTGGCAGCGGTGTTCACCAGGTGATCGGTCAGGTCAGCGACGGTCCACTCGGTGCAGGGCGTCGCCGATGCGCGTTCGGCTTCGGTCACTGTGGAGAGCAGAGCGGTGACCTGATCGATACCGGTGGCGATCTGGTTCGTCGTCGTCACGTGGCTTGTCCTCGGTTCTCGGTGGTCAGTCGGTCCCGTTCCCCACAGCTGCGGGGCAGGACGAAGTTTAGAGGCGGATTCCACATCGCGCGCGGAAACGGAGCGGCACAAGCGAGCGGGTGATCGGAGGGTCTGGAAGACTTCGCCGTCATGCGGGGAATCATTCTGGCGGGCGGCACGGGCTCGCGTCTTCATCCGATCACGATGGGCGTCAGCAAGCAGCTGGTCCCGGTCTACGACAAACCGATGATCTACTACCCGCTCTCGACTCTGATCCTGGCCGGGATCCGCGAGATCCTCGTCATCACCACACCCCAGGACGCCGACCAGTTCACGCGTCTGCTCGGTGACGGTTCCCAATTCGGCATCGACTTGACCTACAAGGTCCAACACGAGCCCAACGGCCTCGCCCAGGCCTTCGTGTTGGGTGCCGACCACATCGGCACCGACTCCGCGGCATTGGTGTTGGGCGACAACATCTTCTACGGCCCCGGCCTGGGCACCCAACTGTCCCGCTTCGACACCATCGACGGCGGAGCCGTCTTCGCCTACGAGGTCTCCGACCCCACCGCCTACGGCGTCATCGAATTCGATGCGAACCGAAAAGCCATCTCACTCGAAGAAAAACCCGCCGCCCCGAAATCGAACTACGCCGTCCCGGGGCTGTACTTCTACGACAACGACGTCATCGCCATCGCCCGCGACCTGCAACCGTCCGCGCGTGGGGAATACGAGATCACCGACGTCAACCGCCACTACCTCGAGGCAGGCCGCCTCCAGGTCGAAGTCCTCCCCCGCGGTACCGCCTGGCTCGACACCGGCACCTTCGACTCGCTGCTCGATGCCTCGAACTATGTGCGCACCATCGAACAACGTCAGGGCCTGAAGATCGGGTCCCCCGAAGAGGTGGCGTGGCGACGCGGATTCATCACCGACGACGAACTGCGCGCCCGGGCGGAGACACTCGTCAAATCCGGGTACGGCCGCTACCTGCTGGACCTGATCGACCGAGGACACCGAGCATGAGCTTTCGCGAGTTGAGCATCGCCGGTGCCTACGAGTACACCCCACGCCAGTTCGGCGACGATCGCGGTGTGTTCTTCGAATGGTTCAAAGCCTCGGCGTTCGCCGAGACCACCGGGCGGTCGTTGGAGCTGCTGCAGGCGAACTGCTCGGTCTCCGCAGCCGGGGTCCTGCGTGGGATCCACTTCACCACCAACCCACCCGGGCAGGCGAAATACGTCACCTGCGCCCGCGGAGCATTCCTCGACGTCATCGTCGACCTGCGCGTCGGATCCCCGACGTTCGGGCAGTGGGACAGCGTGCTGATCGACGACATCGACCGCAAAGCGGTGTTCCTGTCCGAAGGACTCGGCCACGCCATCCTCTCGCTCGAGGACAATTCGACCGTCATGTACCTGTGCAGTCTCGAGTACACCCCGGCCCTGGACCGCGACATCAACCCACTCGACCCCGCCCTGGGCATCGACTGGCCCACCACCGGACGCGACGGATCGCCCCTGACCTACGAACTCTCCGACAAGGACAAAGCCGCCCCCACCCTCGCCGAAGCCCTCGAACGCGGAGACCTGCCGAACTGCTCGTGAGCGGCGGGGCGAGGCGGCGACGCCGGATCGGACAAACGCGCGCGCGTTCGTCAGACGCGCGCAGAATCGCCCGTGACCGTTGACGAGAATGCGCGCGTTCAGCAAGTGCGCGCGCGTTTGCGAACCTCACGGGGGCGAACGCGCGTCCGGCAAGTGCGCGCGCGTGTGCGAACCTCTGGGGGCGAACCCGCGCTTGCGGACCCCCGGGAGCCCGAACCCGGAGGCTCAGCGGATCTTGAAGATCACGAATCGCTGAACGAGGAAGTTGATGACCGTCGCCGTGCCCTGCGCGATGACGAAGGCCACGTTGGCGTACCAGAAGCCGTCGGGAAGGGCCTGGTAGAGCCAGGTGTAGATGCCCACCTGGACGGCGAAGGTGACTCCGTACAGCGCGACGACGGCGAAGAACCGAGCCCGCGACGGGGCCGCGTTGAACGTCCAGCGGCGATTGATCAGGTAGGCCGTCGTCGTTCCGAGTACGAAGCCGATGGCCTTGGCCAGCGTCACACCGACGCCGAACACGAAATGCAGCAGCAGGTTGACGCCCTGGTCGACGATCGCCGACAACAAACCCGTCGCCAGGAACCGCAGCACCTGCGTCTTGAGGTCGAGGGCCGCGTCGGCGATGTTCTCGGTCAACGGCAGCTCGACGGGTAGCGGGACGTGATGCTGCAACTCTTCGTCCTCGGGCGACCAGTCGTCGCCCGTCGAGCCTTCTTCTGCGGAGCGGTCGGGGGTGGACACGAGGACTGACACTAGCCGCTGCTGCGGTGCGGGTACCCTCTTGAGCGATGTCCACGACAGCCGACGACGCACTCTTCCCCCTGGAACCACAGGCCGGGAACACTGCGCCGCTACCCACGCAGACCCGCACACTCACCGGTTGGGGCCGCACTGCTCCCTCCACTGGAGAGGTGCTCTCGACCTCCGACCCCGAGCTCATCGCGAACGCGGTCAAGCAGGTCGCCGAGCAGAACGACTCCAAGCCGGCCTACCTCCGACGCGGCGTCATCGCCCGCGGCCTAGGCCGCTCCTACGGTGACAACGCGCAGAACTCCGGCGGCCTCGTCATCGACATGAATGCGCTGAACGGCATTCACAGCATCGACGCGTCCACGCGCATCGTCGACGTCGACGGTGGCGTCAACCTCGATCAGCTGATGCGTGCTGCGCTGCCGTTCGGTCTGTGGGTACCGGTGCTGCCGGGTACGCGACAGGTCACCATCGGAGGTGCGATCGGCACCGACATCCACGGCAAGAACCATCACAGCGCGGGCAGCTTCGGCAACCACGTCCGCTCGATGGAACTGCTCACGGCGGACGGTCAGATCCGGCACCTGACGCCGTCGGGCAAGAACGCCAAACTGTTCTGGGCAACGGTCGGCGGCAACGGTCTGACCGGCATCATCCTGCGCGCGACCATCGAGATGACGCCCACGGAAACGGCGTACTTCATCGCCGACGGCGACGTCACCAGCACCCTCGACGAAACCATCGCGCTGCACAGCGACGGCAGCGAGAACAACTACGACTACTCGAGCGCATGGTTCGACGCGGTTGCTCCGCCACCCAAGCTCGGTCGCGCGGCTGTGTCTCGTGGATCGTTGGCGCGCCTGGACCAGTTGCCGGAGAAGCTGCAGAAGGATCCGTTGCTCTTCAACGCGAAGCCCTTGGTGAAGTTCCCCGACATTTTCCCGAACGGACTCGCGAACAAGTACACCTTCTCGGCCGTCGGCGAGGTCTGGTACCGAAAGTCGGGCAACTACCGCAACAAGGTGCAGAACCTTACGGCGTTCTACCACCCACTCGACATGTTCAGTGAGTGGAACCGCGCCTACGGCTCCAAGGGATTCCTCCAGTACCAGTTCGTGGTGCCGCCGGAGGCCGTCGACGAGTTCAAGAAGATCATCGTCGATATCCAGAAGTCCGGGCACTACTCGTTCCTCAACGTGTTCAAGCTGTTCGGGCCCGGAAACAAAGCGCCACTGAGCTTTCCGATTCCGGGTTGGAACATCTGCGTCGACTTCCCGATCAAGCCGGGCTTGAACGAGTTCGTCCGCGAACTCGACAAGCGCGTGCTCGAATTCGGTGGCCGTCTGTACACCGCGAAAGATTCGCGCACCGACGCCGAGACGTTCCATTCGATGTACCCGCGGATCGACGAATGGATCAAGGTCCGTCGATCTGTAGACCCCACAGGCGTTTTCGCCTCCGATATGGCTAGAAGGCTGGAACTGCTGTGACGATAGACGCCGTAGGTAACCCCCAGACGATTCTCGTTCTGGGTGGCACCAGCGAGATCGGTCTCGCGATTACCGAGGAGTACCTGTCGAAGTCGCCGGCACGTGTCATCCTCGCTGCGCTGCCGAACGACCCGCTGCGCGAGAGCGCCGTTGCACAACTGACCGCCAAGGGCGCGAAGTCCGTCGACGTCATCGACTTCGATGCACTCGACACCGCATCGCACCCGAAGGTCATCGACGCCGCCTGGGCCAAGGGTGACGTCGATGTCGCCATCGTCGCCTTCGCCGTCGACTTCGATGCCGAGCAGCTCTGGCAGGACCAGCGCAAGGCCGTCCTCGCCGCGAACATCAACTACACCGCTTCGGTGTCGGTCGGTGTGCTGCTGGGCGAGAAGATGAAGGCCCAGGCGTACGGCCGCATCATCGTCATGTCCTCGGTGGCAGGCGAGCGGGTACGACGCTCCAACTTCGTCTACGGCTCCACCAAGGCCGGACTCGACGGCTTCTACCTCGGACTCGGAGAAGCGTTGCGAGAGTTCGGACCTCGGGTCACCGTCGTTCGTCCGGGCATGGTGCGCACCAAGTTCAGCGCGCACGTCAAGGAAGCCCCGATGACCGTCGACAAGGAGGTCATCGCCAAGCTCGCGGTGAACGCGTCACGCAAGGGCACCCCCCTCATCTGGACTCCCGCGCCGTGGCGTCTGGTGATGATGGTGCTGCGGCACGTGCCGCGGCCGATCTTCCGCAAGCTGCCCATCTGATCTCGATGACAATCGGGGTTGCACCGGCTCGCAGAACCGCTTCTGCCGTCGGGGAAATCGCTCTCGGTGCGCTTTTCGCAGTCGTGGTGGCGACGGTCGGGTTGTACGCCTTCTCACTGGTTCAGTGGCCGGCGTTCAACTCGTCCAACGTCACTCGCGCGATCACGACGCTCGGGCAGGTGGTTGCCGCAGCACTGTTCGCCGCGTCGATCTACCTGTACCGAATTCACAAGTGGCCGTGGATCGCTCGACTCGCAGCATGGGCCGGGTTGAGCGGTTTCGTCACCGTCACCCTCGGGATGCCGCTGGCTGCAACCAAGCTCTACCTGTTCGGCATCTCCGTCGACCAGGAGTTTCGCACCGAATACCTGACTCGGCTGACGGATTCGGCGTCGTTGCGGGACATGACGTACGCCGACATCCCGCCGTTCTACCCCGCCGGCTGGTTCTGGCTCGGTGGACGCGTGGGCAACGTCCTGGGCATGGACGGCTGGGAAGTATTCAAGCCCTACGCAATCGGGCTGCTCGCCGTCACCGCCGTCGTGTCGTTCGTCTTGTGGAAGGCGCTCATCCGAGCCGACTGGGCTGTCGCCGTCAGCGCCGTCACCACCGCACTCGTCGTCGCCCACGCCTCCCCCGAGGCATACAGCGCCGTGATCGTGATGCTCTTCGCTCCGGCACTGGTTCTCGCGTGGGGAGCGCTGCACCGAAGCGCATCGGGTGGGTGGGGCGCGGTGGTCGGCACCGGACTCTTCCTCGGTCTGGCCGCAACGTTCTACACGCTGTACCTCGGTTTGGCGGCGTTCACCGTCGTACTCATGGCACTGTTCGCCGCGGTCCTCGCATATCGCGAGCGGAAGTCCTGGAACGTCCTGGTTCCCATCGCGATCAAGGTCGCCGCGATCGCCGCGATCTCGGGACTCATCGCCGCGACCGTGTGGCTGCCGTACCTGATCGAATTCCTGCGCGGTGCGCCGTCCACGTCGGGCACGGCGTTGCACTACCTGCCCGAAGCCGGTGCGACACTTCCCTTCCCGATGTTCGAGTTCTCCCTGATGGGCGGACTGTGCCTCATCGGCACGGTGTGGGTCGCGGTGCGGTTCTCGTCCTCACGCCGGGCACAGGCACTCGGCGTCGGCGTCGTATCGATCTACCTGTGGACTCTGCTGTCCATGGCAGCCACGGCTGCGGGCACCACCCTGCTCTCGTTCCGCCTCGAAGCAGTCCTGATCGTATTGCTCGGCAGCGCAGGCGTTTTCGGCTTCCTCGAAGGCAGCCACGCGATCTACCAGGCCATCAACGAGCCCCCGAAGTTCCGCATCGCCGCCGTCGTCGTAGCGGCCATCGGTGCCATGACCTACGCGCAGAACATCCCCCAGGTACTGCAGACCGAGATCACCGTCGCCTACTCCGACACCGACGGTGACGGCAACCGCGCCGACATGCGCCCACCGAGCGCGGTCTCCTACTACGGCGAGGTCGACGAAGCCTTGACCGAGCAGACCCAGCGTCCGCGCGACGAAACCGTCGTACTGACCGCGGACACCTCGTTCCTCAGCTACTACCCGTACTTCGGCTTCCAAGGACTGACATCGCACTACGCCAACCCGCTGGCGCAGTTCGATCAGCGAGCCGACGCCATCGAGCAATGGACCGAACTCGAGACACCCGATCAATTGGTCGACGCGCTGGAGAGCAGCCAGTGGCGCGCACCGGATGCGTTCTTGTTCCGCCGCGGTGCCGACGGCTACACCCTGCGCCTGGCCGAGGACGTCTACCCGAACGACCCGAACGTGCGCCGCTACACCGTCACCTTCCCCGAGTCACTGTTCGAGGATCCGCGCTTCACGGTGACGGATATCGGGCCCTTCGCGCTGGTTGTTCGCACTGCCTGACCGACCGGATCAGTAGGTGTAGTTGATACCTCGGGAGAACGTGAACCCGCCCGCAGGCGCGGTGCATGCGACTATGTCGTCGGGACCGGACTCGCACACCACGCCCTCGGCCGACAGCACCTGGCCGAACTCGAGCACCGGAGCGTTCGCGTTCACGTAGATGCCCTGCGTCGTACACAGGTTTTCCGGGCCCGCCCCGGTGACGCGAACGGCGACCTTGTCGTTCTCGGCGTTCGAGCATTGGGGCCCCTCGAAGGGGTTCCTGCCGTCCACCGCCTGACATCCCACTCGCCCCTCGGGCCCATCGGCGTCCCAGATGCCGCAGTGAATGTTGCCCGTCGGCGAAACGAAGTTGTATTGACCGCCTCCCGTCCGGAACGTCGCGGGATCGACGTTGCCTGGTTCGTCTCCCGACGGCTGCAAGATCGCACCACCACCACCCGGCACCAGGTCGGCTGCTTCCTCCGGTGTTCGCGTCGGCGGAGCGACAGTCGATTCCTGTTGGGATTCGACCTCGAGCGCTGTCGACGGCTCGGCCGTAGCCGAACTGGTTGCGGTCTCTGCGGGCACCGGTCTCAGCTCCGACGCTGAACTGGTATCCGAATCGCCACTGGCACAACCACTCAGAGCCAATACACACAACGTCACGACAGGAACAAGATTCTTCAGAGCAATTTTCACGTCTTCTCTTCTCTTCCGATTCGGAACGAGGACCCTCCGGAGTTCACGAGGGCGTCGTCTTTCGTCGTTCGGACTGGCAAGTTCGGTATGTCTCATCGCTTGTTCAGCGGGCCGGCACGTCGAAGGTGGGGCTCGGCGTGTGCGCGGAGCTCGAGCCGATCACTGCCGCGAGCGCGTTGGAGAGGACGAGTGAACGGGTGATGGCCGGATGCTTTTTCATGAACCTCCATGTGTGTGTCGTGCGATGGCAGAACCGAACATAACACTTGCCTCTAGGGAAAGTGTTAGTGTTGCCGCTATGGAAAGTCATCAGTCGCCGGCCTACGCTCGCGATCTCTTGGGTGCACTCCACGCCGATCGCGTCGCCCTCGCCGACCGTCTTGTTGCGCCGTCCTGGCTCTACCCGGCCTTCGCGGCATCCACCGCCCTGTACGTAGGCACACCGGCGTTGCCCGACGGCAAGGTCAGTGCGGCGCTCGCGGCCCTCCCCGTCGTCGTAGCAACAACATTGGCTCTGCTCTATCCCCGCATATCCGGAGTGCGGCCGGCGGCAGTGGGTTCGACCGGATGGGGTGTTCTGGTCGGGCTTCTGATCGGCGTGCTCGGCCTGTTGAGCGTGTCCTACGGCGTGGTGGCGTCACTGTCCGCGTGGTGGGTTCTCGTGCCGCAGGCCATGTGCTTCGTGATCGTGCTGTTCGGGGGCCGCGTGTTCGACGGCGAATACCGACGCCACCTACACGCCGGAGGCATCCGGCAACTGACCGGCCGGCGGAGCCGGAGCACTTGGTCATGACCGAAAATCCAAGTGCTGGACCGAGATTCGACGCCGTCATACACGCACCCGTCCGCCTGCGCGTGTGCGGAATTCTGCGCCGAATCGACGAGATCGACTTCGCGGTCATTCGTGACACCCTTCGGATCAGCGACGCGTCGCTGTCGAAACATCTCAAAGCTCTCTCCGACGCCGGCTACGTCTCGACGAACAAGACTGCGTCGCTGTCACGTTCGGACGCAAGGAGAGTGACGTGGGTCAAGCTCACGCACGCCGGCCGTGAAGCGTTCGATTCCCACATCGCCGAACTCGATGTCATCGCCAACGGCCACCCCGCACCAGAGCCGTCTCACCCACAACTACGAACGTGGAGTCCCACATTCGGCGCAACACCGGAGTTCGGCTGATCGAACGAGGCTGCGGCCGATGGTCGCATCGAAAGCTCGGGGCGGGGGCCCAGCCGAAATGCCACCCCCGCGATGGGTTGCGCCCTCGTAGGAATGCGTCTCGCTCGACACTGTCGATGGCGGAGAGCCTCAGCACCTCCCGCTGTGACCCCGGTCGTTCCAGTTTTCGCCTACCGTGATCTTTCTGTAACCTCGACGCGATGACCACCCACGACCAGAGAGTTTTCGAGCGGCAGCCGACAACGGCACCGGCTCGACACTCCGGCGTCGGACGTGGTGACTTCGTTGCAGCGGTCGGATTTCTGCTCGCTGCCGTCTACGTCCTGCAGGGTCAGTGGCGCAATCTGGGTGGCGGCTACCTCTACAACAGCGGCCAGGACCAGACCATGTGGGAGTGGTTCTTCTCCGTCGCCGCGCATTCGGTTGCTTCGCTGAGCAACCCGTTTGCGAGTGACCTGCAGAATTACCCGCTCGGGGTGAATCTGATGGCGAACACGGCGATGTTCGGCATCTCCATCCCGCTGGCCCCGATCACGTTGCTCTTCGGACCGACGGTGACCTGGGCAATTGCCCTCACCGTCGGACTGGCAGGAACGTCGTTCGCGTGGTTCTGGCTGTTCTCCCGCCAGCTCAACTCGTCCAAGGGTGCCGCGGCCATGGGCGGTGCGCTGTGCGGCTTCGCCCCAGGCGCGATCTCGCACGCCAACGGCCACCCCAACTTCGTGGTGCTGTTCCTGCTTCCGGTCATCGCCATGCTGGTCACCCGCATCGCCCGCGGCGGCGGTACCACCAAGAACACCGTCGGCCTCGGTCTGATCGTCGCGCTGCAGGTCCTGCTCGGCGAGGAACCGCTGCTGATCTTCGCGATGTCGTTCGCAATCTTCGCCGTCGTCTACTACCTGTCACGGCCGCGATCGCTGTGGCCCGCCGTCCGCAATGCCGTGCCCCGACTCGCCGTATCGGCGGGCATCGCGTTGACTCTCGTGGCGTTTCCGCTGTGGTGGCAGTTCTTCGGCCCGCAGTCGTACTCGTTCCTCGAACACGGGCCGATGGGCAACGACGCCAAAGCGCTGTTCCAGTTCCCGACGCAATCCCTCGGCGGCGAGGCGACGCCGGGGCAGAACGTCCGCATCAACGCCACCGAGGAGAACGCGTACTTCGGTTGGCCGCTGCTGGTGCTGTGCCTGGTTGCCGCGGTGTGGATGTGGCGCGTCGCATCGGCCCGTGCCGCCGCCGCGACCGCGATCGTCATGAGCGTGCTCTCGCTCGGCGCGACGCTGGTGATCGGCAAGAACGACACCGGCATCACGCTGCCGTGGACGAAGCTCGCCGAGTACCCCCTCGTCGAATCCGTGCTCGAGACCCGCTTCGCGTTGGGCGCGGTGCCTGCCCTGGCCCTGCTGCTCGTCCTGGCCACCGATCGGACGTTCCGCAACGGACTGCGTCCGCTGCCTGCGTTCTGGATCGCCGGACTCGCCCTCGCGCTCGTGCCCCTCATCCCGACGCCGTTGGTCACCGTCGACAAGTCCCCGACCCCGGAGTTCTTCGCCGACGGTGAGTGGGAGAACTACGTCGACGACGGTTCCGTCGTCACCGTTCCCCTCCCACGGCCGGAGGACGCGCGCCCGCTGCGCTGGCAGATGGACGCCGACATGGGCTTCAAGCTGGCCGCCGGATACTTCGTCGGACCGAGCGACCAAGAAGACAAGGTCGCCAAGTACGGAGCCGTCGACCGGCCCACCGCACTGCTGCTCGGCTCGGTCTACGACTCGGGCACCGTTCCCGAGATCACCGACGATCAGCGAAGTCAGGCAGCGCAGGACATGGCGTTCTGGGAGGCCGACGTCGTCGTCCTGCCGCCGAGCAAGAACACCATCGCCCTACGCACCACCGTGACCGACCTCGTCGGTGTCCAGCCTCGATACACCGGTGGCGTATGGGTGTGGGATGTGCGGACGCTCGTCCCATAGCATCGTCGGCGTGCCCGAGACCGCTCCGAACCCGAAAACCGCCCGGCTGGTAGCGATCGTCACCGGCATCATCGGTGCGGTTCTGGCCATCGCGACTCCGTTGCTGCCGGTTCAGCAGGACGTCGCGACGCTGTCGTGGCCGCAGAGTTCGTTCGGCAGCGTCAATGCCCCGCTGGTGAGCTACTCGCCCGTCGACCTCGAAGCAACCGTTCCGTGCAGCGCGGCCAGTGCTCTCACCGACGGCGGCACCCTGGTCTCCACTGCACCCATCGCCGCTGCGAAGACCGAGCAGAAGGCACTGATCGTGCGGGTCGACGACGGCCGACTGCAGGTTCTGCTGCGCGATCGGGTTCTTGCCGAGACTCCCGTTTCCGAGCTGAGCGGCAACTGCGCCCTGACCGTGTCGTCCAACGCCACCAACACCATCGTCGATCTGGACGGCGAGGCGATCACGGTGGACGGAGACATCCGGCCGCAGGTCGTCGGCGTCTACACCGACCTTCTCGCCCCGGTCGACGGCCTGACCGTGCGCGCGGACATCGACTCGCGCTACTCCTCGAGTCCCACCGCGTTCAAGTTGCTGGCCATGATCGTCGGCGCACTCGCTGTGATCGCATCCCTGTTCTCGCTGCATCGCCTCGACAGCATGGACGGTCGACGCCACCGCCGATTCCTCCCCTCACGCTGGAAGTCGATCACCGGAGTCGACGCCGTCGTGGTCGGCGTGCTGGTGTTGTGGCACTTCATCGGCGCGAACACCTCCGACGACGGCTACCTGCTCAACATGGCCCGCGTCTCCGAGAACGCCGGCTACATGGCCAACTACTTCCGCTGGTTCGGCGTCCCCGAAGCACCGTTCGGCATGCCGTACTACGACATGCTCGCCGCCCTCGCCAAGGTCAGCACCGCCAGTATCTGGATGCGCCTGCCCGCCACCATCGCGGCCCTGCTGTGCTGGCTGGTGATCAGCCGCGAGGTCATCCCCCGCCTCGGCCGCGCGGTGCTCACCAACCGGGTCGCACTGTGGACCGCCGGATTCGTGTTCCTCGCCTTCTGGCTGCCCTACGACAACGGACTGCGCCCCGAACCGATCATCGCCCTCGGTGCCCTGCTCACGTGGTGCTCGATCGAACGAGCCATCGCCACCGGACGGCTGCTGCCCGCCGCCATCGGCACCCTGATCGCCGCGTTCTCTCTCGCCGCCGGTCCCACCGGGTTGATCGCCGTCGCCGCCCTGCTCGCCGGACTGCGCCCGCTGGTGATGATCGTGGTCAAGCGAGCTCGCCAGGTGGGATTGCTCGCCGTCCTTGCGCCGCTGGTCGCGTCGGGACTGGCGGTGCTGATCGCGATCTTCGCCGACCAGACTCTGAGCACCGTCCTCGAAGCGACCCGGGTGCGCTCGGCCATCGGACCGAACGTGCCGTGGTTCGAAGAACGTGTCCGCTGGGACGCGTTGATGACCATCTCGCCCGACGGCTCGCTCGCCCGACGATTCGGCATGTTCGCGATGCTGCTCTGCATCGTCGTGTGCATCGCGGTGATGCTCCGCAAGAACGGACGCATCCCCGGGACCGCCACCGGGCCGTCGCGTCGGATCCTCGGAATCATCCTGGGCGCACTGGCTCTGATGATGTTCACGCCCACCAAGTGGACCCACCACTTCGGTGTGTACGCCGGTCTCGCCGCATCGTTGGCCGCGCTGGCTGCCGTGGCCGTCACCGCGGCAACCGTCCGATCCCCGCGCAACAGAACACTGTTCACCGCCGCCGTACTGTTCCTGACGGCGGTGGCGTTCACCAGCTCCAACGGATGGTGGTACGTCTCGAGCTACGGCATTCCGTGGTTCGACAAGCCGCCGTCCATTGCCGGAAAAGGCTTTTCGACGATCCTGCTCGGCCTGACGGTTCTGACGCTGCTCTACGCCGCCTATCAGCACGTCCGATTGCCCTATCGCCGAAAGGAACCCACCACGCGTCGACGCTTCGCGCCGTCCGCGCTGACCATCGTCGCCGGCGGGGTCGTCGCCTTCGAGGTGCTCTCGTTCGTCAAAGGCGCTGTGGCGCAGTACCCGGCGTACTCCATTGCCCGATCGAACTTCTCCGCCCTCGCCGGAAACTCGTGCGGACTCGCCGGCGACGTGCAGGTGGAGACCGACGTCAACGGCTCGGTCCTGCAACCGCTCGATCCCGCAGCCGACGCTCTGGGTGCCGGCGGCAGTACCGGCTTCACCCCCGACGGCGTCGCCCAGGACCTGACCGCAGACTCCGAGGACACCGCGCAGGGCAGCGCCAACTCCATCCGCCCCGAGGACTCCGAACAGAGCGCCGCAGCGACCTCGTCCAACTCCGCCGGCACCTCCGGCGGAACCAACGAGAACGTCGGAATCAACGGCAGCACAGTCGCTTTGCCGTTCGGTTTGAATCCTGCAACCACTCCGGTGCTGGGCAGCTTCGGAGCCACCGAGCCCGCGTCCCTGACCTCGGGCTGGTACCAGCTTCCTAGAGACGGCGACCTCATTGCCATCGCCGCCGCAGGCCGCATCCGATCGGTGGACAAGGACGGCGTCGTCACCCCGGGCCAACGCGTCGAGCTGGAATACGGACGCCGCGACGGCGGCGACGTTCAGGCATTGGGCCGCGTCACCCCGCTCGATATCGGTCCGTCGCCGTCGTGGCGCAACCTGCGGGTCCCGATGAACGACCTGCCCGCCGACGCGGACGTCGTGCGCATCGTCGCCGAGGACAACGACCTGGCCGGCGATCAATGGCTCGCCGTCACCCCGCCGCGTGTCCCGAAGACCCAGACGCTGAACTCGCTGGTCGGATCGACCGATCCGGTGTTGCTGGACTGGGCCGTCGGACTCGCGTTTCCGTGCCAGCGTCCGTTCGATCATCGCGACGGCGTCGCCGAGGTACCGAAGTACCGCATCCTGCCCGACCGCACCGGTGCCGAATCCACCAACGCCTGGCAGGACTCGATCGGCGGCGGCCCGCTCGGCTGGACCGAACTGCTCCTCGGAGCGCAGACACTGCCGTCGTACCTCGCCGACGACTACTCCCGAGATTGGGGCTCGATCGAGAGATACATGCCACTCGATCCCGAGGCGGCGACGGCCGAGATCGCCGTCGAGCAGCAGTCACGGTCCGGATTGGCCAGCGACGGGCCGATGAAAACCGACTGATCCCCTGGTTCTGTAACGATTCCGGGGACGGTGCCTGTGTGACCTCTTCGTCACGCTCGCATAACATCGACTCTCGTGCCCGACGTCGTGACAGATTCATCAGCTGGTCCACCCGTTCCCGCTCCACTGCGAGCCTCGGACGAACTTCGTGCTCAGGTACGAGTTCCCCGGCTGATCGCCATGGTGGCCGGCGTTCTCGGTGTGCTGTTCGCGCTGATCACTCCGTTCGCACCCGTCACTCAGACCACCGCCACCATCGCGTGGCCTCAGAACGGGCTCCTGCAGGACGTGGACGCCCCGCTGGTGTCCCAGGCACCCCTGAGTCTCACCGCGACCCTCCCGTGCTCTGCCGTCGCAGCACTCCCCGCGTCGGGCGGGCTACTGCTGGCGACGGCACCCCCGCAGGGTGAAGGCGCGGCACTGAACAGTCTGTTCGTTCGCGTCGGCGAATCGAACGTCGACGTTCTCGACCGCAACGTGGTCGTCGCGACGGCACCTCGCGCCGACGTCGAGAGCACCCGCTGCGCAACCATCGAGATCACCTCGAACGACCAGTACACCTCCGCGGCATTCACCGGACTGACCGACGACGACGGCCAAGCGATCCAAGGCCGTCTCGACGGCGACCTACGTCCCCAGGTCGTCGGCATCTTCAGCGATCTCAGCGGTGCGGCCCCGGCCGACATGTCCGTCACCGTCGACGTCGACTCGCGGTTCTCGTCGTCGCCGACGCTCCTGAAGTCCCTGATCATGATCCTCGCGATCGCCTGCACCCTGTTGGCGATCGGCGCGCTCGGTCGACTCGACGGCACCGACGGTCGCGCGCACCGCCGCTTCTTCCCGTCGCACTGGTGGAAGTTCACCGGCGTCGACGTCACCGTCCTCGGTGCTCTGGTCGGTTGGCACTTCGTCGGCGCGAACACCTCCGACGACGGCTACCTGCTCACGATGGCCCGCGCCGCCGATCACTCCGGCTACATGGCCAACTACTTCCGCTGGTTCGGCGTCCCCGAGGCCCCGTTCGGCTGGTACTACGACGTACTCGCCGTCTTCGCCAAGATCTCGACCGCCAGCCCGTGGATGCGCCTGCCCGCCCTCATCGCAGGCGTCCTGTGCTGGATGGTGATCAGCCGCGAGGTGGTGCCACGCCTCGGCCGTGCCGTCCGCAAGTCCAACGTCGCCCTGTGGACCGGCGGACTGGTGTTCCTCGCGTTCTGGCTGCCGTACAACAACGGTCTGCGCCCCGAACCGATCGTCGCCCTCGGAGCACTGCTCACCTGGTGCTCGGTGGAACGATCCATCGCCACCGGCCGATTGCTCCCCGCAGCCGCAGCATGTCTCATCGGTGCCTTCACCCTCGCCGCCGCGCCGACCGGATTGATGTGTGTGGCAGCGCTTCTCGCCGGGGCGCGGCCCATCGCGCGCATCGTCGTCCGACGCCACCGGCAGGTGGGCACCCTCGCGATGCTGGCACCACTGGCCGCAGCAGGTGTACTGGTCCTCGTCGTCGTCTTCGCCGACCAGACGTACGCCACGGTCATCGAGTCGACCCGAGTCCGCACCATCATCGGCCCCAACGAGGCGTGGTATCAGGACTTCCTGCGCTACTACTACCTCTTCGTACAGACCGTCGACGGCTCGGTCGCACGCCGCTTCGCATTCCTGACGATGATCCTGTGCCTGTTCACGACACTGTTCGTGCTGCTGCGTCGCCGACGCATCCCCGGCATCGCGAACGGTCCGGCCTGGCGCCTGCTCGGCGTCGTGCTCGGCACCATCTTCTTCATGATGTTCAACCCCACCAAGTGGACTCACCACTTCGGTTCCTACGCCGGAATCGCCGGTGGCCTGGCCGCGCTGACGGCCGTCGCCGTTTCGGCCAGCGCCCTGCGCTCGCGGCGGAACCGATCGCTGTTCACCGCCGGACTGATGTTCGTTCTCGCACTGTCGTTCTCGGGCATCAACGGCTACTGGTACGTCTCGAGCTACGGCGTTCCTTGGTTCGACAAGACGGTCTCGCTCGGTGGCAACGAATCCGGCACCCTGTTCCTCATCCTCTTCGGACTCGTCCTCGCCGTCGCCGCATTCCAGTACCTACGCGAGGGATACGCTCCCCCACAACCGAAACCGACATCCGCGCGCGGCAAACGCATCCGCAAGTTCGCTGCCGCACCGCTGACCGTCATCGCCGGAATCATGGTGCTCTTCGAGATACTCTCGCTCGTCAAGGGAGCCGTCTCGCAGTACCCCGCCTACTCGCTGGCACGATCGAATGTGCAATCGGTACTGGGTAATTCGTGCGGACTCGCCAACGACGTCCTCGTCGAATCGAACCCCAACGCAGGCGTGCTGAGCCCGCTACCCGAGGACTTCGACCCCGTCGCAGGACCACTCGGCGGATCGAGCAGCACACTGCGCAACTTCACCGCCAACGGCGTTCCCAGCGACCTCAGCGCGGACGCCGTGGAAGTCAAACCGGGACAAGGCAATACCGACCAACAGGCCGTCGGACCCGCCTTCGAGGAAGGCCAGAGTTCGGGTACCGCAGGAGGCACCGGCGAAGTGGGCGTCAACGGCTCCTCCGCCGCCCTGCCCTTCGGACTCGACCCGGCCACCACGCCCGTCCTCGGCTCCTACCAAGAAGGCATCCAGGAGCCCGCGTCGGCCACCTCGAGCTGGTACCAACTACCCGCCCGCAGCGACGACGCACCCCTGGTCGTCTTCTCCGCAGCCGGACGCATCTGGTCCTACGACGACACCGGGGCCCTCACCTACGGACAGTCGCTACTGCTCGAATACGGCAAGCGCCAGCCCGACGGTAGCGTCCAGGCCCAGGGCACCTACCTGCCGCGCGACATCGGACCCGCACCCTCGTGGCGCAACCTCCGAATCCCGTTGGCGGACATCGCACCCGACGCCGACGCCGTCCGCATCGTCGCCAACGACCCCAACCTCACCGGCGACCAGTGGCTCGCGTTCACTCCGCCGCGAGTGCCCGTGATGGAAAATCTGAACACCCTCATCGGCAGCGAACAACCCGTGCTGCTCGACTGGGCCGTCGGACTCCAATTCCCGTGCCAACGTCCCTTCGACCACCGGTACGGCGTCGCCGAGGTACCCGGATATCGCATCCTCCCCGACCGCCCACTCGCCGTCAGCTCCACCGACACCTGGCAGTCCGGCGAGAACGGCGGCCCCCTGGGCTGGTCCGAACTACTCGCCAAGCCCGTCACCGTCCCCACCTACCTCGAAAACGACTGGGCCAGAGACTGGGGTTCGTTGGAGCGCTACGAGCAGTACTACCCGAGCGCCGTGCCCGCTGAACTCGAAACAGCAGACGTCACCCGATCGGGCTTCTACAAAGACGGACAACTGCGAGTATTCGAGGACTGACTCCGCCCGCCCCCGCTCCGCCCCGCTCCGCGTCAATGGACCCTTGCATACGTCTCGACCGTGCAAGGGTCCATTCACGTTTCGGCCCGTCGTGGGTCAATGGACCATTGCATACGTCTGATCGCGTCAATGGTCCATTCACCTTCCGTGGGGCAGGGGCCATGCCCGCAGACGGCCATCGGAGTTGGTAGCGCCATCGGCCGGCCTTAACATCCGAGCCCGACAGCGTCGTCCACCTCGAGAGTGGTAACGGCCAATTCATCCACAGAGTGGTCGTTGATCCACAGACCGCCCGCGGCAGCGCCGAAGGCGACGAACGTGTCGGATCCGAATTCCACTCTTCAGGCATGAAGAGACGATTGTGGAACGCAGATTCATTGTTCGACCTGAGCTCGGCCGGCGTTGTGACGCGCCGGCAGCTTCGCGAGGCGGGCGTGAGTGATGCAGCGATCGACAGCAGATGCGCGCCCGGCGGGCCGTGGCAGCGGTTGCTACCGGGCGTCGTACTGCTGCGCAACGGTCATCCGTCGACGCTCGAGCGCTCAGCCGCGGCGCTCGCGTACGGCGGACCGACGAGCATGATCACCGGCTGCGTCGGACTCGATTCGTTCGGATACGGGACCAACGGGTCCGCCGGGGAGGTTCATCTGCTGCTACCCGCGCAGATGCGTCGGGCATCGGTGTCTTTCGTGCGCGCAGAGCGCACGTGGCGGCTTCCGAAGCCCATAACCAAGGGCAGCATCCGCGTTGCTCCTCTGGTGCGTTCACTGGTCGACGCCACGCGGGCCGCGAAATCCGAGACAGGGTGCGTTGCCCTGCTGACCGAGGTACTCCAACGAGGCGGCGTGTCCATCGACGAAATCGCGACCGAATTGGCCGAAGGTCCGCGCCGCTACAGCGCACTCACCCGGCGTGTACTTCTCGAGCTGCGGGACAACGCGCACTCGGTGGCAGAACTCGAAGACCAACGCCTGTACCGAAGCAGCGGGCTGCCTCCAATGACACACAACTGCGACATCTACGCCCCAAGCGGAGAGTTCATCGCCAAGACCGACGGCTGGATCGACGCCGTGGCACTGGCACGTGAAATCGATTCCGTGACCCATCATCTGTCACCGGCCGACTACCAGCGGACACAAGCTCGACGCAACCGAATGCAGGCCCACGGACTGATCGTCGTATCTCATTCACCACAAGACATCCGCGATCGACCGACACAGGTGCTCGACGACTTACGAAAGAATTACCAACACGCTCTCGCCAGACCTCGACCGGATGTCGTGATGGTTCCACGCCAATCGGCCGGGTGAATGGACCATCGGACACGTCTGAGCAGTGCAGTGGTCCATTGACACAGCCGCGGCTGGTGCGTGAATGAACCATTGCACACGTCTGACCGGGGCAGTGGTCCATTGACGCGAACGGGAGCGGAGCGACCCCGACAAACGAGGATCGCCCCACTTCGGTTCGACTAGATCGGAAGCAGCGAGTGCTTACGTGGACTCTTGTGCACTTCCTTGTCTTTCAGGATGTGCAGGGCCTTACGAATTTCGAGGCGGGTTTGCGAGGGCTCGATGACCGCGTCGATGTAGCCACGTTCGGCGGCGATCCAGGGCGTTGCCACGTGTTCGTTGTAGAAGTTGATGAGCTGCTTGCGCAGGGCCGGTGCGTTCTCTCCGGCCTCGGCGAGTTGCTTGCGACTCATGATGTTGATGGCACCTTCGGCACCCATGACGGCGATGCGGGCGGTCGGCCAGGCGAGGTTGATGTCGGATCCGAGCTGCTTCGAGCCCATCACCGCGTATCCACCGCCGTACGACTTGCGGATCACCACGGTCAGTTTCGGCACCGTCGCCTCGACGAAGGAGAAGATGAAACGGCCGCCGCGATGGATGACGCCGAGAGTCTCCTGGTCGACGCCGGGCAGGAAGCCGGGTGTGTCGACGAGGAAGATGATCGGAATGTTGTAGGCATCGCTGAGGCGGATGAAGCGGGCACATTTGTCCGCTGCCTTGGCGTCGAGCGCCCCGGACAGGTGCATCGGCTGATTGGCGACGATGCCCACCGGCCGACCGTCGACGCGGGCGAAGCCGGTGATGACGTTCGGTGCCGTCTGGCCCGACAGTTCGTGGAATTCACCGTCGTCGAATATGCGCAGGATGATGTCGTGCATGTCGTAACCGGCGTTGTCGGCGTCGGGCATGAACGAGTCGAGCTTGCGATCGGATTCGGTGATCTCCGGCTCGAGCCCCGGGTTGATCACCGGCGACTCCTCCTGGCAGCTCGACGGCATGTAGCTCAGGTAGTTCCGGATCCACTCGAAAGCGGCCTTCTCGTCGGCAGCGACGTGGTGCACGTTGCCGTTGACAGCCTGGACGCGGGCACCGCCCAGCTCGTCGAGGCTGACGTCCTCACCGGTGACGGACTTGATGACGTCCGGACCGGTGACGAACATGTACGCCTCTTCGGTGGCGACCACGATGTCGGTGTTGATGGGCGCGTACACGGCACCACCGGCACACTTGCCGAGGATCAGGGAGATCTGCGGGCACAGACCGGACAGCGCCTCGTGGCGTCGACCCAGCTCGGCGTACCAGGCCAGGGACGTGACCGCGTCCTGCACACGAGCTCCACCGGAGTCGTTGATGCCGACGACCGGGCAACCCATCTTGATGGCGAAGTCCATGATTCCGGCGACCTTGCGGCCGAACATCTCGCCGACGGTTCCGCCGAACACCGTCTGATCGTGCGAGAACACGGCGATCGGACGACCGTCGACGGTTCCGTGGCCGGTCACGACGCCGTCGCTGTAGAGAGCGGCCGGGTCGTTCGGGGCCTTCACCAGTGCGCCGATCTCGACGAAGCTACCGGGATCGAGCAACGACTTGACGCGATCGCGGGCACTGGGAATGCCCTTCTTCGCACGCTTGGCTACGCCGATGTCGCCGGCCGGTTCCTCGGCCTGTTCGAGCTTCGTCCGTAGTTCGGCCAGCTTCTCAGCAGTGGTGCCACTCAAGATCTACGCTCCGGTTCTTGCAGACTCGATGTTCTCGAGCGTCTTCGACAAATGGGCCGCAATTTTTCCAATGTACGGCTCGTCGACGACCGCGAGGTGATCGCCTCCGACGTAGACGATCTCCAGGTCCTCGACCACCGGTCCCCAGCCACCGTGCTCTTCGCGGGTGGCGTACGCGGGCTCGAGAGCGATCGCGTCGTCGTGGTACTTGTCGGCCATGTACAGCGTCACGTGACCGCCGTACTTCTTGAGCTCGGCCGTCTGGATGGCCCGATTGTCGAGCCACGACGTGCGCTGATGCTCGATGATCCCGCCGGGGATCTTGGCACCGCTGAGCTTGACCAGATCGGTGATGATGCGGATCTGTCCCTCGTCGTCGGAGTCGACCAGCTTGTCGTAGGGAATCGGGTAGTCGACGTTGTACGTCTTCTTCGCGAACGCCGCGTAGCGTTCCCAGCGCTTGCGCACCTCGTCCTTGGTGTCCGGGATCTGCGTGCCGGGCATGACGGTGTCGAGCAGCCCCACGTAGGCGACCTCGATGCCCTCTTCCTCCATCTGACGCGCGACCTCGTAGGCGAGGATGCCGCCGAGCGACCAACCGACGAACACGTACGGTCCTTCGGGCTGGATCGCCTTGATCAGCGGCACGTACTCCGCAGCTCGCACGGCAATGGGGCCTTCGACGCGCTCGAGGCCGTACATCGGCGTGCCGGCAGGCAGCTTCCGCAGCAGCGGCTCGTAGGCGACGGTGGAGCTGCCGGCCGAGTGGAACGCGAACACCGGTGTGGCGGTGGAGCCTTCGGGCCGGGCACGCAGATTGCGTACGACGCCGTCGATCTCACCGTCCTCGAGGTGCGGACGAACCTTGTCTGCGAGCTGCTCGATGGTCTCGGAGTCCAGGACGTCGTCGAAGGTGATCTCGCCGCCGGCCCGCTCGGTCAGACGAGCGGCCAGCTTCTCCGCCGTCTCGTCGTCGAGGATCGGCAGAGTGTTGAAGATTCCCTTGGCCGATTCCTTCGTCACCACAGCCCATGTCGCGAACGTCATCCGCTCGGCATTGTCGCGCGGAGGCACGTCGGATCCGGCGGCCTCGGCGAATGCTTCCTTGCCGCCGAGATCGGTCTGCGCCGCGGCAGCAACTGCCGGGGCAGCCTTCTCGACGGGGGCAGCGTCCTCGGCAACGGGGGCAGCGGGGGCAGGCTCGACGGCGGCAGGCGACGCAGCAGCCTGTTCGGCCGCCTTCTCCGCCGCCTGCTTGTCTGCCAGTGCCTGCACCTCGTCGCGGTTCTCGATCGCGTAGCGCAGGTACTTCTCCACCTCACGCAGGTTGGCGTCGCGCACGGCCTGCAATTGCACTGTGGGGATATCGAATTCGTACTCGACGCGGTTCTTGATGCGCACGGCGCTGAGCGAATCCAGACCCAGTTCGATCAGCGGAACCTCGGGCGGCAGATCCTCGGGCGCGTAGCCCATGGACTCCGCGACGATGACGGCCAGTCGGTCCTCGAGCTTCTGGTTGCCGTTCGGATCCCAGCGATCACCGAACGTCTCGACGACCTCCGGCAATTCCTCCATGGGAGACGAGGAGCGCTCTTCCACAGCGACAACGGGGTCCGGTCGAACGTCACCCGAGGTGACGACGGCCTCGTGCAGCAGGGTGAACGCCGAGCCCTCGTGCGCGTGCACCTGTACCGACGCGCCACCGAGGTGCGAGGTCAACGTGGTGACGACCGTACCCGCCTTCGGCACGCCGGCGTGGGAGACCGAAACTCCCAGTGCCACATCGGAGAACACCTGCGACGCGGCAGCAGTGACCAGTGCATCGAAATCGGCGACGGCGGAGGCCTGGACCTCCCAGACGTGGCGGCCGTCCGGCAATGCGACGCGGGCACCGGGAACTCGCGCGTTACCGCTCGAGCTGACCTGCGAGTTCAGCCAGAACTCCTTGCGCAGGTAGGCAGTTCGCGGGATGTCCGCGTACGGGCCGGATTCGAACAGCGTTGCCAGTTCCAGTGCATGACCGTGAACGTACAGCTGCGCCAGAGCGGCGAGGAAGGTCTCGGACTCGTCCTCCTTGCGCTTGAGCGTCGGAATCAGAGTCGAATCGGCGACGCCTGCAGCCCATGCCGTGGCGGCGACCGACATCAATGCGACGGGATTGGGAGCGAGCTCGACGAACGTCGTATGCCCGTCTCCCACAGCGACATTGACGGCCTGGGTGAACCAGACCGGATGACGCATTCCCTTGGTCCAGTACTCGACGCCGTGGATCGCCGCATGCCCGACGCGATAGTGGGCCTCGCGATCGACCGAAGAGTAGACCCCGGCGGTGAGCTTGCCGGGTTCGATTCCGGCGAGTTCGGCGGCCAGCTCACCGAGCAGCACGTCGACGGCTGCGGTGTGTCCTGCACCCTTGACGTCGAGGAGTCGGGCCATCTTGCCTGCGGCCTCGGCCATCTCGACGAGAGCCTCGACCTCGGCGCGCGGTCCGCCGACGGTGGTGTGGGTCGGTGCTGCGTAGACGCAGGGCTCGACGTTGGGGAACTGATCGGTGAGAGTCTTGACCTCGTCGGGGGTGTACTCGACAAGAGCCATTGCGCCCTGCGATGCGGCTCCGAGTCCGTCCTGGCCCTCGGCCAGCAGTCGCGACCGGGCGTAGATGATGCGCACTGCGTCTTCGAGGTTCAGGCCGCCGGCGACGTATGCGGCCGCGACCTCACCCATCGAGTGTCCGATGACGGCCGACGGCTCGGCACCGTGCGCGCGGAGCGTTGCGGCCAAGGCGATCTGGATGACGAAGATGCCCACCTGGGAGTTCTCGAACTCGTAGGTCTGCGAGTCGTCGAGGATGATCTCGCGGATGGAGTAGCCGGCCTCGTCGACCAGCAGTTCGTCCACCTTGTCGACCTCGGCGGCGAACACCGCGTTGGTGCGGTAGAGGCGCGATGCCATCTTGCGGTGCTGTGAGCCGAAGCCGGAGAACACCCACACTGCGCCGTTGGAGGCCGGTGAGTCTGCAGAGAACACACCGGGTCCGGGCTTTCCTGCGGCGATGGCGCGCAATCCTGCGATGGCCTCGGCGGTGGTGGATGCCAGAACCACTGCGCGCGAACGTCCGTGGTTGCGGCGGGCCAACGTGCGGCCGACGTCGACGAGAGGCGTCGTACTTCCCTCTTCGGTTTCGAGCCAGTCGGCCAACTCTCCGGCGGCTCGCTTGCGGCGCGACGGAAGGGCCGCGGACACAGCGAGAATGACTGTCTCCGAACCGGTTTCAGCATCGGACAGAATCGTCTCGGCCTCGGCTACCGGATCGGTTGTCTCGACCTTCGAGACGGCAGGTTCAGGCTCGGGGTCGGCGACGATCGGCAGCTCGGCACCGGAGACGTCAGTGAGGCCTTCGACGAGAACGGCTTCCGGGTCCACGGCCGCGGGGTCGAATGCGCCGTCGGTCTCACCCGGGACGTACTCGCGCACGACGACGTGTGCGTTGGTGCCACCGAAGCCGAAACCGGACACACCCGCGACGGCCTTGCCGGTGTACCGCGGCCAGTCGGTGGCCTCCGGAATCACCTTCAGGTGTGCCTTGTCGAAGTCGATGTACGGGTTGGGGCCCGCGTAGTTCAGCGAGGCAGGGAGCTTGTTCTGCTGCATCGCGAGCACGACCTTGATCAAACCTGCTGCGCCCGCGGCAGATTCGAGGTGCCCGAAGTTGGTCTTGGCCGATCCCAGCAGAGCCGGCTTGTCGGCGTCGCGGCCGCGACCGACGACGCGACCGAGTGCATCGGCCTCGATCGGGTCGCCCAGGATGGTTCCGGTGCCATGGGCTTCGATGTAGTCGACGCCCGACGGGTTGATGCCGGCGTCGCGGTATGCGAACCGCAGCGCATCGGCCTGTGCGTCCGGGTTGGGCGCAAGCAGACCGTTGGAGCGGCCGTCCTGATTGATCGCGGATCCGGCGATGACGGCGAGGATGTCGTCCCCGTCGCGTTCGGCGTCCTCGAGTCGCTTGAGCACGACGAGTCCGCCGCCTTCGGAGCGGATCATGCCGTTCGCGTCGGAGGAGAAGGCCTTGATTCGGCCGTCGGGCGCGAGCACACCCGTCTGGCCGAAGCCGACGGTGATGGGCGGCGCGAGAAGCATGTTGACGCCACCGGCAACGGCGAGATCGGATTCGCCGGTACGCAGACTGCGCACCGCCTGGTGCACGGCGACCAGCGAAGACGAGCACGCGGTGTCGACGGCGATCGACGGCCCGCGGAAGTCGTAGAAGTAGGACACTCGGTTGGCGACGATGGCGGTGGACGTACCGGTGAGGGCATACGGGTGCACGGCCGGGTCGCTGACGGCGATGAGTTGGTAGTCGTTGGAGGAGCTGCCGATGAAGACGCCGACCTGGCTGCCCTTGATCGAGCTGGCCGGAATGTGCGCGTGCTCCAACGCTTCCCAGGTCAGCTCGAGTGCGAGCCGCTGCTGCGGGTCGACGTTGACGACCTCGTTGGGCGACATCGCGAAGAATTCGGCGTCGAAGGTCTTGACGTCGTCGAGGTAACCACCCTTGGTCACCGTTGCGGCCACCGCGGCGGCGATGACCGGATCGGAGGTGAATTCCTGCCAGCGGCCGTCGGGCAGATCGGTGATGCCGTCGCGGCCCTCGATCAGCAGCGACCACATCTCCTCCGGAGTCTGTCCGGTACCGGGGAAACGGGACGACAGGCCGACGATCGCGACGTCGTGCGCGTCGCCGGAATTCCCGCCGCTGGTGTAGAACGCGTCGTCGACGGTGCCGACAGGCTCGTCCGGCTCGCCCTCGATGATGATCTTGGCCAGCGAGGCGATGGTGGGGTGCTGGTAGACGACGGTGGCGGTCAGCGTGACTCCCACCAGCTCCTCGATCTCGCCGCTCAATGCGACGGCATCGCGAGAGGACAGACCGAATTCCTCCATCGGGCGGTCGTCGGAGATGGCCGACGCCGGTTGCCCGGTCGCGTCCGCAACCCAGTTGCGCAGCCAGTCCCGCAGCTGCGCAACCGTGAGGTCTCCGCCGTCCACGCGCTCGATTTTGTCTGTCTCTAGTTCAGCCATTACTCACCAAGTCGTGTCGGAGGAAAAACGGAGGGTGCGTCCGTCAGTCGGGCAGTTCTGCGTCCGGGAAGGCCGTCTGCTGGTAGCCGCCACGCAGCGTGCCCTCGATGTACGCGGCCTTGCATGCGCGTCGAGCGATCTTGCCGCTCGAGGTGCGCGGGATGGAACCGGCCGGGACGAGGAGGACGTCGCGAACGGTGACGCCGTGCCGTGCGGAGACCGCGGTACGCACCTCGTCGGCGATCGGAGCCGGATCTGCCTTGCCGGAGCCGGGTGCGCGCTCGGCGACGATGACGAGCTGCTCGGAGCTGTCGTCGGGGTCCTTGGTCAGGGCTGCGCCACTGAACTCGAACACGATGTCCGGGAGCTGGTTGAGCGGGACGGCGAAGGCTGCGACGAAGCCGGGACGCAATGCCTTGCTGGCTTCCTGGGCCGAGAACTCGAGGTCCTGCGGGTAGTGATTGCGTCCGTCGACGATGACGAGGTCCTTGACGCGGCCGGTGATGTAGAGCTCGCCGTCGTGGTAGACGCCGAAGTCGCCGGTACGCATCCAGTTGCCACCCTCGGGAGCGCCGTCTGCGTGCGAGCCTTCGGGGTTGCGGTGGACGAGCTTGTTGTGGAAGGTCTCGGAGGTCTCGGTTTCGCGGCCCCAGTAGCCCTTGCCGATGTTCTCGCCGTGCAACCAGATCTCGCCGACGTGCTCGTCGGCAACCTCGGTGCCGGTCTCGGAATCGACGATGGCAGCCCACTGGCTGCGAGCGACGGTTCCGGTGGACACCTGCGGGATGGCACCGGGGGCGTCGGGGGCGACGACGACGAAGTTGCCCGCATTGAGCTCGACGCGGTCCACGTAGACAACCTTGGCCTCGTCGGCGTGCTTGCTGGTCGAGACGAACAGGGTCGCCTCCGCCATGCCGTACGACGGCTTGATCGCGGACTTCGGCAGACCGTAGGGACCGAACGCCTCGTTGAACTTCTTCATCGACGACGTGGTGACGGGCTCGCTGCCGTTGATCAGACCGATGACATTGGACAAGTCGAGGCTCTCGCCGTTCTTCGGCAGACCACGCTGGGCCGCGTGCTCGAACGCGAAGTTCGGCGCTGCTGCGAAGGTACCCGCGCCGTCGGACACCGCGGCGAGTTCCTTGATCCAGCGCCAGGGCCGCTGCACGAACGCACGCGGGCTCATGATGGTGATGTACTTACCGCCGAGCGCCGGGAGAATGACGGTGAGCAGACCCATGTCGTGGAACATCGGCAGCCAGGTGACGCCGCGGGAGTCGTGGTTGATCTCCATGCTGTCGACCATCTGCAGCGCGTTGACACCGACCGCGCGGTGCGTGATCTCGACGCCGGCCGGGGTCCGCGTCGAACCGGACGTGTACTGCAGGTAAGCGATGTCGTCGAGCCCGGCAGTCGGCTCGACCCACGTCTCGCCGACGCTGTCCGGGACCGCGTCGACGGCGATGATCCGGGGGCGCTCCGCGGCGGGGAGCGCGCGGAAGAAGGCGCGTACGCCTGCTGCCGAGTTGCTCGCGGTGAGGATGGCGCTCGGCTTGCAGTCACCGAGGACGGCATGCAGGCGATCGGTGTGCCCTGGCTCGTCGGGATCGAACAGCGGTACCGCGATGGTGCCCGCGTAGATCGCTCCGAAGAAGGCGATGACGTACTCGAGGCCCTGCGGTGCCAGGATGGCCACTCGATCACCGGGCTGGGTGACCTGCTGCAGGCGAGCAGCGACAGCTTTGAGGCGAGTACCGAACTCGGCCCAGGTCAGCTCATGAGCTTCGCCGTCACGTTCCCGGGAGTAATCGACGAACCGGTACGCGAGCGTGTCGGAATTCTCCTTCACGTTCACCTCGACGTGGCGGACGAGCGTCTGCCCCTCGCCGATGGTGATATGGCCGTTCTCATCGATGAAATCGTCGAACGTGTGGCTCATTACTTCAATCTCCTCCGACACGAATCCGCTGCCACACAGCCTGCGTGACCTGGGCCCGCACGACCGGCTACGTGCATGCGGACACCGAACAGCGTTTTATGTTACTGACTAGTAGCTCTTATGGTGTCGGTTTGGCACCTGGTTTGAAAGGCCAGCTACATGGTACCGACACGCGCCTACGTCACTCGCCTTTCAGCAAGTCGACAACCGGCGCGAATGCTTCCATTTGAGTAGGGAAAACCCCGACATAGGACATCGTCGTCCGCGCGCGAACGTTACGGATCTGATCGGCAATTTCCTCGTATGTCCCGAATGCGAGGTACGGAGACGACAGGATGTCCTCGACGGTGAGCTTGACATCGACGTCCACGTTCGGCGGGTAGCCGTTGTCGAGTGCCGCGAGCGCCATCTCGGCCATCTGCTCACGGTCGTCGGTGACGACGATCGTGGTGATGGCCCAGTTCAGTTCGATGTCGTCGAACCGATCGCCTGCTGCTGCACGAATGAGCTCGACACGCTCGAGGGTCTTCTCGATGGTCATGCCCGAGAGCAACAGCTTGCCCTCCTTCGAGGTGCTCGGCACCACGGAGATGATGTCGGCGTGCTTGGCCGCCAGGGCGAGCATCCTCGGACCGCCACCGCCGATACAAATGGGAGGACGCGGTCCCTGGCGGGGCCGAGGACTGCCCTTGAGTCCTGCGATCGTGTAGTGCTTGCCCTCGAAGTTGCATTCCTGACCGCGCAACAGGACGTCGAGAATTTCGAGGGTCTCCTCCAACTTCTCGATCCGCACGCCAGGGCGGTCGTACGTGATCCCCGCCTTGTCGTATTCCTCACGCATCCAACCCGCACCCAGACCGAGCTCGAGCCGCCCACCCGAGAGCACATCGATGGTGGCCGCATCCTTGGCCAGCACCGCGGGATGCCGGAAGCCGTTCGCCAACACAGCAGTGCCGAGCCGAATCTTGTCGGTGGCCACGGCGAGCGCGCCGAGCGCTGCGATCGGACCGACCTGGTTGCCCAGGTGGTCGGGAATCATGAAGCTGTCGTAACCCAGTTCCTCGGCCTGTTGCGCCAGCTTGATGAACTTCCGAGCCCCGCCCTCCTCGGCGTTTCCCTCTCCGCCTGCAGCGAATCGGAATTTGCGCGGCCCTGCGGTCGCGGCCTCGGCGGAACTCATCTATTGCTCTCCTCGGAGTGTGCAGCGGTCTTGTTTCTGATGGCGAGAGCAGCCCGGCCGAGGCCGATCTGCGCAGGTCCAAGGCGCCACTCTAGCCGCTGACCCGAGTCGATCACACCGGCTGGGGGCTTCGCGGCCAAGGTTTGTGCGCGGCACCAGACCACTGCACGTCGCGTTGTGACGTTTCCGTTATAAAGCGTCGACACTCACGAATGCGCGGGCGTCGGGGCATTCTCGATCAGTCCGGCGGCCCACCCAGCGGTCCACTGAGTGGCCGTCGTACCGGATCCGTCGACGACGAAACTGTTGTACGACGCATGAACCGGGTTGCCTGCAGCCCCGATCAGAATCTGGATGCTCTGCGGAATGTTGCGGAGCGACAATCCATCCGACGGCGACGAGCAGATCAAGTCTCCTGGTGCACAGATCTGGTTGGTCCGGTCGTCGAGGGCACCGAAGCCTCCTTCTCGACGCCCCGTCATCGTGATGCCGGGCAGGTCGAGTCCGCCGAGAGCGACCTCTGCACCGACGCCGTCGAGCGGAGCCGGAACATCCGTACCGGAGACGCCGTCGCGTCGACCGTCGGCGATGAGGGTGACGCCCAGAACACGATCTGCGGAGATGGGACCGTTGCCCGCTCCGATGTCGGCCGCGATGTCGCCGGAGATGACCGCGCCCTGCGAGAAGCCGGTGAGGACGAAGTTGGTCAGCGGGCAACGCGCACTGACATCGGTCATCTTCTGCACGGCGACGGCTTTGCCCTCGGTACGACTGTTGTTGTACGACTGCTGACCGTCCGGCGGCAGCGCGATGGGATTGGAGAACTGAGCCACGTACGGCACGGTGTAGACGTCGGCTCGCGAACCGGGGAACTGCTCCTGCAACGGGCGGGTGACGTTGAGCATCAACGACGCCGGATTGGCCGTCGGGTTGTACGGATCGTCGGTGGCCGACGATTCCCAGGTTCCGGGGATGGCGATGACCTGGACGTCGGGGCAGTCGGCCGGCTGCGACGTCGGCTCCTCCGGTCCCGGTGGCACCGGGATGCCCGGTTCCTTCGGCAGCCGTCCGGCCAGCAGGTACCACAGGGCGACGATGATCAGACCGATGATCGCCGCTACGGCGATCACCGGAAGGATTCTGCGCTTACGCTTGGCCATCACCGTTGATCTCTACGGCCTGCAGTACGTCGCCTGCGCGGCGGCGATGTAGGTCTGGGCTGCCTGCTGAGCCTGCGTCTCGCTCATCTGCGTTCCGGAGGCGCTTGCCTCGACGCCGACGTTCGCGGTGACGAAGGTCGAGATCTCCTCCGCCGTGACGCCCTGCGCCTGCGCGGCACAGATGTAATTGGCCGTCGACACCGCGATGTCGCCGTTGCCCGCCGGGGTGATCCCCTGCTTCTTCAGCTCCTCCAGGAAGCTCGCGCCGCGGTCGTCGATCTGGCTTTCCGTCGGCCCGGGGAAATCGTCCGGGACGGGCTGCGGCTGCTCGGGCGGCGCGGTGGCCGCCTCACCCGGACTCGTGGTCGGCGCAGCAGTGGTGGTCTCTGCGGCCGACGTCGTCGACTCGGCCTCGGTCGTCGTCTCGGCAGCCGAGGTGGTGGTCGTCGGCGCTCCGGTAGCCGTCGAGTCGTCACTCCCGCAGGCCACCAGCATCGAACTCGCCGCAAGGGCGAACACACCGAGCGACAGAGTCCTGGTGAGGGAATTACGCGTCATCGATCGAAATCCTTCGGTCGTCGGGTCGCAGGCGAGAGTACCGCCACGCTCTGAGAAGACTCTGAGCTGATGTCGTTTCGCAAGCAACTACGGCGCGATCGTGGCAACGCCGTCCTTGACGGTGATGATGCCGAACTGGAAGTTCTGCTGCTTGCCGCCACCGTCGATGTCGAACTGATCGCTGGTGGGGTAGCCCAACCGGCCGCCCTCGTAGCCGACCGATCCCCATGCGTCGAAGATCGGACCGTACGGGGTGGACCAGGCTCCGCTCAGCGGGCTCCAGTAGATGTTGCCCGTCTCGAACTGGTTGAAGCGTCCGCCGTCCCTGATCGGGCCGAGCTCGTTGGACTTGGGGAACCCGAGAGCTCCACCCTCCCAGCCCAATTCACCGTACTTGCCCAGAATCATGCCCTGCACCGAGTGCACACCGGCATCGGGCGAGGTGTAGATGGCACCGATCTCGAAGCCCTGTACCGATCCGGGCTTGGTCGGCGTCTGAACCTCGTCGAGCACCGGGTAGCCCAGCGGCCCGCCCTCGTAACCCTGGGCAGCCCACTCGTCGAGCACAGCACCCTTGACCACGTGTGCGCCGGTCTGCGGCGTGAAGTAGACCATTCCGTTCTGGAAGGCGTTGAATCGTCCGCGACCGTCCGGAGTTCCGATCTCACCGGTCGTCGGGAATCCGAGTGCACCCTCGGGGCCCCTGTTGCCCTGGTAGATGCCACCGATGGCTCCGGCGACGACCTGCGCACCGGTATCGGGGGTGAAGAAGACCCGGCCGAAGGTGAAGTCCTGCGCGCGACCTCCGGCCACGTTGTACTCGGCAGTCAAGCACGGTCCGAGCCACGAGTTGGCACCGCTCGCGTTGCCGATCATGCCGGCGACGCTGCACGCGGGCTTGTCGACCTCGACTCCGAGTGCGGTGGCGAGCTGCGGCCAGAGCTGATGCAGCTCGAACTGCCAGTACGGCCACGAGTGCGTGCCCGACGGCCGGTAGTTGACCTGAGCGGGGATGCCGAGCTGGTTGAGCTTGGTGGCGAAGGACTGCGAGGTCAGGCGCGAGAGGATCTCGAGCCCCATGCCGGCGTAGTTGGTGCTCACGCCCGGAATGCCCGACGGCTGGTCGTACGGTCCGGTCGAGCCGTTGCCGCTGGAGATGTAGAGGCTGACGCCCTTCAACTTGTCGGCCAGCAGGTACGGATCGTGCTGCGCCCACAGGGAGTTGGACGGCGAGCCCCACATGGCGCTCGAGCTGTAGCCGCCCGCGTCGGTCATCGCGTACTGGATTGCCTGCGGCATGCCGAGCGAGGTGGTGGTCAGGATGCCCGAGAGCGAACCCGCGAACTTGAAGAAGCCGGGGTTGCGCGCGGCGAGGAACATCGCGGACGTACCGCCCATGGACAATCCGACGACTCCACGGGTGTCGGTGCTGCGCCAGTCCCGCTCGAGAATGGGTGGGAGCTCCTGGGTCAGGAACGTCTCCCACTGGTAGTTCTTGCCGTTGTCCTGATCGAGCCAGTCGGAGTAGAAGCTGGACTGGCCGCCGATGGGGAGGACCACGTTGACGTTCTTGTCGGCGAAGTACGACTCGGCGTCGGTCTCGGCCGTCCAGCCGTTCTCCTGGTCGGTCGCGCGCAGACCGTCGAGCATGTACACCTGCGGGAACGTGGCCTGCGGGTTGATGTTCCAGTCACGCGCGAGCAACAGCTGAACCTGGATGGGCGTTCCCATCGAGGGCGACTGGATCCACAGCGCGACGCGACGATCGGAGAGCCAGTCCACCGACGTGACGGTGGCACCGGACGTCTGCGTGTAGGCGGGGCCGGCCAGCGCGACAGGGGCCGTCCGCGCGATGGGGGCAGCGGAGGCAACGGTCGTCGTCGCGAAGGGGATCATCAGCGCGGAAGCGACGGTCAGTGCTGCTGCCGCTCGCCGAGCCCGTGTACCGGCCGATGTAGTCCGACCGAACCGAACAAGCTCAGTGCGCATGATGGTGACTCTCTTTCGACGTGACTTTCGAAGGTCTCCTATCGAGACATGCTTCGTATGTCTTTCTACACGTGCCCGATGCCGACGAGCAGCAGACGCGCTGTGACTGGTGGTGCAATTGTGAACTGAGTCGGCATCGCGACCGCGGCCGGGACCGAAAAATGCCGCCCGGCGCACAGACGCGGGGCGGCATTTCTCGAAGAACGACTACTCGATCGGTGTCAGGCGTTGAGCGCGTCCAGGATCTGGCCGCGAGCCTTCCACAGCTCGGCTCCCCAGTACGGCCATGCGTGAATGCCGTTGGCCGGGAAGCTGTACGTGGCCGGGATGCCGAGAGTGTTCATGCGGATCTGGAATGCACGGGTGTTGGCGAGCGAGAGTGCCTCGAGCGCCATTCCGTTGGCGGTGTTGTAGAAGTCGATCGGCGCGGCCGGGCGATCGAACTCGCCGGGCAGCCCGCTGGCTGCCGAGATGTAGAGGGACAGGCCCTCGAGTCGCGGCGCGAAGACGAACGGGTCGTTGCGCAGCCACGCCGGGTTCCAGGGCGGTCCCCACATGGAGTCGACGTTGAAGCGACCGGCGTCCAGCATGGCGACGCGGATGGCCTCGCGCATGCCGGGCGCGGAGATGTTGAGGTAGCCCGAGAGCGAACCGGCGAACTTGAACTGATCGCGGTGGTACGCGGCGAGCGTCAGTGCTGCCGAACCACCCATCGACAGTCCGAGCACACCGTTGTTGCTGCGCGAGACACCGTAGTTCTCGAGGAACGCGGGCAGCTCCTGGGTCAGGAACGTCTCCCACTTGTAGGTGACTTCCTGGCCGTTGAAGTTCGACGAGGTGTACCAGTCGCTGTAGAAGCTCGACTGACCGCCGACGGGCATGACCAGGGTCACGTCGTCGTTGGCGAACTGATCCTGCGCGTTGGTCTCGAACGTCCAGGCGTTGCGGTCGTCGCGGGCACGCAGCCCGTCGAGCAGGTAGAGAGCGGCGTTGCCGCCACGGGCCGCCCACTGGACCTGAACCTTGATGGGGCCCATCTCGGACGGGACGATCAGGTCTTCACGGCCACCGGCAGGGGTCTGATGCGCGACGGGAGCGGGTGCTGCGACAGCGACCGCTCCACCGACGACACCGGCTGCGAGGGGAAGGACGAGCGCTGCAGCACCGACGCCGAGCAGGCGCTGACGCCAGCGTGAAGACGCCTTCGGTGTTCTGCTGAGGCCGGCAAATCGCATGAATCGTGCTCTCTCTCATCTACGCGGTCTCCGCGACGTGCGGCCCCCGGCAATCGAACAGGGCTTTCCTGGTGGCCCCTCCGGGCCGAAGGACGACGTGGTCCTGAAAAATCGGAGGTTCTGCTGTGAAACAGGCGAACCGCTCGATGGAGGTTATTCCATCGAGCGGTTCCAAGGCAAAACTGTGATCAGCGTCCCAGTTTCACCTCGACGTTTCCCCGAAACAGGAGACTATCCTGCTCGGTCCCCGCTGAACAGCCCTGAAAAGTCGTGAAGTTTCACGAAGGGCCGAGAAGCGGGCGAAACGACCGAAATGATCCGTGAGCGGCTCAGTTACCGATGTTGGCGCTCAGGTCCGGTGCCATGATGCGGATCTGCTCGCCCCAGTAACCCCACTGGTGGGTACCGACGGCCGGGAACGCGTAGGTGACGTTGTTGGCACCGATGCTGGCCATCCGGATCTGGAACGCCCGACTGTTCGCCAGTGCGATGGCCTCGAGGCCCATGCCGTTGGCGGTGTTGTAGTAGTCGATGAAGCTCCGCGGGCGATCGAGTCCGCCGGGCAGGCCGCTACCTGCGAACACCCACACGCGGGTTCCGTTGTCGCGCAGACGAGGGGCGAAGACGAACGGGTCGTTGCGCAGCCACGCCGGATCCCACGGCGGTCCCCACATCGCGTCGATGTTGTAGCGACCGGAGTCGAGCAATGCCAGACGCATGGCTTCGCGCATGCCGGGAGCGGAGATGTTCAGGTAGCCGGACAGCGAGCCCGCGTAGCTGAACTGGTCCGGGTGGTAGGCCGCGAGAGTCAGAGCAGCCGAGCCACCCATCGAGATACCGATGACGCCGTTGCGGTTGGGGTTGAAGCCCCAGTTCGCGCGCAGGTTCTCACGCAGGTTCTGCGTCAGGAAGGTCTCCCACTTGTACGTGGTCTGCTGGCCGTTGAAGTTCGACGGTGCGTACCAGTCGGAGTAGAAGCTCGACTGTCCACCCACCGGCTCGACGACGTTGATGTTCCAGGAGGCCAACACGGCACCGGCGTCCGTCTCGTGCTCCCAACCGGAGATGTCGTTGGTGGCCCGAAGACCGTCGAGGAGGTAGACGACGCGATTGGTGTTGCCGTCCGCGGCGCGCCAGACGCGGCTCTTGATCGGACCCATGCTCGAGTCCGTCCAGACGTCGATGGCATTGCCGTCGAAGGCTGCGTTGGCAGTTGCGCCACCGCCGGCTACAGCCAATCCCAGTGGGAGGACCACCGCCATCAGCATGGACGTGGCGGCGCGGCGGCCCCAGGACCCACCCCGCTTGTCCTCGGACCGGCTCTTCCTTCTACCCAGCATGCACTCGACCTCTCAGCTGCTTCATCGTCACATCGGTTACGCAATCAACGCTTGATCTCGCAAGTTCACCATGTCTGCCGTCCGACCCTCGGGTCGGTCGCACACACATCCTCAGCGCTTATCGCACCAAGGGCGGCCACCGTTACAGGATCGAGATAGCTCATCTTGGCGTCGAGACCACTTCGGCGCAACCCGGTGACCTTTTCGTGTTCGGACAACTAATTGTCCGCCTTCAATATCGGGGCCGGAAGATCACATCGTTGTATTTCGTATTTCGGCACCCGATCGAAGCGATATCCGGCATAGAAGAGCGAACGCTTGAAATTGCGAACGAACAGATCCTTCGTCAGCGGGGCCCGATACGAGGTGAGCAGCTCCTGGGTGTCGGGGCAGGTCAACGCCACCTGAGCCTCGGTGACCCAGTCCTCGTCCATGTACCAGGGCAGGTACGGATGGACGGCGACGAGTCCGAGATCGGCCACCACCCAGTCCGGATACAGGTTCTTGTCGTGCCCGATCCGGCCGTTCTCGAGCCGCTCGGTGTGCGACGCCAACGGGTATGCCAGCCCCATCTGGTCGATGACCCGCACGTCGAGGCCGACGTTCATGCTGGTCATTCCGAGGTTGAGGAAGAAGACGGTGTGACCGAATCCACCCTCGGGGATCGGCAGCGGCGGTGGAACGACATCCCAGTACGTGAACTGGGCCGAGGGCAACAGCAATCCGCCGTCGGGAGTGTCCTCGATCGCCTCGACCATTCCTCGCATCCGCGGGTAGTCGAGGTAGTCCGAGGCCAGAATCGGATGAGCGTGCCCGGTGTTGAGCGAGTAGAACGCCCGCTCGTCGACGATGCCACTGCGGCCGACGATCGAGCCCTGCGGCATTCCAGTCGTGTTGGCCGCCACGACGGCCCAGATCACGATGCCGGCCCAGACGAACAGATCGGCGACGAAAACCGCTGTGGCGCGGTCTGCAGCCCAGCGTTTCGGGAGAGCGACCGGCAGCACGGAAATCGGCATCAAAAGCGTGAACAATGCCGGCAACAATGTCCGACCGTGCATGAAATCGCCGCCGACGCGAATCGAATACAAAGCCAACAGAAGGCCACTGATCAACACGAAGACGACCACGGCGGTCGGCGTCCGCAGCGCGGCGAGCCAGCCGCCGACGGTACGGGGCAGGGACAACCGCACTCGCGAGGCCGACAGCACGGCACCGACGACGAGCAGTATCAGTGGCAACCACAGCAGATACGGGCCGACGAGGTTGGACAGGTACTCGAACCCCTGCGACCACTTGGCTCCGCCTGCATCCTTCGACACCGCGGTGTTGGGGTACGGCAGGCCGTAGTAGCCCATGCGCCAGATCTGATAGAGCACCGGCACCGCACCGGCGAAAGCGAACACTCGCAGCCTGGACAACCAACTCTGCGGAGCCAGGAAGATCATCGCCAACGCCAGCACCGCGACGATGGACAGTTCCGGACGCACCAGCGGGCCGAGCCCGGCGAAGAAGGCCAGCAGCAGCAGCTCGACGCCACCCGACCGTCGTTGACCCCACCGGACCATCAGCAGCCACAGCATCGCCAACCAGAAGATGACCAGGCAGGTCTCGAGGCCGGACGTCGCGAAGTCGCGGGCGGGCGGAACCGCGATGTAGACCAGGACTCCGGCAGGCAGGAACAGAGTCTGCGACGCGGTGCGACCACGCAACGCGAACGTGCCCATCATCGCCAGAACGACGGCCGCCGTGGACAGGATCAGTGCGATCGTCAGGACGACGTACTCGAGTCGACCCTCGCTGAGCCAACTGCCCGCGTACACGAGGTAGGTCCAGATGGTGCTGGTGTTGGTTTCCACGCGCTCGCCCGCGTTGAACACCGGTCCGTTGCCTGCCAGCAGGTTGCGGACGGTACGCAGAACGATCAGGCCGTCGTCGGCGATCCAGCGGCGCTCCCACGCACCCCAGAGGAACAACGCCCCGGTGACCACGGTCCCGATCCAGAAGACCGGCCTGGTGATCGATGCCCGAGCGGAGTTCTCTTCTCGCGCGTCTCGCTGGTCAGGCGAGGTAGACAGCGACACCAACCACTCCGATCCACGCTATGGCGAGTAGCTGCAGAACCCTGTCTCCCAACGCGATCTCTTCGGGTTCGCCTGCCTCGCCGCCATCGACATCCACTGCGTATCGCAGGATTGCGATAGTAAACGGAATCATCGAGATGGCGAACCAGTTGGCACCCGTGCCCGCGTCTTCCTGGAACGCCCACAGGCCGTAACAGATGACGACGGCGGTCGCGGACAGTGTCCAGACGAATCGCAGGTACGTGGTGGTGTAGTTCTCGAGCGATTTGCGGATCTTCGCGCCGGTGCGTTCGGCCAACTGCAGCTCCGCGTAGCGCTTGCCTGCCGCCATGAACAGCGAGCCGAACGCCATGATCAGCAGGAACCACTGCGACAGCGGGATCGAGGCGGCGACGCCACCGGCGATCGCACGGAGCAGGAAGCCCGAGGAGACGATGCAGATGTCGAGCACGGCCTGGTGCTTGAGACCGAAGCAGTACGCGAGCTGAATCGCGATGTAGACGCCGATGACCAGCGCCAGTTTCCAGTTCGCGATGAACGAGAGGCCGATGGCGAGACCGAGCGAGACAACGGCCATCGCGTAGGCGATGTTGACCGGCAGTACGCCCGCGGCGATCGGCCGGAATCGCTTGGTGGGGTGGGCGCGGTCGGCTTCGACGTCCATGGCGTCGTTGACCAGGTAGACCCCGGACGCGGCGAAGCAGAACACGACGAACGCGAGCGCGACGGACAGCAGAACGTCGGGGTCGGTGACCGAGCCCGCCGCCAGCGGTGCGGCCAGCACCAGTACGTTCTTGACCCACTGACGCGGACGAAGCGCCTTGACGATGCCGTCCGCCAGGTTCTTCGGCGGTGCGCCTACGGGTGCGGCATCCTCGCTCATTTGTCTCCTTCGAACTTCACGACGGCCGCAGCCGTCAACGCGCCGAGTGCCGATCCTGCCAGCACGTCGGTGGGGTAATGGACTCCGAGCACCAAGCGCGAGAGCAGCATGGGTGGGACGAGGACCGCCGGTAACGGTAGCCCGGTCACCCGGCCGAGGAGAACCGCGGCGGCTGTGGTCGATGTCGCATGCGAGGACGGAAAGCTCAGCTTGCTGGGGGTCGAGACGTTGATGCGGACGGCCGGGTCGTGTGGACGTGGCCGGCGCACGATGCGTTTGATGACGATCGACGCGGCGTGGGAACCCACTGCCCCTACCGCCACCGAGGCCCACTGACGCCGACGCGGCCGGTCCAGTGCAGCTCCGATACCGGCGATCGCGACCCAGCCGAGTGCGTGTTCGCCGAAGTGCGACATGCCGCGGGCGACGGTGATCGCGCCGGGGGCACTGCCGACGGTGCTTTGCACCTTCTCGAGGATCCTGACTTCCGTCGGAGCCTCGGTCTGTCCCTTACGCCTGGTAACGAAAGACACGTTCCCACGTTTCCTTACTGGTCAGGTGCGGCACGGCATCGCGGTACCGGGCCTTGAGGGCGGGGAATTCGGCTGCCAACTGCTTGCGTAGCGACAGGGCTTCCTTGAGCAGCGCCGCAGCCTGCTGACGATCCCGCTTGCGGTACACGACGCCACGGCCGTCGGCGGTGGTGACGGTGACGCCGTCGACCTGGGACAGCAGGAACCAGCGCGCGTCGAGAGTCGGGACGTTGAGCTGCGGGCGGTCGTGATGCTGGGTGTGCGCAGGCTTTGCGTTGTGCAGCAGCCCTTTTGCCAATCGGCCGATCTTGGCCAGTGGGTTGGTCGGCAGCCCGACGGCTCCCACCTCCTCACCGGACGCGAGCGGCAGTTCGGTGGAGCTGCCGACGACGACCGCGTCGGGGAACTCCTTGCGCAGTGCGTGCACGGTCGGCAGCGCGGTGGGCAGGATCTCGAGGATGTGCTCGGGGCCGGCGAGGAAGTCGCGGATCGCCAGGTTCTGAATCGCGACGGTCGAGTACTCGAGGCACAGCAGATGCTTGACCGTGGCCTTGATCGTGTCGAGCACCAGCCCCTTGCCGTCGCCCGGCATGTGCAGCGATGCGACCACCAGGCGGTTGCGCAGATGGAAGTACGCCTGCCAGTCGATGGCGTCGTCCTTGTCGCTCCACGCCATGTGCCAGATCGCCGCGCCCGGCAGCGTCACCGTCGGATAGCCGGCTTCGCGTGCGCGCAAGCCGTATTCGGCGTCGTCCCACTTGATGAACAGCGGGAGCGGCTGCCCGAGTTCCTCGGCGACGACCCGCGGAATCATGCACATCCACCAGCCGTTGTAGTCGACGTCGATGCGGCGGTGCAGCAGTTTGCTGGTGCGCAGTGGATCCTCGGAGAAGTCGTGGTCGTACTCCACGTTCTGTGCGCCGGTCCACATGAAGTTGCTGCGATCGATCACTTCGCCCATGACGTGCAGGTGACTGCGCGCCTGCAGGTTGAGCATCTGGCCGCCGACGAGTGTGGGGACCTTGGCGAACCGAGACATGGCCAGCGCCCGCAGAATCGAGTCGGGCTCGATCTCGATGTCGTCGTCCATGAACAGGATGTGTTGGCAGGCAGTGTTGTTCAGCGCCTCGTACATGATGCGGCTGTATCCGCCGGACCCGCCGAGGTTGGCCTGATCGTGGATGGCGAGCCTGCCGCCCAGGGCCGCGGCGGCCTCGTCGAATCCGGGCTCGTCCTTCGCCTTGCGGGTGCCCTGATCGGGCATGATCACGGCCTGGATCACGTCCAGCACCAGGGGGTCCGACCCAAGTGCGACAAGGGCTTTGACGGCGTCGGTCGGGCGATTGAAGGTGGGGATGCCGACGGCGACGGTCGCTTCCCCCGGAGCCTCGATCGGGGCGTACCAGCCCGCACTCTCGAGCACCACCTCGGAGTCGGAGGTGATGTCGAACCAGATCCAACCGCCGTCCTCGAACGGACCGAGATCGATCAGAAATTCCTGCGCCGCATCTCCGTCGACCGCCTCGCGGCCCTCGACGTGGATGCGCGACGCGTCGGCCTTGGACCGGTAGACGTCGATTCGGCAGTGGCCGGAGACCTCGACGCGGAGCACCACCGACTTCAGGACGCTGTAGCGCCGCCAGTAGCTCGCCGGGAATGCGTTGAAGTAGGTGCAGAACGACACCTCGGACTCGGAACCGATGGTGACCGAGGTTCGCGAGAGCGAGTGTGCCCGTTTGGCATTGGTGAGCGCTTCTTCGAGGTACAGCGTGCGCACGTCGAGCGGTTCACCGGAACGCGGCAGCAGTACGCGCTGCAACAACGACTTACCCAGAACCGGCGCGGCGTCGGTGATGCCGTCCTCGAGCAGGTGCTTGGCGGTCACTTGTCGCCTGCCAGAGGAGCACCGGTCTCGAAGTACGGAACCAGGGTGTTCTCGTACATGTTCAGTGCGCTCGCGATGGCCATGTGCATGTCCAGGTACTGGTACGTGCCGAGGCGTCCACCGAACAGCACTTTGCTGGACGCTGCTTCGGCCTTGGCGCGATCGCGGTAGGCCTCGAGCTTCTGCCGGTCGTCGGGGGTGTTGATCGGGTAGTACGGCTCGTCGCCGCTCTTGGCGAAGCGGGAGAACTCACGCATGATGACCGTCTTGTCGGTCGGGTACTGGCGCTCGGGGTGGAAGTGCCGGAACTCGTGGATCCGAATGAACGGCACGTCGCCGTCGTTGTAGTTCATCACCGGGGTGCCCTGGAAGTCACCCGTCGGGAGTACTTCGGTCTCGAAATCGATTGTGCGCCAGCCGAGTTCGCCCTCGGCGTAGTCGAAGTAGCGGTCCAGTGGGCCGGTGTAGACGATGGGAGCGTCGGGGCTCTCGGCCACGAGCTCGGCTTTGACGTCGAACCAGTCCGTGTTCAACCGGACCTCGATCTTCTCGTCGGCGGCCATCTTCTCGAGCCACGCTGTGTAGCCGTCGACCGGCAGGCCCTCGTAGGTGTCGTTGAAGTAGCGATTGTCGAACGTGTACCGCACCGGCAATCGGGTGATGTTGCCCGCGGGAAGATTCTTCGGATCGGTCTGCCACTGCTTGGCGGTGTAGTCCTTGATGAAAGCCTCGTAGAGCGGGCGTCCGATCAGCGAGATCGCCTTCTCCTCGAAGTTCTGCGCGTCCTTGGAGTCGAACTCGCTGGACTGCTCTTCGATGAGGGCGCGCGCCTCGGCGGGCGAGAAGTACTTGCCGAAGAACTGCGAGATCAGGCCGAGGCCCATCGGGAACTGATACGACTGGCCCTTGTGCAGAGCGAAGACACGGTGCTGGTAGCCGGTGAAGTCGGTGAACTTGTTGACGTACTCCCAGACCCGCTTGTTCGAAGTGTGGAACAGATGGGCACCGTACTTGTGAATCTCGATGCCCGTCTCGGGCTCGGCCTCGGAGTACGCGTTGCCGCCCAGGTGATGCCGCCGATCCAGCACGAGGACACGCTTACCCAACTGGGATGCCGCCCGCTCCGCCACGGTCAGTCCGAAGAACCCGGATCCGACGACGATGAGGTCGTATCGGCCGGTCACGGAGGCGTCGGAAGAGGTGGTCTCGGGGCTTACAGCAGTCACGGGCAACCAGGGTATCCGACGATCGTGACCGCTCTGCCCCGCCAGGTGCCCATCGGCGGGCCCGGTGTCATCGAACGGAACGTCGGAGCAGGTAGGTGTCCATGACCCAGCCGTGCTGGGACTTGACCTGCTCGCGGGCGCTGCGGATCTCACCGAGCACGTCGTCGAGCGGACCTGCCACCAGCTTCTCGTCCACCGTTCCCAGATTGGCACCCCAGTGGATGCCCCATCCTGCGCCGGTCAGCGCGCTGCAGGCCAGGTTGCCGTCGAGCATGACCACGAGGTTGTCGAGGCCGGCGGCGACGTCGCCCGCCAAGTTTCTGCCGGTGGTGATGACGATCGGTCCGCCGATGCGGTTGAGAACGAGGCGATGACTCGCCGCCAGCATCGACACGCTGGAGACACCGGGTGTGACATCGAACTCGATGTCGCCGCGCAACGCGGCCAGCCGCTCGACGACGCGGATGGTGCTGTCGTAGAGCGCGGGGTCGCCCCAGACGAGAAACCCCACGACGGTGCCTCGGTCGAGGCCGTCGAGCACATCGGCGTAGGCGCGGGCGCGGGCGTCGTGCCAATCGAGGACCGCGGTCTCGTATCGCCGGGGTGATCGGTCCCGCGGCGGATCGGGTACCTCGATCACCCGGTAGCTGCCGCCGTGGTGACGCTCGAGTATTTCCTGCCTGGCCGCCCCGAGATCGCCGACCGATGCGCCCTTGTCGGCCACGACGAACACATCCACCGCCCGCAGCTTCTGGATCGCCTGGACGGTGATCTGATCGGGGTGGCCACCGCCGATGCCGATCAGGTGAATCCTCACGATCGGTCCCGGCACGCGTCGTAGAGGTGAGATTCGGTGACGACGCGTCGAGCCAGGGCAGGCCCCACCAGAATCACCGCTGCCTGCCGCAGGTCGGCGGCCTCGACCTGGTCGGCGATATCGGCCAGAGTGCCGCGCAGGATCAGCTCGTCCGGCTTGCTGGCGTGGAAAACGACGGTGGCCGGGCACTCCGGACCGTAGAACTCCGTCAGTTCCTCGGTCAGGATGCGCGTGCGGGTGATCGCGAGGTGCAGCGCCAGGGTCGCGCGGGTGGCGGCGAAGTTCTTCAGCGCCTCGGTATCGGGCATCGCCGTCGAGCGGGCCTGCGCGCGAGTGAGCACCACCGACTGCGTCACTTCGGGAACCGTCAGCTCGACGCCCAGTGCGGCGGCTGCGGCCGCGTAGGCCGGAACGCCGGGGGTGACGTCCCAGGGCACGCCTGCCGCGTCGAGTCGAGCGGACTGTTCGGCCAGGGCGGAATAGAGGGACGGATCCCCCGAGCACAGGCGAGCGACGTCCTCGCCGCGTTCGTGGGCGGCGACCAGCTCACCGGTGATGGCGTCGAGATCGAGCTTCGCGGTGTCGACCAGGCGGGTGCCTGCCGAGCAGTGGTCGAGGATCGCGTCGTCGATGTAGGTACCGGCGTAGACGCAGACCGGGCTCGATCGCAGGAACTCGACGGCCCGCAGCGTGAGCAGGTCGGCAGCGCCCGGTCCGGCTCCGATGAAGTGCACAGTCACAGCTCGAAAGCGTAGGTGACGCGCCCGACGCGCCGCGCCACCGGAACTTCCCGGGGATGGCTAACTGTCAAGCTAAGGTTTAGCCTTGTGTCTGATGGGACTCATGTTGCTGATGTGATTCATGTTGTTCAGCAATCAGAGATCCTACGACGCGTACCTACCAACAACCAGGGAGTACCGCCTTGCCGAACCGTCGAACGAAGCCGTCGATCGTTCTCGGTGCTGTCGCACTACTGGCCGTCGCGACCCCCTTCGCGGTCGCAGGCCTCACCGACAGCACGACAACCGGAGTTCGACCGGCCAACGAGACAACCCCCGTCACTGTGCCGACCAAGATCGTCGAGACCGCGCTGAGCGCTGCACCGGACATCGTGATTCCGCTGCAGGAGCTCACCGGACTGCCGTTGCCCGATCTGCGGCTCTCCGATCTGAAGTACCTGCCGCTGCCGGATTCCATCGTGATCCCGCCGATCGAGATCCCCGACATCCCGGGTCTCACCACCCCGGCCCCGGGCAACGCGACCGCACAGGCCCCGATTCCTCGGGTGGACGCCTCTGCACCGGTGAACCCCGAAGCCGCCGATCCGACCGGTCCGCCACTCGGTGCCGCGGTCAAGGAGATCACGCAGGACACCCCGTTCAGCATGGTGGCCCTGACCTCCGAGCAGCTCGACGGTGCTTCCGCTCAGATCCGCCGGCAACTGGAGGACGGCTCCTGGGGCCCGTGGCTGCAAACCGCGCCGGTCGATACCACTGCGAGCGACGCCGTTCCCGCTGCGGAAAAGCAGGGCACCGAACCGATCTTCGTCGGACTGACCAAGGCCGTGCAGGTATTGCTGACGCCGATGACGAGCAGTGCAGCTCCCGAAAGCTTCGCAACTGCACCGGTTCCCGAGGTTCCGGTCGTCGAACTGCCTGCTCCCGGCGCTCCGGCCGAGGTTCCCGCTACCGCGGAACAGCCCTTGGGCTACACCCCGGCGTCATCGAGCAAGCCACTGCGCCAACAGGATCCGGCTCCGGCCGATCCCGCGGCCCCGGCACCCGAGTCCGACAGCTCGGCCGAACAGCTGGCCGCGGCCGTGAACGACATCAACGCGGTACTCATCACCCCCGGCACGTCGCCCGCCGACTCGGCACTGAGCGACCTCGCCACGCCCGTCGCCGGTGACGCAGGCCCGAACGTGATCACCCGCGCTCAGTGGGGTGCCGACGAGTCGATCCGTTGCGCCACACCGACGATCGACGACTTCATCGGTGGTGCCACCGTGCACCACACCGCAGGCAGCAACGACTACTCCAAGTCCGAATCGGCCGAAATCGTCCGAGCCATCTACGCGTACCACGCGCAGACGCTCGGCTGGTGCGACATCGGGTACAACGCCATCGTCGACAAGTACGGTCAGATCTTCGAGGGCCGCGCGGGCGGTCTGGACAAGCCGGTTCAGGGTGCCCATGCGGGCGGGTTCAACGAGAACACCGTCGGTGTGGCCATGATGGGCGACTACTCCAACGAGGATCCCTCGCAGGAGACCATCGATTCGGTCGGCAAGTTCCTCGGATGGCGGCTGGGCAAGGCCGGTCTCGACCCCAAGGGCACCACCACGATGACCTCGGAGGGAACGAATTTCACGTTCGTCGGCAAGGGCAAGAGCATCGACCTGCCGGTGATCTTCGGTCACCGCGACGTCGGCAACACCGAATGCCCGGGTGACGCCGGATACGCGCGGCTCGGAGAGATCCGCGACATCGCTGCGGCGAACCTCGGCGGCGGCGGAGATGCCACTCCGGTCTCGCCCGACGTGACCGACACAGCTCCCGATACCGCAGTGACCGACGCGGCACCGTCCCGTCCGGGCACCGACGTCAGTTCCACTCTGGGCGAGAACATCCCGGCCCTGGTCGCCGAGTTGCAGCGTCTGGCGTCGACCAGTCCCGTCGCTCAGAAGTGGTTGTCCTCGGGTGGCGAAACCGGTGCGCTGGGCGTACCGGTGAGCGGTCTGGTGCAGGTCAGCGGTGGCCGCGAGAAGGCGCAGTTCGCCAACGGTGAGATCATCACCAACATGGCAGGCCAGGCCGTGGCCGTCATCGGCAAGATCTTCCAGCAGTACGTGCAGCAGGGTGGCGTCGACGGCGTGCTCGGTCTGCCGCTCACCGACGAGTTCCGGGTGCCGGAGGGGCTCCGGACCGACTTCGAGAACGGCTCGTTGATCTTCAACGAGCTCACCGGAATCGTGACCACGGTGATCAAGACGTACAACGACACCTACAACGCGGAGATGCAGAACCCCGTTGCAGCACCGGTGGAACCGGCTCCTGTGCCCGCTCCCGCACCGGAGCCCGCACCCGCAGGCTGAGATTCACCAGCGAAAGGGCCGAGTCACCGTGGTGACTCGGCCCTTTCGCGTTCCGGTACTACACCTTCGTGCCCAGCGTGGCGACGCGTCACCACCAACGTTCGAGGACGTGCGCCACTCCGTCTTCTGCGTTGGTGACGGTCACCTCGTTCGCCGCCGCGACGGCAGCCGGATGCGCGTTACCCATCGCGACACCCAGTCCCACCATCGTCAACATCGGGACGTCGTTGGGCATGTCGCCGAAGGCCACGATGTCCTTCACGTCCACCGACAGGGTCTCGGCGACCTTGGCCAGACCCGACGCCTTGGTGATTCCCGGTGCCGAGAGCTCGATCAGTCCGTTGTCGGTGGAGAACGTCAGGTCGGCGCGACCGGAGATCAGCGGGGACAGGATGTCTGCCATGTGTCCGCTGGTGGAGCCGGAAAGACGAATCAGCAGCTTGACGGCCGGAACGTCGACCACATCGTCCTCGGTCATCTCGACGTTGTCCGGGTTCAGCCAGGCGTGCTCGTAGCCCGGGGAGCTGACGAACTGCGGGGTGGCCGAGTCGTGTGCCGTCCGGCCCACCCGCTCCGCGGCCAGCCCGCAGCCCGGCAGTGCGCGATAGGCGACGTCGGCCAACCACTGCAGTGTCTGCACCGAGAGCGTCTCGGCGCTGAGCACGCGATCGTTGGCGGCGTCGTAGATGACCGCTCCGTTGGCGCACACCGACATCGGCGCGTATCCCAACTGATCGACGACAGGGTGGATCCACCGCGGCGGGCGGCCGGTGGACAGCACGAACGGCACGCCGTCGGCGACGACGGCCGACACAGCACGCCTGGTGCGTTCGGTGACACGCTCGTGCTGGTCGAGCAGAGTGCCGTCGACGTCGCTGGCGACGAGACGGGGGGCGAGGCGGGTGGTGTTCGGCGCGTTGGTCATCGTGACGTCATTCTGCCCTAGTGTCGAGGTGACCTGTCTTCGACGTGGAAGGAACGGTAGATGACATCTGTGAACCGTCAGATCCGATTGGCTCAGCGCCCGGTGGGACGTCCCGACGAGTCGACGTGGAACCTCACCGAAGAACCGATTCCCACGCCGGGCGACGGCGAGTTCGTCGTCACCGTCGACTACGTCTCTCTCGACCCGGCGATGCGGGGATGGCTCAACGATGCGCGCTCGTACGTACCGCCCGTCGGGATCGGCGAGGTGATGCGGGCGCACGCCGTGGGACGGGTGCTGGAATCCCACCACCCCGATTATGCTGTCGGAGAGATCGTTTCGGGCTCGTTCGGCGTCACCGAGCACGCACTGTCGGACGGCACGGGGGTGCAGAAGGTCGACGAATCCATCGCACCGGCACCCACGTGGCTCGGAGCGCTCGGCTTCCCAGGACTGACGGCGCACTTCGGCCTGATGGACGTCGGCAAGCTCACCGAGGGCGACACCGTGGTGATCTCCGGAGCCGCGGGCGCCGTGGGCAGCATCGCGGGCCAGATCGCAAAAGCCAAGGGAGCCACTGTGATCGGCATTGCGGGTGGTCCCGAGAAGTGCGCGTGGCTCACCGAGGAACTGGGTTTCGACGCAGCGATCGACTACAAGAACGAATCGGTGTACAAGGGCCTGAAGGCAGCTGCACCCGAGGGCATCGACGTGTATTTCGACAACGTCGGCGGTGAGATCCTCGACGCGGCCCTCTCACGGCTGCGCAAGGGAGCGCGAGTGGTGTTGTGCGGAGCCATCTCCGGCTACAACGCCACCGATCCGCAACCCGGCCCGGCGCACTACCTGTCCCTGTTGATCAATCGGGCGTCGATGACGGGCTTCATCATCTTCGACTACCTCGATCGCTACCAGGAGGGCATCGACGCACTGTCCGAACTGCTCACCAGCGGCAAGATGACGGCGCGGGAGCAGATCGAGATCGGCGGCGTCCCCGCCTTCGGATCGACACTGAACCTGCTGTTCGACGGAGCCAACACCGGCAAACTGGTCCTCGAGGTCGGAGAACGCACCCACGATTCGGAATTATGAGGACGCCTCGTTCGTTGAACCCCACGTATCGATCGATAAAGAGCTAGGAGAGCAACGATGTCTGCAGCCACCGAAACCGCCATTCTCGCCGGAGGATGCTTCTGGGGAGCCGAAGAGCTCGTCCGCAAGCTCCCGGGCGTGATCTCCACCCGCGTCGGCTACACCGGCGGCGAGGTCCCCAACGCGACCTACCGCAACCACGGCAACCACGCCGAGGGACTGGAGGTCGTCTACGACCCCACCCAGACGACGTATCGCGATCTGCTCGAGTTCTTCTTCCAGATCCACGACCCCACCACCAAGAACCGTCAGGGCAACGACATCGGTGCCAGCTACCGCTCGGCCATCTTCTACCTCACCGACGAGCAGAAGCGCGTCGCCGAGGACACCATTGCCGACGTCGACGCGTCGGGACTGTGGCCGGGCAAGGTCGTCACCGAGGTGACCGCGGCCGGAGATTTCTGGGAAGCAGAGCCCGAGCACCAGGACTACCTGCAGAAGTACCCCGAGGGTTACACCTGCCACTGGGTGCGCCCGGAGTGGAAGCTGCCGCGTCGGGCCGACGCCTGACGGTCCAGCGGCTGGGGGGCCTGCGGTCGTTCCGCAGGCTCCGTCCCGGTCTCGTAGCAAGAGTCGAACTACCGCGCACACGGGAGCCGAACTTGCGACACTGATGCGGTGACCTCCGACAGAACCCCTCGGTCGATGGCCGACGTCCTTCGTTCGCCGCGTTTCTGGCTCGCGCCCATCCTGGTGGTCTCGGCCCTGATGTCGTTTCTCGCCGCGCTGTATCTGGGCGGCGTGCTCGACCCCAGGGGCAATCTGCACGACCTACCCATCGCAATCGTCAACCAGGACGAGGGCGACACCCTCGCGGGCGAGCAACGCAACATAGGCAACGACATCGTCGGGGGTCTGCTACAGAACGTCGATCCGGACAAGGTCGATTTCATGGAAGTCGGCCCGGCGCAGGCACAATCGCTGCTGTCGACGGCCGAGGCCTACGGTTCCATCGTCATTCCCAGCGATTTCACCAAGCGAATGGGAATCCTCGCTCAGGCGAGCGTGATTCCCGGGGACGTCGAGAAGCCGATCATTACGGTCTACACCAATCCACGCGCGGGCAGTTTCGGAATGTCACTCGTGACCGGTGTCGCAACACCTGCGTTCGAGTCGGTCAATGAAACTGTGGGACAGCAGATCACCGAACAGGTACGCCAACAGCTCGGCGAGACTCAGCTCGCCGGTGCAAGTGCTCTCACCCTCGCGCAGCCGATCGATGTGATCGTTGCCCAGTACGATCCTCTGCCCGACGGCACCGGCGGTGGCCTGTCCGCCTTCTACTACGCGCTCTTGCTCGTCCTGGCGGGGTTCACGGGTGCGACCATCGTCAGCGCACTCGTCGACGGCCTGCTCGGATTCACGCCGACGGAGATCGGCCCCAAGTACATCCATCGCGGACCGACCCAGATCAACCGCTTCCGGACGTTGCTCGTGAAATGGCTCGTGATGGTCGTCCTGGCCCTGCTCGTCTCTGCCCTCTACCTGCTGATCAGCCATCTGCTCGGTATGCCGATCACCCACGCCTGGACCCTGTGGATGTACGGCGCGTTCGCGATCACCGCGGTCGGCATCACGGCATTGGCGGTGATGTCCGCATTCGGCACGGCAGGACTGCTGATCAATCTGATCGTGTTCATCATCCTGGCGTTGCCGTCCTCGGGTGGCACCATTCCCCTCGAAGCCAGCCCGCGGCTCTTCACCTGGCTCGCGCAGTTCGAGCCGATGCATCAGATCTTCCTCGGCACCCGCTCGATCCTGTACTTCAACGCTTCACTCGACGCAGGCCTGCTGCACTCGGTGGGGATGACGTCGCTCGGACTGCTCATCGGGCTCGTGTTCGGCGTGGTGTTCACCCGCATCTACGACCGCAAAGGCCTCGACCGGAGCCTCGATTCACCGGGCGCTCTCAGCTGACGCCAGTACACTCGCTCCAATGCTTGCTGTGAACACGGCCGGGAGCGTGGCACCACGACGCGCCTTCCACGCTTACCTCGACGTCGCCGTCGTCGTCCTCGTACTCGTGGGCACCAACCTCATCGCGCACTTCACCACGGTGTGGGCCAGTATCGCGACGGTTCCGATCGCCGCTGTTCTGCTGGTCGTCCTGGCGAACCGTCGCGGTCTGGGGTGGGCCGAACTGGGACTGTCTCCCAAGCAGTGGAAGACCGGATCTCTGTACGCACTCGGAGCCGTCGGGATCGTCCTCACCGTCGTCGCGGTCGGTGCGTTGCTGCCGCTGACTCGGCCGTTCTTCATGGCCGACCGATACGCAACCGTATCCGCCGCCATCGTCGCGTCGATGATCGTCATTCCGCTGCAGACCGTCATCCCGGAGGAACTCGCATTCCGCGGGGTGCTGCACGGCACGCTCGGGCGCATCTACGGAGCTCGCGGCGTGTTCGCTGCAGGATCTCTACTGTTCGGTCTGTGGCACATCGCGTCGTCGCTCGGGCTGACGGCGGGCAACGTGGGACTGAGCGGGTTTCTCGGCGGCGGGCTGTTCGGGCAGATAGTCGGTATAGCGCTGGCCGTGGTCGCCACTGCGGCGGCGGGTGTGGTGTTCACGTGGCTGCGCAGCCGTAGCGGGAGTTTGATCGCCCCTATCGCCCTGCACTGGTCGTTGAACGGACTCGGCGCGCTGGCTGCCGCTCTGGTCTGGCACGCGTCGGTGAGCTGACGAGCATGGGCGAGCCGACCAGCATGAAAGACGAGCTGCACCAGTACCTGCGGATCGCCCGCGAGAACATGCTGTGGAAGCTCGACGGCCTCACCGAGTACCAGAAACGACGGCCGATGACGCCGACTGGGACGAATCTCCTGGGGCTGATCAAGCACCTGGCGATCGTCGAATACGGCTACTTCGGCCTCACCTTCGGCCGAGAATTCCCGGCCCGATTCACCGAACTGGAAAAATCAGCTGTCGCGCAAGCGAACTCCGATATGTGGGCCGCCGCCGATGAACCCTCAGAGCTCATCGTCGACCTGTACCGCGAGGCCTGGCTTCACGCCGACAAGACCATCGAATCGAACGACCTCGATACCGTCGGACGCGTACTGCACTGGCCCGTCGAGAAGCAGGAAGTCACGTTGCACCGCGTACTGGTGCATGTGTGCATCGAAACGAATCGACATGCCGGACACGCAGACATCGTGCGCGAGCTCATCGACGATTCCGTCGGGCTGCGACTGGGGAACGAAAACATGACCGACGGCGACGCAGCATGGTGGGCGGCCTATCGAGATGAACTGGAACGTGTTGCGCGAGAAGCTGATCAGTAATTCGCTTTGAGCATCGCCCCCCCCCCCGGACTGCTCGGCCACCGAGATTCGGTGCATCTGCGTTCATCGATCCCCTACCATGGGGTACCGACAAGTTCGGATCCGCGAATAGTTAAGCAGGACAACAGTTTTCGATTCAACCATGATTGCCAGTCGAACGCACGTTCGATACACTTCATGGCATGACCACAGCGATCTGGCAACTGAGCGAGGCAGAACTCCTCGCCGAGTCTGCTGTGGTCTCCCACCAGATCCAGCTGCTCGAAGCCCGGCGGATCGCTCTCGTCGCCGAGATCGACACCCGCGTGAGCCGGGAGAAGCTCGGCTTCCCCGGCCCCGCAGGCTGGCTCACCTCCACCACCCTGCTCTCACCGTCCAAGGCCACCAAGATCGTTGCCCTCGCCCGCGGACTGAAGAACTTCCCCGACATCGCCGACGCCGTGAACGCAGGAGTCATGTCCGTCGATCACGCCGCGTTGATCCTCACCTTCGCCGAAACCCCACCGAAGAACCTCCCGCAGAAAGGCCAGGACATAGCGCGGAAAGCGATGATCGCCGCCGCGACCGGGCCCGACGCACGCACCGGCCGGATCCGCGAAGCCATCACCAACCTCAACGACAGATTCGGCGGCAAAAAGCCACCTCCCGAGGACACCGACCGCAACGAATTCTTCGCCTCCAAGACCCTCAACGGCCGGCTGGTACTCAAGGGAGACTTCGATGCGATCACCGGAGAAAAGCTGCTCACCGCACTCTCACCGCTGACCGAACCCCGCCCCGCTGCCGACGGCGACGAGACACCCAAAACCGGAGACGACCGCAGCCCCGCCAAGCGACGAGCCGACGCCTTCGGACACATCCTCGACCAGTACCTCGCCTCCAGTGATCGACCCATCGAAGGCGGTGAACGCCCGCACCTGAACCTGCACATCAGCCTGCGCGATCTCGCCGACCTTCGCGACAGTGCCGACGCAGACGACATCGCCGACGACGAAACCACGCGCGCTGCAGCCGAATCCGACACAGAAGCAGGCGATCCGGTCGACATCAACACCGGTAGCCCCATCATCGACGACGCACCAACCGAGCCGGACAACGGCAGTGGCAGTGGCAGTGACCGCCGTGCAACGGATCGCGGCGCATACAGGGACCTGTTCGGCGACGGCACCACCGTCGGGTGGCTGCCCTGGATGGGACCACTCTCCCGCAACACCTCCCGGCAACTCGCCTGCGACTGTGTCCTGACCGCCATCGTCATGGACGAGCACGGATCCCCGATCAACCTCGCCCGCACCGCACGCACCGTCACCGCCAAACAACGCAAAGCCCTCATCGCCCGCGATCACGGTTGCGCGTTCCCCGGCTGCGGAAAACCCGCCGCCTGGACCGAAGGACACCACATTCGGCACTGGGGCGACGGCGGACCCACCGACATGAACAACCTCGTCCTCCTGTGCGGATTCCACCACCGACTCCTCCACCACAGTGACTGGGAAGTATTCATCGGCGTCGACAACCACCCGTGGTTCGTGCCACCGGCCACCGTCGACCCGTACCGACAACCCCGACCATCCCACGCCCGAGCAGGCCCCCACATCGCCTGAGCCTGCCCACACGAACCGCAGAAACAATCCAGCCCCGCACCGAGAACACGGTGCGGGGCTGGAAGAGGTTGGTTCAGGAACCCGAGGGAGCTGCCGGCGGAGCGGGAGGAGTCGCGCCATCTGCCGGAGCAGGCGGCGTCACACCGTCACCCTCAGCACCCGGTGTGGGCGGAGCAGGCGGCGTCGCACCGTCAGCCGGGGCAGGCGGCGTCGCACCGTCAGCCGGGGCGCACAGAGGAGCAGGTCCACCCTTGCCCGGGCCACCCTCAGCTGGTCCACCCGGCCCACCCTTGCCCGGACCCCCGGCGGGCGGTGCAGGCGGAGTTGCCCCGTCCCCCGGTGCCGGAGGAGTGGCACCGTCCGCCGGTACCGGAGGAGTTGCCCCGTCCGCCGGTGCCGGAGGAGTTGCGCCGTCCGCAGATCCTGGCGGTGTCGGAACGGCGGGCACCGTCGATCCGTCACCGGAGTCCGGGGTTGCCGGCACCGCAGGTACATCCGACCCGCCACCGCCGTCGGTCCGCTGTCCGAGGGTCGACGACGACGCCACCGTGGAGACTCCGGGTGAGACGTCCGGACCGGTGGCAGCGAAGACTGCCGACGCCACCAGCGCTCCTACTGCGAGCCCCGCTGCGGCCGTCGCCACCATCGGCACCCGTCCCTTCCACCGCTTCGGTTGGGTCTCTCGAACCGCGTTCCCGGGGACTGGCTCCGGGTTCGATGCGGCGGGGATCGGTTGAGTCTGATCGTTCACGTTCACTCCTTGTTCGAGTCTTTGTCGTTCGTTTCGGTCTGTCATCGACCCTGCCGCCGCTAGCTGAAGTCACCCTGAAGCCGGCCGCATCTTCAGGATCACTTCAGCTGGTGGGCGACAATCGAGGCATGACATACAGTTCCGCTCCCCGGGTGATGGTGGTGGAGGACTCGCTACCCATCCGAGAGGCGCTGGTCGCCGCGTTCGAGGACGCGGGATTCACCGCTGCGTCCTTGCCCGACGGTGACGACTTCGACACCACGATGGCAGGCTTTCGCCCCGATGTCGTGATTCTCGACGTCATGCTGCCCGGCGCGCGGGACGGGTTCGCGTTGATCGACGTCGTCCGCCAGAGCAGCGATGCAGGAATCATCATGGTCACCGCGAAGGATCAGTTGGAGGACCGCCTGCGCGGATTGAGCGACGGCGCAGACGACTACGTGGTCAAGCCGTTTCAGCTCGACGAGGTGGTCGCGCGAGCGAGATCGGTGCTGCGTAGACGCGGCAGATCCTCGGACGCAATCCAAGTGGGCGATCTATTGGTGGACGAATCCGCGGGGGTCGTCACGCGCGCCGGTCACGTCCTCGATCTGACGGCGACAGAACTTCGCTTGGCCACGTTTTTGGTCGCGCAGCGCGGACGCACGGTGTCCAAAACGTCCATCCTCGAATCGGTCTGGGGCTACGGCGCGTACGACGGCAACCTGGTGGAAGTTCACATCAGTGCGTTGCGTCGCAAGATGGAAGCCCATGGGCCACGGTTGATCCACACTGTCCGCGGCCTCGGTTACGCTCTGCGGGCCCCGCAGTGAACCGCACACCCACGCCCTCGTTGCGTACCCGCGTGGTCGCCACCGTCGTCGTGCTGTTCGCAATATTGCTGGTGATCGTCGGGTCGTCGGTGGATGTCGTTCTCGGTCAACAGCTTCGGCGTGATCTGGAGGCCCGGTTGACCGACAGGGCATCCCGTGCGGTCGAGCTGGTGGACAGCGGCGTCGGGCCCGGTGATCTGGTGCAGGCGTTGCAGGGCGACGCCATCCGGGTTCGCGTCACCGCCGCGGACGGCACGGTGTACGGCGTACCCGGCAGCGGACCGCCCGGCCCGGATATCAGGCCCGCGACCCCGGCTCCGCCCGCCGGCCAGTCGAAGGCTCCCAGCCCTCCCGGTCCACCCGATCCTCCTGCCCCGCCGTCGGATTCGTTGGAAATCACCGAGCCCTTGCCCGATGGATCGACGCTGTCACTGCTCGGCGACACCACCGCGATCGCAGATGTGCGCCGACAATTGCGCATTCTCATGGTGGGTGCCGGTGCAGTCACTCTGCTACTGGCCGCCGCCGCATTGATCTACGCGGTCAGGCGCGCCTTGTCCCCCCTGGACTCGATGACGTCGGTCGCACGCCGAATCACCAACGGCGACAGAGGGCGACGGCTACTGCCGTCCAAGCCGAAGACCGACCTGGGCCGCACCGCATCGGCCGTCGACGAGATGCTCGACGCCCTCGAGGATGCCGAGCGCAAGGAAGCTGCGGCCGCCCAGTCGGCGCGTCGGGCAGAGGAGGACATGCGCCGATTCCTGGCCGACGCGGCACACGAACTGCGCACACCGGTGGCCGGGATCTCGGCGCTGGCCCAGTCGTTGCAGCGCGACGCGGAGCACCGCCCCGATCGGGTCGGCAGGTGGGGCGAGTTGCTGGTCGGCGAGTCCGCCAGGGCCTCGCGTCTGGTGGGCGACATGCTCGATTCCGTTCGTGCAGAGAACACTTCGGAGCTGGAGTTGTCCGACGCGGATCTCGCCGACGTGGTCCGACGCACCGTCGAGCGTGCTGCACTGCTGTCCCCGCAGGTCCGGTTCGAGGTCGACGCCTCGCAACCGGTGCCGGTCAGGGTGGACGTCGGCCGCATCGAGCAAATTCTGTCGAACGTACTCGACAATGCCGCTCGCTTCACGCCGCCGGGCGGTAGCGTCCGAGTGACGACTGGAACCGAGTCACAAGCGTTCGTCACCGTCGACGACGACGGTCCCGGTGTCGCCGAAGCCGATCGTGAGCGCATCTTCGAGCGGCTCGTTCGGTTGAATGCTGCGCGTGACCGTTCCTCCGGCGGCGTCGGACTCGGGTTGTCCATAGCGCGCACGCTGGCGCGCGCTCACGGCGGTGAACTCGTCTGTGCCGCAGGGCCTACCGGTGCGCGGTTCCGACTGACACTTCCTGGCCCTACGGGTCGTTCCGCGGGCTCCACTCCGGCGAACCACCGATAGCTACTCGACGATCAAGTCCATCAACAGGCTGTCGTGCCAGCCGCTCGGGCCCTTCTCGTATCGACGCATGATCCCGACCGGCTCGAATCCGACTGCGCTGTAACAGGCTATCGCTGCCGCGTTGTCGGCAGCGGGGTCGATCACCACACGATGATGCCCCAGTTCGGCGGTCAGGTACCGCACCAGCGTGCCCACGGCATCCTTTCCGACGCCGCGGCCGTGTACTGCCGGGTCGAGGAAGATATCGATCGACGCGTGCCGGTACATCGGATCGGTCTCTTCGCCGTACTGGATCAATCCCACTGGTGCGCCGGTTAATTCGACGACCAGACGGTTCTCGTCGGGGTTGTCGAACGGCCAGTTCTCGTCGGCGTCCTCGTCGCCCCATCGCGCGTACACCTCGGGGGTGTGCAGTATTCGGCGTAGCTCCGGCACATCCTCGGTGGTGACGGGCCGCAACACGACCCGTTCACCACGGAGGTTCATCGCGTGGCTCTACTCGGCCCGCTTGGCCGCACGCGCGGCGAGGTCCTGGGCATCGAGCTTGTCTGCCTCTTCGAGGGTCGGTGCGCTGCCGCCCAATCGCGCAGGCACCCAGTAGGCCCCTGGCTCGTGGTGGTAGTTCTCCTGAAGTTCGAGGAGCATCTTCTGCATCACCGTGCGCAGCTTCTCGGTCAGTTCGTTCGGTGGACCGACGGGCGGTAGCGGTTCACCGACGGCGATCGAGATAGGAGTGTTGGTGCGGCCCAACCGTTTCGGGTATCCCTTGGTCCACACGCGCTGTGCGCCCCAGATGACCGTCGGGATGATCGGCACGCCTGCCTCGATGGCCATGCGCGCCGCGCCGGACTTGAATTCCTTGATCTCGAAGCTGCGGCTGATGGTCGCCTCCGGGTACACGCCCACGAGTTCACCGTTGCGCAGGCTCTGGACCGCCGACTTGTACGACTCCGCACCGGCCCCTCGATCGACGGGGATGTGCCGCAGTGCACGCATGATCGGGCCGGAGATCTTGTTGTCGAAGACTTCCTTCTTCGCCATGAATCGGATGTAGCGCTTCACCCGTCGTGGCGGTAGCCCGGCGTAGGTGAAGTCCATGTATCCGGTGTGGTTGACGGCGATGACGGCTCCGCCGGTGGCAGGGATGTGTTCCTCGCCCTCGACGTCGAATTTCAGGCCCTCGAACGCGAACACTGCACGAGCGATGCCGATGACTGATCGATAGACGGGTTCCACAGTCCGTTAGCGTAGTCGGTGGACGATGTCGGAGAAAAGGTCCGGGAGATGACAGGTCCGGTCGAAAGCAACGGGGGAGAGACGACGTGAAGAACAGTGCGGCACCACCACGGCGGACCATGGTCGTCCGGACCGCGCTGCCGCTGATCGCAACGCTCGCGCTGGTGGGAGCCTGTGATTCCGCAGTCGGACTGCCGTCCGAACAGTCCGGAGCCTCGAGCACCACCACCGAGACAGCGGCGTCGACGACAACTCCGACCACAGCCTCCGCGACCACCGCGACGCCCCCACCGATCCCGCCCGGCCCACCCGTCGGCGAGGTTCCCGGAAACCCCGACGCCGCGATGGCGCTGCGTCCGTTCGTGGGCGACCTCACCGGCGGCGGAATCGGCGTCGTCACGGTGCGGTGCTGGACGGTTCCGCCCACCGACATTCCGACGATGTACGTCGACCCCGCAGCGATCCTCGCTGCCGTTGCCGCCCCCGGCGTCGACGGCCAGTACGCGGTCACCTGGACCGGGCCCACCGCAACGGTCAGCGTGAAGCGCAGTGAGATCGCGTCCGGCTACGCGTGCCCCACCGTCTACCCCACCGGCACCGCCCCCGTGTTCGACGCGGCAGACGCGGTCCACACCGTCGATCGCTACCTGGGACGTCTCGCCGGGACTCCGGTCAACCTCGGCGATGTGGAAGAGACGTACCCGATCGTGTGCGACGGCCGTCGGACCTGGGATGCGCTCGGGACCGGCGTTCCCACTGCCCCGCCACTGGTGGACAATCCCGACATCCTGCCCGGCATCACCTCGTTCGACCCCGACAGCGTGTTCGTCACCGGGCAGAACGGCATCTACACCCAGGTCAACGCAGACATCATCGACGCGTCCGGGGTGTACCAGAACCGCACGTTCGTACTGGCCATCGGCGGCGAGGGCTACTGCATCGGCGATATCGCCTGAGCCGACCCGACTAGCGCAGGAGTGGAGCCTGCGGAACGACCCAACTAGCGCAGGAGTGGAGCCTGCGGAACGACCCAACTAGCGCAGGAGTGGAGCCTGCGGAACGACCCAACTAGCGCAGAACATCCGTTCCGACGAAGGGCACCAGAGCCTCGGGGACGCGGACGGTGCCGTCGGCCTGCTGGTGGTTTTCGAGGATCGCGACGATCCAGCGGGTGGTGGCGAGGGTGCCGTTGAGCGTCGCTGCGGTCTGGGGCTTGCCGTTCTCGTCGCGGTAGCGCACGCCGAGACGTCGGGCCTGGAACGTCGTGCAGTTCGAGGTCGAGGTCAGCTCGCGGTAGGCCTGCTGGGTGGGAATCCAGGCCTCGCAGTCGAACTTACGAGCTGCCGAGGAGCCGAGGTCTCCGCCTGCGGTGTCGATGACGCGGTAGGGCACCTCGACGGCGGCGAGCATTTCCTTCTCGTATTCCAGCAGCTTCTGGTGTTCGGCGGCTGCGTCCTCGGGCTTGATGTAGGAGAACATCTCGATCTTGTCGAACTGGTGCACTCGGATGATGCCGCGGGTGTCCTTGCCGTAGCTGCCCGCTTCGCGGCGGAAGCACGACGACCATCCGGCGTACCGCTTCGGGCCGTCGGCGAGGTCGATGATCTCGCCCGAGTGGTAGCCCGCGAGGGCTACTTCGGAGGTGCCGACGAGGTAGAGGTCGTCGGCTTCGAGGCGGTAGATCTCGTCTGCGTGTGCGCCGAGGAATCCGGTTCCCGACATGATCTCCGGCCGCACCAGCACCGGCGGGATCATCATGGTGAAGCCGTTCTTGACCGCTTTCTGCGCGGCGAGCTGCAGCAATCCCTGCTGCAGCAGCGCGCCGTAGCCGGTCATGAAATAGAAGCGCGAACCCGAGACCTTGGCTCCGCGTTCCATGTCGATGAGGTTCAGCGACTCGCCGAGCTCGAGGTGATCCTTGGGCTCGAAATCGAACTCCGGGATCTGCCCGACGGTCTCGAGCAGCACGAAGTCGTCCTCGCCGCCTGCGGGCGTGCCGTCCTGGACGATGTTCGAGATCGCGCGATGGGCCGTGTCGAGGGCTGCGTCGGCCTCGGTTTCGGCGACCTGGGCCGCCTTCACTCTGGCAGCGAGCTCCGACGCTCCGGCGAGCAGCGCGGGACGGTCCTCGGCGGAGGCCTTGCCTACCTGCTTTCCCAACGCTTTCTGCTCGGCGCGCAGCTGATCGCCCGCCAGCACCGCAGCGCGGCGGGAGGCGTCGGCATCGAGAAGTGCGTCGACGAGAGCGGGGTCCTCGCCTCGGGTGCGCTGCGAGGCGCGCACTGCATCGGGATTCTCGCGAAGGAATTTCAGGTCGATCACGAGAACGAACCTTACTTGCCGAGCAACCCCAGGTAGTCCTCGCGTCCGAACATCGTGGCGGCATCGATTGCCGACGGGTGACCGCCGTGTGGATCGGCTCCGCCGTCGACGAGCACGTGCACTACGTCGTCCTCACCTTTGAAGACCGCGCCCGCGAGTGGGGTCTGCCCTTTGTCGTTGGGCTTGTTCACATCGGCACCGCGCTCGACCAGCGCACGCACCGCATCGGTGTGTCCGTGGTACGCGGCGAGCATGACCAGCGTGTCACCTGATTCGTTGTGCAGATTCACCGGAACGCCTGCGTCGACGTAACTCGCCAGAGCGGCCGCGTCACCGGTGCGGGCCATCGTGAACAGTCGGCCGGCGAGCTCGCTGAGGTCGTCGTCACCTGTTGGGTCGCTCATGAGGACCGAACATACTCGGGCATGATGGAGGGTGATGTCCGGATACGAAACAGACTCTCCGCCGAGCGAGAAGTCTCGGCGAACACTGTCTGCAACCACAGCTCGACGCGGGCTGGCCATGGTTGCGGTCGGTGCGGTGCTGGCCGCGGGCGCGACGGTTTTTCTCTCCGACGGGTTCTCGACGCCCGAGAAGATCACCACCCATGCGACGGCCGGTGGGCCTGCGACCGATGGCCCCGTTTCGGCGTCGTCCTTCGGTGCCGCCGATCCGGGCGCATGCCTGCAGTGGACGCCCACCGACGATCCGGAGACGGACCGACAGGATCTCGCAGAAGTTCCCTGCGCCGATCCCCATCGCTTCGAGGTGGCTCGCGACATCGACATGAGCGTCTACCCCGGCGTCGAGTTCGGTCCGGGGTCGCCGTATCCCGGTTCCATCCGGTTCAGCGAACTGCGCGACGAACACTGCGAGGCCGCCGTCGACGACTACGTCGGAGCCAAGTTCGATCCCAACGGACGCTTCGGCGTCGGGCTGATGTTCCCCAGCCAGGCCGGATGGGCCAAGGGTGAGCGGACATTGCGCTGCGGAGTGCAGATGCCGTCGAACACCGGTGCGCTGATGGAGATGACCGGCTCGATTCTCGACCAGGACCAATCGAAGGTCTGGCCGACCGGCACCTGCGTCGGCATCAACCAGAACGTGCCTGCCGATCCGGTGGACTGCTCGGCACCGCACGCGTACGAGGTGGCGTCGGTGATCAACCTGACGCAGCAGTTCCCCGGCGGACACCCGTCCGAGGCCGACCAGGACGCATACCTGGAAGCCACGTGCACCGACGCCGTCAACGGCTACCTCGGCTCGGACACCGCACTGCGAGACAAGACGCTCACCCTGTTCTGGGACACCATCGACGTCGCAAGTTGGCTCGCCGGTAGCAGGCAGGTGACGTGCTCGGTGGGCAAGGAACTCGATTCCGGCGGCTTCGCGACCATCGTCGGTACAGCCAAGGGCGACATCCTCATCAACGGTGCAGCTCCCGTCCCGCCGCCCTCCGCTCCCGACGGCCGCGCACTGCCGACACCACTGCCCGGTGCCGCCCCGATCACCACCGGAGGGTGACATTCCCACCCACATGACGCGCGTCGACTTCGAGGAAGCCGTGTCCGACGCACTCGACACCCTGCCGCGCGAACTCACCGACTTCATGAACAACGTGGTGGTTCTCGTCGAGGAGGAACACCCCACCGAGGACATCCTCGGACTGTACGAGGGCATCGCACTGACCGAACGCTACGAGTACAGCGGCCACCTACCGGACGTCATCACCATCTACCGCAAACCGATCCTCGAGATGGTCGACGACGAAAACGAGGCCCGACGGGAAATTGCAATCACCGTCGCCCACGAAATCGGACATCACTTCGGCATCGACGACGAGCGACTGCATCAACTCGGATTCGGCTGAGCTCACTCACTCCCCTCCCCCTCACCCGGATCGCTCACCCTCGACCGGTTCACCCTCGCACCGCTCACCCCCGGACGCGTGAATGGACCATTGCACACGTCTGAGCGGTGCAATGGTCCATTCACCCCGGCCGACCGGGCCGGCCACACTGCGTCAATGGCACTTTGCATACGTCTGAGCGGTGCAATGGTCCATTGACGCAGAACCGGGCTACGCCGTGACTGCCTCGCGGCGGATCGGGCGTACTGCGCGGTCGGTGAGGAACGCGAATGCCAGTCCCAGAGTCAGCCACAGGGTCGCCTGGGTGGCCAGGGACGACAGACGGAATTCCCAGAGCAGGGTGGCGGGGAAGTCCGAGCCGACCTCGTTCACACCGGGCAACAGTGCGTACCCGATGCCGACGATCACCAGGAACGCGAGCAGCGGCGCGCCGACGCGGATCGCCACCGAATGCTGCGACGCGACCACCTTGGCGACGTAGATCCCGATCGCGACGGCCAGCAGACCGAGAATCACGGTCGCCAGCCACAGCCAGGTGCGCTGGGTGATGGTCTCCGGATCGCCGACCGCGGGCGGGTTGGCCGGGTACTTGAAGAACGGCACCGCTTCGATGGCCACCCATCCGGCACCGGCCCCGACCAGGGCCAGTACCGATCCCGGCAGGGAGCTGAAGCGTCGCCCGTAGTGCAGTGCCGAGGCGAAGATCGCGCCCAGGGCCAGGCCTGCGAGTCCGGTGGCGAGGAACAGCCCGACGCGTTGTCCGTCGCGACTGACGAGCGGGTCCTCGTCCCCGTGTGAATGTGCGGCAGGGGCGGCCTCGGTGGGATCGGCTCCGGTGTGATGGTCGTCGGCACCGGCTGCTTCTTCGATGGCGATGGCCGAGTCGATGTGCGGTTCACCGACGACGTAGGCGACTGCTCCGGCGAGCAGGCCTGCGAGGAGTCCGGCGAGCAGACCTCGGACCAGTAGTTGGACGAAGGTGCCCTGCAGCGTCGGGCCGTGTGTGTCGGTCAGTGGCATGGCAGGCCCAGCAGGTGGCGGCCGTCGTGCATCAGTTCGTGCATGTACATGCCACTGCGGGAGATCGCGCCCTGATCGAAACCGACGAGGTAGAGCACGACGAAAGCGAGCAGAATCGTTGCGGCGACGATGACGGCAAGGGCAGCCGACTCCGTCGTATTACTGGGTGCGTGAATGATTGCCATGGTGTGTCCTTCTGGGATATGCGTCCCGTAGTCCCCGCTCGAAAACGGGGACGGCCATGCGATGAACGAGTTTTCTGACTCTCGAATTCGGACATATGCCCGACGTCGATCACAGTGGCGCAACCGCTCCGGATTTTCACCGGATTACCTGCGTACATCGCGTCTAACCTGCGAACTGTGGCACCGAACGCGATGCTGTGTCAATCGCTGTCCCGATCCACCGCAGCTCGATGCCCCAATGGCACGGTGCCTGAGCCACAACCACACGGTGCCTGCGCCACAATGACCCAGTGAGTGCGCCCGTGACCCGACTGATCCTGGTGAGCCACGCCAGAACCGACGCGATGCGCACCGGCCGGTTTCCCGGCGACGAACCACTCGACGACGCGGGTCTGCGGGACCTTGCCGCGGTGACCGACATTCCCCGAGCCGACCGCGTCCTGTCCGGCCCGGAAACCCGCTCGGTCTCCACGGCGCGCATCTTCGGCTCGGACATCTCGGTCGAACCCGCGTTGGCCGACATCGATTACGGCCGGTGGTCCGGTCTCGAGATGACCGATCTGCCCGACGCCGACGCGATGGCCTGGTTGGGCGATCCGGCGTTCGTTCCGCCCGGTGGTGAGTCCCTCGTCGCGCTGTTCTCTCGCGTCGAGATGTGGCTGAGTGGTGTCGGATCGACGCCTGGCCGCACGCTGGCGGTGACCTCTCCTGCCGTCGTTCGAGCCGTGGTGGTGCTGGTGTTGGCGGCCCCGGTGTCCTCGTTCTGGCGCATCGACGTCTCCCCGCTCACGCGCACGGCGGTCAGCCGTCGCGGCGGCGCATGGACTGTGGGCTCGGTGGCCCGGAAGTTCGTCTGAATTTTTCTCGCGTCGAGGGAACCGAACCGAACACGGCGGCGTCCTACCTACCGACAGCGCAAAGTTCTTCGATCAAGGAGCGTGGCTCATGACCGTCATCAAGGTGGATCCGGTGGCACTGCAGCTCGCCGCCTCTGAACTCGATGCCGTCGCCGCTCGCTTGCAGGCAGCTGTCACTGCGACGGCAATCCCCGTGCGGCCGCTACCACCGGGCACCGACGAGGTTTCGTTGCTGACCGAACGATTCTTCGGCACCGCGGCCGATACCTTCGGACCCGCTGCAGCACAAGGTATTTCGGAGTTGCTCCGGGCAGCCGAGGAACTGCGGAAACAGGCCGCGGACTACGTGGCCACCGACGACGACACCGCCGGGGGCCTGCCCGGCCTACCCGGTATCTGACGCACCGAACTCGACCGCAGCAGACAACGCTCGAACATCATGGGGGCCATCAGATGACGCTCGGAGTGACAGGTGTGGTGTGGCTGCCACGCACGGCGACGGGAAACTCGACGCGATTGCTCGGTCCTGGACCGGTGCCGTTGCATGTCGCCGGCGGTGCGTGGGGTTCGGTCGCTGCGGCGTTCACCGAGGCATCGGCGAGTATCGCCGCCGTCACCGCGGCACTGACCGCAGGCTGGGAAGGCGAGTCGGCACTGCTCGCTCAGGCTGCGCTCGGCCGCTTCGCGACCTGGACTGCCGCCACGGCAGTCAAGGCCGCGGCGCTCTCGGTCGAGGCCCCGGCGGCAGGCACCTCGTACGGTGTCGCGTTGGCGACCATGCCCTCGCTCGTCGAAATCGGAGCCGTGCAGGCCGCCAAGGTCACCGCCGCCTCGACGGGTGGCGTGATGAACGGCAGCTACGAGGCGGCCGAGGTGGCCGATCGACTGCTCGACATCCGCGCCGCGATGGTGATGGAGGGCTTCGAGCTGGTCTCCTCGCACCGCATCGTCCAGACCACGTTCGACCGGCCGCCGGCCATCGTCTCCGATTCCGGCACCGGCCTCGGCAGATTCGCCGACGGCGCGCTGATGACATCGCCGGTTCAGGCCGCGATCGGCGGTTTGATGGCCGCAACCCAGAATCCCGGTGTTGCCGCGGCGGCAGGTCAGATCGGTAGTGCTGCTACCTCCATCGCCAGTACCGGCGTCTCGACCGTGGCCACCGCCGCGTCCAACATCGGGTCGAGTGCACTGTCCGGCGGCGTCGGGTCCGGTGGTGGATTCGCGCCCGGCGTTTCGGCATCTCCTGCCGTCGGTCCGGCGTCCACGCGTCCGGTGTCGTACGGCGGCGGCGCAGGCGGAGCAGGTGGGCTCGGCGGTGGCGGCGGACTCCCTGGTTCGACGTTGGGGCCAGGAGGTGGTGGTTCGATGCCGGCCGGTCCAGGTCAGAGCGGCCCGACGGCGTTCGGCGCACCATCCCCGGCCGATAGCGGCCTCGCTCAGCGCGGAACGGGCGCGGCCGGCGCCCCGGCATCCGGCACGCGCGGGCAGGCCGAGGACGACGAACACCAGACCCCGGACTACCTCAAGCAGTTCGAGCACTTCGCGGACGGCCGCACCGTCGCCCCGTCCGTCATCGGCGCGGATCCGACCGTGCCGGACATCAACGGGAACGGCCGTTGATCGACTTGGGAACCGTGCCGGTGGGCCACACATTGCCGATCGCCTCACTCGGTGCGGACGAGATGGACTTCTTGGTCGACGAACTGTCGATCGTCGAGCTACCCGTCGTCCTGAACGTGTTCCCACGTTTCGACGACGCAGCTGCGTGGGATTCCGCATTGGAGCGTGGCCGCTGCTCCCTCGACTCGGCCGGACTGTCGGCCGGCGGCCGCGTCCACGAGGATCTTCGGCAGTGGATGCGAGTTCTCGAACAACCTCGCTGGTATGTCTCGGTCCGTGTGTTCGACGTCGAGAGTGCCGAGCCCGTTCCGGCCACTCGGATCTGCGTTGCATCCGACGGTCGGATGACGGTGTCGGCGGTGCGGCGAGACGACGTGGTCACCATCCGCGCCGTCGACGGTGATCCGGCCCGAGACCTCGCGTCGTCGATCGGCTCGGCTGCGTCGTTCGACCCGGGCAGCATCAACGCGCCCACCGATCTGCTGGCCGAGGCACTCGATGCGGCACCGAGCGACGTCGGAGCAACCGCGTCTCGGCTACGCGGAATCGGGATAGCGCCCGACCGCGCCGCGGCTCTGGCGTCGGCGATGGCCACGTGCGCAGGCAGAACCGAGATCACGGCCGTGGCCCGCAGCAACGGCACCCGCCATGTGGCCGGCAGACCGGTCGCCCTGTTCGACACCCGAGCCGGACGCATCCTCGCCACCTCCACCCTCGCCGCCGACGGCACGTCGTGGAGTTCACTGACCGGCGCAACGGATCGCCGAGTTACCGCTGCCCTGGCCGAGCTGATCTCATCGGCGCAGGGCCTTCTCGCTAACTGATCGGGTTGTCGGCCTCGTCGCTGCCCTTGCCCTCGAACGGTGGCAGGAACGTGCCCCACCGGACGCAGGACCACTCGCCGTCCGGCAGCGGGAGCAGCTCGACGGTGTGAGTGTTGTCGAGATGGTTGTCGGCCGCGAACGTGCCCTCGACGCCGGCCAGCACCGCCGCGACCAGTCGGATTGCGGCACCGTGGCTGACGACGACGACGTCGCCTGCGGTGTCGTCACCCAGGTACTGCGCGCGGAGGCCGTCGAGCACCGGGACGTAGCGCTCCAGAACCGAATGTCCGCTGTCGCCTCCGGGCACGGTCGCCGCCAGATCTCCGGCGTGCCAGCGACTGAAGATCTCGGTGAACTCCCGGTGCGCATCCGGGTCGTCGCGGTCCTCGAGATCTCCGGCAAAGGTCTCCTGGATTCCCTCGGTCACCAGCAGGGGAACCCCGGTAGCTCGCTCGATGTAGCCGGCAGTCTGCTTGGCGCGCAACGCAACCGAGGACACCAGCACCGCGGGTGGGCGTCCGATCCAGGTCTGCGCGTAGGCCTCGGCCTGCTGGTGCCCCAGCTCGGTGAGTTCGGCTCCCGGCGGTGAGGTGTCCAGTACCTTCGCGACGTTGGCCGTCGTCTGACCGTGCCGGACCAGAATCAGTTTGCCCATCACAGATCACCGCGTCCGGCACGAACGTCTGCTACCCACTGCACGTGTTCGTCGATCGGCGGCGGTACCGATCCACCCGTTCCCGTTGTGGTGGGCCAGGATCCGAGGAAGCGCAGGGGCATCTTGCGGTGAAATGCGGCCAGCATCTCCGCGACGAGCGGGTCGTCGATGTGACCCGCGCAGTCGACGAAGAACCTGTACGTTCCGAATCGTGAACGCGTGGGCCGCGATTCGATGAACGTGAGGTCGATGTTGCGAATTCCGAACTCGGCCAACGCTGCCGGCAGTGTACCCGGATCGTTCGGCGGCTCGAGCACCACCGAGGTGCGGTCGGCACCGGTGCGCGCAGGCACCGATTGCGGCGCGGTCACCAGCACGAAGCGAGTCCTTGCGCCCTCCACGTCGATGATCCCGTCGGCCAACTGCGGCAACTTCAGACGCTCACCGGCGAGCCGCGTCGACACCGCGGCATCGACCATTCCGGCCGCAACGTCTTCCGCTGCACCGGCATTGGACGACGCGGACTGCACCACGGCGTCGGGCATGGCAGCCTGCAGCCACTGGCGCACCTGATTGAGTGCGATCGGGTAGGCGCTGACCGTGCGGGCCGAATCGAGGGTGACACCGGGACCGCCGAGAATGGTGAAGGCCACCTCGATCTCGGTCTCGGCGACGATCTGCAACCGGCGGCCCTCCGACAACGCGTCGAGCGTCGGTGGAACCGCTCCCTCGATGGAGCTTTCGATGGGGACCACGGCCGCGTCGGCCGCACCCGATCGCACGGCCTCGAGCGCTGACGGCGGGTTCGACGCCGATATCCGCTCGACCGCCCCGTCCAGGCCGACTGCGCCGAACGTTCCGAGCCTCTCGAACTGAGCAAGCGCCATCTCCGTGAACGTTCCCGATGGGCCGAAGTAAGCGATGCGAGGCACGCCTCGAGGTTACTTTGTCGACGTCCGTGAAGCGATCAAACCGACGTCGACGAGCCGGGCGCGGGCGGCAGCAGCGTCGGCGATCTCGATTCCGAGCAGCACCTCGCGCACCGCCTCGGCCGCCTCGGGGATGAGTGCCCGCAGTGCGGCGACGTTCGGAGCGGCGAGGGCCGAGGCGATGTCGTCCCCGCGCAGCGACGCCACCGTCGCAGCAAGGATCGCGAGCACATCGTCGCCGGAGTCGGCGCGGGCGACGAGGCCCACATCGGCGTGCGAGACCACCGCGAGGACGTCGGCGATGCGCCGTGGGGTGTCGCCGACGTCGATGCCAGGAGTCCGGTGGGCGAGGACGACGGCCTCCGCGGTCTCGGCCACGTCGATCGCGTCGAACATCGGGAAGACGACCAACGGCGAGGGCAACCGCAGCGTGAGCGCATCGGCGAGGTGCTCGACCGGGGCGTCGACGTGGAACCGTACGGCCTCGTAGCCGCCGGTCCTACCGGCCCGGAGCTCGTCGGGGTCGATGTCGAGGTGCACCGCGATGCGCCCGAGGTCGTCCGATTCGGACAGTTCGAGCAGGGTCGAAGCCCGCACGACGGGCGGGCCGTACTCGGATCCACGCGGGGCAGCGGCGAGCGAGTGGGCGTCGGCACAGATCGGCTGCAGCAGTCCGTGGACGAGCGCGTTCGGGTCGGGTCGGTGTGGCACACCGAGGGTCAGCGGAATCGGCACGCCTCAACGGTAGACCCGGCCCTGGGTCGTTCCACAGACTCCACTCCCGTGGCCTGGGTCGTTCCGCAGGCTCCACTCCCGGGGCCTGGGTCGTTCCGCAGGCTCCACTCCCGTGGCCTGGGTCTTGCGATCCTCGCCACACCGCGATAACTTAGGTTTGCCTCACCTATTCGCCTGACCGATCGCATCGGAGGAGCCCATGCTCGGCGCAACCACCACCGGACCGACCACCGCCGAACGCGTGCGCAGTGCCTGCATGCGCGCCGAGGGCGCAGCCCTGGCCATCGACGGCAGCGGCCCGGTGATCACGACCCTGCACCACCTTCGTCCCAACGGGGAGATGATCCTCGCCGTCCCCACCGACTCCCTCGACAGTGCGGTCACCGGGCAGTCCTCCCGTGCCGGAACGCCCGCCGTCCTCGAACTGACCGATCACGCGCCGCTCGCCCTGCGTGAGCCGGTGCGGTCGTTGGTGTGGCTTCGGGGCGATCTACGTCCGGTTCCGGAATCGCTGATGCGACCCATGGCCGGAGCGGTGGCCGCCGAGCATCCGCATCCGGCCCTGCTCGACGTCGGCCACACCACCTCGCTGATGCGTCTGATCGTCACCTCCGCCGTGGTCGCCGACAGCACCGGAGCGGAGCCGGTCGACGTCGACACACTGCTGGCCGCCGAACCCGATCCCTTCTGGGAGATGGAGACCAGCTGGCTCGAGCACCTCGATGCCGACCACCCGGACCTGCTGGCCCAATTGGCCCGACGCCTCCCGCCGTCGCTGCGGCAGGGTCGAATCCGGCCGCTGGGCATCGATCGCTACGGCATTCGACTGCGGATCGAGGGCGAATGCGGCGACAACGACGTCCGGCTGGGATTCACCGAGCCCGTCCAGGACGTCCTCTCCCTCAGTCGAGCGCTTCGCGTTCTCGCCGGTTGCCCGTTCCTGAACGGACTGCGCGCCCGCGGCTGACACCTCACCGCACGAAACAGGGCAGACTCGTGCGGTGATCGACTTCAAGAGCTGGTTGACGCCACCGCCGCCCGCGAGCACGGCTCCCCCGCCCGATGCCCGCGAACGCACCACCATCAAGGTCGAGATCGCGATCGTCCTGCTGGTGACGTTCGGCCTGAGCGGCATGAGCAGCATCCTCTCGCTCGTCGAGGACGCGCTGCAGACCGCTGCCCTGTCCGATCAGACCGTGGCGCTGAACTCGTCGCGGTCGAGTTTCAGCCTGATCGATCTGCTGTTCCAGCTGCTGAGCATCCTGCGTCTGTGCGCCTGGGGTGCCCTGGGGTTGTACCTGCTGTGGCGAGCCGATCTCGCACCACGAGCGATCGGGCTGGCCCGTCCGCGGCTGAAGATCGACCTCGGTCACGGCGTCGGACTGGCCGCACTGATCGGGCTGCCCGGCCTGGCGCTGTATCTGGTGGGCAACGCCCTCGGGTTCAACCTGAATGTCGTTCCCAGCGCCCTCGACGACCACTGGTGGCGCGTGCCCGCACTGATTCTGTACGCGCTGGCCAACTCCGGTGCCGAGGAGATCATCGTCGTGGCGTACCTGATCTCTCGCCTGCGCAGACTCGGTCTGAGCGAGAACGCGTCCCTGCTGTGCTCGTCGCTGCTGCGCGGCAGCTATCACTTCTATCAAGGTGTGGGCGGTGGTGTCGGGAACTTCCTCATGGGCCTGGTGTTCGGCCGCTACTGGCAGCGCACCGGCAGACTGTGGCCCCTGCTGATCGCGCACGCTCTGATCGACATCGTCGCCTTCGTCGGCTACGCCCTCCTGCGCGAACATCTGTCGTGGCTCCCGTGAATCGAACCTCGAGTAAGACCGCTGTTCCCGCGACGACGGTTACAGTCGATTCGTGAACGACGACGATCGCTACGGACGGCACGGCGCGCCGGACCGGCGCACGCCGCCTCCCGGTCGAACGCCGCCACCGAACCGCACGCCGCCGGCGGACAGATCCACGCCCGGCCGGCACGGTCGTCCCGATCCCGCGCCCCGGCAAGGTCCACCCCCGCAGCAGCCTCCGGGTCCACCGCGACCCCGTCAGCAGCCACCCGGGCAACAGCCGCCCCAGCCACGGCCCAACCGCCCGCCGCCCGGCCGACAGCCGCCCCCACGTGGGTATCGACCGGGCCAGCCGCCGCCGGAGGGTACCGAGTTCATCCGACGCGACGGCCGCCCCATTCCCGGGCCGGACGGGCCACCTCGGCCGACACCGGTTCCACGCGACAGCCCTCAGCAGGCCTGGTCGCAGGCACCCGAACCTCGTTCGGCACAGTCGTATCCAGCACAGTCGAATCCGGCTCGAGCGGATGCGGCGAATTCGACGCGTCAGTACTCACATTCGCAGGACGATCCACCGGGTCGCACCGGATACGCGCCGCGTCAGCAGCCGGAGCCGTTCACCGAGGAGCGCAGGCAACCGCCTACGCAGCGGGCGCTACGTCGCCCCGAACCTGTTCGGCCGCAACGTGATTCTCGGCCACCGAAAGCGGCGAAGCCGCGCAGGCGCCGACGCTGGGGACGACGCTTCCTGATCGTGTTGCTGGTTCTCGTGCTGGGTATCGGAGGTGTCGTCTACTACGTCGACAGCTCGTTGACGCGCGTGGACGCCCTCACCTCGTATCCCGGGCGCATCGGCGACACCCCCGGCACCAACTGGCTTCTCGTCGGGTCGGATTCGCGGGCCGGCCTGACGCCGGAGCAGGAAGCCGCGCTCGCGACCGGCGGCGAGGTGGGCCCGAGCCGCACCGACACGATCATTCTGATTCACATCCCCGAGGGCAGCGGCGCGCCGACGATGGTCAGCCTGCCGCGCGATTCGTACGTGTCGATTCCGGGCAACGGCCAGGACAAGCTCAACGCGGCCTTCGCATTCGGTGGGCCGCCACTGCTGGTACAGACGGTCGAGGGTGCAACCGGTGTGCACATCGATCATTACGCCGAGATCGGATTCGGTGGCTTCGCCGGGATCGTCGACGCGGTCGGTGGAGTGAACGTGTGCGTGCAGAATGCAATCGACGATCCGTTGGCGGGCATCAACATTGCCGCCGGTTGTCAGGATCTCACCGGAGCCGAGGCGCTCGGATTCGTGCGCTCGCGCGCGACGGCACTGGCCGACATCGACCGCATGAACAATCAACGCGCGTTCATGTCGGCCCTTCTGGAAAAGGCAACGAGCGCTTCGACTTTCCTCAACCCACTGCGGTTGTGGCCGCTGGTGTCCGACACCGTATCGTCGTTGAGCGTCGACGAGGGAGATCACATCTGGAACCTCGCCGCGCTGGCCTGGGCGATGCGCAGCGGCCCGGTGACCACGACGGTGCCGGTCGGCGGATTCCAGGACTCCGACGTCGGAAACGTTCTGCTGTGGGACGACACTCGCGCTCCGGCATTCTTCGACGCCATCGCACAGGATCGCGAGATCCCGCCGGAACTGCTGACCGGCGGCCCCTGATCGGCAGGCGTGAGCGGTGGGCGGGAGCGAAGCCTGCGGAACGACCCTGGGTTGTAGGTTGAGGACCATGACATCGCCGTCTGCCCAGCCCGCCGCCCCCGGTACGTCGTTCCACGACCTTCTGCGCGCCCAGGTCCGGCACGAGTTCACCGCTTCGCAGCAGTACGTCGCCATTGCGGTGTGGTTCGACCGCAACGATCTACCGCAGCTGGCCACGCGTTTCTACGCTCAATCCGCCGAGGAGCGTCGGCACGCGATGATGATGATCCGTTTCCTCATCGACAATCGGCTCGAGGTCGACGCGTCGGGCATCGACGACGTGGTGACGGCATTCCGGTCGGTCGTCGAACCGGTGGAACTGGCACTGGCTCAGGAGTCGACGGTGACCGAGCAGATCACCGCGCTCGCGCGCGCTGCCCGGGCCGACGGCGACTACATCGGCGAGCAGTTCATCCACTGGTTCCTCACCGAGCAGGTCGAGGAGGTGGCGGCGATGCAGAGTCTGCTCAACATCGTTCGCCGGGCCGGAACCAACCTGTTCGACATCGAGCAGTACGTCGCACGCGAGATCGGCTCGACGGTGATCCGCGCCACCAATGCCCCGAAAGAAGCCGGAAGAGCGTAGTTTGCGCCCTGCTCAGAGCGGACATTTAGGATTCACTGTATTAGGCTACGTTCGCCTCAATAAGGTTCGACTTGGATGACAACGCCTCTGACCAGGCATATCGTCCTCGTCATGAGCGTAGACATCAAAGAAACCAGCCACACCAAGTTCCATGCACTTCTCCGCGACCAGATTCGCAACGAGTTCAACGCCTCGCAGCAGTACATCGCCACCGCTGTGTACTTCGCGAATGTCGATCTGCCGCAGCTGGCCAAGCACTTCTACGCGCAGTCGGTCGAAGAGCGCAACCACGCGATGATGATCGTGCAGTACTTCCTCGATCGCGACATCACGGTCGAGCTGACCGGCGTCGACGCGTCGAAGTCCGTCTTCACCGATCCCCGTGAGGCCATCGCCCTGGCGCTTGCGCAGGAGGAGACCGTCACCGAGCAGATCATCGCTCTGGCAAGCACCGCACGCGAAGAGGGCGACTACCTCGGCGAGCAGTTCATGCAGTGGTTCCTCAAGGAGCAGGTCGAGGAAGTTGCCAGCATGAAGACGCTGCTCAACATCGCCGATCGCGCGGGCCACAACCTGTTCGATCTCGAGCAGTTCGTCGCCCGTGAGATGAACACCAGCGTGACGGCCGACTCGGGCGCACCCACCGTCGCCGGCGGATCGCTGTAGATCCCGCCGCACGTCTGGGCAAGTAGCGCGCTCATACGGGTGGCCGCCCGAACAAGGATTCTTGTTCGGGCGGCCACCCGATGTGCTTTCTCGAGCAATTCTTCTCGGCCGTACATCCGGCCGGGAGCCGTCAGCGCAACGTGACCTGACGACCGCGCAAGCCGTCACGTGAGCGAAGCTGCGCTGCCGTGAGCGGAGCGTCGACAGCGAGAGCTTCGCCCAGCTTGTCTCCGAATTCCTTTGTGGGCGCTGCCCATTCGGTGGGGTGCATCTCGGGATCGAGGTCGAACACCGGCACCAGCAGTCCATGTGTGCGGAACGAACCGGCGTAGCGCGAGCCCTCACCCAAGTTGAGATCACCCGCAGCGTGCAGCCGCGCGAGAGCGAGCATCACGTCGTCCTCACTCTCCGGACGAACCCACCGGATGTGCGCCTTGTCGCCGGCATCCACCCACCACGCCGCGACGACGCCGTCGGCTTCGATCCGCGCCGAGGGCATGATCGCCTGGTTCGCGCGCTCCACGGTGGCAGCCACATCGGCTGCGGGAGTGGCACTTTCGGGGATCCACCAGTTGAAGTCCTGATGGACGGTGATCTCGAGCAGCGCGGACGCGTCGAGCACCTCGGTCAATGCGGGGGTGGCGTCGGTGATCTTCGCGGCTTCGAGCGACTCACCCGCGGACGCGGTGGACACCCAGCCCAATGCGCTACTGATATCTGCTGCAACGTCTTTCGACTGCGTCTGCACCTGTAGGCCGACGAATCCCTCGACGGTGCCCCCGTCTTCGCGCACCAGTGCCGCGACGGCTCCGGGCAGTACCGTTGCCATCGTGATGGTGCGACCGTCCACGGTGATCGGCGCGGTTGCCGTCGCCGACGGGACGAACTCACGCAGCGCTACGAGGTCGCATTCGGCAGCGAGGCCTTCGAACGGGCGCGTCGACGCCGATTCGATGCTCGCCCGTTCCGCTTCCCGCTGCGCCAGCTTCGCTGCGCGGTTGCTGTCCTGCTTCGGTCCACTGTTTCTTTTGCTCTTACCCACGCCCGAAAACCTACACGTTCTTCGATTCGAGCCAGGCTCGCGTTCGACCGGGATGGTTGGTGGCAATCCAGCCGACACCGAGCTCGCGGCACAGCTCCACGTCCTCTTTCTCGTCGACGGTCCACACGTAACTGGCCCGGCCGGACGCTGCTGCGCGGTCGATGATGGCCGGGTGCTCACGTAGCGCACCTATCGACGGACCGACTGCGGTGGCCCCGACGGTCGTCGCCGCTCCCCCACCGAGGTAGTGCGAGCTGTCGCCGAGGAGCACCGTCGGAAGCATCGGAGCCGACCGCCGTACGCGCCAGACGGCCGATGGCGCGAACGACATGATGACCGCGCGCGAGTGGTCGGCCGACGCGGGTGCCCCGATCCCGAACGTGTGCAGCTCGGCGAGAACCTTGCTCTCGATCAGCGAGCCGTACCGCACGGGGTGCTTGGTTTCGATGAAGAGTTTGACCGGCTTGCTGGTCCAGTCCAGGACGAGCGAGATGAGGTCGTGCAAGGTCAGAAGTTCGGCGGGTTCGTCGGCGTCGCCGTAGTTGAGTCGGGCGAGTTCGGCGAAATCCATCTCGCTGACGATGCCGGTGCCGTTCGAGGTTCGATCGACCCGGCGATCGTGCACGCACACGATGTGCCCGTCCTTGGTGAGCCGCACGTCGCATTCGACGCCGTCCGCTCCCTCGCGCAGCGCGAGGTCGTAGGCGGCGAGAGTGTGTTCCTTCTTGGCCGCGGACGCACCTCGATGCGCGACGACCAGTGGCCCACGACGATCGGGACTCACGACGCCGTCACCGCCTCGGATTCGTACTCGGGTTCCTTGTCTTCGGGCTGTTTTTCTTCGGGCTGCTTCTGTTCGGGCTGCTGCTGTTCGGGCTGCTTCGGCTTCTGCTCGGTGCCGCTGGCGATCACCCAGCGGGTCGGTCGTGACACGGCGGAGCCGCGCAGCGTGCGGCCTTCCAGTCGGCGCATCACGGCCAGGGTCGATACGGCCGAGACCGCGGCCACCAGTGCCACGAACGCCGACAACAGAACTCCGTCGGCGCGGGCCTGAAGGGAATCACGCAGGTTCCACAACAGCTGGACGATCACCAGCGCATTGCTCGCTGCCCAGAGCGCCCACCAGATGCGAACCAGTGTCAGTTCGCGGTGCACGTCGGCATCGGCAGCGCCTCTGAGGCGGACCACCTCGGTGAGGTAGACCCCTGGCATCACGATGCGGACGAACGGCAGCATCGACATCAGCAACATCGTGCGCACCGAGCGCGGATCGGTGGAGCCGGCAGCAGCGAAGGTACGTCTGCGCCGGTCGATCAGCCAGCAGGACGAGGTGATCAGCGCCGCCAGACCGATGAGGAGTGCACCGACCTGAGCGAAGTACACCAAGGCGTCGGACACGGCCAGGGTGATCGGCGAAATCAGTCGCACTCGGTTGTGCAGCAGGATCCCGTACCTGAACACTTCGGCGAACGCGGCGAGCGCCAGCAACATCGCGGTGACGAGGACCAGGTTCTGAGCGTTGGCTGCGTATCGCTCGACGCGACCGATGCTGCGATCGGCCTCGGGGTCGCGGGGTACGTCGCGCAAGCCCCAGGTAGGTGTCGAGGTGTAGTGCGGCGTCGGGGTCGGCGATACGGATCGGCTGCGGGGCTCGGCTCTACTCGACGAGATCGCCGGTCGGGCTACCCATCGGAAGTTTCGGGCACCGTGCGCGGGTGCCCTGGTGGACACCGGCGAGAGCAGTACTCCGTGGCAGCGGGGGCACCACGTACCCGGCCGTGCGCCGACAGCCCAACGAGTGCTGCAGCGGGCACAGACCTGGAACGCCTGAGCGCGTCCCTGCGGTGCCGACATCTAGATGATTCTCGCTTCGTGGTCGTCGTCGCGCTGGATCGGTCGACCAGCGGCCTGCCAGGCGAGCATCCCACCGTCTACGTTGATCGCGTCGTATCCCACGCGGTTGAGGTATTCGACGACGCGCGCCGAGCGACCACCGGCTTTGCAGACGACGTACACCTCGGACTGGTTGTCGATCTCACCGGCGCGCGATGGGATGTCGCCCATCGGGATGTGAACGGCGTCGGGTGCGTGTCCGGCTTGCCACTCGTCGTCCTCGCGCACGTCGAGCAGGATGGCCGCCGTCGGGAACGGCACCGGAAGACGATCGACGGTGACGGCGGGAGACTGCTCGGGATGCGACACACCTCGATCTTGTCACGCGTCCGCGCGGGCCTGCCACCCGTGTCCTTTCGACCGAAGCGCCGTCTCGCTATGACCTGCGTCACTCGAGTCACATGAGTTATCCACAGTATCCACAGATCGATCCACAGAATCGGGGCCTGTGCCGGTTTCTATCCACAGGTCAAAGCTCCGAGTCGGTCTCGCGGTGTACCGAATACCAACTCCGCCTGTGGATCGATGGTGATTTGACACAGCCGTCGTCTGCGCTTCCGATAATCCGCTGTTTAGGCTGGCGAACATGACTTCCACAGAGCTGCGCGTCTTCACCGAACCGCAACAAGGCGCCACGTACGACGAACTGCTCCGCGTCGCGAAAGCTGCCGAGGAGTTCGGCTACGGCGCATTCTTCCGGTCCGACCACTACCTCGCGATGAGCGGCGACGGCGGCCCCGGCCCCACCGATGCCTGGATCACCCTGGCCGGGCTCGCCCGCGAGACCTCGACCATTCGGCTCGGCACCCTCGTCACCTCCGCGACCTTCCGCTACCCGGGGCCCCTGGCCATCAGCGTCGCCCAGGTCGACGCGATGAGCGGTGGTCGCGTCGACCTCGGGCTCGGTGCGGGCTGGTTCGAGGACGAACACAAGGCCTACGGCATTCCGTTCCCGCCGCTCGGCGAACGCTTCGACCGACTCGAAGAGCAACTTGCCGTCGTCACCGGACTCTGGAACACACCCGTCGGCGAGACCTTCTCGCACGCCGGCACGCACTATCCCGTCACCGACTCCCCCGCGCTGCCCAAGCCGGTGCAGACACCGCACCCGCCCATCGTCATCGGCGGCGGAGGCAAGAAGCGCACCCCGGCACTCGCCGCGAAATACGCCGACGAATTCAACATCCCCTTCGCCTCGCTGGCCGACACCGAGACCCAGTTCGGTCGCGTCCGCGCAGCCTGCACAGCCGCCGACCGCGACCCCGACTCCCTCGTCTACTCCAACGCCCTCGTCCTCTGCTGCGGCCGCACCGAAGAAGAAATCGCACGACGCGCCGCCGCCATCGGCCGCGAGGTGTCCGAACTACGCGAGAACGGTGCCGCAGGAAGCCCAGCCGAACTCGTCGACAAAATCGGCAGCTTCGGAGCCATCGGCGCGACCCGCGTATACCTGCAGACCATGGACCTCACCGATCTCGATCACCTCGAACTCGTCGCATCCGAGGTTCTTCCGCAGCTCTGACCGACCAGAAACCGACCCGCCCGAGTCCACTCAACGTGACATCGACTGCCCAAAAGTCCACTGAATGTCACATTGAGTGCCCATGGGGGGCTCGGTCAGGCGGCGGATCGGGTGCGTAGGCGTGAGTAGTGCGCGCTGATGTGTCGTGCGGCTGGCAGTTCGATCCAGCGGTAGATGATTTCGGCGAGTGCGGCGGTGCCGGCCAGGAATGCCAGGACGGCGGCGGTGGGGCCCAGGTGCGGTTCGACGGTTGCGTAGATGCGGTAGAGCACGAGGGTGTGGATCAGGTAGATCGCGTAGCTGCGGGTGCCGATCCACTTGACGACGGGCCAGCGGGTGATGGGTCCGTCGTATCGGGCGAGGACGAGGACGGTGCCGGTGACGACCAGCAGGGTCCAGAGGTAGGTGCCGCCCATCCAGAAGGTGTGGACTTCGATGGCCAGTCGGATCACTTCGATCTGGACGATGACGCCGAGGACGACCCATCGCCAGGTGATCAGTCGTGCCCATCCGAGGTAGATGATCTGGCCGAGGAACAGGGTCGGGAGTACGCCCGCGACCTTGGTCAGGAACGGGATCGTGTAGGGCTGCGGGAGGTAGAGGTTGTAGACGATCACCAGCGCGCACAGTGCTGCGCCGACCAGTGGCACCACGATGGGCCTGGTGCGCAGCGTTCCGCGCATGGAGATGCAGTAGAGGTAGAACACGATCTGCACGACGAGGGTCCAGGTGACACCGAGGACGGCGACCTCGGGTCGGAGGAAGAAGCCACCGAGGAAGAAGCTGAGAAATGCCTCCCCGTTGGTGATGCCGGGTTGGCCGCTGAACATTCCGTTGAGTCCGAGCTTGACGAGGATGACGGCCATCGCGATGGCGAACCAGAGGGCCGGGACGAGGCGGGCGAGACGAGCGACCATGAAGTCCCGACGCGATTGCCGCATGGCGGATCGGGTGATCAGCAGGCCGGTGAGCAGCATGAAGATGCTGACGCCGACGAAGGACAGGTGCATGTTGAGGCCGGCGTCCTGGATCAGGACGGTGTCGACGACGTCGATCATCCACCAGCCGCCGCCGACGTCGTCGAGCAGATAGAACGAGATGTGCGAGTAGAGCACCGCGAGGACGGCGATGACGCGAAGGAGGTCGGCACCGTCCATCTGCACTCGGGGCGCGATCACCGGCTGTACGGCGACGGACTCGTCGACCGTGTTCCGGCTCGGTCGGTCCCCATCCACACCCTGGAGTTTAGGTTCCGTTCATGTATTGGACCAATCCGCAGCCGATGCGCAACTGTTTCGTGATATTCGGAGCGGATTCACAGCCGAACAATTCGACTGTCTCGTTCACGCGAAATTATTCCGAGAAAAGCATCTCGGTTACAACTGTTGCACTGGGGGTAGGAATGAGATTGGGTTGAACCCTACGAATGATCCGCAGTAGGACGAACGTGCCCGCATCACACGATGGGTACGGCGTCGTTAGAGAAGGGAACCACGTGTCCGAGTACACCTTGCCCGACCTTGATTTCGATTACTCCGCCCTCGAGCCGCACATCTCGGGCGAGATCAACGAGCTTCACCATTCCAAGCACCACGCCACCTATGTCGCAGGCGCCAACACCGCGGTCGAAAAGCTCGCCGCAGCGCGTGACAACGACGATCATGCAGCCATTTTCCTGCTGGAGAAGAACCTCGCGTTCCACCTCGGTGGCCACGTCAACCACTCCATCTGGTGGAAGAACCTCTCGCCCAACGGTGGCGACAAGCCCGAGGGTGAGCTCGCTGCCGCGATCGACGACCAGTTCGGTTCGTTCGACAAGTTCCGCGCACAGTTCACCGCTGCCGCCAACGGCCTGCAGGGCTCCGGCTGGGCAGTTCTGGGCTACGACTCGCTCGGCAAGAAGCTGCTCACCTTCCAGCTCTACGATCAGCAGGCCAACGTGCCGCTCGGCATCATCCCGCTGCTCCAGGTCGACATGTGGGAGCACGCCTTCTACCTGCAGTACAAGAACGTCAAGGCCGATTACGTGAAGGCGTTCTGGAACGTCGTCAACTGGGCCGACGTCCAGGCTCGTTTCGAGGCCGCGACGTCGAAGACCCCGGGTCTGATCTTCCCGTAACCGAGGAGATCGCCGACAGTCGAACAACTGCGAGACAGGGCCACCGCATCCATTGCGGTGGCCCTGTCTCGTCGAACGAGTCATGTCTTCGCTGCCGCAGGGATCGCCCGAATAGAGGCGATACCGTGGTCGAGCATCGCGAATGCCCGGCAGAGCAGGGGGCGGCTACGTCTCGGCTGGCACTCTCCCCATCTTGTGTGCCAGCCGTTTTCACGTCATTCTCTTCCTACCCAACGTCGTGTACCCGGCTTCGAGCCCTGTACCTGTCTGGGAGGAATGCGCAATGGACGATCGAGATCTCATCGGTGTCTCGCCTTTTCACGCCGCCGGTCTGCTGCGCGGATTCGTGATCTCCGGCCGCTGGCCGGACACCACCAAGGAATGGGCACAATTTCTGGCCCTCGCCGTGCGGGTGGCCTCGATGCCGGGCCTGTTGGCGACGTCGACGGTGTTCGGGGTGCGGGAGGAGTTGCCCGACGACCCCGCGCCGGGGACGGTCGGCTTGGTCGTCGCCGAGGGTCCGGTGATCGGAGATTTCGCGTTGGCTCCCGGACGGTTCGCCGCGCAGCAACCCGCCGCATTGCTGATGCTGCATCCACCGTCGGAGACGACACCGACACTCCCGGAGTGTGCGGGCGCGGCGTCCGGCTGCGTTCTGCTCCCCGGTCTTCCGCATCTCGGCCTCGATCACCGGGCGGCGTGGGTGGAGGCCGAATCCGACGGCACCGTGACCTCGATGGTCAGCCGGGTCGGCCTCGATCCGATCACCGATCCCGACACCGCAGTTTTGGCAATGCTCCTCGCCTCCTGACCGCTCCCCGCACACGATTTTTCGGGTGCCCAAACTTATTGGCGCATTGGACAATTCGCGAAACGGCACTTAAAGTCGTCTGCAGCGAAGGGGAGTAGCCCCCAATCAACGTGTCGACATACTGGTCGTAAAACTGCGACCCGGCACCTGAACCGGTTCTTCCGGTGGGCGAGACCTTCGGTCCGTTCGACGACCGAGGAGTCTTCTGTGCTGTCCGCATTACTGTTGAGTTTCGCTGTCATTTTCGTCGCCGAGCTGGGTGACAAATCCCAGCTCATGGCCATGACATTCGCCCTGCGCTACAAGTGGTACGTCGTCATCGGCGGCATCACCGTCGCCACCACCGTCGCGCACCTGGTCTCGGTCGCGGTCGGCCACTTCCTCGGGGTGTCGATTCCCACCGAGCTGATCTCCATCGTCGGCGGCGTCGCGTTCGTCATCTTCGGACTCTGGACGCTGCGCGGCGATTCCCTGTCCGACGACGAGGGCGCGAAAGCCTCCCGGGTCACCAAATCCGCGTTCCTCGCGATCGCCTCGGCGTTCTTCCTCGCCGAGCTGGGCGACAAGACGATGCTGGCCACCGTCACTCTCGCGGCCGACAACGACTGGGTCGGCGTGTGGATCGGCTCGACGGTCGGCATGGTCGCGGCAGATGCACTCGCCATCGTGGTCGGCGCAGTGCTCGGAAAGCACTTGCCGGAACGCATCATTCAGTACGGCGCGGCCATCCTGTTCTTCGTCTTCGGTGCCGTCCTGTTCTTCGAGGGCCTGATGCCGGGCACCGCAGCCCCGTACATCGCTGCCGCAGCGGTTGTCGTGATGTCCGCCGTCGTCGTCGCCGTGTTCGTTCGACGCTCCCGCACCCGGGCCGCACGTGAATCGGAGAAGCAGACCACCATCGAACGCGCCTGACCTTGGTTTACACTCCTCTCCCGGGAGGGGTGCATGGACGACGACCAGCAGGTGAGCACGACCGATGCGGCGCACCACTCGACCGATCGGCTGATCCGAATCACCGGCCGATTCGTCGGTGTCGGTTACGGGGCGTACCTGCTGCTGTTGATTCCCGATATCGCACGCACCGGAAACGTCGTTCCCGGGTGGTGGACCCCGACGACAGTGGCCGTCGTGTTCGGCACCGGTTTCGCCTTCGCGGCCTCCACATTTCACCCCAGCATCGGAGTGATTCGTACGGCCGGATCCATCGCCGCGCTGGCGTTCCCGGTCATGGCCGCGCTGTGGTGGACTGCCTGGGACGGCGTGACGTTCGATCAGGGGGGAACGTTTCTCGCGGCATTTCCCGGCGTGGCGGCACTTGCTGCTGCGACGGTGTGGCACCCCGTCCCGGCGTTCGTTCACATGACCGTCAGCGTCGCTCTCGTACAGCTCTCCAATCAAGCTGTGCGAGAACCGTTCCCCCGCAGCAACATCATCGCGGAGATCTGCTTCGCAATGATGTTCTGCACGGTGTTCGTCGCCGCAACACTGGCCGCGGTACGTACCGGACGCATTCTCGACGCCACGATCTCGACGACACACGACGACGCAGCCCGGGCGGCTGCGGCCACCGCGCGCGAGGTCGAGCGCGAACGGTTGGACGCGCTGATCCACGACGAGGTCATGTCCTCACTGCTCGCCGTGACTCGCCACGGCCGCACGCCCAGCCTGGCGCGTCAGGCCCGCTCGGCTCTGATACATCTGGATGACCTGACCACGGGCATCGTCCTCGAAACATTCTCGGCCGATGAGGTTTTGGCTCAGCTCCGTTCTGCCGCAACGACGGTCGACGAGTCGATCGAATTCACCGTGAAAGACGACTTGCTGGAGCGGACGGAGCAGTACCCGGTCGAGACAGTACGAGCCATCGCTGCCGCACTGGCCGAAGCGTTGCGCAACAGTCTGATTCACGCACAGGCATCGAAACGGTCGGTCACAGCCCGGCTGGCTCCGTCGACGGTGGAGATCACCGTGATGGACGACGGCATCGGCTTCGATCGACGCTCGGTGCCGCCCCACCGACTCGGCGTCGCCGTCAGCATCGAGGGCCGGATGCGTCAGCTCGACGGCGGATCTGCCGACATCGTGTCCTCCGCCGCAGGCACCATCGTGCGATTGGGCTGGAAGCGATGAACGGCGAGGACGTTCGCGATCTGCTGTCGATGAAGTCGGCAGCTGCATATGCGGTTGCCGGATTCTTCATCCTCGCGTGCCTGGTGTGTGCATCGACGACCCTGACCGGGGTGTCCGCGGTGTGGCCCGAATACGCGGCGGTGCTGGCGCTCTCGGCCGCGGTCATCCTGTTGCTCAGCGCGCCGGGTGACCCACCGAGCCTGCGGTCGACCGTACTGATGACCCTATCGGGCCCGGTGGCAGCCGCCCTGGTCTTCGCAGTGGTGCCGGTACCGCTGAACGGGAGCCTGCAGACGTGGCCGCTGGGCATGCCACTGGTGATCTACACCTTCATGTGCGTCCGCGGTCGGACGCTGGCCGCGTGGGTCGGGTTGACACTGACCATGTCCGTGGCCATCGGTTGGGCGGTGGTGACGGGTCAGGGATTTCTGTACGGACTTTCGTTCAGCGCCATCAACATCGCGCCGCTGTTGATGGCGACGTTCTTCGCGTTCACCATCCGTCCGCTGGCCGCGGCAATTTTCGAGCTGCGCAGGCAGTCGACGGTGCGCATCGCGTCCCAGGCTGCCGCGGCGGCAGTTCTCGAGGAACGCGACGCTCGGCTGGCCAGTCTCGACGCGTTGGCCCGTCCGCTGCTGCAGCGCATCGCCGACGGTCCCGATCCCACCGACGAGGAGATCCTCGCGTGTCGGCTGCTCGAAGCCGAACTTCGCGACACCCTGCGCGCCCGGGGTCTGGTTCGACCCGACCTCGCTCGCGCGGCCAGGTCTGCGCGGGCCCGCGGGGTTGAGGTGATGCTGCTCGACGACCGATCTCCGAACGCTCTCGACGACGACGCCCGAGAACGCATCGTGGCCGCCGCGTCGAGCGCACTCGATGCCGCCGAAGCAGGCGCGGTGACGGTCCGGCTCCTACCTCCTGGCCGCCCCGTGGCGGCGACGATTCTGCTCGACGACCTGGGCGACGGTGCACACCGAGTCGAGTACGACCACACCGGGCGCAACCGAAGCTGACGGCCGGGTTTGGGCGCAGACCGTCGTGGTTACCCTGCGGCGGACCAGTTGGTCTGCCGCACCGGCAGCCGATGAACGGAGCCCAGCAATGCCTCTCGATCGTCGATCCTTCCTGATCGGATCCGGTGCCGCCGCAGTGCCGTTGCTGCTGGCGGGGTGCGGTTTCGTCAAGTCCAGCCCGTCGCAACAGGCCGAGGGCACGCTGACGTTCACCACGTGGGGAACCGACGCCGAGTTGGCCGGCTTCCGAGCCTCGATCGACGCGTTCGACGCGGCCAATCCCGGGTCGACGATCACCCTCAACGCGGTGCCGTACGAGCAGATGTTCACCAACATCGACGCCCAGCTCCAGGCGGGCAATCCGCCCGACATCTTCCGCGTGCCGTACTACACGTTCGGCGCGTATGCAGGCCGCGGCCAACTGCTGGATCTGTCGCCGCTGTTGGCGTCGGACACACGTGATCAGTTCACGCCGACGGCGTGGGCTGCGGTGCAGAACGGCGGAATTCCCTACGGCCTGCCGCACCACACCGATACCTCGGCAATTCTGGTGAACCGAAACCTGTTGTCGCAGGCCGGTATCGACTCGGTTCCGACCACTCTGGACGACGCCTGGACATGGGACGAATTGGCGTCGATCGGTGACCGACTGCGTTCCTCGCTGCCGGCGGACCAGTACCCATGGGCCTACAACTGGCAGGGCAACGGTGTCACCCGCTGGCTCAGCCTGCTGTTCCAGGCCGGCGGATCCTTCCTGGCCGAGGACCAGAAGACGCCACTGATCGACTCCGACGAGGCTCGACGGGCCGTCGAATTCTCGTCGTCCTTCTTCTCGAAGGGCTACGTGCCGGCCAACAACACCATCGCGTCGTCGAGTTACGCCAGCGAGGCCTGGTTCTCGCAGTCGGTGGCCATGGTCTGGTCGGGTGCGTTCCAATTGCCCGACGCCGATGCCACGGCCAGTTTCGATTGGACGGCCACCTATGCGCCGCGAGATCGCCGGGGCGGCGGCGACTTCGGCGGCAACGCACTGGTGGCGACGTCGCAGACCTCTCAGCCGGAGCTGGCGGCGTCGTTCCTCGAGTTCGTCACCCAGCAGGAGCAGATGCGCAACTTCTGCAGGGCCGCCTCACTGCTGCCGACGCGCACCGACCTGCTCAACTCCGACCTCGAGTTCGACATCCGGTCGGAGCTGGCCCCGATCTTCGCGGCACAGGCGACCACCGTGCAGCCGCAGGATGCAGCGCAGGTGGCATCGCCGTCGATGTCCGCGATCATTCCGGTTCTGAAGGAGCAGCTCGATCTCGCCTTCGCGGGGTCGCAGGACGCCGCCGCCACCGTCTCCGCGCTGCAGAGCGGAATAGCCGAGGTCACCGGGGCATGACGGCCACACCGATCACCGAGGCCGGGCACGAAACCAAGACCGGGCCGAAAACCAAGACCAAGCGCGCCGGGGCCAGGAAAGAAGCGTTCGCGGCCGCCGGGTTTCTCGCCCCCAGCTACGCCTTGTTGGCCGTGTTCGTGCTCGTTCCCCTCGTCGCCGCGTTCGTCGTCAGCCTGCAGCAAACGGACGGATTCGGTGCAGGCGAGTTCGTCGGGGCGGCCAATTACACACGCCTGGTCGAGGATCCGCTGTTCTGGCGGGCGCTGATCAATACGCTGCTGTTCACCGCGCTGGTCACTCCGCTGTCGATGCTGTTCGGTCTGATCGCGGCCGTACTGCTCAATTCCGCGCTGCCCGCCCGGCCGCTGTGGCGCTCGCTGGTGATCCTGCCGATGGCCGTCTCCGGCGTGGCGACCGGCCTGATCGGCATTCTGGTGTTCGACCAGAACTCGGGTGTGCTCAACAACCTGATCGGATTCCTCGGTCTGCCCGCCATCGACTGGCAGTCCTCTCCGGGGCCGGCTTTCGCGTCGATCGTCATCGCCACCGTGTGGTGGCGCACCGGGCTGAACATGCTGATCTACCTGGCCGGCCTTCAAGGTCTGGGGCCGGATCTGTACGAGGCGGCCCGGTTGGACGGTGCCAACGCATTTCAACGCTTCCGGAACGTGACGGTTCCGCTGCTGGGTCCGACGTCGTTCTTCCTGCTGGTGCTCAACGTCATCTACTCGTTCCAGGTGTTCGATCTGGTCTTCGTTCTCACCGGCGGCGGACCGGGCGGGGCGACATCGGTGTTGGTCACCTACGCCTACGAGACGGGTTTCGTCACCCGCGATCAGGGCTACGCCGCGTCGATCGGCATGGTGCTGTTCCTGTTCGCCCTCGTCTTCGCCGCCGCGCAGTGGCGCGCGAGTCGAACGAAGGATCTGGTCGAATGAGCGGGCCGAGGAACGCGTCCGCTCGCCGGGCACTGGTACTGCGCACGGTGGTCATCGCCGTCATCGGCCTGATCACCGTCGCTCCGCTGTATTGGATGCTCGCCGTGGCGTTCTCGACTCGCGGCGAGTTGCTGGGCGGCGGCGAACTGCGCCTGTGGCCTCGCCAGGTGACGTGGGAGAACGTCACTCGCGTGTTCGACTCGTTCCCGGTCGCGACGTGGCTCGGCAACTCGATCGCCATCGCCGTCGTGGTCACGATCATCACCGTGGTCACAAGCCTGCTTGCAGGATATGCGTTCGCGCACTTGAGGTTTCGATTCTCGACGCCATTGTTCTTCATCGCGCTGGCCACGTTGGTGCTGCCCGTGCAGGTGATCATGGTGGCACTGTTCCGCATCGTCGTCGGCCTCGGCCTGTACGGCACGTACTGGGCGGTGATCCTGCCGAGTTCGGCGTCGGCGTTCGGGCTGTTCCTCGCACGCCAGTTCATGCTCGGCATTCCGCGTGAGCTGCTGGAGGCGGCGCGTCTCGACGGTGCCGGGCATTGGCAGATCTTCCGGCGCGTCGTGCTGCCCCTGTCGGGACCGCTGATCGCTGTCCTCACCTTCATGAGCCTGCTGCAATCGTGGAACGATTTCGCGTGGCCACTGATCGCGCTGCGGGAGAACGAGTTGTTCACCTTGCCCATCGGCCTGCTGTACCTGCAGGGCCAGGCCAACAGCGACTACGGTGCCACGATGGCGTTCGCACTGATCAACGTCGTGCCGATGGCACTGCTGTTCCTGTTCTTCCAGAAGTACTTCATCGCCGGATTCGCTCGCAGCGGGATCAAGTAGGTCCCATCCAGGGTGCCTGAAGGTGGGTGAGGTGTCCCGCCGGTTATGGTGCAAGCGACTACGAGGTCGCTGCCTGTGCCGCGGCCCGCCACCGTGAGCGAAGGGGATCGTACGACGTGGAGATTTCAGGAACAGCAGCACTTGTTACCGGTGGAGCGTCGGGCCTCGGTGCCGCAACGGCCGCTCGTCTGGCCGCCGCAGGCGTCACCGTGTTCGGGCTCGATCTGCCGCAGTCCATCGAGCGCGCCGGAGACAGCGTCCCGGCCGGGGTGACTCTGCTGCCCGCCGACGTCACCAGCGAGGCCGAGGTCGAGGCCGCCCTGGACACGATCGTCGCATCCGGTGTGCCGCTGCGCATCGTCGTCAACTGCGCAGGCGTCGGCTGGGCAGGCCGCATCCTGTCCAAGAAGGGACCGCACGATCTCGAGCTGTTCCGCACGGTCATCACCATCAACCTGCTCGGCACGTTCAACGTGATGCGGCTGGCCGCGAACCGGATGCAGTCGCAGTCGACAGTCGACGATGCGGGCCAGCGCGGCGTCGTCATCAACACCGCATCGGTCGCCGCCTTCGAGGGCCAGATCGGCCAGATCGCCTACACCGCCTCCAAAGGCGGCGTGCACGCGATGACCATCACCGCTGCCCGCGACCTCGCGCAGGTCGGCATCCGCGTCAACACCATCGCGCCCGGCATCGTCGACACCCCGATGCTGGCAGGCGTCACCGAGGAATACCGTCAGGGCCTCGAGGCGTCGGTACCGTTCCCGTCGCGCCTGGCTCAGCCCACCGAGTACGCGCAGCTGGTCCAGATGATCGCCGAGCACGACTACCTCAACGGTGAGACCATCCGCATGGACGGTGCGATCCGTATGGCTCCGCGCTGACCACTGCCCACTCCGCGTGGCCCCGCCGATCGACGCGGGGTCACGCGCGAGCGCGCAGGTCCGCCACCGTCGGGATCTCCTTCTCCGCACGGTCGGACATCCACTCGCGCAACACTTTCGTGGCCAGAACGTCGTCCTCGTTGTAGACGAGCAGTCGCTCGCGCTGCGTGTGGTCGGGCTCGTCGTCGTATCCGACGGCTTCCCGATACCAGCCCATCGACGCCTCGCCGCCGGCCTCGTCGTCACGCCACGCGAATCCTGCGACCGGCGCAATCTTCTTCAGTCCCTTGCCGTTCGGGCAGATGAACTGATCGCTCACGGCCTGGTAGATATCGACCCACTGCTCACTGTCGATGAACTCGTGGATCTGCGCCTCGGTGGGCACCCCGGGAACGTCGGCGAAGCGGCGGGCCGAATCGAGCAACCACTTGTCCTCCGCCTGCCGTGAATAGCAGTACGCGGCAAAGGTTTTGCCGCGCGCGGCCGCGTCGGCTCTGGTGTCCATCAGCCACGTCCAGAACACCGCGAACGAGCGGCCCTCGTCCACGGTCGGCAGCGGATCCCAGGTGACGAAGCCGCGATAGGTCGGCGGCGGGCCACCCGCTTCGGTGAGCAGCGTGCCCCACAGGTACGCGCCGTGTTCCTGATAGCTCTCCATGTCCACGTCCACCTCGACGTCGGCGCGGTGCACCGTCACGGTCTCCGAGCGCCGCAGCAACGGCACGTCGGCTCGCCAGGCCAGTGCCGCGGACACGGCGTCGTCGAAGTTTCCGAAAGGCCACTCCTCCGGTGCCGGGCCGGTCCACTGCGCCAACTCGTCGATGGTGCGCACGCCCGCGCTGCGCAGCACATCTGCGCGGGAACCGGAGGCCACCAGCGAAACGTCACGAACGGCCTCGAGTTGCGGCTTGCAGTCGAACCACCACGAACAGGATCGGCACTCACTGACCTGGGAGGGAACAGTGAACGCGGTGCCCTGTGCCACCGAGAGCCGGTCTGCGAAGCGGGTGTCGTATTCGTCGAGGACCGAGGTGAGATCGTGCACCAGCATGCATTCGCCCTTGTAGCCCACCGCGCCGCCGACGGGCGTGGCCGTGGCCAGGCCCTCGTGCGCCAGCATGCGATACAGGTGAGCGAGCCGGAGCTGGTCGCGGAGTTGGCTGCGCACCTTGCGGGTCTCGTCGATCGCCGGAGACCATCGATCGAGCGGGGTGGTGCGCGCGCCGCGGCCGGGGTCGGTGACCTTGTGGTTGACCACGATCACCGGGATGTAGCCGCCGGACGCGTCGCGGACGAGCAGTTCGCTGCGCCCGCGTCTACCGGTGTCGCGTTCGAGGGGCAGTATCGCGTTCCAGATGCGTTCCACTCCGTCCCGACAGGCGGCGACGGTGGCGTCGGCAGCGTCTCGGGCGGTGGGCTCGTCGATCTCGGTCCACAGCATCGGATCGTCCACGGCCAGCTGCGCGCGGATGTTCTCCCGGTGGGCCTGAGCTGCTTCTCGACGCTGCCGCACCCCTGGGTTCTCGGGTTCACCGCGCAGCAACGATCCGTACGCGGTGTCGAGATAGAGCCGGTGCCTGCACCGCGTCAACGATCCGGCATCGAGCAGCACGGGTGCAGGAGCTCGTCGACCGTTCACACTTCAAGACATTAGGTCAGCCCTCCGACAGCCGGTGCAGATCACCGCCCGTCAGCCTGCGAACACCACCGCCCGATAAGGTGTGTGGAACGCACTTTTCCCGCCCAGCAGCACATGTCAGGAGCCTTGTCGATGGGTTTGTTTCGCAAGCGTAAGGGTCGTGCCACTCGCAAGGCAGAGGCCAAAGCTCTCAAGCACAAGGCAACACTCGAAGCGAAGCTGGGCGCGAAGAACGAGCGCAAGCAGTTGAAGGCGATCGCGAAGGCACAGCGCAAGCTCAGCGCGGTGGAGGCCAAGTCGCAGAAGAACGTCGAGAAGGCGCAGGTCTCTACCCTCAAGGCTCAGCAGAAAGCTGCGATGCAGGGAACACTGAGCGTGGCTCAGATCCGCAAGTATCTCGGTATTGCCCGGCTGCTGATCCCGGTGTTGGCCCCCATCCTCTACCGCGGTGCGACCGTCGTTCGTGCGCAGCTCGACAGCCGCAAGGCGCAGCAGCTCGGTGTTGCACCCGATCAGCTCAGCGAGTACACCGGCCACGGCGGCAAGCTCAGCGCACGGATCGCCGGTGCCGAGAAGTCGCTCGGCACCATCGGTGCGCGCCACTCCGATCCCGAGACCAAGAGCTTCGGTGCCGCGATCAGCGAGCGTCTCGACGATCTGACCACCGCTGTCCGCGCATCCGAGCAGATGCCGCCCGCTCGCCGCAAGACCGCACACGCCGCTATCTCCGCAGAGCTCGACGGCATCGAGGCCGATCTGCTCGCCCGTCTCGGCGTGCGCTGACCCCTGAACGAACCGATGACCGACAGCTCAGCCGCCCCGCTTCGCGGCGGAGCTGTCGGTATCGTCACCGCGGCGCTCGCGGTGGCCGCACACGGCATGGCCGGCGGCGACTGGCCCGACGGTTCTGCCCTGGCCCTGCTGATCGTCGTCGGCATCGGTATCGGTGCCATGACAGCCCTGCCCAGGCGTTCGACCGTTCTGCTGCTCCCGGCTCTGCTGACCGGCCAACTCGTCGCCCACATGGCGCTGAGCCTCGGCAGCGCAGCTCAGATGCACGCACACTCCCTGCTTCCCAGCACAGCCATGATCGCCTTCCACGCGGTCGCCTCGGTCGTCGCCGGATTCACGATCGCCGCGGCCGAGCGCCTCTACGGCCCGATCACCTCCATCGTCCGAGCGGTTCTCGCCCTCCTCACTCCCCTGCCCGACGGTTCCGCCGTCGGTCGCGTCTCCATGTCCGTTGCGGTTCCGTCGGTGGACGGCACTGCGCTCGACTGGGTCATCTCTCGTCGCGGGCCCCCGGTGTCGATCTACTGACCGACATCCCTTTTCCCGCACATCTCTGCACAGAAATGACCCGATCCATGAAGAGCTCTCTTTCCCGTGCCCTGTTCGTCTCAGGAGCCACCGTCGGCGCGTTGCTGATCGGCGCAGGCGCAGCGTCCGCACACGTCGTCGTCTCGGCACCCGACGCCGCGCAGGGCGGCTACTCGGTGCTGACGTTCCGCGTTCCCACCGAGTCCGATACTGCCTCGACCAGTTCGGTCAAGGTGACCCTGCCTGGCTTGAATTCTGCTCGTACGCAGCCCATCCCGGGCTGGACGTCCACCGTCGAGAAGGACTCGGCCGATCTGGCCGTGTCGGTGACGTGGACGGCGAACCCCGGTTCCGAGGTCGGCCCGGGCCAGTTCCAGCAGTTCCTGCTCTCCGCGGGACCGCTGCCCGAGCAGGAGACCGTCTCGTTCCCGGCCACTCAGACCTACACCGACGGTGAGGTCGTGAACTGGAACGAGCCGATGACCGAGGACGGTAGCGAGCCCGAATTGCCCGCTCCCACCCTGACTCTGGCCGCGGCCGGCGGTGATGCGCACGGCAGCGCCCACACCGAGACCACCGCAACAGCCAAGGCATCGGCGGAGTCGTCGTCCTCCGACAACACCGCTCGCTGGCTCGCCGGCGTCGGACTGGTACTCGGAGCCGTCGGCGCAGGTCTGGGCATCGGCGCGACGATCAGGGCGCGGCGCTCGTGAGATCGCTCGTAGTTTCCACGAAGGCACTGCTCGTCTCGGCCGCAGCACTGCTGGTGCTGTTGATCGCCGCACCGATCGCATCGGCGCATTCGCAGGTCACCGGGTACAGCCCGGCCGACGGCTCCTCCCTCGACTCGTCTCCGGCGACGGCGTCGGTGTCGTTCAACGAGGTGCCGCAGTCGCAGTTCGCCACGCTCAACGTCGTCGGGCCCGACGGCAACATCTGGTCGAAGGGCGACGCACGCATCGAGGGCCAGAGCGTCGTCGTCGACGTCGGTGAATTGGGACCGATCGGCGAGTACACCCTCGCGTACCGCATCACCTCGGCCGACGGTCATCCCGTGAGCGGCACGGCGACGTTCACGCTGACGCAGGAAGGTTCCGGTACTCCCGGGGCACCGGCCGACGCGTCGGGCACCTCGGAGGAGTCGGCTGGCGGATTTCTCGGCGGCTACGGACACATCGTGTTGATCGTGGTCGCGGTTCTGGCCTTCGCGGGCGCGTTGGGGTTCGCCCTGCGCAAGCCGAAGACCCAGAAGTAGTACCGACGTGGCTGCGGTGGGCGAGAGAAGCGTTCGGTTGGTGCTCGCCGCCGCAGCTGCGGCGTTGCTGGGGGTCGCGGCGGCATTCGCGCTGGCGTACCCCACCTTTCCCGGTGGGTCGTCGTGGCTACGGGTGATCGCGGTGGCGTCGGGCTCGGTGGTGTTGGGGTTCGGAGTTCTCGCTGTCCTGGACGCCAGTTCCGAGTCCCGACGCCCCGCCGTCGACCCGCTGGTGATGTGGCGCGCGATCGGCTATCTGTCGGGGCTGTGGGCGGTGGCCGAGTTCGTTCTGCTGGCCGCTGCGGCAGCCGATTCGGCCGGGCGTACGCCACTGACGTTGTCGCCGATCGCTTTCACCACATTCGCCACCTCGATCTCGGTGGGCCGTCTGGGTTCGGCGACGGTGATCCTGGCGCTCACTCTGTGCGCCGTCGGGGTGGCCGGGTATCGGTCGGGGGCGAGCTGGTCTCCGACTCCGGTGATCGTGCTGGCGTCACTCGCCCTGGTGGCGCGGCCGATCACCGGTCACATGTCGCAGTTCGCGTTCGGATCCTTCGCCGTTGCCGTGCATGTGCTGTGCGCGTCGGTGTGGCTCGGCCTACTGAGTGCGATGGCGCTGAGTCTACGGAGCAAATCCGCGTGGGCGACTCTGTTGCCGGTCTATTCGCGGGTCGCGTTCTGGTGCGTCGTCGGGGTGGCCACCACCGGGGTGCTGGACGCGGTTCTGAAGCTCGACAGCCTCGGCGCCGTGGTCGAGACCGGTTACGGCCGAATCGTTCTCGCCAAGGTTCTCGCCACGGTGATCCTGGTCGCGTTGGCTCATCGAATCCGTGGGACGTGGTTGCCGACCGTCGCCGCACACCGATCCACGGTGGAGCACTCGGTGGGGCGAGCGGCCGCGCATGTGAGCCTGCTGGCGGTGGCATTCGGCTTGGCCGCGGCGCTGGCGACCACCGCGTGAGCCGGCGGTAGGCACAACCGTGTCGGTGCGCTGTACTAGCCTGAGTGCATGCCGAAGTTGACTGTGGTGCCGAGTGATTCCTCGGCACCTGCGCTCGGCCGGATCCACACTGTCGCGGAGTTCTTCGCCGGTATCGGCTTGGTGCGAATGGGCTTGGAGCAGGCCGGTTTCGAGGTCTCGTGGGCCAACGACATCGAGCGCGACAAGCACCACATGTATCGCCAGCACTTCGGTGACGATGCAGGCCATTTTCAACTCGGCGATGTTGCCCACACCCGGGGAGAGGACCTGCCCGACGGTTTGTCGTTGGCGTGGGCGTCGTTTCCATGCACCGACCTGTCGTTGGCCGGGGGCCGCGCCGGTCTGGCGGGCAAGAACTCCTCGACGTTCCGGCATTTCACGCGGGTGTTGAGCGAGCTCGGTGCCGCTCGGCCGAAGGTGGTGGCGCTCGAGAACGTCGTCGGGCTGGCCACCAGTCACGGCGGCGACGATCTGGCCGCAGCGGTGCGAGAACTCAACGAACTCGGCTACTCGGTCGATGTCCTCACCATCGATGCTCGACGCTTCGTTCCGCAGTCGCGGCCACGCCTGTTCCTGATCGGCGCGCAGAATCCCCCCGAGGATGCCCGCGATCCCAACAGTGAGCTGCGGCCGGATTGGTTGCAGGCGGTGTACGGCGATTCGACGTTGCTGACGCACCGCGCTCCGTTGCCGAGTCCGCCGATTCCGTTGACCAGTGGCCTCGGCGATGTGGTCGAGCGCATGGACTACCGAGACGAGCGGTGGTGGGACACAGCCCGTACCGCGGCGTTCGTGCAGTCGTTGTCGCCGATTCAGTTGCAGCGCATAGAGATTCTGAAGAAGTCCCGCAAGGTCAGCTACCGCACCGCCTACCGTCGCACCCGCAACGGCGTCGCGGTCTGGGAGGCTCGGCCCGACGACATCTCCGGCTGCCTTCGTACCGCCCGCGGCGGTTCGTCGAAGCAGGCGGTGGTGAAGATGGGCAACGGCCGGTTGCAGGTGCGTTGGATGACACCGCTCGAATACGCCCGCCTGATGGGTGCCGGCGAGTACACACTCGACGGTCTGCGAAACAACCAGGCGCTCTTCGGTTTCGGTGATGCGGTGTGCGTTCCCGTGGTCACGTGGCTCGCGGAGCACTACCTGATGCCACTGGTCAGCGGGACGATGCATGCATCGAATACAGCTGCGGCGCATGTCCAGTCACGGTAAGTCCTCGCTGCGGTCGTCTGCCGTTGCGCCGCGCAAGAGCACTCTTCCCGCGGACGATGTGCAGTCCTTTCGCGCGGCCCTGCGAGAAGTGCTGAGCGAGAGGGACGATCAGGGCCGGGTGTGGTCGGCGGCCAAGTGGGGCGTGTATGCGTTCTACGATTACGACGGCGAGCCGATCTACGTGGGGCAGACCAAGGAAAAGCTCAGCGTTCGGGTGCAGCGTCACCTGACCAACCAGCGCACCGACGCCGTCGCGATGCGGGTGCTCGACGTCTTCGAGGTCGCGGAAATCGAGATCTGGCCGCTGTGGCAGTACGAGGATCTCAAGAAGTCCGACGGTGCAGAACGATTCCGCGCAGCCGAGCGTGATCTGAACGCTCACGAGTACACGGCGTACCTCGAGGCCATCGACAAGTCGCGGCACAAGGCGATCCTGAACGAGAAGATCCCACCGGTCTCGGAGCCCATCGCACTCCCGGCCTCGCTGCGTCGATCGTTGATCTCGGAGCAGACCCGCCGCGAGCGCGGGCACCCCGACATCCGCATCGCCCGTCGTGCCGAGACGATTTCGCGATTGGCTGCGGTCACCCGCGAACGCGGCGAGGTCTCCGAGGGTCTACGACGCGTACTCGTGGTCCAGGCCGTGCGCCTGGCCTACCTTTCGGCCGAGCGACTCGCCTTCGTCGAGGGACACCCCATCCCCGACCCCGCCGCCATCGACGTCACCGCCCTGGTGGGATCGGTGCTGCACGAGCGCAGTGAGCCTGACGATCCCGAAGACACGGAAGATGCGATCGAGTCCGCGGACATCACCGAGCCCGACGGCGAGTTGGACCTGTTCAGCGAGTACTGACTCGCCCCGCCGTAGGCTCGCCTCGTGCCACTTCCCCCTCACGTTGCCGATCTCACCAGCATCGATCTGCTGCTGTCGGTGGCCGAGCTCGGCAGCATCGGGCGAGCGGGCAGAGCCCACGGCATGTCGCAGCCGGCGGCCAGTGCGCGCATCCGTGCCCTCGAACGCCGCGTCGGCGCGCCATTGCTGACACGGGGCGCGCGCGGAACGGTACTGACCGAACTCGGTGAGCTCGTCGCCAGTTGGGCTGCGCCGGTCGTTCGGTCCGCCGAGGACTTGGCGACGGCCATCGCCACGTTGCACGCCGAACGCATCGGCCATGTGCAGATTGCCGCGAGTCAGACTGTCGCAGAGTATCTTCTGCCGCGCTGGCTGGTCACGCTGCACACGCTTGTCCCGCACATCGTTCCGACGCTGAGTTCGGGTAACTCGACGGTGGTCGCCGAGAAGGTGCTCGCGGGAACCGCCGACCTCGGTTTCATCGAAAGCCCCAGTGTCCCTGCAGCTCTGGATCACCGTACCGTTGCCACCGACGAACTGGTGCTGGTGGTGGCACCGGACCACTCGTGGGCCGCCACTACGCCGTCGGCCACCGAGATCGTCGGCACTGCACTGGTGACGCGGGAGGCCGGGTCGGGGACGCGCTCGGCCTACGAAAGCGCCTTGGCGGCAGCGGGTCTCGGGCATCCGGCCTCGCCGCTCCTCGAGGTCTCCTCGACGACGGCGATCAAGTCCGCGGTCGGGGCAGGAATCGGCGGAGCCGTGCTGAGCTCACTGGCCGTCGCTCCCGAGCTGGCTGCCGGGACCCTGGTCCGCGTACCGATTCCAGGACTGACCCTGCATCGTGAACTGCGGGCGATCTGGCCGTCCGGCCGCGCGCCGAGTGGACCGGCCGCGGAGTTGCTCACCGTGGCTGCGAAGACGCAGCCATAGCCCTGGGTTATGACTGATTGTTGAACCGGTGCCTACCGAGCCGGCACGGCACCCCGCAGGCTGAAGACATGACAATGACAGCTCCTACCCGCGTGGTGCGCCGCCAGCCCTTCGAGCACATCACCCCCAACTGGTTCGCCGCGGTGATGGGGACCGGCATCGTGGCCACCGCGGCCGCCACGTTGCCGGTGCAGTTCGCGGCTCTGCACGTGTTCGCGGTCTCTGTCTGGGTCTGCGCAGCTACGGCGCTCGTCGTGATCGGTGCGGCCTTCGCGATGCACTGGATCGGGCACCGCGACCGAGCTGTCACCTATGCCCGGCACCCGGTGATGGTGCAGTTCTACGGCGCTCCGCCGATGGCACTGCTCACCGTCGGCGCGGGAGCAGGCCTCCTCGGAGTGGACCTGCTCGGATCCACCGCGGCCACCACGCTGTTCGCCGGTCTGTGGATCGCCGGGACGATCACCGGTCTGCTCACCAGCGTCGTCGTTCCCTATCGCATGATCACCGCGTCGGATCATCGCGACGTTGCCGCCCTGCCCGCGTGGCTGATGCCGGTGGTGCCGCCGATGGTCTCGGCCTCGACCGGGGCGTTGATGCTTCCGCACCTACCCGACGGCCAGTGGCGGCTGGCGCTGCTGTGCGCCTGCTACGCAATGTTCGGACTGTCGCTGATCGTCGGGATGATCACGCTGACTCTGATCTACGGACGTCTGCTGCACGGCGGTCTACCGCCCGTCGACGCGGCTCCCACCGTGTGGATCACGCTGGGGTTGATCGGTCAGTCGATCACGGCGGCGAACCTGCTCGGCACCGACGCCTCGATGGTGTTCACCGGTGGACAGTCGTCGATCGCCGTCGGATTGCACGTCTTCGGCATCGGCTACGGACTGATCATGGGCGGCTTCGGCGTGCTGATGTTCGCGCTCGCGACGGCTCTCACCGTCCACGCGGCGCGCAGGAACCTGGGGTTCTCGCTGACGTGGTGGTCGTTCACCTTCCCCGTCGGCACCTGCGTCACCGGGGCGAGTGCCCTGGGACATGCACTGAATTTCGGTGCGGTGCAGGCTCTGGCCGTTGCCCTGTACCTCTTGCTGCTCGCCGCCTGGTTCACCGTGGCCACCCGCACTCTGCGCGGTATCCGGCGCGGAGAGTTGTTGTACCCCGCCTGATCTCACATGTGCGAGAGCACGTTCACCACGTTGCCGTCGGAGTCGCGAAAGAAGAATCGGCGCACGCCCCACTCCTCGTTGGTGATCTCGTAGACGATCTCGAGTTCGGCGTCCATCGCTGCCCGGTACGCCGCGTCCACGTCGTCCACTTCGATCGACGCCGACGGGTTGACCGGTCCGGTGGGATCGATGGTGATCAGGCTCAGCTGCGCCGCGCTGTCACCCGATGGCGCGAGCGTGGCGATCCACCCGTGATTCATCACCACCTCCATGCCGGTGACCTGGACGTGCCTGTCCAGCGCCGCATCGAGATCGGTGACCGTGAGCAATGGCATCGCGCGCACAACGTCCATGCCCGGACTGTATCGCCGAAAACGTCCCCGCGGGGACGTCCTCCCCACTGCTCAGGTGGGCGCAAGTCCCACTCTCTCCATGGAGTCCATCGGATTGACTGAGCTTCGGCAGCACACGTCCGACTATGTCCAGCGCGCGGAGGCCGGCGAGTCGATGCTGGACCCGTGGCAGCGAGGCACCGAAGAGCTGTCGAGATCCACAGCCCCTGACGCCATCGCGTCGTTCACCCCGGCGACACGTGCAGTTCCCGCAACACACGCCTGCGCGTCGGTTCGGGTCGGAAGCATGAGCAACTTCCGTGCTCGATGCCTCCAGGAGATGTACCAAGTGAACACTGTTCGTCGCGTTGCCACCGGTGGAATCCTCGGTCTCGCCGCCCTCACCCTTGCGTCCTGCTCCGAGCCTGCGGCTCCCGAGGCCGGTGGAAATGGCGACGGGGCCAGCGGCACCCTCACGGTGTACACCTCTGAGCCGCAAGCCAAGATCGACGCGCTCAACGCCGAGTTCACGGCGGAGAACCCCGGCATCGACGTACAGGTGTTCCGCGCCGGCACCGGCGATCTCAACGCGCGCATCGCGTCGGAGCGGCAGACCGGTTCCATCGGTGCCGACGTTCTGCTCGCTGCTGACGCCCCCACGTTCGAGAAGTACAAGGCCGACGATCTCCTTCTGCAGTACACCCCTGCCGACGTCGACGCGCTCGATCCCAACGTCGTCGATCCCGACGGTTACTACGTCGGCACCCGCATCATCCCGACGGTCATCGCGTACAACACCGGCGCCGTCTCGCAGCCCCCGACGTCGTGGAAAGAACTGGCGGATCCCCAGTACAGGGGCCGGATCACGCTGCCCAATCCCGATGTGTCCGGCGCGGCCGCGTTCAACACCGCGGTGTGGCTCGGTCAGGACGACCTCGGCCTTCCGTGGCTCACCGACCTCGTCGCCAACGAGCCCGTGGTCGCCGAGAGCAACGGCCCGGTCGCTCAGGCCGTCGCCGCCGGCACCCAGCCCGTCGGCATCGTCGTCGACTACCTGGTGCGCGAGCTGGCCGAGAAGGGCTCGCCCATCGCTGCGTCGTACCCCACCGACGGTGTCCCGTACATCTCCGAGCCCGCCGGAATCTTCAAGGACTCGGCCAACCAGGAGGCCGCCCAGAGGTACGTGGACTTCCTGGTCAGCAAGCGCGGTCAGGAGATCGCCGTCGAGCAGCAGTACCTGCCGGTCCGGTCCGATGTCGGAACGCCCGAGGGTGCGCCCGCGCTCGACGACATCGAACTGCTCAACCCGGACCTCGACACGATCACCGCCTCGCAGCCCGATGCCGTCGCCACGTTCAACGATCTTCTTGGCTGACCGCATCACCTGGGTACGCGCCTGCCTGTGGTTGGCCGTCCTCGCCCTGATCGGCGCTCCGCTGGCCGCTGTGGTCTCGATCGGATTGGGCGGCAACCACATCCAGGAGCTGCTCGACGGCGGAATCGCGTCGGCTGCGGCCAACAGCATCGTGTCGGCAGGTCTGTCCGCGGCCGCGGCGGTGGCCATCGCGACCGTCATGGCCCTCGTTCTCGATCGCACCGATCTGCCGGGCCGGTCGGTGCTGCGCCTTATTCTGCTCAGTCCCTTGCTGATCCCGCCGTTCGTCGGCGCGATCGCCTGGACGGGTCTATTGGGCCCGAGCGGAATGATCAACTCGTTCTGGAACGAGACGTTCGGCGGCGGTCCGCTGTGGAACATCTACGGCGGCGACGGGGTGATCTTCTTGCTCACGGTCCACTCGTACCCGCTTGCGTACCTGATCATCTCGGCGGCGCTAAGGCGCGTACCGGGCGATCTGGAACAAGCGGCCCGCATTGCCGGAGCATCTCCGTTCCGGGCCATGCGCGACGTGACGCTGCCACTGCTGCGTCCGGCCCTGCTGGCGTCACTGACGTTGACGGCCGTATCCAATCTCGCAGACTTCGGCATACCAGCTCTGATCGGATTGCCCGAGCGCTACGTCACGCTCTCGACCATGGTGTACCGATACATCCAGTCGGGCACCGTCGATCGCCCCCTCGAAGTGGTCTCGACCATCGGCATCGGGCTCCTCGCACTCGCCGTGGTCGCAGTAGCGATCGATCGCATTCTCGGCCGTCGATCGATTCAACTGGACGGCGCGGTCACTGCCCCGCAGCTACTTCCGCTGGGTCGCAGTCGAATTCCCGCAGGAATCGTTTTCTGGCTCATCGGGCTGGCTCTGACGGTGTTGCCGATCCTGGCGTTGGCCACGCAGGCGTTGCTGCCGGCTCCCGGCGTACCACTCACCTGGGCCAATCTCACGCTACAGAGCATCGAGAGCGCGGTCACCGCACCGGGAACGCTGGTCGGCATCCAGAACTCGGTGACCCTGGCCCTCGGGGCCGCTGTGGTGTGCGGATTCCTCGGCCTGGCCATCGGCGTGCTCACCACCCGCACTCGCTCCCGCGACAACGTCGGCCTGGATCTGGCAGCGATGCTGCCGCAGGCGATTCCCGGCCTCGTCATCGCGGTCGGCTGGTTGATCATCGGCCGATACACCGGCCTGTTCGACACCACGTGGGTCATCCTGTGCGCCTACGTGATGGCGTTTCTCGCGATCGTCGTCCAAGCAGTCCGCGCACCGTTGAGTTCCACTCCGACAGCCCTCGAAGAAGTCGCCAGATCCTCTGGCGCGTCGCATCTTCGATCACTGTGGGACGTGCCGTGGAAGATGGCGATACCGGCTGCGATCACCGGCTCGGTACTCGTCGCCCTCACTGCGGTCCGCGAGCTGACCATGTCGGTGCTCCTCGTCGCGCCCGGCACACAGACCCTCGGCGTGTCCATCTTCAACCTGCAGCAAGCAGGCGACTACAACGCCGCCTCCGCCCTGTCCCTACTCGTCGCGCTCGTGGGATTCGCAGGCCTCGGCCTCGTCGCATCCACTCGAGCCGGACGCCCGTAGCTCCGACGCCGAGAAGAAGGAATCGATGTCCGCCATCACGATCGAGCAGCTCGGCCTCCGATACCCCGACGGCACAATCGGTTTGGAGGGCATCGACCTGGAGATCGCAGACGGCGAGTTCGTTGCGCTCGTCGGGCCGTCGGGCTCCGGCAAGACCACGCTACTGCGTACCGTCGCCGGCTTCCTGACGCCGACCGCCGGTTCGATTGCCGTCGGCCCCGATGTGGTTGCGAACAAGCAACTTTCGACGCCTCCCGAGTCGCGCAAGCTCGGCATGGTGTTTCAGCAGCACGCGCTGTGGCCGCACCGCAGCGTCGGACGGAATGTCTCCTACCCACTCGAACTGGCCAAGGTCACCAAGACCGAACGCGAGAAGAAGGTCGCCGACGTGCTCGAACTCGTCGGGCTGCCCGGGCTCGAGAAGCGGGATCCGTCGACGTTGTCCGGTGGCCAGCGACAACGCGTCGCACTCGCTCGCGCCCTCGTCTCTTCGCCGCGAGCGCTGCTGCTCGACGAGGCACTGTCTGCGCTGGACGAGCCCCTGCGTGATCGCCTTCGTCTCGAACTGCGCGCTCTGACGCGGGCCGCGAACCTGACCGTCCTGCACGTGACCCACGACCGCACCGAGGCCCTTGCCCTCGCCGACCGGGTGGTCGTCCTCGATCAGGGTGCCGTCGCACAGATCGGTACGCCCGAGGACGTGGTGCGCGCTCCGGCATCGGCGTTCGTCGCCCGCTTCCTGTCCGACGCCACCCTCGTGGACGGCACCGTCGCGCAGGGCACCTTCTCCTCGGGCTCCCTCACCCTCGCGGCGGAGGGTTCCGGACCCGGGACGCTCGCAATCCTGCCGACCGACATCGAGATCGTGCCCGACGGCGGGGTCAGTGACGAAAAGATCAGCGGCACCGTGACCTCCTCATTGTTCGGACGTGATGCCAGCGACGTTCTGGTTCGCTCCGGCGACGTGGACTTCCGATGCTCGGTGCGTGGACCGCGCCCGCAGGTGGGCGAGACCGTCGCGTTGAGCGTTCGGCGGTCGTTCTTCTACCCGAGCTAGCCACCCTCGATCGCGATCCGGCTCCAACCCTGTGACCCACCAGACAGGAATAATGTTTGCTTAGCGCATGTATGTATATATATGGTTGCAGACAGCAAGTAAATGGAACTCATCGTTGGAGCACTCATGGCAGTTCGATCCACTACAGCGGAGTCGCTGGTCGAAGAGGTCTTCCTCTTCGGGCGCACGCTGAAGCGGGCCGTGACCACCGGAGTCGAGGATTCACCCCTGCCGCAGGCCCTGACCGGAGTGTTGGCCATCCTGGCGACCGAGGGCGAATGCAGACAGACCGACCTGGCCAGCAGGCTCTGCGTCAGCCAGTCCGCCCTCAGCCGGCAGATCGCGGACCTCGTCGACCTCGGCTACATCGATCGGCATCCCGATCCGGACGACCGAAGGGCGTCCCGGGTCTGTGTGTCGGACGTCGGCCAGGTTCGACTGAAACAAATTTGGGACAGACGCGCACGTCGCCTGGCAGAGATGCTGAGCGGCTGGAGCGAGTCCGAGGCACTCGATGCACTCGACTCGATCCGCAAACTGAACGACACCTTCAACGAAGACGCCCACGCCCAGCACCAGGACGTGGTCCGCATTGAATCGATTGCGAGATAGAACATGACTACATCTGCGGAAACTCCGCCCAATCAGGCAGTCGTCGATCCCGACGCGATGTCGCACCGCCAGATCCTCGAGGCCCTCACCGGCCTGCTGGCCGCGCTGTTCACCGCGCTGCTGAGCACCACGATCGTCTCGACGGCGCTGCCCACCATCATCGGTGATCTGAAGGGTTCGCAGACCGCGTACGCCTGGGTCATCACCACAGCCCTGCTGGCCAACGCCGCCTCCACTCCCATCTGGGGCAAGCTCGCCGACCTGTTCAACAAGAAGGTGCTGGTCCAGAGCGCGATCGTCATCTTCGTCGCGGGCTCGCTCATCGCCGGCTTCGCACACAACGTGCCGGTACTGCTGGCTGCCCGCGTCGTCCAGGGCATCGGCATGGGTGGTCTGACAGCACTCGTCATCGCCATCATCGGCACCATCGTCTCGCCGCGTGATCGCGGCCGCTACTCCGGCTACACCGGAGCGGTCATGGCCGTGTCGATGTCCGGTGGCCCGATCCTGGGCGGCGTCATCGTCGACAGCCCCCTCGGCTGGCGTTGGTGCTTCTTCGTCTGCGTGCCGCTTGCCGTGATCGCCCTCGGACTGCTGCAGAAGACCCTGCACATCAAGACCGTTCGCAAGGACAACGTCTCCATCGACTGGCTCGGCGCACTCCTGCTCACCGCAGGCGTTTCCGTTCTCCTCGTCTGGGTCTCGTTCGCAGGCAAGGCGGACTACTACGCCTGGATCTCCCGTGAGACTGCCTACCTGGTGGGCGGCGGAGTTCTGCTGCTGATCCTGACGGTCGTTGTCGAGGCTCGGCACAAGTCGCCGATCATCCCGCTCAAGATCGTCACCGAGCGCACCACCGGCCTGGCCATCATCGCCTCCATCGCCGTCGGTGTCGGCCTCTTCGGAGCCACCACCTTCCTCGGCCAGTACTTCCAGACCGCTCGCGGCTACACCCCGACCGAAGCCGGATTGCTCTCCATCCCACTGGTGTTCGGCATGCTCGTGGCCTCCGTCGGTTCGGGTCAGCTCATCACCAAGTTCGGAAAGTGGAAGCCGTTCATCGTCACCGGATCCATCCTGCTGGTGATCGGATTCCTGCTCCTGGGCACCATCGATCACGCCACCAGCCTGGTCACGGTCGGCATCTTCATCACGATCGTCGGCCTCGGTACAGGCATGCTGATGCAGAATCTCGTTCTCGCAGTGCAGAACACGGTCAGTGTGCAGAACGTCGGTGCGGCATCGTCGACGGTTGCGTTCTTCCGCACCTTCGGCGGCGCGATCGGCGTCTCGGTTCTCGGTTCCCTGCTGGCGACCCGGGTGGCCGACAAGTCCGCAGCCGGCCTGGCCCAGCTCGGCGTCGACAGCTCGTCGGGCGGCGGTGGATCGCTCGATCTCACCTCACTGCCTGCTCCGGTCCTCGAAGTCATCCGCACCGCGTACGGTGATGCGACCGGTCGCATCTTCATGATCGCCGGGTTCGTCGCGATCGTCACGCTGATCGCGGTCGTCTTCATTCCGAATCGCCCACTGCGCCAGACGATCGACATCGCGTCGACCCCTGCCCAGGGACCCAAGGATGAGCCGCAGGACCAGCTCGCCGAGATTCCCTCCTTCGGTGCCACCCAGGATTACGTCTCCGCCGAGTACGAGACCGACCGTCGCTTCGAGGGCGGCCGCGCCGAGGGTCGTCACGAGGCGCAGCCGGGGCAGCGCCCCTTCGAGGGTCTGAGCACCGACGCACGTGACCGGCTGCTCGCCCTGCTGCTACCCGAGCCGAAGGACACGCTGGCGGCACTGGACGAGGCCGAGACCATCCGCGCCGAAGTGATTGCACTGCAACAGGAACTCGACGCGAAAATGCTCGATTTCGATGCGGTCTGCGAGCGGCTTCGTCGCCTCGGACTCAGCGAGCAGCAGATTGCTCGGGTGTTGGGAGACAACCACATTCCCGACAGTCGCAATCACTACGCACACGCCGGACTGAACGGACACAGCGTCAACTAGGCTCGCGCGTCGACGAAAGTTCCCCGCACCCCCACCGGGAGTGCGGGGATTTTTCGTTCTCTATGCTCCAAGACCGAACCGTCCACCATCTTTCGGTTCTGCACAGGCGGGAGGATCTTTCATGACACGTCGTCTCCAGGTCTCCGCCGCCGCGGTCCTGGTAGCAGCGCTTGCCTGCGCGTCGTGCGGAACCGAGGAACGAGCGTCGACGGCCGGCACTCCCATCGACGGTGCAACAGGACCTGCTCCGACGCTGGGCTGGACTCTCACTCCCTCGGATGTGGGTGTCGAAGGCGGTCAGTTTCGTGATCCCGTCCAGGGCAGCGACACCGATTCGACGGAATCCGGTTCCATCTCCGACGGCTCGACGGTCGTCACGCTCGTCGGCCGCCTCGACGGCAGAGAGTTCGTCGACGCCACCCTGGTGGGATTGCACATCGCCGACGGTGCGGTGCGGTGGCGTACCCCCGCGGAGAACGTCGTCGGCTGCGGTGAGGAGTTGGTCGACGGGCAGGTCGTCTGCTACCGCGGCTCCGCAGGCACGACATCCGAAATCCTCACCGTCGACGCTGAATCCGGGGAATCGAGTACTCGGGACGCAGCGTTTCCGATCACCGGTCTGACCACCACGGACGGCCACGTGTACACCTCTCGGGCGGTCCCCGAGGGCGTCCGGCCGACGGTGTCTCGCGGCACTGCGGACGACGTGGACGCGGACTGGTCGGTGCAGTTCGATTCCACGTCCTCACCCAACGCACAGTTCGCCTCGACACTGCACACCGAGAACGGAATCGGGCTGTTCGACGACGGCCGAGGAGTGTTCGCCTTCGACCTCGCCACCGGGGAGAACCGGTGGTCCAGAACAGCTCCGAACTGCGCTCGCTCGGGCACCGCGTCGAGCGACGGCAACGTGCGGGTGGTGCGGATGGACTGCTCGGATCCCACCGTGGTCACAGGTTCGGAGATCGTCGACGCCGACGGATCCGTGCTCGCTGCAACGGATTCCGTGACCCTGCAGCGGCCGACTTTCGACGCACCCGCCGAGCAGAGCCCGTTGCTGCTCGGGACGGGCGGCTATCGGCCACCGAATCCGGATCCCGTGTGGACCGACGAGAGTCTGGTCTGGGCTGTTGCGCCGGAGATCACCGGACCCGCCGCTGCGTTCCTGTCCACCAACGGACTGGCATACGCCGTCACGGGTTCGGTGGCGCTGCTGCGCAACGACGACACAGCCACCGAATCCGCAATCGACCTCGACACCGGGAACACGCTGTGGAGTCGCGAAACAGAAGGTTTCGCGGAGGTCGGTGCGCTCGACGGTGACGTCGCCACTCTGTTCGGACCGGAAGTGCTGCGCGGGATCGACGTCGGAACCGGATCCACAGTGTGGGACATCCCCGTGGCGACATTCGACGACGAGGGAATCGATCGGCAGTCGTGGCCGATGTTCGATCGAGTCGGCACCGACTCGATCTTCACCAGGGCCCTGAGCATCTCGGTCCTGCGTACGACCTAGACCGTCCCTCGTCGCCCGACGTCGCCGGGCCCGGTTCTACCGACCCGGGATGTACTTCAGCGCCTTGACGAAGGGCGGCATGATCTTCGCCCACAGCTTCGGCGGAAGTCCGCGCGGTCCACCGAGATTGAGCAGACGCGTCGTCGCGATGGTCTGCGACTCGGTGTACTTGAGCAGGCCCTCGGTACCGTGCCTGCGTCCGACACCGGACACGCCCATGCCGCCCATCGGAGCACCGGTGGTGCCCCACGTCGGTGCGTAGCCCTCGTCGACGTTCACGGTGCCCGAATGCAGCCGTGCCGCAATGGCTTCGCCCTGGGCCTTGGTCTTGGCCCACACGCTGGCGTTGAGTCCGTACTCGGTGTCGTTGGCCTTCTCGATGGCCTCGTCGACGTCGGCGACGGGATAGATCGACACCAGCGGCCCGAAGGTCTCGGTTGCCGCGCATTCCATGTCCTCGGTGACGTTCGTCAACAACGTCGGCTCGTAGAACAGCGGGCCGATGTCGGGGCGCGCATTGCCTCCGGCGACGACGGTCGCGCCCTTGACCTTGGCGTCGTCGACGTGGGCCGAGACGGTCTTGATCTGATCCTCGGAGATGAGGCTGCCCATCTCGATGCCGAATTCGTAGTCGGCTCCGAGGCTCATGTTGCGGACCCGCTGACCGAACTTCTCGGTGAACTCCGCGGCGATCGACTTCTCGACGTAGATACGTTCGATGGAGATGCAGAGCTGGCCGGAGTTGGAGAAGCAGGCCCGCACGGCCGCGTCGGACACTTCCCGGAGGTTGGCGCCCTTGGCCACGATCATCGCGTTCTTGCCGCCGAGCTCGGCCGAGAATCCGATGAGTCGACGCCCGGCCTGCTCGGCCAGGAGCTGGCCGGTAGCGGTGGAGCCGGTGAACATGACGTACTCGGTGTTCTCGACGATGGCGGTTCCCACCACCGAACCCGGGCCGGGAACGACGGCGAACAGGTCACGGGGCAGACCGGCCTTGTAGAGCAGTTCGACGCAGGCGAGCGCGCAGTACGGCGTCTGGCTGTCGGGCTTGAGCACGACGCCGTTGCCTGCCAGCAGTGCCGGGATGGCGTCGGACACTGCAAGGGTCATCGGGTAGTTCCACGGGGCGATGATTCCGACGACGCCCTTCGGCTGGTAGCGGACCCGGGTCTTGGTCAGCACGGGCAGCATGCCGGTGACCTTCTTCGGAGCCAGCAGCTTCGCGGCTGTGCGCGCGTAGTGCCGCGCGGTCATCGAGATGTCGAGAACCTCTTCGAGAGCGGCGGCGCGGGACTTGCCGGTCTCGGCCTGCGCCATGTCCATCAGCTCGTCGCGGTGGGCGAGCACCAGGTCGCGGTAGCGGTGGAAGATTTCGGCGCGCTCGGACACGGGCCGCTTGACCCAGGCAGCCTGAGCTGCGCGGACGCGCGCGATCGCGGCGGTCGCATCGGCGGCGGTACCGACCGGGATGGTCGCCAGCTCCTTGCCGGTGAACACCTCGGTGATGGTCTTCGTCGGCCGCGATTCGGCGTCGGGGATGGCGATGAGATCGGCGAGCCGGGTGAAGGTCGCAGCTGACGGTGCTGGCATGGACGGGTCCCTACTGGTGAGTAGTGTTCGGAGTAACAGACAACCTACCTGCTTGCTGGCTCAGTTCACAGACCCGAAATTGCGCCACCGTATGGCACGATGGTCACTGGTCTACCGGACGTCGGGGCGTACGGAGCTACAGGGTGGGAATCACATGCGCAAGGCACTCGTTCTGGCCGGAGCCGCAGCATTGATGCTGTCGTTGGCAGGCCCGGCTCAAGCCGATCCTGTTCAGGACTTCGTCGCTCCCCCTTCGGACCCCGCTGCGTACCTGCCCACCCCCCTGGGCGATGCGTGGTTCGATCCCCCGGCCGGGTACGAGAACCTGCAGCCGGGCACGGTGCTGAACCGTCGAGACGTCGCGGTGACGCCGGAGGCGTCGTCCGTTCAGTTGCTCTTCCGTTCGACCGACTCCAAGAACCGCCCCATCGCGGCGGCGACGACAGTCCTGACGCCCACCGCGCCGTGGTCCGGAGCCGGAGATCGTCCCGTCGTCGCATACAACGAGGCAACGGACTCGCTCGGTAATCAGTGCGCGCCGTCGTACACACTGCCGCGGGGCAACAACAAGGAGATCGATCAGGTTCGAATTCTGCTCGGTCGCGGCTACACGGTGGTCGTCACCGACTATCAGGGTCCTCGACAGGCCTATTCGGCCGGTCTCGTTTCAGGGCATACCGTGCTCGACGGCTTGCGCGCATCGCAGAGCGCGGGGGTGGCTGCGGACGCTCCGATCGGCATCACCGGTTACTCCGGCGGTGCCATCGCCTCGGGTTGGGCCGCGCAGTTGGCTCCGGAATACGCGCCGGAGTTGAACATTGCCGGCGTCGCGTTCGGTGGCCCGCCGACCGACTACAAGATTCTGCAGACGTCACTGAACGGCCAGATCGGATCGGGTCTGTTCACTGCGGCGACGATCGGCCTGTCCCGCGAGTACCCGGAGATGCGGCAGCTCGCCAACGACAACGGCAAGCGACTGGCTCTGGCGCAGAAGGATCAATGCGTGGACGTGTTGTCCTACACGGGACTGCTGCTGCTGGACCAGCGAAACCTCTCCAACGTCCCCGACGTGTTCGAGCATCCGATCACCAAGGCGATCGTCGAGGAGAACCGCATGGGCCAGCGCAAGCCCGACGCACCGATCTACATCTACCAGGGACTGCAGGACTTCCTCATTCCCAAGGAGGGTGCCGAGGCGGTGCAGGACCAGTGGTGCGCAGCGGGGGCGTCGGTCCGGCTCGAAGAGATTCCAGGGGATCATTCTCTGGCGCAGACCAACGGCCGTCCCGGAGCGTACGACTGGCTAGGGCAGCGGCTCGCCGGAGAATCGACCTCCGGGTGCGAGCGCGTCATCCGCTAGGAGTTGCCCCTGCGGAACGACCCGCGAGGCTCGTAGCTTGACCCTCACGTCACGGGAGGCGGCACAGTGTCTTTCGTGAGTGATTCTTCCGCGAACGGTTCGGCCGGCTTGCAGGTCGGGGCAGTCTCGAAGTTGGTGGGTGTCAGTGTCCGAACGCTGCATCATTACGACGAGATCGCGTTGGTGGTGCCGTCGGGCAGAACGCCGAAGGGCTATCGGACGTACTCGTCCGCCGATGTCGAACGGCTGCACCAGGTTCTGACCTACCGCGAACTCGGGTTCCCGCTCGACGCCATCGCGGCGTTGCTCGACGATCCTACGGTCGATGCCATGGCGCATCTACGCCGACAGCGCGACCTACTGAACGAGCGGATCGATCACTTGCACGCAATGGCTGCGGCCGTGGACAAGATGATGGAGGCGAAAAAGATGGGTATGCAACTGACTCCCGAAGAGCAGCGAGAGATCTTCGGCGACAACTGGCCTGGCGAGGAGTACGCCGAGGAAGCCGAGCAACGCTGGGGCGAGACCGACGAGTGGAAGCAGTCGCAGCAGCGGACGGCGTCGTTCACCAAGGACGATTGGAAGGCCGTCAAAGAGGAGACGGATCTACTGGAAGCGGATCTCGCTGCCGCGATGCAGCGGGGTGTGTCGCCGGAGTCCACCGAGGCCGGGCAACTGGCCGAGCGTCACCGGGCGTCGATCGAGCGGTACTACGACTGCGGCTACGAGATGCAGGTGAACCTGGCGGAGATGTACATCGCGGACGAGCGATTCGCCAAGCACTACAACGATATCGCCGACGGTTTGGCGCAGTACCTTCGTGATGTCATTGTCGCGAACGCCGCTCGTCAGGGGTGACGCGGACCATCGCAGAACGCTCGTGTGCGGTCGACCCTCCCCAGACTCCGTGCTTTTCGTCGGAGTCGAGCGCGTGTTGCAGGCAGCGTGCGATCACGGGGCATCGTTCGCACACGAGCTTCGCCTGTCGCTCGAGGCTTTTCAGCGAGTATCCCCGCAATCCCAACGGCGGGTAGAACATCGAGACCGGCATCGAGCGGCAGGCGGCATCGATCTGCCAGTCCCAGTGCTCGGCGATCGGTTGCAGTGCTTGCGCTTTCATCGGCAGTGTCCACCTCTTTCGGATCAGCGATCGAGCAGTCGGCGAGCGTTGCCGGATGTGGTCCCTCGCCAGTTGTCCAGTCCGCCGTTCGCGGCACCGGCGTCGAGTGATTGCAGTTGCTCCTGCACCGCGGCGATCGGCGTGAAGCAGTAGTCGCTGCCGTAGACCAGACGATCGGGGCCGACGGTGGAGAGCAATGCGGGCAGCTGCCTCGGTACAGGAGTTCCGGCGAGGTCGAACCACAAGCGCTGCAGCACATCCGGCGTGGTCGAGGTCCCCAGACCCACCTGGGTTCGGAAGAAATCGACTCGGTCCGCCAGCAGTGGTAGAACTCCGCCGCCGTGAGTGAACACCCAGCGAATGTTGGGGAATCGATCGACCACGCCCAGCAGAAGCAGGTCGATGACGGTTCGTGCTGTGTCGAAGAGGAACTCGATCATCGGTGCCGGACGCCCGAGCGATACTGCCCCCGAATTCGGCGGTGACGTCGGATGTACGAACACGACCGCCGATCGCGCATCGAGCGCCACCAGCAGTGGCGTCAAAGCGGCGTTGCCCAAATACATTCCGCCTGCGTTCGACATCACCGTCACTCCGTCGGCCCCCAGCTGGTCCAGCGCACGGATGGCCTCGACCGTCGAATCGACGACGTTCGGCAGTGGCAAGGACGCGAAGAACCCGAGTCGAGGCCGATTCGCGACCACCCCGGCTCCGAAATCGTTGACCCGTCGAGCCAGTTCGGCCGCTTTTCCGTCGTCACCGAAGTGCACACCGGGCGAGGAGACGGACAGGATCGCGCAGTCGATGCCGCAGCCGTCCATCATCTGCAGGTGCTCATCGACCGACCAGGACGGCCACTTCGGCATGCCGTCGGGAAGGACGATGCCCGACGCGAGAGCTTCGCGGAGATAGAAGTCGGGAACCATGTGCGAGTGGACGTCGACGAGCCCGGCCGACGTGAGGCCGGGGGACGCCGATGCCATGGCGGAGGTCAAGGTCGAGAGGGCAACCCCGGAGATCGTCGCGGCACTGAGAGTGCCCAGCAGCGTTCTGCGATCGATCACAGTGGAGGTCCTCGTTTCGATGCCACCGACTCAACTGACGTTATCGTCACATATGAGATAATCCGCAGTCAACGGTGAGATGTACCAACGAAGATCGGACTAGCATTGCGCGATGACCACCGAACGTACGAAGCCGAGCCCGCTGCAATTTCTGGGGTATTCGTTCGGTCGCACGCTGCCCGAGTCCATGCAGGAGTGGGTACGCAAGGACTTGGTGGGCAACGGAGCGCAGGTCCGCTACATCGCGCGGTTCACGGTGCCCGTCATCCCGCTGCTGTTGTTGTTCTTGTTGATCCCGGGACCGCTGTGGATGTCGCTGGCGATGATGGCCTTGCTGTTCATTCCGCTCGTCTACTTCGCGATCGCATTGATGAACGTCTACCGGCGGCATCGCTTGTTGATCCACGGCCTCGATCCGCAGTTGATCAACGCGAAGGCGCAGAGCCGCGCCGACCGCACTCGAAACGACTACGAACGCCGTCACGGCCGCGGTTGATGTCCGGGCGATAGTCTGTGCCGCATGACTTCACCTGTGGAATTCAAGGCAACAGCTGATCTGGCCGACGAGATCGGTCCCGACATCCGCAGCTGCGACACCCAGTTCATCCAGTACGGCAAGCACACCGAATTCGCGGGCCCCATCACCACCATCCGCTGCTTCCAGGACAACCTGCTGGTGAAGCAGACTCTGAGCGAACCCGGTAACGGTGGCGTTCTGGTGGTCGACGGCGACGCCAGCGTGCACACCGCACTCGTCGGCGACATCATCGCGGGCCGGGGCGTCACCAACGGTTGGGCCGGAGTCATCGTCAACGGCGCGGTGCGAGACTCGGCGATCCTGCGCACGCTCGACATCGGCGTCAAGGCACTGGGCACGAATCCGCGTAAGAGCACACAGACCGGCTCGGGTGAGAAGAACGTGCCGGTCAGCTTCGGCGGCGTCACCTTCACCCCGGGCGAGATCGTCTACAGCGACCACGACGGCGTCGTCGCGGTCTAGTCCGACGCAGAAAGGGACGGCGATTTCGCCGTCCCTTTCTGCGTTTGCCTCTACTTCACGAACGCGAGCAGCGCGTCGTTGACTTCCTGGAAGTGCGTCCACAGCAGTCCGTGCGGTGCGCCGTCGACTTCGACGTACGTGGCCTCCGGGAACACCTTGTGGAACTGACGGCCGGTGGAATCGATCGGCAGGATGTTGTCGGCCGTGCCGTGCAGAATCAGCGTGGGCTTGCCCGATGCGCGTACCTTCTCCACATCGCCGCGGAAGTCCTCGAGCCACGTGGGCACGACGGCGTAGGCGGCCACGGGCGCGCTGTTGGTCGCGGTGTTCCAGCTCGCACGTACCGTGGCCTCGCTGATACGGCTCCCGAGGTTCTCGTCGAGGTTGTAGAAATCCTTGTAGAAGTTGTCGAACCAGGCGAAGCGATCTTCCCGCGCGGCACTGTCGATGCCGCCGAACACCGACTGCGGAACTCCGGTTGGGTTGTCGTCGGTCTGCAGCAGGAACGGCTCGAGTGAGGCGAGAAATGCGAACTTCGCGACGCGATCCGTGCCGTACTTCGCCGCGTACCGAGCGAGTTCGCCTGTGCCCATGGAGAATCCGACCAGGATGACGTCGCGCAGATCCAGTTCGGTCAGAACCTTGTCCAGGTCCGAGGCGAAGGTGTCGTAGTCGTATCCGACGGTCGGCTTGCTGGATTGACCGAAGCCGCGGCGGTCGTAGGTGATGACGCGGTAGCCGGCGTCGAGCAACGCCCGTGACTGACGTTCCCAGGAGTTACCGTCGAGTGGGTAGCCGTGGATGAGGACGACCGGCTGACCGGAGCCGTGATCCTCGTAGTAGACCTCGACGGGGGTGGAGTTCTCGGTTCCGACGTTGATGTACGCCATGATCCTGCCTTCCTGTGTCTTGATCATCGAGCGGGAGAACGGTCGTTCTCTGCGCGTGTAGACTACAGTAGAGAACGTTGGTTCTCTCGGCAAGGGGTATGCGATGACCAGTACGGAAATCGGACGCGCACAGGTGGTGAACGCCGCGGACGCACTGTTCTACGCGCGCGGTATCCAGGCGGTGGGGATGGACGAGTTGCGTGCCAAGGCCGGTATCTCCCTCAAGCGCCTGTACACGCTCTTTCCCTCGAAAACCGCCATCGTCGCCGAGGTTCTTCGTGGTCGTACTCGGCAGTGGAACGACGGCATCAACGCCGAGGCCGCGGCCTACGAGTCACCTCGTCGGAAACTGCTGTCGATCTTCGACTTTCTGGACCACTGGTTCCGGGAGGACGACTTCCGCGGGTGCGCCTTCATCAACTCGTTCGGTGAACTGGGTACAACCATGCCCGAGGTCGCCGACGCGGCACAGCAGCACAAGAAGAACTTCATCGACTACGTCACTCGATTGGCCGTCGAAGCCGGATGCGCTCCGTCGGTGGGACTGCAGATCGCGTTGCTCGCCGAAGGTGCGCAAACCACCGCAGCCATCACCGAACTCACCGAATCTGCCACTGCAGCAAAGGCTGCGGCCGAGGTGCTGCTGGATTCGGGTAAGCAGTAGCGCAGCCCTGGTGTAGGCGGCGCCGAATGTGCCACACTCGACGCCATGACGGCATTCGGCCCCGCTGTTCCGATTCTGCGCATCTTCGACGACGTCGAAGCGCGTGCGTTCTATCTGGACTATCTGGGCTTTTCGGTCGAATGGGAACATCGATTCGAGCCGGATCTGCCGCTGTACATTCGTCTTTCGCGCGGGGACTGCACCCTGGATCTGTCCCAACACTACGGCGACGGCACTCCGGGAACCTCCGTCTGGATACCGATCACCGATGTCGCGTCCTTCAATGCCGAACTGCTCCAGAAGAACAACCCACGCAGCCGACCGGGAATCGATCACGACGCGCCGGGCGGTCCTACCATGACGGTCATAGACCCGTTCTCGAACACCCTCCGCTTCTGCCAGGTGAGTCGCTGACTCATCGAAAATCACTGACATTTGACACTGAAATCATCTGCGGGGCGTCGTTAGCGTCGACGACATGAGCAAGCTACGAATCCTCGCCGCCCTCACAGTGTCGACGTCCCTGCTGGTCGCCGGGTGCTCGTCGACCGATCAGCCGTCGACCGTCGAGCCGAGCACCACCGCACCCTCGAGCGGAACCATCGAGACCGACGACGTTCAGGCAGCATTGGACGCACTGGTCGACGCCGGTTCCGTCGCCGCGGTCGCGCAGGTACGCGACGGCGAGAGTTCGTGGTCGGGAGCCGCAGGGCTCGTCGAGCGCGACGGCACCGAGGCGGCGTCGGCCGACGACCCGGTCCGGATCGCCAGCGTCACCAAGGCGATGGTTGCGGCCGTCGTGCTGCAACTGGTCGACGAGGGGAAACTCGAGCTCGATCAGCAGGTGGACGAGTTGCTTCCCGGGGTGCTACCCAAGCCGGTGACCGTCCGCCAACTGCTCGATCACACCAGTGGGGTTCCGGACTACTTCACCGGATTCGACTCTGCGGAGCAGATTGCCGCCCGTGCGAACGACGCCGTCGCCGACGACGAGTTGATCGCGCAGGCTCTGGCCATGCCCTGGACGAGCGAGCCAGGCCAGGAGTTCAGCTACGCGAACACCAACTATGTTCTTCTCGGACGGATCGTCGCCGAACTGGACGGCAAGTCCATCGGACAAGCGTTGCAGGACAGGATCTTCGATCCGCTGGAGATGGCCGACACGACGTACCCCACCGATTCCGCTCTGGACGAGAACGCGTTGCACGGCTATGTCCTCGAGAACGGAACCTACACCGACGTCACCGATTACGACGCCGGCATCTGGTCATCCGGTGCCGCCGTGGTCTCGACCGTCGGCGACATGAACACCTTCTTCAGAGCACTCTTCGACGGCACACTGATCCCGCAGAACCTTATCGACGAGATGCAGGTCGTGACGCCGTCGACGTACGGACTCGGTCTGCTGCTGGGCGGAGACACGTGCAACCCGGGTTCGGGTGAGCTGGTGTTCGGCAACCGCGGCAACGGCTTCGGCTACCGCACCTACGCGTTCTCGAGCCCGGACGGTCAGCGTCAGGTATCGATGGCCTGGACCACGGCCGGTCCCAACCCGGCCGCCGATCCACTCGAACAGCCTGCCTCCGAAGCATTGATCGCCGGACTCACCTCCACCTGTCCGGCGTAGCACTCACAGCACACTCACCCAGCCGTGCACTTCGTCGCTGGTGAGCGCGGCCTGGTGACGCTTTCGCAGGGTGAGCGTCACCGGGCCTGACTCCTTCGTTCCTACTGCGCGACCGTCGATTTCGTTTACCGGGGCAACTCCCGCCGAGGTGCCGCAGACGAAGACCTCGTCGGCGATGTACAGCTCGGTGAGATCGACGGTGCGCTCCTGAACCGTCAGCCCCTCTTCACGCGCGAGCGTCAGGAGCGTCCGACGGTTGATGCCGTCGAGGATGTCACTGGTGACGTCAGGGGTGATGAGCGTTCCATTGCGGACGAGGAAGATGTTCGCGGCACTGAGCTCGCAGACGTGGCCGTTGATGTCGAGGAAGATGCAGTCGTCGAAGCCACTGTCGATCGCATCCTGTTTGGCCAGAACAGAATTGACGTAGGCTCCGTTCACCTTGGCGCGCGAGGGAATGGCGTTGTCCGGGATGCGTCGCCACACACTCGTTTTCAGACGCATCCCATTCTGCGGAACGATGGGAGTGGCGTCGTACAGGAAGATGGACACGGTGGTGTGCAGGCCACGGACCCGAGTTCCCGGGATCGACTCGTCCACGTGGACGGTGGCCCGAACGTAGACCTCGGTCGTCGGAGCGTTGGCGGCGACCACGTCGCGCGTCGCCTGGACGAACCTCTCGAAGGTCCACTGCGACGCGAAGGTGTCGATGCCGATGATCTTGCAGGACTCGACCAGCCGCTGGTAATGGTCGAGCAACCGAAACGCGGTACGCCGATCACCGTCCACCTGCACCGGGAAGACGGTGTAGACACTGAGCCCGTACAGAACGGCCGAGGTGGCGACTCCGAGAGTCGCGTCCTGCGCGTCGACCAGACGGTCGCCGAAATACACCTTCGAGTGTGGAAGAGCCATGTGGCGATGCTAGCCGCCCATCGAATGCGGGCGACAACGGTTTTTCTTCTCTATCGTCGAGTGCATGAGCGCACGCACCGTACCGACCCGAACCCTGTGGAACGACGGCCCCGAAGTCGGTGCCATAGGCCTCGGATGCATGGGGATGACCTGGGCATACAAGGCCGACGATCAGACGCAGAGCCCCGATCGAGTGATCGGTCATGCCCTCGATCTGGGTGTGAACTTCATCGACACGGCCGATGTGTACGGGCCGTTCACCAACGAGGAAGTTGTCGGAAAAGCCATCGGGAACCGGCGTGACGAGGTGATCCTCGCGACCAAGGGCGGTCTCGTCTCCCACGTCGGCGACGCCGGTGAACCCGTCATTTCGGGCCCCAACGGCAAGCCCGATCACCTTCGGCAGGCCATCGACGATTCGCTGCGCCGCTTGGGCGTCGACCATATCGATCTGTACTACCTCCACCGTCCGGACCCAGAAGTGAACGTGGAGGACAGCATCGGCGCGATGGCCGAGGCCGTGCAGGCAGGAAAGGTGCGTGCACTGGGGGTCTCGGAATTCAGCGTCGAGCAGCTGGATCGAGCCCAGCAGGTGCATCCGATTTCGGCGGTGCAGTCGGAGTTGTCGCTGTGGACACGCGATCACCTTGCCACGTCGCTGAAGTGGACGCAGGACAACGGTGCGGCGTTCGTCCCGTTCTCACCGTTGGGCCGCGGATTCCTCACCGGCAACTTCCGCGGAACCACCCCTGCCGCAGACGATTTCCGATCGCGATTGCCACGCTTCAGCCAGGACAACCTCGATGCGAACCTCGTGATCGTCGACGCCATCGCGGGTGTCGCCGACGACCTCGGTGCGACGCCTGCACAGGTGGCCTTGGCCTGGGTTCTTGCGCAGGGCGAGCACGTGGTGCCGATTCCCGGTACTCGACGCACGTCGCGTCTCGACGAGAACGCAGGAGCGGCGACGCTGACCTTGAGCCCGGATCACCTTGCGGCACTGGACGCTCTGCCTGCACCCGCCGGTAGTCGCTATTGAGATCGTCCGCGTCGACCCTGCCGCCGATCGGGGGCTCGCCGAACGGATTCTCGCGGTGCAGAAGAGTTCGTATGCAGTCGAGGCGCGACTGATCGGCGACGAGCGAATCCCGCTGCTGCACGAGTCGGTGGACGATCTGTGCGCTGCGCAGGTCCACTGGCTCGTCGCGCAGGACCAGCACGACATCCTCGGGGCTGCAGCGTGGTCCGAGGCTGAGATCGACCGCCTGGTCGTTGCTCCATACGCCCATCGGCGAGGCATCGGTAGGGCATTGGTCGGCACAATGCTGGAATCGATTGTCGCACAACGCGTGCGTGTGGCCACCGGGCGAGACAATCCACCGGCACGCACGTTGTACGAGGCCTTCGGCTTCGTGCACACCGAGGACACTCAGGTACTGCCCGGGCTGTGGCTCGCCCGCTACGAACTCGTCCGCTGATCAGAGTCAACGGCTTTCGGTCCAGGGCCTGTCCCCACCCGACTCGGCGAGGATCATTCCGACGTTTGAGCGGTACCGAAGATGGGCCAGCAGATTTCGGTTGCGGTGAACGCATACGGCTCCGATGGCGTTGCGCCGATGTAGTGTTCGCGGATCGGTCCTCGGCCGCTCACCAGTCGTTCGTTCACGTACGTCCCCAGGGCCGCGTAGCTGCGGTCGATGCCCTCGTGACCGCCGGAGTGTGTGAGGACCGCGAACTGGGTCTCGGGTAGGACCTGGGCCCGGATACCGTCCGGAGGGTCCGCCGATCCTGGAGCTGCGACGAACAGCGTTGCTTCGCCCCGGGATTCGAGGAAGAGTGCCCGGTCGTACAGGCCGCCCGGCACGACCTCGGAGTCGTCGCCTGTCGCCGCGACTGCATCTCGCAGTTTCCCGACCGTCACCGCGAACCAGCTGTCGATCTCGGCGACCTCGATGGTGGTGCCGATGGACCACACGGCGAGGGCCGGCTCGAGGCGCAGTTCGATCTCGGCGGGTGCGTGCACGGGCGAGAGTAGTTCGCGCAGCGCGCCGACGGTATCGCGAGTGTGCTGTAGCTGCATCTCCATCCGTTCGAGATGACTCGTGAGGATCTCGGTGCGGGCCGCGGCGTCGTCTGCACTCAGCAGCGCCTTGATGTCCGGGATGGACATGCCGAGCGATCGGAATCGGCGAATGATGTGTGCGTGATCGACCTGGCTGGTGTCGTAGAAGCGGTAACCGGTGTGTGCGTCGACGAGAGTCGGTTCGAGGATCCCGATCTCGTGGTAGTGGCGTAGCGCTTTTCTGCTGAGGCTGGTCATCACTGCGAAGTCGCCGATCGAGACCTGTGCGCCCATGGCGTCCTCCTGTCCGTAGCACCGTTCGCATTGTCGGTTGGGCCCATCGTGAAGTTTCCCCCTAGGGCAAGGTCAACAGGAAGCCGGGACCGAGTGTCGGTTACGGATACCGGTACAGACCCAGTGTTGACATTCCCCTTGGGGGAAGCATCACCGTGGGGTCATGACAACAGAATGGGATGGACTCCCGGACAACGTGAAGACGTTCATGACCGCACTCGACGCCCGACAGGGCGCGCGAGCGCTCACCGTGTTCACCGCGGACGCCGTGGTGACCGATGAGGGCCACGACCACTCCGGCCGTGACGAGATCGAGACATGGCTGACCGCCTCGGTCAGCGAGAGCGAATACACCTACACAACAGAGTTCACCGGGGCGACCACGACCGGCCCGACAGTCGACGTCGTGCAGCACCTGGAAGGCAACTTCCCCGGGGGAGTCGTCGACCTGCACTACCGCTTCACGCTGGACGGCGCGCTGATCGACCGCTTGGTGATCGAGCCATGAGCAAGCGATGGTTCATCACCGGTGGCACACCGGGCGGCTTCGGCATGGCCTACGCCGAGGTGGCGCTGGAGGCAGGAGACCGCGTGGTACTCACCGCCCGGCGCCCGGAGGAACTGACGTCGTGGGCCGAGCAGTACGGTGACCGCGTTCTCGTCGTGCCCATGGATGTCACCGACGCGGAACAGGTTGCACGAGCAGTACGAACAGCCGAAGAGCACTTCGGCGGTATCGACGTGCTGGTCAACAACGCCGGCCGCGGCTGGTACGGATCGATCGAGGGAATGAGCGAGACCTCGATACGGGCGATGTTCGAGCTGAATTTCTTCGCCGTACTGTCCGTGACCCGCGCAGTGCTACCAGGTATGCGCGCCCACGGAAGCGGGTGGATCGTCAACGTGTCCTCGGTGGCCGGACTCGTGGCGGCAGTCGGATTCGGCTACTACAGCGCCACGAAATACGCGATCGAGGCCGTCACCGATGCGCTGCGCCAGGAGGTCGCCGAGCACGGCATCTCCGTGTTGGCGGTCGAACCAGGGGCGTTCCGCACGAACGCGTACGCCGGATTCGCCGAAGAGCCGGTCTTGGAGGTGATTCCGGAGTACCACGACATGGTGCAACAGGTGCGGGCCGCCTTCGTCGACATGAACGGGGTGCAACCGGGAGATCCGCATCGCGGTGCCCATGCGGTGATCGCAGCGATGACCCAGGACCCGCCGCCACGCCGACTGATCCTGGGCAACAGCGGGTACGACGCCGTCATCGACGCGTTGGAACAGAACCTGAGCGACATACGATCGAACGAGACACTCGCTCGTAGTGCGGATTTCCCGCATAGCGGGACCGCCGAAGCAACGTACGACACCGAGCATCCGGCGCATCCGGGCCTGAATGTTGCTCGGATGGCGACGGATTCGAGGGTGGGCGTCGACTGGACCGACCCGGCGTAGCTCACCTTCGCGACGAGACGGATCGAGACTGTTCCGAGTGGTGGCTGAGCTACCGTCTCGGGTATGGCTTCTGCCGGTGGTGCCGTCACAGTCCTGCTGTCCTTGATGGCGTTACTGTCGATCGCCCGTGACCGCACCATGGGCTATCGGCCGAAGCTGGCGTGGGCATTCGTAGTGGTGGTCCTTCCGATCATCGGGCCGGTCCTGTGGTTCGTAGTCGGCAAGCGCTATCCCTACGGACCGAGCGGCGGCAACAGATGACAGTTCAATATCCAGTCGCGTTGCGCAGGTCGATGTTCACCAGATGACTCACCTGGTCGCGTAGCCACTCCACGGTCTGCGGATCGGGCACGGGCGGGTGGGCCAACAGCGTCCAGCGCAACCGGGTTTCTGGAGTCAGGTCGAACTGAACGAGGACGCCGGGGAGGCTCGGCCACGGCGAACTCCACACAACGCGGTCGAACTCGCTGCTCTCGACGATTCGAGGCAGAGCGGCACCCTCGAACATCACCGGCCAGGCGAACCCCTGGTTCTTCGGATGCACATCTGGGCGCATGAGCGCCTTCCACACGAAGCGGACCGGCGGCGACAGTACTGCCGTCCTGCTCGCGAGAACCATCATGAACCCACCGTACGCAACTGCTTTCGACGATTCCTGCCTGGAGCTGGGTCGATCTCTCGGCTTACAGCACGCCGCCCGTCCGGACGTGCGCGCACGCTCGACAAGGCCGCGCGTTGCGCTGGCTTCAGGCAGGACTGTGCCCGAGACTGGTTCGGACCGTCAGGCGGGTTGTCGTGGTTCTTCGTCGCCGGTGTCGTTGTGGTTGTTGCTGTGGTTGTGGTCGTCGGGTGGGTAGAGGACTTCTTCTGGGTGGTGGGCGTGATTGATCAGGCCTCGGCGTTTGGGATCCATTCCGGCGGGTGGGTGCCACAGGGTGCGGCCCGGGTACCGGTGTCCTGCTCCGGTTTTGGTGGTGGCCCACTTGCCGGGGCCGGTGCCGACGAGTGCGTGGTGCATGTCGCAGCCGAAGGTGAGGGAGTCGATGTCGGTGTAGCCGCCGGTGTTCCAGTCGGTGACGTGGTGGGCTTGGCACCAGGTCGCCGGGCGGGTGCAGGAGGGGAAGCTGCAGCCGCGGTCGCGGGCGATGAGCACGATGCGTTGGTCGGCGGAGGCGATGCGTTTGGAGCGGCCGAGGTAGAGGGCTCGGCCGTGGTCGTCGAAGATCGTCAGGTAGTGGTGGGCGTGCGAGGCCATGCGGATCGCGTCGCGGATCGACACCCGTGATCCGGTGGCGGTCATGGCGTAGCCGCAGCCGGCTTCGAGGTCTTTGAGGGTCATGGTGACGATGGCGGTGACGGGTAGGCCTCGGTGGGTGCCGAGGGTGCCGGAGGCGAGTGTCTGACGGAGCGCGAGTTTGAGGGCGTCGTGTTGGCGTTCGCGTTGGGTGCGGATATCCCGCGCGGCGGCAGCGTCGCGCGTTGCAGTCTTGTCCTGCGCTGCCGTGTTCGGGCCTGCATCGTCGGCGTCGCCGTCGCCGTCGGTATCGGTTTCGGATTCGGAGTCGGCAATGTCGTCGGGTTCGGCTGTGTCGTCGTGTCCTGTGCCGCAACCGCAACCGCAGTCGATGCCGTCGCCGCACCGGCCGTCACCGTCGCATGGACCGTCGCCCCACAGTCCCGCATCGCTCGTCGGACCATCGTCCGGCTGTGGGTGCGGTGGGGTGTCGGTATCGCGGACACCACCCGATGGAGGCGAATCCGGTTCGGTGGCTGCAGGATCGGGACGCGCACCGTCACTCTCGGCACCAGGGGTCGTGCTGTCCTTGCCGCCGGAAGTGCTGTCGGTCTCGTCGGTCTCTTCATGGACGACGGACGTCGGGTCTGCGGGGTTGTTGACGCCCGGTTTCGCGGCTTTGGAGAACAGGGCTTCGAGGTAGGCCCGTAGTTCGGGGTCGACGCAGAATTTTCCTTCGGACATTCCGTCGGCACCCTGCTCACCGAGGTAGAAGAACGCATCCCTGCGTTTCGGTGGTTTCGGTGGCTTCCCGTCTTCGTCTTCGTCCTCGTCTTCGTCGTGGTCGCCGTCGGGATTGAGGATCGAATCCAGGTGCGCCACCAACGGTGCGAAATCGTCGGGTCGCCTGGTCGAGGCGTAGCCCGCCAGTTGCTCGTCGGCGAGCTCGCGCGTCTGCGGATCGACATCCCGGGGCAGATGGCGGAAGAATTCGCGGATCATCTGCACATGCTTGGCATCGAGTAACCCCGCCCGCAACGCTCCCGCGGTGTGCGGCAGCAACGGCGGCAGGACTTCACCGGAGAAGGCGGTGCGGTCACCCAACTCGGCAGCCAGACGGACCCGAGCACCTGCTGCTCGTGGGGTGATCCGCAGCATCCACGCCACCGACGACGGCACCGATCCCGGATACACATCGAGCCCGTGCTGAGAGATCAGCTCGTTGAGCCAGGTGTACGAGTACGCGGTCAGCGATCTGGTCAGCATCTCCATCCGTTGGATCACCGCGCGCCGGTCCGCGTTCGTCCACGACACCGACGCCTGCCCGGCCAACTCCGCGATCGCGGATTCCACTCGGTCGACCAACACAGACAAGTCGGGATCGGACACCTCAGGGGCGGGCGGCACCGTCTCGATGCCGTCCACCCCTGATCCGCCGTCCCCCGAAAGCATGCACAGAATCTATCGCGACCCACCGACAAAATTTCGAACAGACGTTCTCCGTATGGCCGTACCGCAGATCGGTAGCGTGGTGACATATGCATTGGAGCGGTTCGCGGGCTGAGGCTCTGTATCGACCGGAACGAGTAAGGACACACAATGACCGTGCGGGCGTCCAGCGATCCTTCGGCCGCCGACTGGCTCGTTCACGCAGAGCGCGATTGGTGGGACCTCGCGGTCCGAGGTCCGCTGGGGTACCCGAGCTATGCGCGGCTACGGTTCATTCCCGATCCGACGTACCCCGGTCAGCGTGAGGGCGAAGCAGACGCTCCGTACGACGAGCGTTCGGAGACCGAACAATTGGCGACAGTCGTCGCTACGCTGTCGAAGCACACGACCAAACCGGAGGACTGCTACTTCTGCGTATGGGAAGGCTGGGGCGGACTCGAGGTTCATGGTGCCGCGCGAATTGCCCTCCCGGAACGGGAAGCGTTTCTGTTCAGGGGACCTGCCCTGGACTTACAGCAGTGGGAGCAGGCACTCGATCCCCCGGGTCCCGAAGGATTGCCGATTCCCTCGTTCGTCTGGCCCGGCGACCGCTCCTGGTGCATTGCAAACGACGTCGACCCTCACTTCGCCACCATCGGTGCCAGCTCAGCGGCGATCGAGGACGTTCTCGCGGACCCTCGAGTCGACACTGTCATCGACGATCCTGCCAGACCACAACCTTGGTACAGCCAGTGAATACTGCCGGCACAGAATGGTCGAACGCTGATCTGCAACAGGATGTCTCGGAAGCAGGCTGGGTAGATGACAGTCTGAAAGTCGTCGCCGAAACCACGGTGGGCTCGCTGGTCCCCACTGTGTTCGACGCCTATGCGCTCATCGACTATCCCGCTCGTAACGGGAGGCCGAACCCCTTGTCGCCGGCGAAAACCGTTGCAGCCTCGCATGTTCAGCTGGTTTCCATCATCGAGGTACTCGCCCGAACCACGAACACACCGAACGAATGCTGGTTCGCGGTCTGGGAAGGCAACACCGGACTCGACGACATTCGCGAAACGGCACCGACCGCGAATATCGCCGGTTACAACTACTTCCTGGTTCGAGGTCCCGTCTCACGCGCAGCGGACACCCTTGGTGGGTTGTCGCCGAATCTCTGGTGGCCCGCGGACCACGCATGGTGCGTGGCTCAGCACTTCGACTTCCCGTGCGCATATCTCGGAGGCAGCACGGATACCGTTGCGGACCTCCTCGAACTCACCGACGTCGAGTCCCGATCGGTCCGCGTCGACCAGATCATCACCGCGGACCAGCACGACGACCGAGAAACCTCACCCATCGAACGCAACAGTCTCGACGACTGATGCGTCCCATCGAACTCCGAATCCCTTAGGTAACGAACCCCGTTGGTAGTACTCCAACGCGCCGTACGGTGCCACACTGAACACGCCTGGGTGACGAGTCGCGATCCATGCCTCACGTTGCGCGAGAAAGCCGGCGCGATCGACCACTCGAAGGTTGCCCCGCGGTCTCGTCTTGTGGTCCAACCACAGGTATCTGTCCCACACCAAGCAGCCGTGCAACAACACATCACCTATCGGGTCTTCGTCACCCATCATGGCGGTAAAGCCGTCACCGAGGTGGGCGATCCTCTCCGTTCTGCCATCGATATGCACGGCCTCGACCCGAGCCGGCACCTCGGCGCACACCTGCGGGGGAAGTTCCATCTGCTCTGGTGAAGCCCAGTACGTCGTGGGTGAGAACACCGCACCTACGGCTGGTTCGTCAGGCCAGGGTTCCATGTCCTCGAGCATCCACAGTTGCGGCATTCGCCCATGCGCCTCAGGAGAACTGCGCCCTCGGCGCACCCATACCCGGGTCGATTTGGAACGGTCCGCTCGCAGAGGGCGCTATCGGGAAATCGAAGATCGCCGTGGGGATGTACACGGTGGCACAGGAGTTCGGAATGTCCACCACCCCGGACAGGCGTCCTTCGATCGGAGCCGATCCCAGTAGCAGGTACGCCTGCTCGGGGCTGTAGCCGAACTTGGTGAGGTAGTCGATCGCGTGCATACATGCGTTCTGGTAGGACAGGTCGGAGTCCAGATATTTCTGCTCGCCGTCCACGGTCACCGAAATACCCGAGAAGGCAATCCATTCCGAGTACTGCGGCGCGGTGTTTCCGGGCATGAAGATCGCGTTCTCGCTCACCCCGTAGGTTTCCATACCGCCCTTGATCAGGTCGACGTGCAGGTCCATGAAGCCACCCATCTCGATGGCACCGCAGAACGTGATCTCCCCGTCACCCTGCGAGAAGTGCAGATCACCGAAGGACAACTTCGCGCCCGGCACGAACACCGGATAGAAGACGCGGGTTCCTTTGGTGAGGTTCTTGATGTCCTGATTTCCACCGTTCTCCCGGGGCGGCGCTGTACGTGCGGCTTCACCTGCGACACGGGTGAATTCGTCGCCGCTCAAGGAACCGAGGATTGCACCGTCGAGCTCGGGTGCAAGGGCCAGTGGCGGAACCCGATTCGGATCTGTCGCGATCAACGCACCTTCACGGGCGTTCCACTTCGCCAGCAGGGCAGCCGACGGCGCGGTCCCCATCAGCCCGGGATGGGTGATGCCGGTGTACTTCACGTGCGGCACGTGGCGAGATGTGGTGGTCTGACCGGAAAAGTCCCAGATCGCCTTGTACGCATCGGGGAATCGATCGGTGAGAAATCCGCCTCCGTTCTGCTTGGCGAAGATCCCCGTGTAGCCCCAACCCTGGCCGGCCAGCGGACCCGAATCCTCCTGCGGTATCGGACCCACGTCCAGGATGTCGACGATCAGCAGGTCACCGGGCTCGGCACCCTCGATGTGGAAGGGCCCTGACAGTGTGTGCACGTTGTTGAGCGGCGCATTCAGGATGTCCTCGGCGGAATCGTCGTTGTGGATGGCCCCGTCGAACCATTCGCGACAGTGGGCCCGAAAGGACGTACCGGGTTTGACTGTGACCGCCGCCGGGATATCGGGATGCCATCGGTTGTGGCCGACGACCTCCTGCTCGGTGAAACTCTTCGTCGAGTCGAGCGGAAACAGCAGTTCGGGCACGAGGCACCTCCGGTTGCGCGGATTCTCCTGCCCCGATCATTGCACCGTCGCGGTCCATCCGGTCGGATATGGCATGTAAACCTTGTATGACGTTGTGCCGGAACGTTGCTGATGCGCCACATCGCGCTACTCTCGAATGCGTGCCCACCTACAGCTTCCGCTGCGCGCGACGATGCGCCCCCGTCGAGCAGAGATTCTCCATGGCGGACGCGCCATCCGAGGTGACGTGCCCGGAGTGCGGCGACGCGGCCCCACGACAGATCTCCTCGCCTGCTCTCGGACGTGGGAACAGCGCTGCGATGAAGGCACACGACGCCTCGCGCGCCACTGCGGACACACCTGCCGTGGTCTCGTCTCTACCTCCGGCCGGCAGATCCGCAACAAGGACCACGTCCAATCCACTGCATCGCCGCCTGCCGCGCCCCTGACGACTCCGCGTTTCCCTTTCGCGCCGACAGGGAAGTCCGACGCCATGCCCACGCTTCCAGCTCCCCCGTCGATTGCCGACGGCTCCACCACCGAGGACGTCGTCGACTGGGTCGCCGAGCATCTGGGGGATCTGACTCGCGAGGGTCCGGATGCCATCACGGCCGGCGGCATTCGCGGCGGGCAGTCCGCTGCCGATACCGCGCTGGCCGGACTCGACATCACCGGATATGCGCGCGATCGCAGCACCGTTCTACCGGTGAATCGCCGAGGTGCGAGCCGCATGTCGCCCTACACCCGACACGGGCTCCTGACGCTGCGGGAGGTATGGGACGCGGTCGCCGACGCTCCCCCACGCGACCGTTCCCGCTATCGCGACGAACTGATGTGGCAGGAATACGCGCGTCATCTCTACGCGCGCACCGGATCCGATCTCGGTCGTTCGCTACGCCGTGAGCAGCCGCGACCCCAGGGCTGGACCGCGCAGCCGTGGCCCGAGGAGATGAACTGCATGTCCTCGGTGGTGGGTGAATTGCACCAGGACGGCTGGCTGGTCAACCAAACCCGCATGTGGCTCGCCTCCCAGTGGGTAGTCCGTGCCGGGGCGACGTGGCGCGACGGCGAAGACGAGATGTTCGCCCATCTACTCGACGGCTCCCGCGCAGCCAACCGCCTCGGCTGGCAGTGGACCGTCGGTACCGGAAGCGGCAAGGTCTACGGATTCAGCCGGTGGCAGGTGAACAAGCGAGCACCGTCCCTGTGCCGCAACTGCGCATTGAAAGATGCGTGCCCCATCGAGAATTGGCCCGACGACGAGCTAGGCCCGGCGGTCGACGGTCCCGATCTGAACAAGGCACCGATCCCCGCCGGCCCCGCCCACATGGAAGGCACTGGCGCAGAACAGGTGTGGATAACGGCAGAGTCACTCGGCACCGCAGACCCGGCACTGGCCGCCGACACCGATCGACCCGCGGTGTTCGTCTTCGACGAGCCACTCCTGCGGAAACTCAGGCTCTCCGGCAAGAGGCTGGTCTTTCTCGCCGAGACGCTCGGTGAGATCGCGTCGACCCGCCCGTTGGAGGTACGTCGCGGCAGAGTGTCCGACGAGCTCTCCGGACGCTCCTTGGCTACCACCTGGGCACCCGTTCCCGGCTTCTCCCGCATCGCCGACGCCATACCCCCGGTCGAGTTGCATCCGTGGCCGTGGCTGTTCCGACCGACCACATCCTCGGTACGGTCGTTCAGCGCGTGGCGACGCAGTCATTGAACGGCGGTCCTCGACCGGAGCTATCTCCGCAGCACCGAAATCCGGCCCTCTTCACTGCTGACGGATACCGACCTCGGAGAACTCGGATCGTCGACGACGTCGATCTCGACATCTCCCTTCTCCGAAGTCGCCTCGACGTCGTACAACTCGGCCGGCGGGAGTTCGATCATGCTGTCGCCCTGCATGTTCTGCACACGTAACGAATCCGGCGGCTGCCTCGAATCAACGGTGACCCGACCGAACGTCGTGTCCACCTCCAGTGCCGACACGGCCGCATCGGTGATGTCCACGTCACCGAATCGTGTTGTTATGTTCAGGGTTCCGGCAGATCCCCGAGAGATCACCGAACCTGCCGAGGTGGACACCGATGTCTGCGCGTCGACGTCGACGAGCTCGACATCGGCTGTGGTGCCATCGATATCGAGTGTCAGGCCCGACGGTATCCGTAGTTCGAGACCTATGTCGCAACTGCTGCGCTTCCGGTAGGAGCATTCCACAGCGATGTTCGACCCGTCGTCACTGATGTCGACGGTCGGAGTGTCGCCTCGATAGGAACCGTCGGCCCGCACGTGCACCTCCGAGTCGGGACTCATGGACACCGACACGTGGGCGAAACCGGTCGTGAGCGAGAGATTCTTTCCGGTGATCGCTGCGTCGGTGGCGTAGTCGAACGACTGCATCTTGGGCATGGTGAATCCGTAGGCAATCGTGGCCGTCGTCGCCGCACCCGCCACGCCCACGACAGCTATGGCGACCGACACCGCAACGACGTTGCGCCACAATGACTTCTTCACTGGATCGCTCCCAGATATCGTAGGACGGCCATGACGCGGCGGTGATCGGCACTGTCTCCGAGTAGCCCGAGCTTGGCGAAGATGTTTCCGATGTGCTTCTCCACGGCAGCTTGACCGACCACCAATGCAGCGGCGATTCCGGCGTTCGACTTGCCTTCGGCCATGGCGGTCAACACGTCCCGCTCCCGCGGGGTCAGCGAATCGAGTGGATCCGACCGTGGGGCCCGCGCCAGGATCTGCTGCACCACCTCGGGATCGATGACGGTTCCACCGGTCGCAACGGCCCGCACGGCATCGGCGAACTCGTCCACGTCGGCCACCCGGTCTTTCAGAAGGTATCCGACGCCGTCCGTGCTCTGCCGGATGAGTTCGGCTGCGTACCGTTCCTCCACGTACTGAGAGAGCACGAGAACTCCTACAGCGGGCCACCGTTGGCGAATGACCAGCGCTGCGCGCAGACCTTCGTCCAGGAAGGTCGGCGGCATGCGTACGTCGATCACGCACACGTCGGGAAGCGGATCGGCAGCGGACATGGCCGCGAGCAGTTCCGACGCATCGGACACCTTCCCGATCACGTCTGCTCCGGTATCGATCAGCAGGCGAGCCACACCCTCTCGCAACAGAACCGAATCGTCGGCGATGATCACTCGCACGGGATGCTCACCTCGAGCCGCGTCGGGCCGCCGGACGGCGACGTGATGGACATGGTTCCGTCGATTCCGCTGAGCCTGTCCTCGAGCCCGGCCAGACCGCCCCCCGGTGCCGGATGCGCTCCCCCACAACCGTCGTCGACCACCGTCACTCGCACGGCGGACTCGACTTTCGAGACATCGACTCGGACGTGGGCGGCCTTCGCGTGCTTGCTCACGTTGGTCAGGGCCTCGGAGACGACGAAGTAGACCGTCGACTCGACCGTCGCGTCCGGGCGTCGATCACCGGAGAGGGCTGGGTCGATACAAACAGTGACCGGTACCGCACACAACGCCGCGACGGACGACAGAGCGGCGTCGAGACCGCGGTCGGTCAGAATCGGCGGATGCAGACCGCGCGTGAGGGTACGGATCTCGCCGATCGCGTTCTTGGCCTCCCGGTGGGCATCGTCGAGCAGGCCTTTCAGTACCGCATCGTCCGTCGCCGAGGCGCGCGACTTCGCCTGCCCCAGTGACATTGCCACCGATACCAAACGCTGCTGGGCCCCGTCGTGCAGATCGCGTTCGATGCGGCGGCGTTCGGCATCGGCAGCGTCGACGACGCGAGCACGACTGACCGTCAATTCGTCCACTCGCCTACTGGATTCGGATCGGCCGAGAAGGACTGCGGCACTCCACCAGTCGAGCCGTGCCAGAGCCGTGAGCAGTAGTGGAACCCCCGCGACGAAGGTCACCAGCGAGGCGAAGCCGACCAGCGCGACGAACGGATAGCCCACCCGATCTCCGATTTCGAGCTGATTGCCGACCGGGTTCGTCACGATCCAGGCGACCGGTGCCGCCGCCAGAACCGGCAGGACCACGAACAGCGCCGGCAGCAAGAACAGCAGAACGGCCGAGACCGGAATCCGAAGGAGCCAGTAGCAGAACGACTTCCACAATCCGATATCGCGGAGGCACCAGATGAACCTGCGCCAACTGGTCGGGTACACGGTCGGTTCTGGGCCCTCGATGGAAATTCCACCGGTGAAACCGATTCCGGCACGCGCTGCACGGTCCATCCACCGGAGCGCCACTATCGTCAGCGCAAAGACGAGCACACCACTGAGCGCAAACGGCAATGCGCACACCGCCAGTACCAGCAGTCCCAGGATCATCCAGCCGCCGAGCCCGGCGACCGTCGATGCCAGCAGCGACGCCACCGCCAGCCACCAGTTCGGCGAGATCCATGCCCTGAGCGGATTCAGGGGAATCGGTAGTGCCTCGTTCATGCGGATCAGCCTAAGTCGGGTGTCGTCGGCTTGTCGGCACTGCGAACCCACGGCCCGAGGTAGGGCCAGCCCTACCGTCGGTCCGTGGGTCGATCGTGGTGTTTTACGCGGTCCGGACGACGAGATTCGACAGGTATGAACCTGAACATCCTCGATGTGGACCGGTTGTCGTCCGTGCCCGTGTGGGTCGTCTTTGCCGTCGTCTTCGCACTGCTGGCATTCGAGTCCGCGTCGTTGCTCGGTCTTTTCACACCGGGAAACAGCGTGCCGATCACGCTCGGGGTGCTGACGTCGATCGGTGTGGTGCCGTGGCTGCCTGCCGTCGTCACCGCGGCGGTGGCGTCGAGCATGGGCGCGCAGTGGGCGTTCTGGCACAGTCGCCGCACCGGCACCGTTTTGGGTCTCGGACGAGCGGAGTCGGCGCTGCCTGCCGCGGTGATGAGGGTCGTCCTCGGGCTGACCACACAGGCGCGATCGAGGCCACGCGCTGTCGCCATCGTCGGACACCTCATCGGGGGTATCCGCACCATCACGCCCCGGCTGGTCGCGACGTCCTCACTGCGGCACCGCGAGTACACGGCGCTCAGCCTGCTGGCCGCAGTCGTGTGGGCAGGTGTACTGGTGTCGGTCGGAGCGTGGCTGGGTGACAGGACGGTCATCAGGACCGCGCTCGGATACGCCTGGATTCCGGCTCTGACCATCATGGCTGCTACCCAGCTCAGGCGTCGAACACGCTCGTCTTCTCCCGAACTTGTCGGAGCCCGGTGATATCAAGGAGGTAGAGAGATACGACAGAAAGGGATTCGCATGTCCGCACGCTTCGATACCTGCAACGGCACACTCGTGATCCACGCGGTCGGCGGTGCGGAGTGCACGGAGCCGGACTGCGTGGATCTCGAGTACGTTCGTCACTTCCTGGTGCTCGAATGCGAGGAAGTCACCGGCGGTTGCCAGTGCACCGCCCTCGTGGAGTTCGCTCAGGCGTCCTGACGTCGAACCACCGGCTGCTGCAGTTCGGTCACCCAATTCTCCTGCGGCTGCGGCTCGGACACCAGGTAGAACTCGCGGCAGATGCCGGAGAGTTCGTAGCCGTTCGCCTCGATCCACGCGATGAACTGCTCCCAGGTTTCGCCGATCGTGGCCATCGAACCGTGGTGGACGGTGGTCACCGCGAGCTCGACGGGCGGTAGCTCGCGCACCTCGTAGCCCTCACCGCCCACGACCTGGGGTCCCACCTCGAATGCGGCATGCACGGTGACGCCGCTGCCGTCTCCGTCGTCGACGGCCTCGTACATGGCGATGGACGACGGTCCGAACGTCACGCCGTGCCCGGCGAGTGTCCGGGCGAGCCGGGCGTACATCGGACCGATGATCGGTCCGATGTTCTGGGGGCCGAAGCCAGCGGCAGTCTCGGTGAGAACGGCAATACGGGTGGCCGGCAACGACTTGGTATCCACGGTGATCATCGAAATCCCTTCGGTGTGGGAAAGTCGCGCTTCGATGCGACGCAGGCGAGCGGCGTCGAGATCGAGCCGACGAGCGACATCATCGCGCTTGGCCGTGAGCATCTCGCGTAGCCGATCGTCATCGACCTGGCCGTGCACGATCTGTGTCACCTCGTCGAGCCTGAACCCGAGGTCCTTGAACATCAGAATGCGTCCCAGAACCTCGAACTGCGAACCGTCGTACGAGCGATAGCCCGTGAACGGATCAACCCGCGCCGGCGTCAACAACCCGATCTCGTCGTAATGCCGAAGCATACGAACCGACACCCGGCCGATCGATGCGAACTCTCCAATGCTGAACATGACCCTCCGAGGTTCTCGTCTCACACAGTGTGAGGGTCAAGCGCAGAAAGTTGGGTGCACTCGACCTTCACAGCACGGGAATCCGGAAACGAACCACCGACCCGATGCAGTCGACTTTCTCGCCTCCGGCACGCTCCAGAGTCGCTATCGAGGCCGCGTTGCTCACCTCGCAGACTGCCGTCACCCGGGTCATGCCCATGCCCGCCGCGAGCGTCAGCACCTCGCGTACCGCCCACGATGCAACTCCCCGACCTCGTTCGGACGGGCGAACCCCGTAGCCGATGTGCCCGAGTCGGGCGGCGAACTCATTGCTGTCGTGTCTGAGCGACGAGATCACCGGAGGGAACGACGAGGTCCACGGGCAGACGGTAACACCGGCGTCAGACCCGACGCATGGTCGGTGGTGGCGTCGTTGCCACCAGCGACAGAACTACCACCGCCGATCCGGCGGCCGTTCATCCTGGGCTGATGGAACCGAGGAAGGAGGTAGTCCAGATCGCCGAATTGGCCGAGCCTGCAGCATCGTTCGTCGGAACCAGACCGTTGAGCGTCACCTGGCCACCGGTCAGGCCGAGAGCCGGCTGCGGCGGCAGGGTGAAGCCACAGGACTGCTGTACGGTGCCCGGTTCGATGGGCAGATCGGTACGACGGCACTGCCCGGTGGACGTGGCCGTGAGCGCAGGCGTGACGCCGTAGCTGGTGATGCTCAGCGATGCGCCGAAATCCGGAGTCGACGGGTTCTGATAGCAGATCGATGCGGTGGCGGCCACGTCCGCGGACGGCTCGGTCGATGCCGCGCCAGTGGCAGCGTCCACGGACACGGCGTGGATCTCGGTGGTGCGCACGCCACCCGGACATGCGGGAGTGCTTCCGGTCGAAACCGAGTTCACCTCGCGTCCGACGCTGTACTTCACCGACCCGGTCGGTTGCGGTGTTCCTGCAACGGGTTCCGGCACGGGGGCAGTGCCGTCACCGAGTGTGTAGAGGGTCCACAGCGAGCCGGTGCGACCGTCCGGCAGGCGAAGCGGGTTGACGATGGAGTTGCTGGTCGCGACGCCGTCGACGACCCCGGAATCGTTGGGGTCGACTCGCATCACACAATCAACGGCCGCGCGTCCGGGCGAACCGATCAGGAACTCGAGTCCGCACGGGCCGTACATGGAGAGCCTGCCGAGGCCGGGAGCCGTCAGAGCACCCCACTGATCCAGGAAGGCCTGACCGTCGAGCAGGGGCCCGTCGCACACGTAGATCGGTCCGACGTTCTGGGCCGTCGGGTTCTGCAGGAAGCCCGTCGACGGGTCGTTGGTGAAGGTGTACATCCGTGCGTCGAGCCGTTCCACCACGGTCAGCGAACGCGGGGAGCCGAAGTAGTCGTTGCACGCAGCGTTGTCCTCGGCGGTGGGGCGCTGACCACTGTCGACGGTACGGAAGACGCTGAAGCTACCCGGCCCGTCGTCGATGGACCCCATGATGGTCGCTGGTGCCGGGCTCGGCGCAGGATCCGCCGAGACCGTGGCGATCGGACACAATGCGACCGCCACTGCACACACCACGACGCCGCGCAACCACTTCTTCGACACGTGTTCCCCCGGAACATCTGGATCCGCAATCGGTGCAGATCGGACTCACCCCGCCGAGGACAGTAGCGCAACAGACGTTGAGAAGCGAGAGTTGGAGGACCACAGCGGTAGCTGAGACTTCGCCGGAAACTTCCAACCCGGCGGTACGACACGGCTAGGGTTCGACCTGCGCACTCACCGACCGAGGAGAGACTTCATGAACAAGCGTCTGGCATCGTATTCGGTTGCAGTACTTGCTGCTTCCACATTCTTCGTGGCCCAACCCACCGGTGTGGCGAACGCTGCCCCGTGCTCGGATGTCGACGTGGCCTTCGCCCGTGGAACCGCGGAGTTCCCCGGCCTCGGTATCACCGGCGGGCCGTTCGTCGATCGGCTGAAGTCGGAGTTGTCGGACCGCTCGATCAGTACGTACGCGGTGAACTACGCGGCCGACGTCACACAGGCCAGCGCCGGACCGGGATCTCGGGACCTCGTCGAACACCTCACGTCCGTCGCAGCGTCGTGCCCGTCAACGACGTTCGTGATCGGGGGATACTCACAAGGGGCCACCGTGGTGACCAACGCCGTGAGTCTGCGGACCAGCAGCAGCAACACCGGAGCCGTCATCCCGGCGGAGATCGCCGACCGCATCGACGCGGTGGTGGTGTTCGGCAACCCGCTCGGGCTCCGCGGCAGCAAGATCGAGACCGCCAGCGCCACGTACGGCCCGCGCACGCAGAGTTTCTGCACGGCCGGCGACCCGGTGTGCCAGATCGGCAGCTTCGATGTTCTCGCGCACCTTCGGTACGCAATCGACGGATCCACCACCGCCGGTGCCCAATTCGCAGCGGCTCGAGTTCGTAGCTGACCCGATCTCAGCGGCGCAGGTTCAATCCCGTCGTGGTCGAGAAGTAGTGGGCCGCCTCGGCGCGAGGGGCGATGCGGAGGACATCGCCCTGCGACGGGGTAGCGATGTCGGGGATTCGCGCGATGATCTGCGCCCCGACGGTACCGAGGTTCGACGCGTCCTCGACGGTCCGGCCGTAGATGTAGGCGTCCGCGCCGAGTTCCTCGACGACGTCGACGACGATGTCGGTACCGGAGTCGGAAAGCGTCCACGCTTCCGGTCGGACGCCCATCGTGACGCGGCTGCCGTCGATTCGATCGGAGATCGTGCGCTCGATGGGCACCGACAGCGATCCGAGCTTCGCGGCACCGGCGACGACGTCCACCTCGAACAGATTCATCGCGGGCGATCCGATGAATCCTGCGACGAATGCGTTGACCGGGTGCTCGTAGAGCTCCTTGGGGCTGGCGCACTGTTGCAGCACACCGGCTTTCATGATGGCGACGCGATCACCCATGGTCATGGCTTCGACCTGATCGTGGGTGACGTACACGGTGGTGGTGCCGAGCCTGCGCTGCAGCAGCGAGATCTGAGTGCGGGTCTGCACGCGGAGTTTGGCATCGAGGTTGGACAGCGGCTCGTCCATGAGGAACACCTGCGGGTTGCGCACGATCGCGCGGCCCATCGCGACGCGCTGCCGCTGACCACCGGAGAGCGCCTTGGGTTTACGGCCCAGGTAGTCGGTGAGATCGAGGATCTTCGCAGCCTCCTCGACGCGTCGGCCCACCTCGGCCTTGTCCATTCCGGCGATCTGCAGCGCGAAACCCATGTTCTTGGCGACGGTCATGTGCGGGTACAGCGCGTAATTCTGGAACACCATCGCGATGTCGCGTTCCTTGGGCGCGAGTGACGTGACATCCCGGTCGCCGATCTTGATGGCACCGTAGTCGACGTCCTCCAGACCGGCGAGCATCCGCAGCGAAGTGGACTTACCGCAACCGGAAGGCCCGACGAGCACCAGGAATTCGCCGTCCTCGATGGCGAGGTCCAGCGATTCGACTGCCGCGACGTCCGATCCCGGGTAGAGCTTGGTGGCTCCTTCGTACGTGACCTGTGCCATGGGAGTGCTCCTTTGTATGGGTTAGAAGAATCGATGTGCGGAGCCGGCGGGCTCGGCAGTGAGAAAGGTGGGTTCCGGCAGTCCGGATCGTGTTGCACTGTAGGCGATCTCGTTCGCCACGGTCTCGACGAGTTCCGAGGGCACCAGCGCAATGGCCGAGCCGCCGAATCCGCCGCCCGTCATCCGAGCGCCGTACGCGCCTGCCCGCAGGGCCGCGTCGACTGCGCTGTCGAGTTCGGGAGAACTGACCTCGTAGTCGTCACGCAACGACCTGTGCGACGCGGTCATCAGCTCACCGAGCTCGGCACCTGCGGCACCGCGGTCGAGGAGTTCGGCAGCCTGCTCCACGCGCCCGATTTCACTGATGACGTGGCTGACTCGGGCGATCAACGTCTCGTCGCCGAGTCCCGACACCGCCCGCTCGAGATCCAGACCTCGTAACGTCGTCACCCCCAACTCGGCGTACGCCGTATCCAAGGCGGCGCGCCGGGCTCCGTACTGACCGTCGACCAGACGGTGCGGGGCGTTGGTGTCGATCACCAGCAAGCGCGTTCCCGACGTGGCCAGATCGAGGGGGATCTGACGCGTCGAACCGTCCAGGCAGTCGAGCAGCAGCGCGTGTCCCACCTCGGCCGACATCGCGATGTTCTGATCCATGCCGCCCGTCGACGCGCCGGCGATCTCGTTCTCGGCGCGAATACTGGCATCGATCAGCACCTTTCGGTCGAGCCGAAGATCGAACAGATCGTCGAGCGAGAGGGCGAACGAGCATTCCAGCGCCGCCGAGCTCGACAGCCCCGAACCCACCGGCACCGAGGAATGCACGGCCACGTCGACTCCGCCGACTCCATGCTCACCGAGTGCCCAGGACACTCCCGCCACATAAGCCGCCCAACCCGACGGGGTGCCCGGACCGATCTCGTCGAGCTCTCCGGTCCACGACTGCTCGGTGTGCGTCGACACGGCCCGCACGGTCGTGTCCTCGCGGCGACGCACGGCCACCGCGGTGGCATACGGCAGCGCGAAGGGCAACACCAGTCCCCCCGCGTAATCGATGTGTTCGCCGATGAGGTTGACGCGACCCGGAGCGATCCAGACGCCGTCGGGTTCACCGCCCAGTGCACTGCGGAACAGCGCGGCGGCACCGTCGGCGAGATCCTCGTCGGCAATCACGTCGAGCCAGTTCACGCGAGCACCTCGCGCATCCGGTCTGCGATCCGCTCGGGAGTGGTGTCGTTGATCCAGGCTCCCATCGCAGATTCCGATCCGGCGAGGAACTTCATCCGACCGGGTGAGCGCATCATCGAGAACAGTTGCAGATGCAGGCGTCCCAGTTCGCGATCGTCTCCGACAGGGGCCTGGTGCCACGCCGCGATGTACGGCACCTCGTCGACGCCCTCGAAGAATGCGTCGACTCCGCGCAACAGATCCCGATAGACCACGGCCAGCTCGTCCCGCTCCGCACCGCTCAACTCGGCGAGATCTGCAACGTCGCGACGCGGAGCGAGATGTACCTCGACCGGCCACCGCGATGCTGCAGGCACGTACGCAACCCAATGCTCGGCATCGACGACGATGCGTCGCCCCGAACGCAGCTCGGCGGCCAGCACATCGGCCAGCAGAACCCGGCCCGTGCTCTCGAAGTGCTTGCGAGACTGACGAATCAGCGCATCGGTGCGCGGCGGCAGGTACGGGTACGCGTAGATCTGACCGTGCGGGTGGGTCAGGGTGACGCCGATCTCCTTACCCCGGTTCTCGAAGCAGAACACCTGCTGGACACCGGGGATCGCGGACAATGCGGTGGTGCGATCGGCCCAGACGTCGATGATGGTGCGGACGCGAGAGAGCTCCAGCGCGACGAAGGATGTATCGGGGTCACTCGCGAAGCAGATCACCTCACACCGCCCGGTGCCGGGGGCCATCGGCCACAGCGCTTCGCCGTCCACCTCGCTCGGAAGTGATTGCTGCGCTGCCGTTTCGGACAGGGAGGGGAAGCGGTTCTCGAACACCACCACGTCGTAGTCGGCCGCCGGAATCTCCGTGGCCGGACGGTCCGGTCGGCTCGGTGCCAACGGCGACGCGTCGGCCGGCGGCAGGAACGTGCGGTCCATTCGTTGCGCCGCGATGACGATCCATTCCCCGGTGAGGACGTCGAATCGCATCTGCGACTGGGACATCGACGGTGCGAGGGCTCGGGTATCGACCAGATCGCGGGTGGCTCCACCGGAGAGGTAGGGCTCGGTGTCGTCGTAGTAGATCAGCTCACGGCCGTCGGCCAGAGTGGTCGACGTCTTGCGCATCGAGTGCGTCGTGGCGTCATGCGCGGTCATCGAGTGCTCGTTCCTCGTTCGTGTCGGGGGTGTGCTCTCCGGCGATCACCACGTCGTCGACCGTCTCGGACAACGCCTCGTGAACGCCGGGGTCGAGTCCGGCATCGGTGACGAACACGTCCACGCGCGAGAGCGGGATGGTGTTGGCCAGTGCGCGAACACCCCACTTGGTGTGGTCGGCGAGCACGATGACGCGACGAGACGACGCGACCAGCGCCTGGTTGGTCTGTGCTTCCATGAGATTGGGGCAGGTGAGCCCGGATTCGATGTCCACTCCGTGTGTTCCGAGAAACAGCATGTCCAGGTGAATACTCTGCAGGGCACTGACCGTGAGCGGTCCGACGAGCGCGTAGGACGGCGTGCGCTGTCCGCCGGTGAGCAACACCGTCTGATCCGACCGCCCACCGGTGTGGAAGACCTCGGCGACAGGCAGCGAATTGGTGACGACGGTGATGTCCGGAACGTCGAGGAGTTCCTGTGCGAGTGCATGCGTCGTGGTGCCACCGGAGATGCCGATGGAGGTCCCGGGCCGCACGAATCGTGCAGCGGCACGGGCGATGGCCGCCTTGGCATCGCGATCGAGTTCGGACTTGGCCGAGAACCCCGGCTCGAAGACGCTCGCCGATCGCGGCAGCGTCACGCCGCCGTGCACCCGCTCGACCAGACCGCGGGCGACGAGCTCGTTGACGTCGCGTCGAATGGTCATGTCCGACACCGACAGTGTGGCACCGAGATCCGCGACCTTGACCGCACCCTCCGCCGTCACCTGGTCCAGGATCTTCTGCTGGCGCTGGTGGGCGAGCATCAGCGGTTCTCGGCGATCACGGCACTGCCGCCTGCGGCCAGGATGAGTTCGCCGTTGATCTGTGCGCCGCCGACCAGATCGGTACCCGAGGCGGGCACGCTGACCTTGTCGGTTCCGTGGTTGAGCACGAAGAGCCAGGATTGCTCCCCTGCCGACCGTCGGACGATCTCCACATCCGATCCGAGATCGCGTCGGGTGTCGATTCCGGCTGCGGCGCAGAGCTTGTCGGCGAGCGTGGCCCAACCTGCCACGTCGGGCACGGTGGCGGCGTACCAGGCGGCACCGGTGCCGACAGTGCGTTTGGTCAGCGCGGGAACGCCGCGCAGATGCCCCCGGGTATGGCGCGCCAGCACATCGACGTCCTCGGTCGTGGTGAGGTATTCGCTCCAGATCTCACCGACGGTCTCGTCGTCGAGATTCAGCGTCTCGCCGTCGGCGAGCGGGAAGAACTCCTCGACTCGGACGCCGAGCAGCTCACGGAATGCGCCCGGGTAGCCGCCGAGTCGCACGTGGTCGTCCTCGTCGGCGATTCCCGAGAATGCGGTGACCAGTACCTGCGCGCCGGCATCGGCCGCGTCGGCTATCCGCGCCGCGGTCTCGTCGCTGCACAGGTACAGAGCCGGCACGACGACGATGTCGTAGCCGCCGAGATCCGTGGACGACGGAACGACGTCGCAGGTCACGCCTGCGGAGGTGAAGCCGCGATGTGCGCGTCGGGCAATCTCCATGGGCTGCATCGCCATCGACGGATGGCCCTCCTGCTCGCACGCCCACTGCGATGCCCAGTCGAAGAGCACGGCGACCCGGGCATCGACGGTGCTTCCTGCCACCGGGGCCATACGACGCAGCGCAGCGCCGAGCTCGACGACCTCGCGCCAGCGGGCGGAGTCCTCACCGGCATGCGGCACCAGTGCGGAATGGAACTTCTCGGCCCCGGCCTTGGAGGCACGGAACTGGAAGTACGCGATGCCGTCTGCGCCTCGGGCCATGTGCGCCAGGGAGTTTCGCATCATCTCACCGGGCATCTTGGCCCGGTTGATGTGCTGCCAGTTGACCGCGCTGGTGGAATGCTCCATCAACAACCAGGGTCGACGGCCGGCGACGCCGCGGGTCAGGTCGGCGGAGAACGACAGCTTGTGATGCGCTGCCGCGTCACCGGTTTCGGGGCCGACGAGGTAGTGGTCGGTCGAGACGATGTCCTGCTCCGGAGCCCAGGACGCGTAGTCCATGTTGCCTGCGAGCGCGGGGCCCTGGCCCATGCCGACCATGAAGTTCGTGGTGACCGGGACGTTCGGGGTGATGCGGTTCAGCAGGGCCTTCTCGGCGCGGTACTGCTCGAGGAGAGCGTCGGAGCAGAAGCGGTGCCAGTCGAGCTGGTGCGTCGGGTTGCCGAAAGTGGTGCTCACCGACGGGGGAACGATCTCGTCCCAGTCGCTGTAGCGCTGGCTCCAGAAGTCGGTTCCCCAGGCGGTGTTGAGGGTCTCGAGGTCGATGTACCTGGCGCTGAGCCATTCTCGGAATGCATGGGCACTGTCGTCGGAGTAGCACAGTGCGTTGTGGCAGCCGAGCTCGTTGGAGACGTGCCACATCGCCAGTGCCGGGTGCTCACCGTAGCGATGCGCCATCTTCTCGACCAGCACGAGCGAATGTTCGCGGTACACAGCGGAACTGGGGCTCCACGTCTGACGGCTTCCGATGGCGTAGCGGTAGCCGCGCTCGTCCACCGGGCGCATCTGCGGGTAGGCGGTGGCCAACCACGGCGGGGGCGAGGCCGTCGCCGTTGCGAGGTCGACGCGGATGTCGCCCTCGTGCATCAGATCCATGACTCGGTCGAGCCACTCGAAGTCCCACGTCGACGCGGTCGGCTGCAGGCGCGCCCAGGAGAAGACACCGACGGTCACGAAGTCGACGCCGGCCTCGTGCATCAGCTCGACGTCGCGTCGCCAGACGTCCTCGGGCCACTGCTCGGGGTTGTAGTCGCCGCCGAAGGAGATTCCCTGGGTCGGCCAGGTGCTGCGTCGCGCTGTGTCCATGCTCACAATATGAACGAGCAGTTCTCAGATGTCAACATGAATGAACATTTTCTTACTGATGCTGGTGAGCGGGCCTCGAAGAGCTTGACAGACGCCCTCGCGTCGTGTTTCTGTAACCTGCATCACCCCGGATGGTCAGAGAAACGACGCGGAACCTACCGCGAATATGTTCACTTCTGATCGTTATCGATACTTCTCGTCGAAGGACTTCCATGAACCCACACGAGTGGCCGCGCACGTGGCAGCCGTCACGACGCGATTTCCTGCGGTCCGCGCTCGTCGCCGCGGGTGCGATCACCGCCGGTGGCGCGCTGTCGTCGTGCTCGAACAGCGTCGACCCGAACGTCACCACGCTCGGGTCACGATTGTCCGACCCCAACTCCAAGCTGGGTGTCGAGGACTTCGTCGCGATGTATCGACAGCAGACCGGGCGACAGCTCGCCGTCAACACCGTCGACTCGACGTCGTTCCAGGAGAACGTCAACAACTACCTCCAGGGCACGCCCGACGACGTCGTCACCTGGATGGGCGGCTATCGGGTGAAGTACTTCGCCGAGAAGGGGTTGGTGGAGGATCTGTCGCCGATCTGGGCGAACCACGGCGGTGGCTTCAACGACAGCTTCCGCGAGAACTCGACCGGTATGGACGGCAAGCAGTACCTGATCCCGTTCTTCTACTACCCGTGGGCGGTGTTCTACCGGCCGAGCCTGTGGGCCGAGCGCGGGTACGAGCCCCCGGCGACCTACGACCAGTGGGTGGCGCTGAGCAAGCAGATGCAGGCCGACGGCCTCACCCCGATCGGCTTCGGGGCCCGCGACGGGTGGCCACCGTTCGGAACGTTCGACTATCTGAATCTGCGGCTCAACGGCGTCGAGTTCCACCGAACCCTGCTCGCCGGAGACGTGAGCTGGACCGACAATCGCGTGCGTTCCGTGTTCGACACCTGGCGTGAACTGCTGCCCTTCCACCAGCCGCAGCCGCTGGGCCGCAAGATCGCCGATGCGCAGATGGCGCTGCTGAACAAGAGCGTCGGGTCGCTCGTCGCCGGCATGTTCGTGGCGCAGAGCTTCCCCGCCGGTGCCGAGCGCGACGATCTGGACTTCTTCACCTTCCCCGAACTCGATTCAGCCGTAGGAACATCCACGGTCGAGGCACCGATGGACGGGTTCATGATGCGCACCGACCCGCGCAACCGGCCCGGAGCCGAGGACTTCCTCACCTACATGACCGGCCCCGACCCTGCCGTCGCATACGCGAAGCAGGATCCGCAGGCGATACCTGCTCACCGGGATGCCGACCTGTCGAGTTTCCCTGCACTGGTCCGCAAATCGGCCGATCTGGTGCAGAACGCCGAGGAGATCACCCAGTTCTTCGACCGCGATACCCGACCCGATTTCGCCTCGATCGTCATGATCCCGGCCCTACAACAGTTCATCGGCAACCCCAACGATGTCGACGGCCTGGTACGCAGTATCGAACGGCAGAAGTCGGCGGTGTTCGGAACATGAACGTGCGCAGTGTGATTCGACCCCCAACATCCACTCGACATCGAGATCAGGTAATGCCATGACCGCACCCGAACGGGTGAAGTCGCCGAAGATTCGGCGCAGTGTTCGCGAGAAGTGGACCATCGCGCTCATGCTCGGAGTCCCCGCGCTGATCGTCATCGGTCTCGTCTGGATTCCGACGGTCTTCACGGTGATCCTGTCCTTCGCCCGCTGGGACGGCATCGGCGGCACATCGAGCATCGAATGGATCGGCACTCGGAACTACGTCGATGCCGTCGAGGCCTACCCACCGTTCCAACAGGCCCTGCACAACAACGTGCTCTGGCTGGTGTTCCTGTTCCTCGTCCCCACCGTCATCGGCATCCTGCTGGCGATCCTTCTGGACAAGAACCTCAAAGGATCTCGGCTCTACCAGAGCATCTTCTACATTCCCGTGGTGCTGTCGATGGCTCTCATCGGCTTCATCTGGCAGCTCATCTACTCCACCGAGGGCGGCGTCCTCAACAGCCTGCTGGGCACCGACGTCGACTGGCTCGGCGACCCGGACATCAACATCTGGGCCGTGATGGTCGCCGCCGGGTGGCGTCACACCGGCTACATCATGTTGTTGTACTTGGCCGGCCTCAAGGCCATCGATCCATCCGTCCGCGAGGCCGCGGTGATGGACGGTGCCGGGCCGATCCGCACGTTCTTCAGCGTCATCTTCCCGCTGATGAAGAACACCAATCTGCTCATCGTCGTCATCACCGTCATCGAGGCACTGCGCGCCTTCGACCTGGTCTGGGTGATCAACAGGGGCAGAAACGGTTTGGAACTGATATCGGCGTTGGTCACCGCCAACGTCGTCGGTGAAGCAGGCCGCATCGGCTTCGGCTCGGCCCTGGCGACCGTCATGCTTCTCATCTCTCTCGTCTTCATCGCCCTGTACCTCGCCATCGTTCTTCGGAGCAAAGACTGATGACCACTTCACTCACCCGCACAGCACCGCCCGAGCGCGATCCGTTGACCCGCAACCGCGCCGCCGTCGCCAACCGTCGGCGCGCCGGCACCGCCCAGATCGCCATCTACGTGCTGCTGACCGTCATGGCGCTCGTCTGGATGTTCCCGCTCGTGTGGGCGGTGTACAACTCGTTCCGCGACTACGACTACGTGTTGCTCAACGGATACCTGTCCGTCGGCGGTTATACGTTCAGCAACTACATCGACTCGTGGCAGATCGGCGGAATTCCGCACTACTTCTTCAACTCGCTGATCATCACCGTGCCGTCGGTACTGCTCATCCTGTTCTTCGGCTCGATGGCGGCATTCATCCTGGCCCGCTTCAGCTGGAAGTTCAACATCTTCATGCTCGCGGTGTTCATCGCAGGCAACCTGCTGCCCCAGCAGACATTGCTCACGCCACTGTTCCGTCTGTACAACGCAATTCCCGTTCCGTACTGGATGAGTTCGTCGGGTTCGCTGTACGACAGCTACTGGGGTCTGATCATCGTGCACGTCGCGTTCCAGACCGGATTCTGCGTGTTCGTGCTGAGCAATTACATGAAAACAGTTCCGCACGAGCTGCTCGAGGCCGCCACCGTCGACGGAGCGAGTCTGTTCCGCCAGTACTGGCAGGTGGTCATGCCGCTGTGCCGTCCCGCGCTGGCTGCACTCGCGACACTGATGGTGACATGGATCTACAACGACTTCTTCTGGGCTCTGGCCCTGATGGTCAGTGGCGACAAGCTCCCGGTGACGACGGCGCTGCAGAATCTACAGGGTAGCTTCTTCACCGACACCAATCTGCTCGCCGCGGGCTCGGTGCTGGTGGCTCTACCGACAGTGCTCGTATTCGTTGCGCTGCAACGCCATTTCGTATCCGGTCTGACGATGGGTGCCAACAAGTGAGTTTTTCCGTCCTTCGCCGTGACGGTGTCATGGTGATTCTCGGCCCGTCGTCCACCGCCGTTCCGGCCGTGCTGCATTGGGGTACCGATCTGGGCGAGCTGTCCGAGAACGACCTGACCGAGCTGCGCAGGGCCGCGATCCCCGCTGTCCCGCATTCGAGCGTGGATGTGCCCCGGTGGCTCACCCTCGCACCCGGCAGCGACGACGCCTGGCAGGGCACACCGGCTCTGGCATTGCACCGCAATGGGTCGGTGCAGTACCCACGGTGGGGCGACGTCGCTGTTCGCGCCGACGACTTCCGTTGTGAGGTCGAGGCGTCCGACTCCGAGTTGGGAATCGCGTGGTCGATCGAGTTGTCGTTGGAGATCGGTGGCTCACTGCGAGTGCAGCAGAGTGTTCGCAACGTTTCCGGTGGACCCTTGACCGTCGACGGTGTCGTGACGCTGATGCCGTTGCCGGACAGTGCAACCGAACTACTCGACCTGACGGGACGGCACTGCCGCGAACGTACCCCCCAGCGGCGACGGTTCGATCACGGCTCTACCGTGCGCGCCTCACGACGCGGTAGAACCGGGCACGACGCCACCCTGGTTCTCACCGCCGGTAGTGAAGGCTTCGGCTTTCGCACTGGCGAGGTATGGGGTGCACATGTCGCCTGGAGCGGCGATCACCTGCATCTGGCCGAGCGGCTTCCCGAGCGGGCCGGTCAGGCCTCGGGGGTGCTGGGCGGCGGTGAGCTGCTCGGCCCCGGCGAGGTGGTACTGCAGGACGGCGACACCTACACGACACCGTGGGTGCACTTCGTGTATTCCGATGCAGGGCTGGATGGTTCGGCGCAGTCGCTGCACCGATGGATGCGATCCCGACCCGCACATCCCACCTCGCCGCGACCGGTGGTGTTGAACGTGTGGGAAGGGGTCTACTTCGATCACGATCTCACCCGACTCCGCGGGATCGCCGACGTCGCCGCGCACGTGGGCGTCGAACGATTCGTGCTCGACGACGGCTGGTTCCGACACCGCCGCGACGATCGAGCCGGCCTCGGCGACTGGCAGGTGGACGAGGGCGTCTGGCCCGACGGACTGGCACCGCTGTTCGATCACGTTCGTGAACTCGGTATGAGTCCAGGACTGTGGTTCGAGCCCGAGATGGTCAACCTGGATTCCGACATCACTCGGGCGCATCCGGATTGGCTGCTCGCGGCACCCGGGCGACTACCCCTCGAATGGCGTCACCAGCACGTGCTCGATCTGACCCGCCCGGAGGTGTTCGAGTATCTCCTCACTGCCATCGATACCGTGCTGACGAACGAGCGGCCCGACTACGTGAAGTGGGACCACAACCGGGACCTGATGCTGGCGGTCGATTCCGACGGACGCCCTGCGGTGCATGCCCAGACCTCGGCGTTCTATCGGCTGTTGGACGCGTTGCGTTCGCGGCATCCCCACGTCGAATTCGAGTCCTGTGCATCCGGCGGTGCCCGCATCGACCTCGAGGTCCTCGAACACACCGACCGCGTATGGGCGTCGGACACCAACGATCCACTCGAACGTCAAAGGTTGCAGCGGTGGACGACGCAGTTGCTGCCTCCGGAGCTGATCGGCTCGCACGTCGGTCCGCAGATCGCGCACACGTCCGGTCGGTGGTCGACTCTTCAGTTCCGTTGCTTGACATCACTGTTCGGTCACGCCGGATTGGAGATGGACGTCACCGAGCTGGCGGCGGAAGATCACGAGTACCTGCGGTCGTGGACTGCGCTGTACAAGGAATTGCGCGGACTGCTTCACACCGGCAACGTGGTACGCGCCGACCATCCCGACCCGAGTGTCTGGGTGCACGGCGTCGTGGCTGCGGACTGCTCGGAGGCCGCGTACGCAGTGGTGCGAATGGACACCTCGCCCGAGGACCGCACCGATCGGGTTCGGCTTCCGGGCCTCGATCCAGCCGTGCGGTATCGCGTCGAATTCGTTCATGCACTGAGTGATTCCGGCAACGGGATCGAGCTACCACCGTGGATCGCCGACGGCGGAGTGGTCGAGCTGTCGGGTTCGATGCTGGCTCGGGCAGGTGTGGCACTACCGGTGCTGTTCCCGCAGACCGGGGTATTGCTCAGGGTGCAAGCCGTCTGAACTGTGAATCGGCTCCTCAGTTCTGGATTTCCGACTGCGATCAGAGGATGGAATCCGAATCCGAGGAGCCGATTCGCCGCTTCAGTCCCAATTCACCCGGGACGCCATGCTCAGCAGCTTTGCTCGACGCGTTTCGTTCGTCTCGCCGATTCGGGCAATTCGCCCGTAGACATGCGCCCGAAAGTCGTTGTGGTGATGCCGATTCTGCTCGGCTGGGCCGCTAGCGATGCAGTTGTGCAGCAGTGCCCGGAGAGTGTCGTACTCCTCTCGGGGCACCGCCGGCCACGAGTTGACGACGAGGCCGGTGAGCTGTTGTCGCTGATGAGCGCGCCTGACCCTGGTCTTGTCCGGATGAATCGTGAAGCCTTCGTCGTGGGCGATCTGAGTAATCAACCACAGCAGTCTGTCCACGTCGAGGTCTGGCCCACCGGAGAACGCCAGATCGTCGGCGTATCGGCTGTAGCGGGCACCGACGGACCGGGCAAGCCCTGTGGCTCGGATATCGAGTTGTCGCGCAGCCAGATTCGCCAACGCAGGTGACGTAGGCGCTCCCTGAGGCAGGTGGGTGGCGCGAAGCCGCGCCGCCGTGGGACGGTCCACGCCGACCAACTCACGTGCCGGGGTCACCGTGGTACAGAGCGCGGCGAGATTCGCCGCGACTGTCCGCGGATATCCCACGGCCTCGAAGATCGCGACCACTCGATCGAATCCGATGGACGGAAAGAAGCGCCGAAGATCCACCGAGATCACCACGTCGCGTTCGGAATGCGGCATCGCGAATGTACGCGGACTGCGCGCCTTCGCGAAGCCGTGCGCCGCCGGATGAGCCGGGATCCGATCGATGATGCGGCGCAGTATTTTTCGTTGAATTTCCCGTAGACGTGGCTTCGGCACCTCGAGCAGTCGGATGCCTTGACGCTTGTCGAGCCGTGCAGATCGATAGTGCTGCAACGGGAACGGTGCAGTGCGAAGCCTCCCCTGCAGATCGGCGAACCATTCGATTTCGGAGATCGTCAGGTCCAGCGACCGCGCGAGCTGACCGGTGGTCTCGTACCGCGGTACCTCGAATCGCCAGGGCTTGTCACTGTTGCGCGTCGGTCTCTGTGACGACACCGACGGCTCCGGAATGAACGGAAGGTCGCGCAGCAGAACGAAAATCGATGCCTCGTCGAACGGCGGACTCGGATACAGATTGATGACCCGATCCGCCAACCACGTCGCTTTGGCCGGGACGAGTGGCTCGAACGCCTCCGCGAGTCCTGATCGCGTCCACTCGGCGTCCGCAGCCAGGCGCGCCAGCGTCGCGGCCGCCTGTGGGGTCAATTCGCGTTCGGTCACAGGCGGTCGTCGATCGGATGCAGTGCCGTGGAATTCAACGCCGTGACATGCAACGGCGCGGGGCGACCGAAATCTTTCGTCCTCGGAGCTGCCAAGCACGCGGAGCGTGCAGACCAGCTTCGGACGCAGTGCTCGATTCTCGTGATGTACCCAGGGGTTACCCCTGAGACCGGTCCCGCGGACCAACTCTCGCCCACGCGCCGCTGCATCCCTCCACCATGCCAAAGGGACGCAGATCTGTCAGTGCGGTGCCCGCAGGACCGTCACGGAAGAAGAGACTCGACTTCGCCTATGAGGTCGGAGATCTGCGGCCGAATCTGCTGGTTCACCAGCGTCCACCGCGCGCGACTACCCGCCGATCAACTGCGATTCCGAACGCCGAGGTTCGCAGCGAAGGTACTGGAACCGACAAGAGCCGGGCTGCGTCCAAGGACGTAGACGTCCGCGAGAAATGGGGGAGGCAATGCGTAGGGCACGACGATGGATGCCGGCGATGGCGGTGCTGGTGATCGCCGCGGGCTGCTCGAACACCACCGATGATGACGCCCTCGCCGACGCGACATCAAGTGGGGCGGCCAGTACGACCAACCCCGCGCCGACGCCCTGGGACCCATGCACCATCCCCAGCGAGGCCATCGAACGAGCGGGATTGAACGTGGACACCAAGGAATCGGGAGTCTTCGGGCGGGATCAGAATGGATTCAAGATCTGCAGCTGGGAGACGCAACCTCCGAGCAGCGAGTACATCTTCTCGATATTTGTCGGACTGGAAAGCATCGATTACATCGACGATCCGAGCTACTTCGACCGCCTCCAACCTGTTCGAGTAGGCACGCGTGACGCCACCCAGTACCAACAATTGTCTGCTGATGCGTCCCGAAACTGCGGTGTCGCCTTCGCAGCCGGGCCTGAACTGATCAGAGCCACAATCATCACCAGCGCGTTGGTCAAGAACCCGCTGTACGCCCCGTGCACGGAGCTGAACTCCCTGGTCGCAGGGCTCGACTCGGATCTTCCCAGCTAAATCCATCGACTGAGAGACGCAGAAATCGTGACCGAAGACAGGCCAAACCTCATCGCACACTGGGAAGACCTCAACGCCCAAGCCGACGCCGGCACCATCACCATTCCCCCCGACGTCGCCGCGAAATGCGACGCGGCATGCGCTGCCTACCTCATACACCTCGCCAAGATGCAAGCTCAAGCAACCCAGTTGACCGAAGTCAAGTCCTGGGGCGACCTCAAGTCTGCCCAAGATTTGCAGGGCAAATTCCTGCGTCTCGCCACCGGCACCGATCGGTCTCTCGACGTGATTCTTCAGCAGCACATCGAGGTCATCGAATCAATGCGGATGCTCTTTCGGCGCTACTTCGACGAGACCGAGGCTACCGATACCCAGACGTCTGCGAACATCACCGCACTCGCTCCGGGAAGCTAGCAGCGCAACACTTTTCGGTGGACTTCGACCTCGCGTTTGTCGTTGTCCAGTCGCCGTTCGACCGGCAGATAGCCGAGTGAACGCCACCATCCGATGCTCTCGACCATGCTGACCATCGGACCCACGAACACATGGGTCCACCCCTGCGCCGCAAGCCTGCGCTCGAGCTCCGCCAGCACCGGATTCGCCACACGATCGTGGCCCTCGTCCGCGTCGACGATCAGACTCCCCACCCATGGCTGTCCCTCGCGCGTATGCGGAACAAGCAACGTCACCACTCCCACGATTCGTTCTGCTACACGAATCACCAGGCACTGGGAGTTCTCCATAACCGTGTTGTGCCACAGGAACTTCTCGACATCCTCCGTGGTGAATGCGGTGACACCGGTGTGCAACGTACTCGCGTCGAGGAACTCGGGATTGCTGTTGAACACCGCCAGGAGGTCCTCAGGACCATCGCTGCCCTCGACCTCCCGGACCGCATACGAACCCACGTCGAATCGGATTTTCATCACGCCACGATAAGTCCACTACCCAATCCACGCCCTTCATCGTCATTCACGCCCGCTACAGGCGGTGTGAATCCCCACGAGGGGCGTGAATCCGCGCGCAAGCACTTCTGGCAGGCGATGCGTTTGCAGGCAGCTACCCGCAAGACGGTCGTGCTTCGCAACCCCTACCTCGAAGAGGCGTCGACGCCAACCTGCCACGGTCCGAAGCCGAAGTCGCTGCAGCTCGAGTCGACTTCTGCTGGTCCCTGGGAAGAATCAGCCTCCGTGCGCCTCCACGGCCACGGGCTGCCATTCGCGCCAGTTGGCCAGTCGCGACTCGTAGTCCTTCGTCGCGATCTGCAGTGGCGCGTCGCCGAAAAAGACTCGCAGCGGCGGCTTTTCGGCGTCGACGACCTTGAGCAGTGCCGACCGTGTTGCACTCGGATCACCGGGAGTTGCCTGCCGGGCACTGCGCAGCTTCGCAGCCTTGTCTCGAATCGAGTCGTACGCGGCGATGTCGGTCGACTTCTTCGCGGACGGGCCGGACCAGTCGGTGGAGAAACCGCCCGGCTCGATCAATGTCACATGGATGCCGAAGTCCTCGACCTCCTGCGCCAATGCCTGACTGAATCCTTCGAGGGCCCATTTGGAGGCGTGGTACGCACCGACGTTCGGGAACGCGGAGATTCCGCCGATGGACGACACCTGCAGGATGTGGCCACTCCCCTGCTCACGCATGAACGGCAGGGCCGCCTGCGTCACCCACAGCGCACCGAAGACGTTGGTCTCGATCTGCGCGCGGGCATCTTCCTCGGAGAGTTCCTCGATCATGCCGAACTGGCCGTAGCCGGCGTTGTTGACGACGATGTCGAGCGAGCCGAACTTGTCGTGGGCCTGCTGCACAGCCGCGAAGTCGGCCGCGCGATCGTTCACGTCCAGTTCGATCGGCAGGATGGCGTCGCCGTACTGCTCGACCAGGTCCTTCAATGTGTCGGTGTTGCGGGCGGTTGCCGCCACTCGGTCTCCGCGCTCGAGAGCTGCGATGGCCCACTCACGACCGAAGCCCTTGGAGGTGCCGGTGATGAACCATGTCTTCGCTGCCATGAATCTCGTCCCTTCGCTACACGGACAGAAGTAGGGACGACGCCCGCTGCAAACGCCTCTCGGCGAGTGGTCGCTCGAAGCGACAAATGGGGTGAGGCCCGGGGCTTGCCAAGCGGACGCCGTCAGGGGTTCCAACGAGACACCCCCGCCGACTATTCCCCACCCCGTCAGCTGTGTTCGGTGATCATCACTGCCATGGTGTTCGGCTCCAACGCTTCGAAGATATGCGGCACATCGCCGGGGTAGGCCACGTAATCGCCCGGAGCCAGCTCGACGGCCTCGCCGAGCGGCCCGACCATGGCTCGTCCCGCGCTGAGCACCACGTGCTCGACGACACCCGGCGAATGCGGATCCGAACGCCTAGGTTCGCCGACGTCCGCGCTGATCAAGTAGATGTCGCGGCGGGCGTTCGGCGGAGACGACGCCAGCAGGGTCGCCGTGTAGTCCGCTCTGTCCGACGCGAATCTCGGCCCCTCCCCCGCACGGATCAGGCGGACCGACTGCTTCGCGGGCTCGACCAGCCTGGAGAACGGCACGTCCAGCGTCACGCTGAGCGCCCACAGAGTCTCCAGGCTCGGATTTCCGGTACCCGATTCCAGTTGCGACAAAGTCGATTTGGCGATGCCGGCACGGCGGGCGACTTCTGCGAGGGACAGGCCGACGCGTCGTCGCTCCTGCTGGAGAGCGGCAGCGATGGCCGCAATCGGTGGACCGGTATCCGCCATTCGTTCACTCCATCGGTACGTCCGTTTGATTTGACGAACAGACTAACAGGGTCCACTATAACGACCATGCGTTCGACATGGCGAACCCTGCAGGGGGTCAACATCCGCGACATTGCGTTGGTCTGCTTGGCCGACGCCTTGGTCGGGGCATCATTCGGTGCCATCTCCGTAGCCGCGGGCCTGCCACTGTGGCTTCCGGTCGTGATGTCACTGGTGGTCTTCGCGGGCTCGTCCCAGTTCATCTTCGTCGGAATTCTGGCGGCCGGAGGAAATCCCGTTGCTGCTGTGGCCAGCGCGTTGCTCGCCAACATCCGACTGGTTCCGCTCGGCTTCTCCATCGGCGAGGTGTTTCGGAACGTCGCACCACTGAAGCGGCTACTCGGCACTCACCTCATCACCGACGAGGCAGTGGCCTTCAGCGTGGCCGAACACGACGAGGGCAGCCGTCGAACAGCGTTCTGGGTGTGCGGGATCGGACTGTTCGTCACCTGGAACATCGGCGTGGCGATCGGCACCCTTGGCGGTGGAGCAATCAGCGATACCGCCGCACTCGGTCTCGATGCCGCATTCCCGGCGATTCTGCTGGGACTGATCATGCCTGCGCTCCGAGACCGGGCCACCCGCAACGCAGCCCTCGCCGGAGCGTGCATTGCGCTCGTCGCGTCGATGTTCCTGCCCAGCGGACTACCCGTTCTCCTGGCACTGATCGCCGTCGTACCGGCAATGCTCTCCAATACCCCTGCCGCACAGAAGGAATCCGCATGAACCTCACGATTCCCCTGCTCGCGTTGATCATCGGCACCTACGCGCTCCGCATCGCCGGCCCGGCACTCCGAACCCGAGTCACCATCTCCCCTCGCATGGACAAGGTGATGACCACCGCAGTCGCCGTCATCTTCGTGGCACTGGTCGCCACCTCGACGCTGCTCGTAGGCAAGGACTTCGCCGGATTCGCGTTACCCGCAGGAGTAGCTGTCGCTGCCGTACTCGCCTGGCGACGAGCGCCGTTCGTGGTCATCGTCCTCGCCGCAGCCGCCACCACTGCGGGGCTTCGATGGGTCGGCGTTGCCTGAGTCTGCAACACTGGGTTGGTGTCCGAGTCCCCTGTTCAGTCCGTCGATCGCGCGATCGAGGTGCTCGAATACCTTGCCGACCACGGTGAATCCGGCGTGCAGGACGTTGCGGCGCACCTCGAAGTGCACAAGTCCACGGCGTTTCGCCTGCTCAGCGCACTGGAGTTTCGCCGACTCGTCGAACAACCAGGCGAGCGCGGCAAGTATCGCCTCGGCATCGGTTTGATCCGCCTCGCCACGTCGGTATCCGCGCAACTCGACATCACCCGCATCGCCCGACCGATCCTGCAGGAACTCGCCGACACCATCGGCGAGACCGTCAACATCGCTGTGCCGGACGGCAACGTCACCGTCAATATCGATCAGGTCCGCGGCGGTTCGTCGATCATCAGTCACAACTGGCTCGGTGAGAGATCTGCCCTGCATGCGACGTCCAGCGGGAAAGCACTGATGGCGTACGACGACTCGCTTCTGAAAGCCGGAGTCGACGGTCATCTCGAACTGTTCACCGCCAACACCATCACCACCAAGACCGCTCTGCTCGACGAGATCGAGACGGTCCGGTCCACCGGAATCGCCTACGCGCGCGAGGAGTTGGAGATCGGACTGAACGCGACAGCGGCCACCATCCTCAGCTACGACGGCTCCGCGGTGGGTGCGATCACCGTCTCGGGCCCCGCCTACCGACTTGACGAGGACCGCCTCACCGCGGCAGGGGTGTCCGTTCTCGCTGCTGCACAGCGCGTCTCGACGCTATTGGGTTGGTCCGGCCAAGCGTGATCCGACCCAGTCGTGAAACGCCCTGATGTGATGCTCCGCCGGCACCAGCACGCCGCCGTCGCGATACATCCGTGACGACATCGCCGGCTGGCACCGCTCGCACGCCTCGAAGTCCTGCTCGTTGACGCGATGGAACAGCTCCACACTCTTGTCCATCGTCGCCGCGCTGTGCGGATCTGCCACGACTGCAGGGGCATAGAGCCAATCGCATTCGACGACCGTTCGATCGACGGACATCGGGAACATGCGATGGATGATGACGTGGTCGGGAACCAGGTTGACGAACACCGTCGGCCTGATCGTGATGGCGTAGTACCGTCGATCCCGATCCTCCCCTACCCCGTCGAGGGCGTCGAATCCGTGGGAGCCGTCGACGGTGAAGCCGGCTATGTCACTGCCGAACTCTGCACCGTGCCCCACGTACGTCTGTGCTGCCATGCCGTCGGCGAACTCGGGTAGCACCTCGGTGAGCTCGGGATGAATCGTGGCGCAGTGGTAGCACTCCATGAAGTTCTCGACGATGAGCTTCCAGTTGGCCTTGACGTCGTAGACGATCCGGCGCCCGAGGGCGAGTGATTCCACGTCGTACGAATCGATGGCACCCACACCTCCGAGTCGTTCGCGAACGTCGCCCTGCACCGTGTCCTCGAACGACGGGGCCTCCTCGGCAACGCACACCCAGACGTATCCGAGCCATTCCCGGACATGCACCTTCCGGAGCCCGTACTCCACCCGATCGATCATCGGCATATCGATCAGGTTCGGAGCTGCGATCAGCTTGCCGTCGAGATCGTACGTCCATGCGTGATAGGGACATTGAAAGTTTCGACGCACCGTGCCCGACGCCTCGGTGCACAGAGTCGCGCCGCGATGTCGGCAGATGTTGAAGAACGCGGTCACGCCGCCCTTCCGATTGCGGCTGACCAGGATCGACTCTCGACCGACCTGAACCGTGCGGAATTTTCCGGGCTCTGCGATGTCGTCCGATCTGACGGCGCAGAACCACATCTGCTCGAAGATCTGCTCCTGCTCGCGAACGAAATATGCTGGATCGACGTATGTTTCGCCGCCCAACGTCGGGAGCAGAGTGGGCTGCAGTTCGGGATCGACCATGGTCATGCCGACACCGCGCATCTCGCCGGGTCGAACAGCGCTATCGGGTGTGACGTGGCCCCGTCGATCGCGAGGTCGGCCAGAACCTCTCCGATGACGGGAACGAACTTGAACCCGTGGCCCGAGAAGCCGCACGCCACGGTGACATTGGCGTGGTCCGGATGCTTCGCCAGTACGAAATGCTCGTCCGGCGTCGTGGTGTACATGCAGGTCCTCGCATCCAGGTGTGGTCCCGACAGCGCCGGGAACGTGGTGACGATGCGCTCCTGCAGTCGAGCGATCTCTTCGGGATGCACTGTGCGGTCGATGGTGTCGGGATCACACGGTGTCCCGGCGCGGAAGAACGAGATCTTCACACCGCCGCCGTCCCCGTCGATGGCCGGAAAGCCGTAGATCTGATCCGGCCCGTCCCCGCAGATGTAGACGGGGTGATGCGAGCTGTCGAAGGCCGCTTCGCCCGATTCCGGGGTGACCCAGTGCATCACCTGCCGTTCGACCACCAGCGGTACGCCGATCTCGGCCAACAGCTGCGGTGCCCACGCTCCCGGTGAAATGACCAGTGCTCCAGCGGTGTACGTTCCGGCCACCGTGGTCACGGTCACCGAGGAGTCGGTGGATTCCCAACCGAGCACCTTCTCGTCGTAGCGCAGTTCGGCACCGGCAGCCTCGGCGAGATCGAGATGTGCGGCCACCGTCGTCTCCGGTCGCGCGATGCCCGCCTTCTCCTCGAACAGGGCGAACTCGTCGGACCTGAGTCGGACCGTCGGGAAGCGTCGCTGCGCCTCGGCAGGGTCGAGTACGTCGTGCTTCAGACCCCACTTCTCCGACGCCCGAAGGCTTCCGCCGAACGTGAGCCCGTCGGGCCTTCCCACATAGAGGCCACCGGTTTCGGTGAACACATCGCGCCCACTGTCCGCGGCGAGGTCGTGCCACAGTTCGTACGCGCGCAGGAGCAACGGCACGTAGGCCGGGTCCTCGAAGTACGACTGCCGGTAGATGCGGGAGCCGCCGTGACTCGATCCCAGCGCATGCGCCGGTCCGAATTGGTCGATACCCAGCACCCGCTGCCCGCGTCGGGCGAGGTGACAGGCGGCGGCGCTACCCATGCCGCCGATACCGAGGACGATCACGTCATACGTCATGTCAGCACCTGATCTTGTTCATGTCGGGATCCACCAGCGGTTCGGCCATGACCGTCGCGGGTAGTAGGTCACGGAAGTACTGCACTGCAACGTGTTCGCCGGGTTGCAGCCCTGCCGGTAGCCAGGCGTAGGCCACAGTCTTGCCGATCGTGTAGCCGTAGGCGGCACTGGTGACGTAGCCAGCCACGGTGCCGTCGATCAAGACCGGTTCCTTGCCCATCACCACGTGCGACGGGTCGTCCAACGTCAGGCAGGTCAACACCGGTCTGCCGCGTTCTTCCTGCAGCGCCGAGGCTCCGATGAAGTCGCCCTTGGCCTTTCGTACCGCAAACCCGAGTCCCGCCTGATACGGATCGTGTTCGGTGGTCATGTCGGTACCCCACGACCGGTAGCCCTTCTCCAGTCGGAGACTGTTGAACGCACTGCGCCCTGCGGCCACGACGCCGTGCGCCTGCCCGGCCTCCCACAGCGTGTCCCACAGGCGCAGTGCGGTATCGGCGTCGGTGTACAGCTCCCAGCCGAGCTCTCCGACGTACGACAGTCGCAGCGCCAGGACGTCGATCCCGCCGACGTGAATGGTCCTGCCGTTGAAATACTTCAGCCCTGTGTGCGAGATGTCGGCCGAGGTGAGCGGAGCCAGTACCTTCCGCGCCGACGGTCCCCAGAGCCCGATACAGGCAGTGGCACCGGTGATGTCGCGAACGTACACGTCACTGCCGGCATGACGCAGCATCCAGTCCTCGTCGAGCGGACCGTTCACTCCCACTTGGAACCGATCCTCGGCAACTCGGGCGACGGTCACATCGCTGCGAACACCACCGGTCGCGTCGAGCATCAGTGCGTAGGTGACGCTGCCGACCTTCTTGTCGAGCTGGTTGGTCGTCAACTTCTGCAGCAGCGCGAGCGCACCGGGTCCGCCGACCTCGAGGCGTCGCAGCGGCGTCATGTCGTACATCGCCACCGCCTCGCGGGTGCGCCAGGCCTCGACGGCGCTGATCGGTGACCAGAACTTCGCCGACCACGGCTCTCGCTTCGGTGCCTGCCACTGTTCCGGAAGTTGTTCGAGCAGAACGCTGTTCGACTCGTACCAGTGCGGTCGCTCCCAGCCGGCACCGTCGAGGAACATCGCGCCGAGCTCCTGCTGACGACCGTAGAACGGGCTGACGCGGAGCGGTCGCGGTTCCACCTTGGGCTGCAGTGGGTGGATGATGTCGTACACCTCGACGAAGTTCTGCGCACTGGTGCGCGCCACGTTCGACGGCACCAGGTCGGTCTTCTCGAATCGGTAGAGGTCGCACTCGTGCATGTCGATCTCGCTGTGCCCGGTGATCATCTGCTCGGCGAGCGATTTCGCGACGCCGGCAGAATGCGTCACCCAGATCGCCTCGGAGACCCAGAGCCCCTGCACTTCTCGTGATTCTCCGACGATCGGCGCGCCGTCGGGTGTGAAGGAGAAGATGCCGTTGAACGCGTGCTGTATTTTCGCGTGTTCGAGCGTGGGAAGGAGCTCGGTGCTGCGCTGCCAGGCGTCGGCGAAGTCGGCTTCGGTGAACGGCATCGACGACGGCATGTTCTGCGCGGTCACGTTCTCACTGGAACCGAGTTCGCGAGAATCGACGGGCATGGGACGGTGGTGGTACGAGCCTATTCCCAGGTGATCGCCGTGTTCGCGGTAGTAGAGCCGCTCGTCCTGATGACGGAGGATGGGCAGAACCGCTTCGGTACGAGCTCGACGCGACGGTAGGTCCAACTCGGTCGTGTGCGCGTACTGATGCGCCAGGGGCTGTAGCGGCACCGTCATACCGAGAAGCTCGCCCAGCTCCGGCCCCCAGAATCCGGCGCAGCAGACGACGATATCGGCCTCGAAGGTGTGCTCGCCCGCCCGCACGGCCGTGACTCGACCGTTGCTCCGGTCGATCGACGTGACGTCCATGCCGCCGATGAAGCGCGCACCGCGGGCGGTGGCCTGCTCGGCCTGCGTCGCGCTGGCCTTGACGGCCTTGGCCAGTCCGTCGTCGGGGGTGTGCAGGCCGGCGAGTATGCGGCCGCGATCGAGCAGGGGGTAGAGCTCGAGGCACCGTTCGGCGTCCACCACCTCCGACTGCAGTCCCCAGGACGTGGCGAAACCGTGGCGTCGATGCAGTTCGTCGACGCGCTCGGGCGTCGTCGCCACCTCGAGGCCACCGACGTCGAGGAAGCAATCGAGGCTCTTGAACTTGGCGGCCGTGTAGGCCGCGAAGCGCGACATCGATCGGGACGAATTGGTGGCGAACACCAGGCCCGGCGCATGCGAGGTGGAACCTCCGGTGAGCGGTAGCGGGCCCTTGTCCAGGACGGTCACGTCCGTCCAGCCGCGCGCGGTGAGTTCGTCGGCGAGGCTGCAGCCGACGATTCCGGCACCGACGATCACAACCCTCGGGATGCTCGAGGACATGACACGCTCCTAGGGGGTGTACGTCGAGTTGATTTAGTTGCACAATACGAACTGCACTTCGTATAGCGCAACAGATTCACACGATCGAAACTCGAGCGTTCCATCGCCGCAACGGGGTGATCCCACGCTGGGTACAACACGAGCACTGCACACCCTCAGGTCCCCGGAGGCCCGACCATGACCGCAACGTTCTCCACCCGCGTCCTGCTCGACGTCGGTCGCGCCGAGGATCTCCCCGACGGCGAGGCCCTGCGCATCACCCCGGCCGGAGCACCGCCGATCGCGATCTTCAACGTCGGAGGTGAGTTCTTCGCCATCGACGACACCTGCACCCACCAGGACGCCTCATTGTCCGAAGGCTGGGTGGAGGATTGCGCCGTCGAATGCCCGCTCCACACAGCATGTTTCGACCTACGCACCGGAGCGGCACTGGGTGCTCCCGCGAAGATCCCCGTACGTACGCACGCCGTACACGTCGAGGACGGAGTCATCCGCATCGCGGTCACTCCGTGAAGTCGGTGACCGTGGTCGGAGCCTCGCTCGCCGGGGTGGCCGCAGCCCGTGCACTGCGCGATCAGGGTTTCGACGGCCGCATCACGATGATCGGCGACGAAGTGCACCTGCCGTACGACCGACCGCCCCTGTCCAAGAGTTTCCTTCTCGGTGACGAATCCGCACTGCCACTCGACATCGACGGTCTGGACGTCGAGTGGCGTCTCGGTTGTGCGGCCACCGGCCTGTCGGGGACCACGATCTCGACCGCATCCGGCGATATCGGCGCCGACGCGGTGGTGATCGCAACCGGAGCTGCGGCCTGCCGGCTCCCCGGCACCGTCGGGATCGACGGAATTCATGTGCTGCGCAGCCTGGACGATGCGCGTGCGCTGCGGTCTTCGCTGTCGTCGGGAGTTCGGGTCACGGTGGTCGGAGCCGGGTTCATCGGCAGCGAAGTCGCCTCCACTGCAGTAGGAATGGGCGCTTCGGTGACCGTCGTCGAAGCCTCGGAGACTCCGCTCGCTCGCGTGTTCGGCAGTGAGCTGGGCTCACTCATCGCCGGGTGGCACCGCAACGCCGGTGCGGCACTGCTGACCGGAGTATCGGTAGCCGGATTCGTCGTCCAGGCGGGCCGGGTACGTGCGGTGGAATTGGCGGACGGTTCGATGATCGAGTCCGACGTGGTCGTCCTCGGCGTCGGTTCGACGCCGAACGTCGGCTGGCTCGACGGATCCGGCCTGGACATCCACGGCGGAGTGGTGACCGATCACCGCGGCATCACCTCCAACCCAGCCGTCGTCGCCGTCGGGGACTGCGCTGCAGTGCGCGATGCCTCCGGGGTGATTCGGCGCGACGAACACTGGACCTCCGCCGCCACTCGCCCTGCCGTCGCCGTCGAGGCACTGCTGACCGGTGGGTCCAAGGGGTTCACCGGACTGCCATACGTGTGGTCCGACCAATACGCCGCGCGAATCCAGTTCGCCGGACATCACGGACCCGACTGCATCGCCGACATCGTCGAGGGCGACCCCACCACCGGGCCCTTCGTCGCTCTCTACCGACACAACGACCGCCCGGTCGCCGTGCTCGCGGTGTCCTCGCCGCGATCCTTCGGCAAATGGCGCCGTCAGGTGGTCGATACCTCGACCCTGATGACCTGAGCGTTCCCTGTTTCCCTCCGCCGACGGCGCTCCCCAGGTCCACTCGATGTGACATTGACCCCCGAAAAGGCCACCGAATGTCACATTGAGTACCCACCAACGGGAACAATGGTGATCGAACACGGGAATCGATTGTCGACTTTGGGAGCAGCAATGACCGCGCTGGATGCAGTACGACGACGGTGGCCGAAGACGATGCCGCTGCAGCCGCTGCCGTCGGAGTCGTGGGCCAAGCAGGAGCCCACTTGGAAGGGTGCGAATCCGCAGGTCATCGAGTCTGCTTTGAAGCGTGCGAAGACGCGGACCTCGGGCAACTGGTTCGTGTTCGCTGCCAGTCGTGACGTCAAGGCCGACAAGCCGTTCGGCAGGTATGTCGGCACCACCGAATTGGTGGCCTGGCGGGACTCTACGGGCAAGGTGCACATCGGGCCGGGTGCGTGCCCGCATCTGGGCGCTGCGTTGGATACCGCGAAGATCGAATGCGACACATTGGTCTGCCGCTGGCACGGTCTTGCGCTCGGGCCGAAGGGCAAGCCCGGTTGGCGTCCGGTGCCCGCGTTCGACGACGGGGTTCTGGTGTGGGTTCGGCTCGACGAGCTCGGTGGCGAGGAGCCGACGCCCGTCCCCGTGGTTCCGATCCGCCCGCCTGCTTCGACTGCCATCGCCGGTGTGGTCACTCTCGTCGGCAAGTGCGAGCCCGACGACATCATCGCCAACCGACTCGACCCCTGGCACGGTGCGTGGTTCCACCCGTACTCGTTCGCACGGCTGAAGGTGGTCAGCGCGCCCACCGACATCGATGTGCCCGAGGAGGACGATCGCTTTCTCGTCGATGTGACCTTCCGCGTCAGTCGTGGCGTCGGTGTGCCGGTGCGGGCCGAGTTCGTCTGCCCCGGTCCCCGCACCATCGTGATGCGCATCCTCGACGGTGAGGGAGCGGGCAGCGTCGTCGAAACCCATGCGACGCCGTTGGCCCCCGCACCCGACGGCACACCGCGTACCGCCGTCATCGAAGCCACGATCGCAAGTTCGGATCGACCGGGGTTCCAGATGGCGCGCAAGGCGTCCGGTCTCCTGCGACCGGCGATGAACTTCACCGCTGCGCGGTTGTGGAAGGACGATCTCGACTACGCCGAGCGACGCTACGAGTTGCGTTCGCAGGGCCGGGCTTGATCTAGCCTTCGACGAACTGGGCGAGTTGAGCGATGACGGTACCCCAGCCGTCGTGGAAGCCATACTCCTCGTGCATCTTTCGGTCTTCTTCGTTGCGGTGCATCACGTGGGCGTTGTACTGGGTTCCGTCGGGGTGGTCGGACAGGGTGATCACCGCGGTCATGAACAGCTGCGGTGCCGGCCGCCACCCTTCGACGAGGGAGTTGGTGAACACGATGCGCTCACCGTCGTCGACGGCGAGGAAGCAGCCGTCGATGTGCGGAGCGAAGTCGCCACCGGATTCGCTGATGAGGGTCCGGAAGGCGCCACCCGGTCGCGGGTCCCAGCCGTCCACCCGGCACTGAGCAGGCGCAGGGATCCACCACTTCTCGAATTTCGACGGGTCGATCCACGCACTCCACACTGCTGCGCGTGGAGCCTTGATCACGCGTGAAATGGTCAGGTCGAGGGAAGGATCGATCGATGTCATTGCGCTTCACTTTCTTTCGCGGTGTCGGTGACGAACTGTTCGAGGCGATCGGTGCGGGATTCCCAGACGGCTCGTTGCTCGCGTAGCCAGTGATCGGCCACGTCCAGGTTGGCTCGCTCGATCGTGCATGCACGAACACGGCCCACCTTGCGCGTGCGAATCCAGCCACTGCGCTCGAGCAGATGAATGTGTTTCATGAACGACGGCAGAGTCATGTCGAACGGTTCGGCAAGTTCGCCCACCGTGGCCGGTCCGGAGCTCAACCGGCTCAACACTGCCCGCCGGGTCGGGTCGGCCAGTGCCTGAAACACATCATCGAGAACGGTCGAATACTGAGCCATAAGGCACACTATCGCCAAGTCATACTTAGTGCAAGAGCTAAGTATCGAAACCGACTTCCCTGATCACGACCCATGCTGCGGCACAGCACTATTGGATCTGAAAAATTTCTGAGAACCTCCAGAAAACCCCTTGGCACTCGAAGGGTCAGAGTGCTAATTTCTGATCTGCACAGTTGAGGAGCGACTCGCCACAGGGGTGAGCGCATCTGGGTACAGGAGGTGGTTGCTGTGCTTCGTTTCGATCCGTTCCGTGATGTCGATTCCCTCACCTCGGCCATGCTGGGTGCCTCTTCCGGTTCGGACCGCGTCCCGCGATTCATGCCGATGGACCTCTACAAAGTCGACGACCACTACGTGCTCAGTGCCGATCTTCCCGGCATCGACCCCGGATCGATCGATGTCGACGTCGACCGCGGTACGTTGACGCTCACCGCTCATCGATCCGCTCCGGAAAACACTGGGGTGCAGTGGATTACCTCGGAGCGATTCGCCGGCACGTTCCGCCGCCAGGTCTCGTTGGGTGACGGCGTCGATACCGAGCGCATCTCCGCGGCGTACGACAACGGCGTTCTGTCCATCACCATTCCCCTCGCCGAACGCGCGAAACCACGCAAGATCGACATCGCACACACCGAGCAGAAGTCCATCGAACACGAATCGACCTGACCCGAAACGGACAGCCGAACAGATCACGAAAACCATTGGGGTGATGCACTATGCCATCCGAGGCGGTGGTGTGGACGGAATCGGCCGACCGTGAGCAGTGGTGGCGCACGGTGGTGGGTGTCGAGACGAGCATCAGGGAATGCTCGACGGCGGATGTGCTCGATCAGTGTCGAGCCGAGCCTCTCGACGACGATCTCTACCCGCACACACAGCAAGCAGCGTGACGAGAAAGGCCGGTACCGAATACTCGGTGCCGGCCCTCCGTCATCGGGACCTCTACAGAGACAACGAGAAGAACGTGCTCGATGGATCGAGCACGTAGTCCGCGAACGGTGGGCACTCGACGAACCCGTGGCGCACATACAGCCTGCGGGCAGCAGCGAAGTAGTCCTGGGTTCCCGTTTCCAGGCTCACCCGCCCGTACCCACGTCGACGCGCATCGTCGAGAACATGCACGAGCAGGCGCGAGGCGACACCCTGCCCCCTCGCCGCCCCCGTGGTCCGCATCGACTTCAGCTCGCCATGATCCGGGTTGAGCTCCTTCAGCGCTGCGATACCGCACAGTGTGTCGGCATCCCAAGCCGTCCACACGCAGACGTCGGACGCACGCAGACCCGACAGATCCAGGGCATGCACACTCTCGGCAGGCGAGGTGGCGTTCATGTCCTTGAGATGCTCGGTGAGCAGCGCCTGCACTTGCGGACGCGACAGATCGTCGACCTCGATCCGCATGCCGGAACTCACCTGTTCATGAGCCGCTCGATGGCGTCGAACATCTTGAATCGTCCACTCGTCGGCACTGTTTCGATGTCGTGACCGGTGACGCCCCAGCTCGCCAACAGTGTGTTCGCGGCCTGCAGCCCGGTGGTGGCCGCACGTTCCATCAGCGCCACCGGCAGATCTATACGGATTCCGTCGCCGGCAAGTACCAGTGCGGGTTCGGGGGTGCGGACGGTGGGGCGCTCGTCGAACGCGCCGAGGCCGAACATGGGGCAATCGTCACGCCACTCGGATCGTTCTGCGATCACCTCTGCATCGGCGGTTTCCGGATAGATCTCGTGCATCCGATCCATCAACTGCTGACGCGTGACCTCCTCGGATTCCTCGGCGGCGTAGGCGTGCAGTTCGACGACGGAGCCGCCGGTGCGGGCAGCCCACTGTGCGGCCTCGTCCTCGAACCGTTCGAGCACACTGATGTTGTCGATCGGGGGCATGCCACCGGTGCCGATGAAGGCGGGGCGATCGGCGTTGACGGCCTTGCTCAACCACACGCGGTGCACCAGGAACGGCGGTGTGTTCTGCAGCGCAGCAACCTGTTTGCGCCAATCGGGCGTCCCCAGCTCGGGCGACTGCTCGAGCACTCGCTGCAATCCGGCGATGTCCGTCGCCAGTACCACCGCGTCGGCGTCGATGATGCCGCCTGCGTCGACGCGAAACTTTCGCAACCCGCCGCGGCTGATCTCGCCGCACGGAGTTGAGGTTCTGATGTCGACTCCGAGTCCGGTGAGGTACTCCCCCAACGGGTTCCACAGAGCCTGCGGGTACGGGTCACGGGGAACGTCGAAGATCAGGCCCTCGGAGGAGCCGAGGAAGTAGATGTGGAACATCATGGCGAGCTCGGCGGCAGACATCTTCTCGGGGTCGGCGAAGAAGCTGCGGGAGAACACTCCGAACGCCAGGTGCCGAGCGGCCTCGGGGAAGTTGATGTTGCGCAAGAACTCTGCGGCGGGAGTGGTGTCCAACTCGTCGAAGGTCTTGGGCACGCTGACCGTCATCAACGGCAGTGCCGCAATACCGTTGAGGTCGGTGAGGTCCTTCCACCGGAACGTCGGACTACGTTTGACGAACGCGAAGGCGTTGAGTGGCGGCGTTTCGGGCAAGCCCTTGAATCCGTCGATCCGGCCGTCACCGTCGATCAGTGGGTAGTCGTCCACCGGACGCAGCCGAGCCAACTCGGGGTCGGTGCGGCGGAGCAGGTTTCGCAGGTTGTAGTACTGCCGAAAGAACGCATGGAAGCCGCGGCTCATGGTGGCGGGTGAGCCGTCCTCGAGCGTCGTGTCCCATCCGCCGACGCGGCCGCCGAGGTAGCTCTCGCGTTCGACCACGTGCACTTTCACCCCCCGCTCGGCCAGCGCGGTCGCAGCACTCAGACCCGCGATGCCACCGCCGACCACCACCACCTGCGGAACGTCCGCCAGCTGTGCGGCGTCGGAATATCCCTGCACCGCAGCATGAGTGACTCTCTTGGAATCGGTCAACGCTCTTCCTCCACGGGACGAGAGCCGAGGAACGTGTGCACCACACCGTTCTGCCAACCGGTCATGGTCTCTTTGGCCACCCCGGTGTAGCCGGCTCGCTGCATCCGCCGCATGAAGGCCGAGGCACCGTCGAAGGTCACGACGCTGCGCCACAGGTGCCGGTACAGGGTGGCGTCGCGCGTCGCCAGCCAGCCGAGAGGAATGATGATGCCCCAGCTCACCACGTTCCAGGAGATCCTGGCCCGCAGCGAGTCGTGCACCGAGTACTCGTGGAATGCGATGGTCGAGCCCGGACGCAGCAGGGACAGAAGCGATTTCAGCTCCGTGTCGGGATCGTCGACGTTCCTGATGAGGTACGCGGCGAGTATCGCGTCGAACGGACCGTCCACCCCGTTGATCGCCAGATCTTCGACGCGTGAGTGCACGAACGTCACGTTCGACGGCCAGTCCTTGCTCCGCGCGACCTCGAGCATCTCGGCCGACGCGTCGGCGGCGACGATCTCGGCATGCGGCGCGGCTTCGAGCAGCGCTGCAGTGGATGCGCCGGTGCCACAACCGATGTCGAGCAGACGCAGGCCTGCACCCAGATTCGGGATCCGCAGCCGCTTGGCCGACTTGAGCAGGTGTTCGTGGTAACCGGGGTTCGCTCCGACGAGCCGGTCGTACGCCTTGGCACCGACATCGAATGCCCCGGGAACTTCGTTGCGCGGCAGTCCGCCCTTACCGACCTTCACAGTGCCTCTTCCTTGCTGACGCGGGCCGAGGGCCCACCCTGGACCGATACGACATCACCGTGCTGCAACTGCCGTCCGCGCCGCACATCCACATCCCCGTTGACACTGACCAGACCGTCGGCGATCACGCCCTTCGCCTCGGCACCGGATTCGATGAGGTTGGCGAGCTTGAGGAATTGACCCAGTCTGATCGATTCGTCGCGGATGGGGACATCGTGTGCGTCGGACATGTCTCCATCCTGTACTAGCAAGCCGTTCGCTGCTACCAACCGGTCACATCGACGAACGGAACCGGCGCAACCGCAGGCTGTTGCTCACCACGAACACCGACGACAGCGCCATCGCGGCACCGGCGAGCATCGGGTTGAGCAGGCCCGCAGCGGCCAGCGGCACAGCGGCGACGTTGTAGGCGAAGGCCCAGAACAGGTTGCCCTTGATCGTGCTCAGGGTGCGCCGGGAGAGCCGGATGGCATCGCCCACGGCCCGTAGATCACCGCGCACCAACGTCAGGTCGCTGGCCTCGATCGCCACATCGGTGCCCGTACCCATCGCAAGCCCCAGATCCGCCGTGGCGAGGGCGGCCGCGTCGTTGATGCCGTCGCCGACCATCGCCACCACCTTGCCCGACGCCTGCAGTTCCCGAACGGCATCGACCTTGCCCGTCGGCAGGACACCGGCGATGACCTCGTCGATTCCCACCTCGGCGGCGATCGTGCGAGCGGTGGCCTCGTTGTCGCCGGTCAGCATGACCGGGGTCAGGCCGAGTGCCCGCAGTTCCGCGACGGCCTGCTTCGAAGTCGGCTTGACCGAGTCGGCGACCACCAGCACTCCGCGGGCCCTGCCGTCCCAGCCGAGAGCGACGGCGGTGCGTCCCTGCCGTTCGGCGGCCTCGAATGCATCTGCGAGTTCGGTGGGTAGAGGCATCGACCGGTCGGCCAACAACGAGCGACGCCCGAGGACCGCGGCGCGACCGTCCACGACGCCCTGCACCCCGAGGCCGTCGAGGCTGGTGAATTCTTCGACGGCCATGGACTGGGTCGAACCCGCGATGGCGCGGGCGATGGGGTGTTCCGAACCCGATTCCAACGCTGCCGCCACGGCACGGACCTCGGTCTCGTCCTCACCGTCGGTCACGTGAACCGACTGCAGCGTCATCTCACCGGTGGTGACGGTCCCGGTCTTGTCGAGTACGACGGTATCGATGCGGCGCGTGGATTCGAGGATTTCCGGGCCCTTGATCAGGATCCCGAGTTGAGCGGCCCGGCCGGTGCCGACCATCAGCGCAGTCGGTGTGGCCAGGCCGAGCGCGCACGGGCACGCGATGATGAGCACCGCGACTGCAGCAGTGAACGCGCCCGCTGCGGAACTGCCTGCACCGAGCCAGAATCCGAGGGTCGCGACCGAGATCGCGATGACAATCGGCACGAATATCCCGGAGATACGATCAGCCAATCGCTGCGCCTGCGCCTTGCCGGTCTGCGCGTCCTCGACGGCCTTCGCCATCTGTGCGAGCTGAGTGTCGGAGCCGATTCGCCTGGCTCGGACGGTGATTCGGCCACCGACGTTGAGCGTCGCGCCGACCACTGCGTCGCCGACGCCGACTTCCTTGGGCACGGATTCGCCCGTCAGCATCGATCGGTCGACGGCCGAGGAGCCGCTCTCGACGGTGCCGTCGGTGGCGACCTTCTCGCCCGGACGAACGACGAACAGATCGCCGACGGCCAACTGCTCGATCGGAATCTTTTGTTCCGTATCGCCTTTCAGAACGGCCACCGTCTTGGCACCGAGGTCCATCAGAGCGCGCAGCGCAGCGCCGGCCTGGCGCTTGGATCGGCTCTCGAACCATCGTCCGGCCAGGATGAAGGTGGTCACGCCCGCTGCGGCCTCGAGGTAGATGTTGCTTGCCCCGTCCGTACGCGCGATCGTGAACTCGAACGGATGCGTCATACCCGGGGTGCCTGCGGTGCCGAAGAACAGTGCATAGAGCGACCACCCCAACGCCGCGAGGGTGCCCATGCTGACGAGGGTGTCCATGGTCGAGGTGCCGTGCCGCAGATTGGTCCATGCGGCGCGGTGGAACGGCAGCGCGCCCCATACGACCACCGGCGCGGCGAGAGTCAACGACAGCCACTGCCAGTTGGTGAACTGCAACGCCGGAATCATCGCCATCGCGATCACCGGCACGCTGAGCACCGCCGAGACGATCAGCCGCTGCTTCAACGGGTCGGCGGGAGGCTGGTCGGCCTGTTCGGCCGCAGGCAGAGAGGCGGTGTAGCCGGCCGCCTCGACGGCCGCGATGAGGTCTTCGGTGGCCACGCCGTCACTGGTGACGCGCGCCTTCTCGGTGGCGTAGTTGACCGTCGCCGTTACCCCGTCGAGCTTGTTGAGCTTGCGTTCGATGCGGTTGGCGCACGACGCACAGGTCATGCCGCCGAGGATCAGTTCGGTTTCCTGGCTCATGCCTGCCCCTCCCGTGCTTCGATGGTGAATTCGGCTGTGTGCACGACGCCCCCGTGCTGAAAGTCCAGGAAGAGCGCATATGTTCCCGCGGTCGGCGCGGCGACGGTGAAGTCGACCGTCGGTCCCGGCGGCCCGTCCTCGGGGTGAACGTGTAGATAGGCGAGGTCGTCGGCGCGGAGGGCCACCAGGTGTCCGTAGGCACCGAGATACGGCTCGAGATCGGTGACCTCGCGGCCGTTCTGCGCGATCGACAAGGACACGATGGAGTCCTCGCCCGCGGTGACCGCTCCGGTGAGCGTCACGTCGTAACCGTCGACCCTCGATGTCACATTCGGTGTACTCAGGGGCTCCGGCCGATAGTCGCCGGGAACGGTCAACTCTGCCCCGAGGGTGATGTTCTCCCCGCCGGCCGGGGTGAAGTCGGCGAACAGGCGGTACGGCCCGGATCGGGTGAGATCGAGAGTCGTCGACCATGTTCCCGACGCGTCGCGCGTCGGATGGACGTGCTGGAAGTCGGTCAGATCGCGCCGAACGACGATGAGGTGCGGTTCCTCGGTGTGCATGAGGTCGTAGTCGGTCAGTGCCGCCCCGTCCGGTCCGCTGATCGTGAAGGCGACCGGTACGTCCGGTCCCGATTCGACGACCGATCGTTCGAGCGAGAGTGTGTAGCCGTCCTGGGTGGCCTGGAGCCCGGCTGGCACTGCGGCCGGGGCAGCCGTCTCGCCGTGCGCGTCGTGGCCGGTGTGCGACGCGGCTGCGGTCGCCTGGGCGTCGGGTCCGATCTTGTCCCCGACGAACAGCGCCGCCAGGAACAGGAACGCCATCCCGACGAAAAATCCGACGAGCTTGGTGGGTGCGTCGAGCTCCTGCCGTTCTGTGTTCACGGCACTACCCTACCCCCCCAGGGTATCTATTCGGTAGTTCGAGTGCCATCTTGTATCCGACGTGGGCAAGCCCGGGAATGACGGTCTACTGCAGCGCTCCCACCACCTCGTCACCGTGCACCGCCACGACCTGCAGGTTTCGCGGGTCCGATGAGATGTCGTCGAAGGCGGTGCGATACCGATCCATGTCATCGGCGCGCTCCCGCGTGAGACCCAGCGGGTCGTCGACGAGCAGAGCCACGATCGATTGGAGGTCCGACGCCACCGCCTCGCGCACGACGCAGGTCGACCCATCGGTCAGGTCGAATTCCGTCGATGTCATTCGTCGGTGAAAAGCCATGCGTACGACGGTAAATGATGCGGTTTGTAACGCGAACGACCCGACCGACGAAACCCCGGGTAACCCATTGGCAACTGCAGTGGGATCGGTTCGGGCGGACATGATGGGGATCGAAGACATGAATGTTGGCAAGTCGAAGCGTGCGCGCGTCGCGCTGAGCGCGTTTGCGATCGGAGCCCTCGGTGCCGGAGTAGTCGTTGCCGCACCGTGGTCGACTCCGTCCACGAGCACCGAGGCATCGATCGAACTGGTCTCGACCGCAACCTGCTACGACATGGTGAGCATCGCTATCGGCGGCCGCGGCGACACCCCGCGCGAGGGCGTCAAGTGGCTCACCACCCCCGAGGGCGAGCGGCTCCCCGCAGCGATGTCCGGCGACTACTCCAGCGACTGGATCGACCAGGCCGTCCGTGCGCCCAACAACGGCAACGTGGTTCCGGACTCCTACGCCGCGGTGTACGTCGAATACCCGGCAGACCTGGCGAGCTACGAGAACGCCGTACAGACCGGCGTCACCAACTCGCAGACCATCATGAGGACGATCTCGGCGTCCTGCCCCAAGACCCGCTTCGCCATCGTCGGCTACAGCGAGGGCGCAGACGTTGCCCGCCGCACCGCGATGGAGGTCGGTAACCAGGTTGCGTCCGCCGACGGCACCTACGGAATCGTCGACCCCAACCAGGTCGTCGGTGTCGTCATCTTCGCCGACGCCGGCCGCGTCGCCGGGGAAGGACCGTTCCCCGGCGCCGAGAACCCGTTCAGCAATCCGGACGGCTTCGACACCCGGTACCAGAACGGCAACAACGCAATTCCCGGTCAAGGAGCACTACCCGGTACGTCCGGTGGATTCGGAGCGCTCGACGGCCGAGTGGCGTCCTTCTGCTCCGACGGCGACCTCACCTGCGCACTGCCCGCCAACACGTCACTGATTCACCTCGCCGCCAACGTCGGTCGCCAGGTCAACGCCGACGCGCTGCAGAACGAGAACCTCAACCCCGCCACCGGTGCCGATCTGGCGCTGGCACTGGGACGCATCGCCGTCAATGCCTTCAACGACATTGCTTCTCAGCCCAATTGGATGCAGAGCGACGAGACGTTCCTCGACGTGCTGATCAAGGTGTCGGAGCCCGGCTACAAGCCCGGCACAGTGACCACTCCGGTCTCGGCCAAGGTCGACGGCGAGCAGGAGCCCATCGAGACCGGTCAGATGGTCGACATGGTGTACCTGCCGCAGAAGATCTTCAAGGAGATCACCGGATTCATCTCCTCGAACCAGAACACCATCCCCGTCGTGATGAACGACCCGTACGGCCTCACCCTGGCACCCGGATCGGGACACCACTTCGACTATTGGCGCGACGCCGACGCCGCCAACGGCAAGCCACTGACCTCGGTGCAGTACGCAGCGGCCTGGCTGACCCAGCTGGCCGAGCAGGCCAACCGGGGCGAGCCGGTGGAGACCAAAGAGGTGCAGGAGAAGGCCGGACGTGCAGCGGTCGAGACGATCGTGGCACCTGTGACCACGCCGGCAACCACGACTCCGAAGGCCACAACGACCACCCCGGCAACCCCGGCAACCCCGTCGCCGATCGTGACCACCACCGTTCCGGTTGTGCCTGCACCCGTCACCACCGCCGAGACACCGGCACCCGCCGTCGTCGCGACGACCCCCGAGTGCACGATCCCCGTCGAGGGTGGAACCCCCGTCGAGGGAGCACCGCCGGTCTGCGTCACCGCAACCGAGACGGCTGCCGAGTCCGTGGTTCCCACGACCACCGAGGTTGTGCCTGCGCCGTAGTCCAGTGCAGAACGCTCACGAGCCCGTCCACCGCAGTCATCGGGTGGGCGGGCTCGTGTGGTCTCGCATCAAGCGATTCGCCGTCGAATTCACCGGACTCAGGCCGTGCCGCGTAGCTTCCCTCGGATCACGATGCCCACGATCCTGGACATGCACCATGGCAATCGCCAGAGGTACCGCTACGACCAGCCACAACAGCGGGGACAGCGACAGTCCAACTCGGCCGAGCAGCGCGTCGGTGACGAGCGTGGCACCGAAATACGAGGGCAAGAACATCGCCACGGCGAGGAAGAACCCCAATGTCACATCGGAGACGTCGTCGGGCAGATCTCTGTTCCGGTTGTGATCGGCCATCCCACGCAGGCTACGGCCACGGTGCCGTCGCGGGAATGGCCGCTGTCGGCAGCTACCGCGCCGCCGGATTCTGGGTGGGTCTGCGCATCAACACCGCGCAGGCAACCGTCACCACCGCAACGACCACGAGCCCGGCCAGCGACAACACCAGGTGGTCGGGCTCGCTCATGCGGGTAGCGACCGCGTTGTCCGAAGACAATGACAGCCCCGCTTGGTAGCTCGCGGCGAACACCGTCACCGGCAGCGACATGGTGAACAACGCAGGCAACGCGACGGCCAGCGAACCCGGCGCCGTCGACAACACGGACACCAGCGCGTACGCGACGACGAACGGCAGAGCGAACTGCGACAACGACGGCAGAGCGACGTAGCCCTCGATCAGAGATGCACCGGCAACGACGAGCAGCCCACCCAGTCCGACGTACAGCTGCGGCCACCGGTAGCCGATCCCCGCTCCGACGACCAGCAACGCGACACTCACGGCGAGTTGCAGCGAATCCTCGACGGCGAATCCCATCGACCCGATCGTGGCCGACGCGAACAGCACCAGCAGTACGCGCCCGTCCCGGCCGGGGAATGCGAACGCGGCCACCACCGCAAGAACGGCCATACCGGCAAGTGCACCGAGCCAGACGGCATCCCCACTGTCGTGGCCGCCGGCGAACCAACTCACAACACCGGCAGCTATGGGCAGCGGAAGTCCGACCAGCAGAGTCCGTCGGGTCTCGTGCGACTGCAACGCCACATCGCGGTGTGCCTGGTAGAGCGAGAGCGCCGTACCCAGTGCCGCAATCACCATGACGATCGCTCGCTCCGGAACCACCGCATCCTCGGCACCGACGACATCCCACACGAACACGGGACCGTCGTCGGCTTGCAACAGGGCATCCAGCGCTGTGCCGAGAAGACCGGCTCCGATCGCCGCGACGGCCAGCGATGCCTGCGCTCCGCGATGTCGCCCCGCGAGTACGGCGGAGGCGCCGAGCAGGGCACCTGCGCCCACTGCGCCGGCCCAGTCGCCGAACATCCCGGTCACCATGCCGACTGTCCGGAACACGACGACGAGTACTGCTCCGATCGCCACGACGAGCACACCCCGCGCACTCGAACGCGCGAGCGCGACGCTCACCAGGCAGACGGTCAACGCGAGGACGGTGAGCCCGTTGACGATCGCTGTCGGTGAACCGAATTCGGCCGTGCTGCTCAGCAGGGAGTCGAAGGGTCGGATATCACTGACCGCATAGCCGACGACGAAGCCGGCCAGGATCATCGACAGTACTTTCATACTGTCGATCATGCCGTCAGCCGAATTTCACTCCCTGCGCCAGGGGCAGTTCGTTGGAGTAGTTGACGGTGTTGGTTGCGCGGCGCATGTATGCCTTCCATGCGTCCGAACCGGATTCACGTCCGCCGCCGGTTTCCTTCTCTCCGCCGAATGCCCCGCCGATCTCGGCGCCGGACGGTCCGATGTTGACGTTGGCGATGCCGCAGTCGGAGCCGGCAGCGGACAGGAAGCGCTCGGCTTCACGCAGGTCGGTCGTGAAGATCGATGACGAAAGACCCTGCGGCACATCGTTGTGCAGTGCGATGGCCTCGTCGAGGGTGTCGTACACCAGCACGTACATGATGGGGGCAAACGTCTCGTGCTTGACGATGTCGGTCTGCGCGGGCATCGTCACGATCGCGGGCTGAACGTAGAACGAATACTCGTCGACCACGTTCACCCGCTCCCCGCCGACCACCACTGTTCCGCCGTCGGATACCGCGGCTTCGAGCGCCTTCTGGTACCCCGCGAACGCACCGGCGTCGATGAGCGGGCCCACCAGAGTGTCTGTGGCCAAGGGAGATCCGATGGAGAGCGTCTCGTATGCCGCGACCAGCTTTGCGACCAGTTCCTCCGCGACCGAGGAATGCACGATGACGCGTCGCAGCGAGGTGCAGCGCTGACCGGCCGTCCCGGCGGCCGAGAACACCAGTCCACGCGTCGTCAGATCGAGATCGGCCGACGGCGTCACGATCGCGGCATTGTTTCCACCGAGTTCGAGCAACACCCGGCCGAATCGCTCGGCGACCCGAGGTGCGACGGCACGGCCCATTCTCGTCGAGCCGGTGGCCGACACCAACGCAACTCGCGAATCATCCACCAGCGCTTCGCCGGACGCGCGATCACCGATCACCAGCTGTGCGATCTTGGGGTCCACGCCCGCGGCAGCGGCGGCACGCTCGAACAGCGCCTGCACTCCGACGGCGGTCAGCGGAGTCTTCTCCGACGGCTTCCAGATGACGGTGTCTCCTGCGACCAGAGCAAGTGCGGTATTCCAACTCCACACGGCGACAGGGAAATTGAAGGCGGTGATGACACCGACGACACCGAGCGGATGCCATTGCTCCATCATCCGATGCCCGGGCCGTTCGGTGGCGATCGTGTTGCCGTACAGCTGACGCGAGAGTCCGACGGCGAAGTCGCAGATGTCGATCATCTCCTGCACCTCACCGAGCCCCTCGGAGACGATCTTTCCGGCCTCGATGGACACCAGCGCGCCCAGATCCTCTTTGTGTACGCGCAGCAGTTCGCCCAGTTCCCGAATCACCTGACCACGTGCCGGAGCGGGCACCTGCGACCACGACACGAACGCGGTGCGCGCGTCGGCGACGACGGCCTCGACGTCGGCAGCCGAGGCCGACGCCAGCGACGCCAGGTTCCCTCCGGTGATCGGCGATCGCGCGATGATCGCGTCGGGTCCCGCGGGGGCGTCGAGCGCGATCGTGGCACCCAGCCGGTCGAGGATGGCGCGAGTGCGCACACTCAACTCGTCGTGGGTGATGGATGCAGACATGCGCGTACACCTTCCGTGAAGAGAACCGAACCGTCGGAGATCAGCCTACCGACGACGGTCACAACAGTATAATTTCCTGTCATATGGACTTGCTTACGGAATTTTAACGCGTATCTTCGTCTTCATGACGCAAGTATTACAGCGCACCGGAGTGACCATCGATGCCTCCAACGTCCGCGACGTGATCGGCGAACACCTGTTGGCCGACGGTTTCGAGTTGGTACTGGACCTCGATGCTTCGACCGGGTGCACCCTGGTCGACGCCAGAGACGGCACCCGCTATCTGGACCTGTTCACCTTCTTTGCGTCCAATGCGCTGGGCATGAACCATCCCGCCCTGATCGACGACCCGGAGTTTCGGGCCGATCTCATGCAGGCGGCGATGAACAAGCCCAGCAACTCCGACATCTACACCGTGCCCATGGCCCGATTCGTCGACACGTTCGCGCGGGTTCTCGGTGACGCTCGCCTACCGCACCTGTTCTTCGTCGAAGGCGGCGCACTGGCGGTGGAGAACGCGTTGAAGGTCGCCTTCGACTGGAAGTCACGGTGGAACGAGCGCAACGGCATCGATCCCTCGTTGGGCTCGCAGGTGATGCACTTCGAGCACGCATTCCACGGACGCTCGGGCTACACGATGTCGCTGACCAACACCGACCCGAACAAGGTCGCCCGCTTCCCGAAATTCGACTGGCCGCGCATCCCGTCCCCCTTCATCAGATCCGACGCGAACATGGACGAACTCGAGGACGCATCGCTGGCGGCAGCCCGCATGGCGTTCGAGGCCAATCCGCACGACATCGCTTGCGCCATCATCGAACCCATCCAGGGCGAGGGTGGAGACCATCACTTCCGGCCACGCTTCCTGCAGAAGCTGCGCGAGCTGTGCCACGAGTTCGACGCGCTGTTCGTGATGGACGAGGTGCAGACCGGTGCCGGAATGACCGGCACCGCATGGGCATTCCAGCAGCTGGGCGTCGTCCCCGATGTCGTCGCCTTCGGTAAGAAGGTTCAGGTCTGCGGCGTCATGGCCGGCGGTCGCGTCGACGACATCGACGACAATGTCTTCGCTGTCAGCTCCCGCATCAACTCGACGTGGGGTGGCAACCTCACCGACATGGTGCGGTCGCGTCGAATTCTGGAAGTGGTCGAATCCGAGAAGCTCATCGACCGGGCCGGTGAGCTCGGAGCAGTGCTGTTGAACATGTTGCAGGAGCTGGCAACTCGACACACGGCTGTATCCGAGGTCCGTGGACGCGGGCTGATGTGCGCCTTCTCCCTACCCGACGCCTCCACCCGCGACCGAGTGATCGAGCTGTTGCGCACCGAGGAACATGTTCTGGCGCTCGGCTGCGGCGAGTCGGCAGTGCGATTCCGCCCTGCACTGACGATCACCGAAACCGAGCTGACCCAGGCCGTCGACTCCATCGACCGGGTGCTGAGAATGCTCTGACATTGTCAGGTAACTCTTGACAACATCGGCGGCCTGCTGTCAGGATTTTCCTGACACAGGAGGTCAGTCATGGATCCCATCACCCTCGCAGCCGAGGCTGATATCACCGCTGCAACGCGGGCGGTCGTAACAGCGGCAGCCACCGAAGCGGGCCGTATCGCAGACGAGATCATCGGCACCGGTCCGCTGCCGGGCACCCCGGAATGGGAGGCCGATCAATCTTCCGATCTGCCTGCACGTCGGAGTCTCGCGTGGCATCTACTCAGCCTGCGCGTGCAACTGGCGGCAGGCCTGGACGGCATCGAAACCGTGGTGGTGCTCCGAGTTCAGGGTGCAACGTGGGCGACGATCGGGACGGCCGTCGGCATGTCGCGGCAATCCGCGCACGAGCGGTGGGGTGCCCGCTCGGCGGCGATTCTCGATCCGGTCGGCGACGGTCTGCCCGAGATCGTGCCGAACGACAGTCCGGCCTGAATCACAACAACATTCGCTCTGCGCCCTCTGCCACGGCATCGGCTGCCCGTTGGAGTGCGGCAGACGACAACGACCACTGCTGCCAATACAGCGTCACGTCGTCGATTCCGTTGTCGTCGAAGCACATCAGCGTCTCGCGGGCCTGAAGATCCGGAATCATGCCCCAGCCGAAGCCGAGGTCGACGGCCCGTGCGTAATCCGAGGACGCAGGCACCAGATGTCTCGGCGGCTCATGCGGTTCGACATCGAATCGCTGTAAGTAGTGGTCCTGCAACCGGTCGTCGGCATCGAACACCACCACCGGCGCGGAGCGCAAGGCCTCTGCCGTCACTCCTGCGGTGAACCACCGTTCGATGAACTCGGGTGTGGCCGACGGCCGGTAGCGCATCGCACCGAGGCGTCGGACGGTGCAGCCACGAACCGGATCGGCAACGGACGTTATTGCGGCAGAGACGATCCCGTCGTGCAGCAACTGCGCCGTCCGGTCCTGATCCTGTCGATGCAGATCGAAGGTGGTGTTGCGCGCCAGTGAAGAGAGCGCGGGCAACACCCAGGTCGCCATCGAATCCGCATTGACGGCGAGCGAAATCGGCGCGGCGACGCCGTCGTCACTCAGTTCGGCACGAGTCTGCTCGGTGAGAGTGTCGATCTGGCGCGCCAGACGCAGCACTGCGACGCCCGACTGAGTTGCGACCACCGGCTTGCTCCGCTGGACCAGAGTCCGGCCGAGTGATTGCTCCAGTGACTTGATGCGCTGACTGATCGCCGAGGGCGTCACGTACAGCGCGCGGGCCGCGGCTTCGAACGTTCCGCTGTCGACCACGGCCCTCAGGGCTCTGAGCTGCTCGATCTCCATCAGATGAAGCTACGCTAATTGTTCCTGAAATACATTCGCTGGACCTAATGACGACTCGCTCCTAACGTTGCCGTCATGACCTCCCTTGCGGCCGCACAATCGACCCTCACCGGACTGGGCGTCGGACTTTCCCTCATCGTCGCCATCGGAGCGCAGAACGCCTTCGTGCTGCGCAAGGGGCTGCAACGAGCCCACGTATTACCGGTGGTCGCGGTGTGCGCACTGTCCGATGCGGTCCTCATCCTGGCCGGGGTGGCTGGAATCGGTGTCCTCGTGGATCGATTTCCCGTGGCTCTGCGGATCGTGACCGTCCTGGGTGCTCTGTTTCTCCTCGTCTACGGTCTGATGGCGTTGAACCGCGCCCGAACACCTGCTTCCATGACCTCCCAGGTGGAGGGAACGGGTTCGCTGATCGCCGCCCTTGCCACCTGCCTGGCCCTGACCTGGCTCAATCCGCATGTCTACCTCGACACCGTGGTGTTTCTCGGCTCGATCGGCAACCGACAGCCGGGGGACTTGCGGTGGTGGTTCGCCGTCGGCGCGATGCTGGGCAGCGTCCTGTGGTTCACCGCCCTGGGCTACGGATCACGGGTGCTGAGTCCGCTGTTCGCCAAGCCCGCTGCGTGGCGGGTACTCGACCTCGGCATCGGAGCGATGATGCTGACCCTGGCTGCTCTGCTGGTTTTCGGCTGAGCCACGACACTCGAGACGTTCGCAGCACTTGATCGGTGGTACAACGAGTGATCTGATAGTCGCGAAAGACCGACCGCACGGTCTCGAAAAGACTGGAGGATTCTCCGTGCCGTACCTCGGCCTGCTGATCATGCTGCTGTCGATCTTCTGTTTGATCGACGTCATCACCGCCGACGATTCGGGAATCCGGCACCTCCCGAAGATCGTCTGGCTGCTGCTCGTCATCGTTCTGCCGCTCGCCGGGTCCATTGCGTGGCTCATCGTCGGCCGGCCCGAGAACGGCGGCATCTGGGGTGGCAGCGGTGCACCGCGTACTGCGTCGGCCTATCCCGAGTACGACGCAAGACCCGGACGGGCCGTCGCCCAGTCGCAGGAAAGCGACGAGGAGTTCCTACGCCGCTGCCGCGCCCGCGCCGAGGAGCAGCGTCGCATCGCCCGCGAACAGCGCAAGAGCGAATGAGCCGACAACTAGAGAAGCCATGGCCAAGCTGACGACGTTTCCCGAACCGAACTCCGCCCTCTCCGATCCCGCCGACCTGTTTCGCGAGTACCTGCGCTTCTATCGCGGCGAGTTGGTTCGGCGCATCACTGCACTGAGCGGCGATTCCTTGACCACCACAGCCCTACCCTCCGAGTGGACCCCACTACAGATGCTGACCCATCTGGTGCACATGGAGCAGCGCTGGTTCGTCTGGGGATTTCTCGGCAGGGCAGTCGACGCGCCGTGGGGTGACGAGAAAGACGGCTCCTGGCATGTGCCGGCCGAAGTGGACGCCGAGACCCTGCTGGGCAGACTCGACGACGGTGCCCGGCTCACCGAAGAAGTACTGAGCACACATCGGATGGACGAATTGGCAACTCTCGGTGGAAGATTCACCGATGAGCGGCCGACTCTGATCTGGATCTGCTTCCATGTACTCCAGGAATACGCCCGTCACCTCGGCCACCTCGACGTCGCAGTCGAACTGGCCGGCGGGCCGAGAGGTGAGGGACCGGCATGAGAATCAACATCACCAGCGTCTTCGTCGACGATCAGAGCAAAGCGCTGACGTTCTACACCGAGGTACTGGGCTTCGTCGTCAAGCACGACGTAGCCATGGGTGGCCCCGATCGTTGGCTCACGGTCGTCTCGCCGCAGGATCCTGAAGGCACCGAGTTGCTGCTCGAGCCCAGCGGTCATCCCGCAACCGCACCGTTCAAGGATGCACTGTTCGCGGACGGCATCCCGTTCACACAGTTCGCGGTGGACAGTGTTGCAGCAGAATACGATCGGCTCATCGGCCTGGGCGTTCGGTTCACTCAGCAGCCCACCGAGATGGGCCCGGTGATCACTGCGGTGTTCGACGACACCTGCGGCAACCTGATTCAGATCATCGCTCCGTCGAGCTGACGCCTCAGAGGTTCGCGTACAGATCGACGGTGGTGCCGTCGGGATCGTGTACGACGGCATAACGCTGCCCCCAGAACGCATCCCACGGCTGCAGGTGTCCGGTGTACCCCGCCTCGGTCACCGCTGCCCACGCCGCGTCCACTCCGGCGGCGGAACCGCAATCGAACGCGAGCGCGACGCGGTGGCCCCCGCTGGGCGGCGTCCACGTCGGATCGAACGACGCGATGGTCGACGGCAGGTCGAACAGCAACCTGACGCCGCCGAGGTCGACCTCTACGTGCTGCTCGGCATCGGCGTCGGCCGGAATGTCCAGTCCCAGAACGCGATAGAACGCCAGAGCTGCGGCCATATCGGCGACGACGATCTCGATTCCTGCCAGACGTGGTTTCACGACGACAAGGCTAGCCGTGTCAGCCCCAGTTCGCGGCATTGGTCAGACAGAACGGATGCCCGGCCGGATCCAGCAGCACCCGCCAGGTATCGCCCGGCTGGTCCTCGGGCAGCGTCGCACCCAGCTCCACCGCAGCCGACGCCGCGACATCGAGGTCCTCGACCGCCAGATCGAAGTGAAACTGCTTGCTGCCGTTGGCGTTGGGCCACGACGGCGGTTGGTAATCGTCGACGCGACCGAATCCGAGCGCGCTGCTCGGACCCTGCAGCATCGCGTAGTCCTGCTCCGCGTGCACGACGCTCCAGCCCAGCAACGACGACCAGAATTCCGCGCTGGCCGTAGGGTCTGCACAGTCCAGGGTGACCATCTTCAGCGTGGCAACGGGTGTCTCGGTCATGGTGTTCTCCTTTTCGTGTCGGACCAGGCTCCTACACTGACGCGCGTGCCGGATAGGAAAAACGCGACAGCCACCCAGTCCGGCGTCCTGCGGCCGGATCAGCTGGCTCGATATGTCGATCTGACACGGCTGCCGTGTGCAGCGGCGTTGGAACCGTGGGTCGAGAACTACTGGCAGCTGCGATGGGATCTGCCGTCGGACATCTCGTATCGCAGCTCGACGCTCCCGCACCCGGCCTGCACGTTGAGCGTCGAGCACGGCTGGACCCGGGAAGGCGTCGTCGAACCGGTGGTCGTGACGGGCGTGCTCACCCGTCGCTTCGACGTCGTGCTCGCCGAATCCGGTTGGGTGTTCGGGGTCAAGTTCCGTCCCGGCGGATACGCGAGTTTCACCGGAACCGTGGCCCGAAATCTGCGCGACGTCTCGGTCGCGCCGCCGACCCCGTTCCGAGCCGAGACCGTTGCTGCACTGGCCGAGCTGGGAGGACATCTCAATGCCGACCACTGCCGAACCGTCGTCGACTCGGTTCTCGCGCCCTATGCCCGTGACGTGGAACCGGAGTACCGGACCGTCCTGGGCATCATCACGACGATGCTGCGCGACCGGACGCTGGTTCGCGTCGCACAGGTGGAACAGCGGTGCGCAATCGGCACTCGTCGATTGCAACGGCTGTTCGAGCGCTACGTCGGTGCGACGCCCAAGTGGGTGCTCGGGCGGTATCGGATTCACGACGCTGTCAGTGAACTCGACAACGGCTACTCGGGTCCGCTGGCAGACCTGGCCGCGCGATACGGCTGGTTCGACCAGGCACACTTCACTCGGGAGTTCACCGAACTGGTCGGAATGCCGCCGAGCGCCTACCAACCCTGAGTAACGCCTTCGTCACGCAATGCGACTTTTGCGGATTCGTTTGGCACAGTATCCCGCGGTGCTCGACGAGCATCTCGGTGAGGAACAGCAGCACAGAGGAAGAGTGGGCTTCAACGCATGATCAACATTCTCATCGCCGGTGGAATCGCGTTGGCGGTCTCGATTCTGTTGACTCCATTTCTCATCGCGCTGTTCACCCGGCAGGGATTCGGCCAGGAGATCCGTGTCGAGGGTCCGGCAAGTCACCACGCCAAGCGAGGAACGCCGACGATGGGCGGCGTCGCGATCATCGTCGGCCTGTGGGCCGGTTACCTCGGCTCCCACCTGGTGACGATGGGCGGCGACGGACCGTCGGCTTCGGCGCTGTTGATACTCGCTCTTGCGACGGCACTCGGCGTTGTCGGATTCCTCGACGACTACATCAAGCTCCGCATGAAGCGGAGCCTCGGACTCAAGGCGACCGGCAAGTACGTCGGACAGATCAGTGCAGCGGTGATCTTCGCCGTGCTGGCGCTGCAGTTCCGCAATGGGAACGGGCTGACTCCGGGCAATGTCGAACTGTCGCTGGTACGCCAATCCACGTTCTTCACCATGGCCCCGATCGTCTTCGTGCTGTTCTGTGTCTTCCTGGTCGTCGCCTGGTCCAACGCGGTCAACCTCACCGACGGTCTCGACGGCTTGGCCGCAGGATCGATGACACTCGTCCTCGGCGCGTACACGGTGATGACGTTCTGGCAGTACCGGCAATCCTGCGCCACCAACTCCGTGGCCGGGTGCTACCAGGTGCGCGATCCACTCGACCTCGCCGTCGTCTGCGCGGCTGCCGCGGGTGCCTGCATCGGATTCCTCTGGTGGAACGCAGCTCCGGCGAAGATCTTCATGGGCGACACCGGCTCACTCGCCCTCGGCGGACTGCTCGCAGGCCTGTCGATCGTGAGCAAGACCGAACTGATCGCCCTCGTCTTCGGAGCCCTGTTCGTCGCCGAGAGCGCCTCCGTCGTCATCCAGGTCGCGTCGTTCAAGAGCACCGGAAAGCGACCGTTCCGCATGGCACCCATCCACCACCATTTCGAGCTGGCCGGCTGGGCGGAAACAACGGTCATCATCCGACTGTGGCTGTTCGCTGCCATCGCGTCGGCACTGGGGCTCGGGTTGTTCTACAGCGAGTTCCTCGCCGCCGTCGGCTGACCTCTACGATTCTGGGATGACTGACGAACTGTCTCCGGTTGCCAAGGTCGACGCTCTCGCCGCCGAACTCGAGCAACTCGATGCTCGACGCGTCGCCATCGGGGTCGAACTCGTCAATCTTCAATTCGGTCTCGACGGAGACGCCAAAATCCGCGCGACGGAGGTCTTCCACAGCGACTACCTGGGCCGACTGTTCACCTTGGTCGAGGAACTGCGCACCGACGAATAGTTTCTGGCCCCGCTAAACAGCATCCGGGTCAGAGCGAGACACCACGGTCAGCCGGAAGTCTCGCAGCGACAGAGTGAATGCGGCCAACGCTGCAATCGCTACTCCACCGATCGGAAACACCAACCACGGATTGCCGATGGTGGGAGCGAAGGTCGACGGGACCTCTTCATCACCGAGATACGGTACAAACACTGCGTCTGTTTCATACGTTTCGGCCACGTAGGTGTCCGAAACTGAACTACCGATTGACGTCCAGCCGAAGTCAGCTGCAGGAGGCGAGTTGATCTCGATACTCAACGGATGCTCCCACCACCAATTCGACGCGACTTCAGTTGGTTGCGGTGGCCAATGCGTCCAGGCGAGTGCGCTGCCCGCTCCCAGCGCCACGCCGACCACGATCAACACCACGAACAGGTGGACGCGGCTGCGCCGACGATCCTGGACGATTCGCAGACCCGCATCGACGAGAAACGAGGCCACCACCAAGCCGGCCGCCAGTCCCGCAGCGACGAGATAGAGCGACACCGGGAACCAACTAGGACGGGCGTAGGTCACTCCCAGGTCCTGCGGATCGACAACGGCGACATGCCAGACCACCGCTGCGGCTGCGCCCGTCGAGGCCCCGACTGCCGCGAGCATTGCAACCAGCTTCTTCCCTGATGGGCTGTCCACGGGCGGGACTCTACCCTTGACCTGAAGTTCGGTTCAGGTTTTAGGGTCAGCCTCATGACAACGACAACCAGCAGACCGATGCAGCCGCCAGAGCGTCAGCCCATCGGGTTCTGGACCGCGCGAGCCGGGGAAGCCATTCGAGCACGAACCCGCGGCGCACTCCACGAAATAGGCGTCACACAACCCGAATGGTGGCTCCTACATCAGATCTCGCTGCATCCCGCGGGAGCCGATCGCGCCGAGACGATCGAGAAGATCGGCCACAACGACACCCCGGAGGTCATAGTCGAGGCCATCGACTCCGCGGAGTCCAAAGGTTGGATCGTGGAATCGAATTCGCGTATGACGTTCACCCCGGATGGTCGCGACACGTTCAGGCGCGCAGCCGATCTCCAGAACATGCTGCAGAAGGAGCGCATGAGGGGCATCAGCGAGGCCGACTTCGTGACCACCATCGAAGTCCTGCAACGAACGATCGAGAACGTCGGAGGCAATGCCTGGCATTGGTGACGATCAGGCGGTGCGGGCCACCTCGCGCGGGATCGGGTTACCCTCGAGCCCTCGACATCAGCACGCCTACAACTAAGCCGACGACTGCTCCCAGAACAGGCAAACCGACTACGAGTGCGCCCAGCGGCCCAGGCATACCCAGGAACTCCGAGTACTGCGAATGGCCTGCGACGAACGCGTAATTCACTCGACGCGGTGCGCCCGTCCACAGGACGATACCGATCGACGCGATGAGCCCGAGTGAGAATCCGATCAGTGCGGAGACCTTACGCATCCGAGCGGGCTTCGCGGGCCGCTGCTGCGAATGCGGCCATGCTCGGGAATTTCATGTCGACGCTGTATTGCTCGGACGGCTCCGGTGTTGCGCCCCATCCGGGGCGATCGTGTCGCCGATCGATCCACACCGAGGCGATGCCGTGCCGTTTCGCCGGTACGTGATCGTGGAACAGGCTCTGCGCAACATGGAGTAGCCGTGATCGTGGAACACCCAGCGTCTCGAGGACTCCATCGAGCGCGTCGAAGTGGTTGTCGGCCGGTTTGTAGGCCTTGACGTCCTCCGCGGTCACGATGGCATCGAACTGCACGCCGAGCCGGCGGTTGCTACCTGCGAAACCGTCGCGGTGCACATTGGACAGTATGACGAGCTTGTAGCTCTCACCGAGGGACGCCAAGGCGTCGGCGGAGTCCTCGAATGCCGGCCAGTCCGAAACGGAGGCCCCGAGCTTGTCCGCCCACTCGGCCGATACAGGTATTCCCAATGCGCGCCCGGTCTGCGCGAAAGCATCGGCGAGTATCCGCGGGTACAGCGCAGAGGGTGAATCCCGCTGCGCCTGAGATTCGTTGACGCCGTGCATCTCGAGAAGCTCGTCGTCGGACAGCGGAGAACCGGCCTGCTGCGCCCATGGTCTGAGCACCTCGAGGATGCCCGCTTCCCAATCGATCAGCGTTCCGTAGCAATCGAAGCTCAGGACGTCGTAGTCGGCGAGATTCATGCGGCCGGTCCTCCTTGCGACAATTCGATGACGGCCGACTGTTCGTGCCGATACCGTGTTCAGGTCACCAGCAGCCTACTGCTCTTCGTCTGTTCTCGAGCGTCCGACCGTCGCTGCGACCACCGGACCGGACGCCGACCGATTCGAGATCAAACGTGTTGCGCAGCAGATGTATCGGGTTGTTCACCGTGGTCTCGTCCGGGAAAGTGTCGGGCGGGGTGAGCTCGTTCGCAGCGATCCGTGCGGACCATCGCCGGGTCACGACGCAGGTAGAATTTCATCGAGCCGACTCGATCGACGACGAAGGGCAGCCCTGTGAGCATCGACCGCGACAGAGCCGACACCAACAAACGCAATGTCGACGACGCACTGAACAAGATCGACAAGCCCTGGCAGCCTCACCGACTCGTCAGCGTCGACGACTACGAAGTGAAGGTCGTCAAGCTGCTCGGCGAATTCGTCTGGCACACACACCCGGACACAGACGAGATGTTCTTCGTCCACCGTGGGGAACTGATCATCCAGCTGCGCGACCGGGACGTCGTTCTCGGACCTGGTGATGTCTTCGTCGTCCCGGCAGGCGTCGAGCACTGTCCCAAGGCCGTCGAGGAGGTGTCGGCGTTGCTGTTCGAGAGGGCGGGCACCGTCAACACCGGGGATGTTGGCGGAGAGATGACTTCGCAGGTCCACGAGTTGTGACTCGACTGAAGCTGCGCGCTGCTGTCCCGTCCGACGCCGATTTTCTCTTCTCGATGGCGTCGGACCCGGAGGTCGTCCGATGGGTCGGTGATGGAAAACCCTGGAGTAGAGACTATTTCGATGGTCGTTTCTCACGTTCCCTGAACGCCGAGGACACCCGAACGCCGGACGTGCCGAGATGGTTCATCGGCACCGCCGAGGATCGACACCCCGTCGGCTTGCTCAGCCTGACTCGACGATCGGATCACATCGAAGTCGGGTACTGGGTGCATCCGACCCAATGGGGTCGTGGCTACGCCGGCGAACTGATCGACCTCGCGCGGGATCACACGGATGGTCTCCCGATGGCCGCGCAGGTGTATCCGGCCAAAAGTGCCTCACGTCGGGTGCTCGAGCGTGCCGGGTTCACACTCGTCGACGACGGTGATCCCATGATCTTTCGATGTCCTCCGACGTAAGGATTCTCCGGTTCACCAGGTTCTGATGGGACGGGGCCGAACCGAGGTGCGGCCGGTGGTGACGCCGCGCACCATCGGTCGCATCAGGAATTCGTGCGGAAACCCCAGGTCGATAACGCTGGCTGCGTGCAGTGCATCGAGGTGGGAGTCGTCGAGGGTGACATCGAGCGCAGAGATGTTCTCCTGCAACTGTTCCGGAGTACGCGCGCCGATCAGCGAGCTGACGACCGACGGATGCCTGAGCGTCCATGCCAGCGCCACCTGAGCCGCGGACGCCCCGAGTTCGCGTGCGACACCAACGACGACGTCCGCGACTGCGAGCCCCCGCGTGGTCAGCGTTCCGTTCGCCTTGGCGTGATCACGACGGGTTCCCACTGGGCTGTCCGAGCCCGCCGTCGCAAGGTCTGCGGCAGAGTATTTGCCCGTCAACACGCCACCGCCGAGGGGAGCCCAAGGAATCACACCGAGGCCCAAACTCGCTGCCATCGGCAACAATTCCCGCTCGGTTGTTCTCTCCATCAAGCTGTACTCCACCTGAAGTGCCGCGAACGGCGGCCACCCGCGCAACTCCGCGGTGGTCTGCATTCGCGCGACTTCCCATGCCGGTGTGTCCGAAATTCCTATGTACAGAACCTTTCCCGAACGGACCAGCTCACCGAGCGAAGCGATGATCTCGTCACTCGGCGTCATACGGTCCCACGCATGCACATACAGCAGGTCGATGTAGTCGGTACCGAGATTCCTCAGGCTTGCCTCGACGGACCCGCGGAGACTCTTTCTACCGCCCCCACCTGCGTTCGGATCCGACGGATCACGCGTCGCCGCATATTTCGTCGCGACGACGACCGAATCGCGGCGGCCCCGGAGAAATGTACCCAGGTACCGCTCCGACTGTCCGTCGGTATAGATGTTGGCGGTGTCGACCATGTTTCCGCCGGCGTCGAGGTAGGCGTCGAAGATTTTCCTCGAGTCTTCCTCGTCCGCACCCCAACCCCACGCATCGCCGAATGTCATGGTTCCCAGCGACAGAGGTGAAACTCGCAGACCAGAGCGGCCCAGCAGTCGGTAGTCGTCCAAACGTGTCATCGGTCATGTCTCCTTCGTGTCCGGTCCCACTCACCGTCCTGGCACCGAGGGGGAACGGAAAGGACCAGATCATCCTGGGAAGAGCGATACCAGGCCGATCGCGCCCGAGTGCCCTACCGTGGATCGGGTGAGCGGGCAGCTGGGTCGAGACGAACTGGCGGCATTTCTGCGCGCCAGGCGCGAGGCGCTGATCCCGTCGGACGTCGGTCTACCACCTCGGATAGGGGCATCACGTACGCCCGGTCTGCGGCGTGAGGAGGTCGCTGCGTTGGCCGGTGTGAGCGTGGATTACCTCGTTCGTCTCGAACAGGCACGTGATGTCAGGCCGTCCGCCCACGTGGTGCAGTCACTGTCGAATGCGCTGAAGTTGTCTGCTGATCAGACGGGCTACCTGTTCACGCTCGCCGGCCATCGCGCACCCGACCGACCCGCCGTCCAGCAGGTGCCCGACGGCATCCGAGCGTTGATCGACGACATCGGTCCGCTGCCGGCGATGGTACTCAACCACTGACTCGACATCCTCGCCGCGAACGACACCATGGCCGCACTCCTCCTCGACATCGACGAACGCCCGGTGTCGGAGCGCAATGTTCTACGAATGTGTTTCCTGGACAGCCGATTCGACGGATTCTACGAGGCACGCGACGACGTCGTCCGAGGCGCAGTGGCAGACCTGCGTGCCGCATGGGTGAACCACTCTCACGACCAGGAGCTCGCCGCCTCGATCGACGAACTCGAACGAGGCAGCGCAGAATTCGCCCGCTACTGGCAGTCCCGTGAAGTGTCGGTGCGCAGCCGCGGTGACAAACCGATGCGACATCCGCTCGTCGGACCGGTGACCGTGACGTTCGATGTCCTCACTCCACTCGGCGACCCTGATCTACGATTGATCGTCTACCGGCCTGTCGATGCGCAATCTCGTTCTGCGCTGGACGAACTCGGCCGGTTACGCTCTCATCGAAAGCAGCGGCACCTGCGCACGATCTGAATCCGACCTTTCGCGGCACGGAAAGTCGAGACTCCATCGGTCCCGTGCTCCTATCGTTTCGGGCAGAACGAAGGAAGGTCACCGGCACATGCTCGAACGATGGAACGCAGCACTCGACTACATCGAGAAGAACCTCGACCGCGAGATCGATCCGACCGAACTCGCTCGGATCACCCGCACATCGGAGTATCACTTTCGACGCGTGTTCTCGGCGCTGGCGGGACTACCACTGTCGCACTACATCCGACAACGCCGAATGACGCTGGCAGCAGCCGACATTCTCGACGGACAGGGTGTGCTCGACGTCGCGACCAAATACGGATACACCGCGGACGCATTCACCCGCGCCTTCCGAGACCTACACGGCATCACACCATCTCGAGCACGCCGCCCCGGAGCCATCCTTCGTTCCAGACAAGCAGTGACATTTCACCTGACCATCGAAGGACGAAGCACCATGCGATACCGCATCACCGACCTGCCCGCATTCCACATCGTCGGCAAAACCACCCGAATCCCACTCCGATTTCACGGCGAGAACACCGCCATGACCGAATTCCACCGAAACCTGGCCCCCGGAACCGGCGACGAATTACGCGAACTTGCCGACCTGCCCGAACTCCCCGACATCCTCTTCGTCAGCGACGGCTTCGAACCCGAACGCGAGGACGGCAGTCTCTTCGACTACTACTTCGCAGTTGCAAGCACGTCGGCCGGAACACCCGACTGGGACACCCTCGCCGTGCCCGCATCGACCTGGGCGGTATTCGAGACGAGCAGCAACACCGCACTCGCCCCCGCACTCCAACAACTCTGGGCCGACGCCTTCAGCGAATGGTTCCCCTCCAACCCCTACGAAACAATCCCGGGACCGGAAATCCTGACCGTCACCGAAGCCTCCCCCGACTGGTCCTCGGGAGCGGGAGAACTGTGGCTCCCCATCCAACGAAATCCATAGCCGTCCTCATCTCCTCCCCTCCCGGCGCTGCCCCCCCCCGTTGACCACTCAATGTGACGTTCAGTGGCCTTTTCGGGGGTCAATGTCACATCGAGTGGACTGCTGGAGGGAGCCCAGCGCACGGCCAATCGGTCTCGGCCGCCGTGCTCGGTAGTCTGACGACATGTTGGCCGGCCGACGAGAGGGGTTGCGTCGGCGATATCTGTCGCTGGGGATCGGCGAGCTGGTCGCAGCCGTAGTCTTCCTGACGCTTGCCCTCACCATGGCGATACCGCGGCTCGACGACCGACAAGACCGTCTCGCGTTGTGGTCCGCCCTTGTTCCGTTGCTCGTCGTGCTCGTACAAGCGGGGGTCTACTGGCTGCTGGCGCGTTCCTGGGTCGAAAACCACCCGATGCCCGTCTTCCTACGCGGGACCTACCGGGTGTGTCGAATCGTCGACGTCGCGTTGCTCGCTGCCGGGTTGGTGGGCATCATCGTATGGCTTCCCGCCGGGATCGGTGCGGCTCTCGCCGTCGTCGCGGTATGGCTCTTCGGAGTCATCGAGTTCGTCAACTACTTCGTCGTCCGGCTTTCCTATCCCGTACGCCATTGGCTGTCGACTGTTCGTCAGCTGCGCACTCCTCGATTGGTTCGCGACATGAACACTGTTGCCTGACTCCACCGTCGGCGTACCCGGTAGACACTCGATGTGACATTCAGTGGACTTTTCGGCAGTCAATGTCACATCGAGTGGACTGCGGTCGACTGGGCGAAACGCTCAGGACGATCGACGAGCCAGGATTTCCGTGATGTCGGCCAGAGCAGGGATTGCCGCAGAGAGTGCTCGACGGCTGTCCACGGTCAGCTCGTCGAGTGCGTCGGAAAGGACCTGCGAGCTGACTGCGTCGTATTCGGCGAGGAGGCGGAGGGCCTTGGTCGACGCCGTCAGGGTCGCTCCCCGGAGGTCGTTCGACGAGATCGATCGTTCGACGAGACCCGCGTCGACCATTGCCTTGATCAGGTTGCTCACGGTGGAGCGAGCGAGGTTCAGATGTGCCGCGAGGACGCCGGGGCTCATCGACGGCTTGTCGACCAGCGCCCTCATCACCTCGACGTGCGAGTCGGGGAGGTCAGGCAAATCCGCGGCCTCGCGGGTCGCGCGGAGCAGCGAGCGTCGCAGCGGGCCCAGTTGTCGCGCGAGCTCGATTGCGGAGGAGTGCATCGTTCGATGATCGCACATGTAGTTTTGCCGCAAACATAGTTTTGTGACAAAATGTCCTTATGGATATAGAGACCTCGGTTCAGAATCCGGTCCCGAATCAGGACCTCAGCGGCATCGTCGGGCACCGCTTCATCTACACGTACGCGAACAACTGGCAGTACGAGATGTACGTCAAGAACGCTACGACGATCGACTACCGCATCCACACCGGCATGGTCGGTGGTCGATGGGTCAAGGACCAGGAAGTCGATCTGGTCCAACTCGATGACGACGTCTACAAGATCTCATGGAACGAGCCCACCGGAACATCCGTCGTCGTCAACGTCATTCCCGGCAAGCGGCGTCTGCACGGCACGATCTTCTTCCCTCAGTGGATCGAGTTGGACGGTACGAAAACTGTTCTGTACCAGAATGATCATCTCGACGAGATGCGCGCCTATCGTGATGCCGGACCGACCTACCCCATTTACGTGGTCCCCGAATTCGCCCGAATCACTTTGTTCGAGCACGTCGGCATCGACGACGAGACGATCGTGTCGCTCGCGCCCAGCGATCTGCCCGACGGATTCGCCGACCGAACGAACTGACGTGCGCCCCGATCTGATCTTCGTCGCACATCTGTCGGTAACCGTGGGCGAACCGATCGACTTGGGCGAGGTGGTCGATGGTCACCGCCGCATCGTGCCGATCCTCGGCGGGACCGTCGAGGGCCCCCTACTGCGCGGCCGAGTCCTGCCCGGAGGAGCGGATCACCAGATTCTCCGCACCCCCACAATCACAGAACTGGACGCCCGATACGCCCTCGAGACCGATGCGGGCGAACGAGTCGCCGTACACAACATGGGCATACGAAGTGGTGCCGAAGAGGACATCGACGCACTTGTCCGCGGCGAAGATGTGCCCGCCGATCGCGTCTACTTCCGAAGCCAACCGCGCCTGTCCTCCGCCGCAAGCCGCCTCGCATGGATGAACGAACGACTGTTCCTCGGATCCGGCAAACGACTGCCGAACTCGATCGAACTGGACATCTATCAGATCACCTGACCGACGTTATTTCGCGCAGTCAATGTGACATTCGGTGGCCTTTCGGGCAATCAATGTCACGTCGAGTGGACAGGGAGGGGTGTCAGGCCATCGATTGGCCGTAGACGTGGGTCACGGAGATAGTCACCAGAACTCGTCGGTCGGCGACCATGACTGCTCGGTATTCGTTCCAGTCAGGGTGCTCACCGGCCGCAGCGCGGTAGTAGTCGACCAGTGCCTCGACTTCGGGGCTGTTCGGTGACGATCCCGGACCGGTGAGGGTGACGGTGCCCTCCGCCGTCGCCCATGCCCTACCGTCGGGACTGGTCACTTCTAGTGCGGCGCGTGGATCTCGACGCAAGTTGGCCGTTTTCGCTCGTCCTTCGGTCACCGAGATTCGGATGGTCTCGGCAGCGCGATCGTAGAACGGCGTCACCGGCGAGAGCTGCGGAAGTCCGCTGGCCTTGATGGTCGCCAACACTCCGATTCGGCTCTGTTCGAGAAGGTCGTGTGGATCGAATGCGCTGTCGGTCATGGATTCCCCTCAGGTCGTGTTGACAACTCGGCCGCGTAGGCCCCGATTGCTCGACGATATTTCCCCATTGCAGGGTTCGCTGCCTGAAGCGCACTCCGAAGCGCCTGCGCTACATCCCCGATATCCCACAGGGCCAGCGCCACGAATGCGTCACGTGCGGAGATGTATTCGTTCGCGAACTCGAACTCTCGGAGCACATGCAATGCATCGTGCGGTCGCCCGACATTGCGCAATGAACTCGCCAATTGGATCCGGGCCTGATTTTCCCGGTCGCCCTCGAGACCAGCCGACAGGGAGGCTTCATACAACGGGACTGCGGCCGCACCGTCGCCCAAGAAGTCTTCCAGCGATGCACGCTCGAACAGAGTACGAGCATCCGAATAGGATGCGGCCGAGAGCAAGTCCGCCATCTCGACACGCATACGGACGGGGTCGGTGTCATCCGCTTCACGCCAGAACGCCACTAGCGGGTCCACATTGCCTCCACCTGTCGTCACGCGCTCCATCGTCGCAGACACCGCTTAGTCTCGACAGATGGATGTGGACCTGTCCCTACTCAAGTTGCTGGTGGAAATCGACCGCAGCGGGTCGATGACGGCCGCTGCCGAACGGCTCATGTTCACCCCCTCAGCTGTGTCCCAGCAGGTCAAGAGACTCGAGGCCGTCGTCGGAACCCCGGTCCTCGAGCGACACGCACGCGGAGTGCGCCTCACCGAGGCCGGTCGGCTCGTTGCGGGGAGAGCGGCGGCGATCGACACGCAACTGTCTGCCCTGCGCGCCGACCTCGACGATCTGCTCGACGCCCGCAGCGGCCACGTCACCCTGGGCGTCTTCCCTTCCTTCGCTGCATCTCTTCTGCCGGACGTCATGAGTGCATTTCGCTCTGCGCATCCAGGGATCGATTTGGGCATACGGTCGTCGCGGCTGCGCGACCTGCACGCGATGCTGCTGGGCCGAGAAGTAGATTTGTCCTTGGCATGGGACTACCCGGAATTGCCGATGGTGGTCGACGACGTCGAGACCGAAGTCATCGCCGAGGACGCCACGGTCCTTCTCGTTCCCGCGGGTTGGTCTCGGAGAGGCCCCGTTCCACTCCAATCGCTCGAAGGCGAACAGTGGATTGTTCGCGCGTCGCAGCACTCCATCACCACGATGTTCCGAACAGCCTGTCTCAAAGCCGGTTTCGAGCCGAAGATCCTGATCGAGTCCAACGACTACATGGAATCTCAGGCGATGGTTGCTGCCGGGCTGGGACTCACCGTGGCACCCGCGATGACCACTCGCTACCTTCGCGAGGGCGTCGAGTCGATTGCCTTGGATGAACTCTCGAGGCGGCGAATCCTGCTGTGCCGCCTCGAGCAGCGGGCGCCGTCCCCTGCATCGAATGCCATGACATCGGTGCTCGTCACGCTCTTCGAAGCTATGAATTCTGCTTGAGTCAGATGTAAGAAACGATCTCTGGTCTTCACGCTGCGTAGGCGGCAAGGTATGCCACAGGTCACATCGGTGACCTAGTCCGCAACAGTGCGGACGTGAACACCTGGAGACATCGTGACTACCGGACACCCAGCGCCAGCCCCAGACAACACAGTCGAACTGGTGGTTCTCGCCGGCGACGGCATCGGTCCCGAGATCAGCGCGGCGACTGCCTCGGTGGTCGAAAGTGCGCTCGCGCACAACGGAATCACCGCCAGGTTCACCGATGGAACCATCGGTTTCGATGCGCTCGCCGCCTCGCGGACAACCATGCCCGACGCCATCGTCGATCTCTCGCGTGCAGCAGACGGCGTCGTTCTGGGCCCGGTGTCGCACCTGGACTACCCACCGACCTCCGAAGGCGGCGTCAACCCGTCGGGAATACTGCGGCGAAAGTTGGACCTGTACGCCAACATTCGGCCCGCCAGGACTGTCCCGGCTCTCCCGAATCCTCTCGGCAAGAACTTCGACCTCGTGATTGCCAGAGAGAACACCGAAGGCTTCTATGCCGATCGGACGATGTTCGCCGGTGGTGGCGAGTTCATGCCCACAGAGGACCTCGCACTGGCCATTCGAAAGGTGACTCGTCACGGTTCCGAACGCATCGTGCGCCGAGCGTTCGAGCTGGCACGGACGCGTAGATCGAAAGTCACCGTGGTGCACAAGGCCAACGTCCTCAGGCTGAGCGACGGGCTGTTCCTCGAGGCGGCCAGAGCCGTCCGGCAGGACTTTCCCGACGTCTCCTACGAGGAGCTATTGGTCGACGCTGTCGCCGCGCTGCTGATACGTCGACCGGAGTCCTTCGACGTGATCGCAACCACCAACATGTTCGGGGACATCCTCTCGGACGAGGCCACCGAGCTCTCCGGCAGCTTGGGATTGGCGGCGTCACTGAATGTCGGTGACAAGCACGCCGTCGCGCAAGCACAACATGGATCGGCACCCGACATAGCAGGGCAAGGAATCGCCAATCCCGCGTCGCTGATCGGTTCTGCCGCAATGCTCCTGGACTGGATCGGACAGCAGCGCGGCGACGAAAGACTGACTGCAGCGGGCAGATCGATTCATCGAGCCATCGACACGGCCGTGGGTATGCCCGAGACCCGCACGGCGGACCTCCACGGAACCGCAACCACCGAGCGCTTCACGCTCGCAGTAATCGAGCACCTCGAATCGGAGCGCTGAATCATGTTGGCAGTGCTCGGATTCGTCTCACTCGCATCCTTCATGCTGGTGGTGATCAAGAAGTGGGCGACGGCACTGGTTGCCGTCGTCACCATCCCCATCGTTGTTCTGTTGATCAGTGGACAGGGTGCAGCGCTACCGGACATGGTCGCGAAAGGCATCGAAACCGTTGCTCCCACAGCAATTTTGCTGCTCTTCGCGGTGCTGTACTTCGGGATCATGATGGACGCCAAACTGTTCGACCCCATTTCGCGCGGCATCATCCGACTGTCCGGCGGAGACCCAGTCAAGATCTGCGTCGGCACAGCGGTTCTCGCACTCCTGGTCGCACTCGACGGCGACGGCACCACGTCATACATGATCATCTGCTCCGCGTTTATCCCCATCTATCGCAAGCTCGGAATCAACCCCCTGGTGATCGCCACGATCGCGACCATGGCTCTCGGGACCATATCCGGTACTACGCCGTGGGGCGGAGCCGCGACCCGAGCGATCAGCGTGCTGCAGATCGATGCCACCGAGTACTTCGTACACATGCTGCCGGCGATGCTGCTGATGTCCGCGGCGATCGTCGGCCTCGCGTACCTGTTGGGGCGCAGCGCACGTAAGAAGATCTCCCCTGAGCGCATCGCCGAAGTCACCGCGCACGTGTCTGCTGGCGGGCACGAAGAGGGCTCGGAGGGAACACTTCTGACGAAGGCAACCTGGCGAACGTGGGTGAACGCAGCACTGACGGTCACCTTGCTGGTGCTGCTGGTGCTGGGAGTCGCGGACCTATTGGTGCTGTTCATGCTGGGATTCATCATCGTGCTCGTCGTCAACCACCCCAAGCCCTCCGATCAGGGCGAGGTGATCCGATCGCACGCTGCCAACGCCGTCCCCGTCGTCATATTGGTCCTGGGTGCCGGCGTGTTCACCGGCATCCTCACCGAAACCGGTATGACAACCGCCATGGCCGACGCGCTGATATCTCTGATTCCGGACGGTGCCGAGGGCATGATTCCCGCCGCAGCCGCGCTGATCGGCATACCGCTGAGCTTCTTCATGGCCAACGACGCCTACTTCTTCGGGATAGTGCCGGTACTCGCGGAATCGGCTGCGCAGTACTCCATCCCACCCGAAGAGATGGCGCGTGCCGCCGTGATCGGCCAGATGGCTCACTCGATCGGACCGGCGTCGGCACCGTTGTGGGTTCTTCTCGGCCTGGTCCGCGCGTCACTGGGCGACTTCCAACGCTTCGCATTCCTGTGGGTGTTGGCCGCGTCGCTGATGTACATCGTGTTCGCGATTGTCACCGGAGCCATCTCGGTGGGTCTGTGACCTATTGTGCTGCCACGAATTCGATTCGATTGCCCACTCCGTCGCGGGTATGGAACCGTCGTCGACCCTCGATCCCCTCAGGGTCGGCCCAATCGACCGGGTAGCCGGCAGACGTCAACGCCGCAGCGGTTGCATCGACGTCGGCAACGAAAGCCGGGTGCGCCTTCACTGCCGGACGAAAGTCGTCGTCGACGCCGACATGCAACTCACCGTCGGGACCACCTACACCCGGCACCCGGAACCAACAGCCCCCGCGAACGGCCAACAACGGCGGCTTCGGGACCTCCTCCCAGCCCAAGGCTCCTGAGAAGAACGCTCGCTCTAGATCCTCGCCGCCCGCCGGACACGCGACCTGCACATGATGAATCATCGACAGAACGTACCGCCGACTCGATTGACACGTCGATGAACGGTAGGCAAACGTATGGGCATGCAACTGAGATTTCTGGCCGGCATCTCGACGGCCTTCGCATTCAAGCTTCTGCTGATGCGAGCGCTGACACTCAAGCTGCAGCGAGACATCGAAGCGCTGAACAACGGCGACTACCGTCCCCTGCTCGCGTCGTTCCACCGAGACGCAGTGCTCAAGTTCGCCGACGGAGACAGCCGCTGGTCGGGCACCCATCGCGGCCGCGCAGCCATCGAAAGATTCTTCCAGGACTTCGTCGCAGCCGGGATACAAGGACAGATCAGCGAAATCTACAGTGGCGGCGCACCCTGGCGAATGACCCTGCTCGTGCGGTTCGACGACCGAGCCCACGCAGCCGACGGCACCCAGATCTACAACAACCGCACCGTGCTCCTGGTCCGCACGAGCTGGGGGAAAATCATCTCGCAAGAAGACTTCTTCGAGGACACCACACGCATCGACGCATTCGAGAAGAAACTGCGGCAACTCTAGATCACCCGGCCCGGCATCACACCGTGTGCCATCCGCCGGTACTCAATGTGACATCCAGTGGCCTTTTCGGCGGTCAATGTCACATCGAGTGGACTCCAGGGTCGGAGGGGGTGGGGCGGCGATAGGTCACCTGGGGGTAGTTGTCGGCATTCGTGACGCTGGCGTTCACGTTGTACACCGTGCGCACGAGGTGTTCGGTGATCACTTCGTTCGGGGTTCCCGATGCCACGATGGTGCCGTGATCGAGGACGATGATTCGGTCGCAGAACATGGCGGCGAGGTTGAGGTCGTGCAGGGCGATGTAGCTGCTCAGGGGTAGGCCTGCGACGAGGGTGAGGATGTCGAGTTGATGTTGGATGTCGAGGTGATTGGTCGGCTCGTCGAGCAGTAGTTCGGTGGGTTGCTGGGCGAGGGCTCGGGCGATCTGGACTCGTTGGCGTTCGCCGCCGGAGAGGGTGTGCCACCGTCGGGTGGCTTTCGATGCCATGGCGGTGTCGGTGAGTGCTCGTGCGATGGCGGCGTCGTCGTCGGATGCGTCGCCGCCGAGGATGCCGTGATGTGGGATGCGGCCGAGGCGGACGACGTCGCGGACGCTGATGTCGACGTCGGTGTCGGAGTGTTGGTCGACCATGGCCACCCGTCTGGCGACGCGACGTCGGCGCAGTGTTCGCAGGTTGTCTCCGTCGAGCAGCACGTCGCCACTGTCGGGTGCGACGATGCCGGCAAGAATGCGCAACAGGGAGGATTTGCCCGAGCCGTTGGGGCCGATCAGGCCGATGGTCTCTCCCGGTTCGGGCGCGAAGCTGATGCCGTCGAGGATCGGGTGTCCACTCCGGGTCCATCGAATGTCTCTGGCGTGCAGTGTCATCGAGATCTCCTGAGCCGAAAGAGAATCAGGGCGAAGGCCGGAACGCCGATAAGGGCCGTGACCACTCCGACCGGAATTTCCTGTGGTGCGAACACCGTTCGAGCGATGGTGTCGACCCAGACCATGAATATTGCCCCCATCACCACCGTCGTCGGAAGCAGTCTTCGATGGCGCGACCCCACGAGGAAACGAGCAGCGTGCGGTAGCACCAGCCCTACGAATCCGATGGCACCGGCGGCGCTGACGAGGGCGGCCGTGATCAATGCGGTGATGACCAGCAACAGGATTCGCACGTACTTCACCGGAACGCCGAGGGATGCGGCCGCGTCGTGCCCGAAAGTGAAGGCATCGAGGGCCGAGGTGTTGAACAGGCACACCGCCATGCCCAGCAGTGCCACAGTGCCGCACAGTGCCACGTCCGTCCAGTCGGCGCCGCTCAAGGAACCGAGCAGCCAGAACAAGACTCCTCGGGTTTGCTCGGCGTCGGCCGAAGATATGACGATGAACGACGTCAGAGCCGAGAACAGTTGTGTACCTGCCACTCCCGCCAGCACGACGCGGTCGTTGCCGCCGCCCGCACCTGCGGCGAGCAGCATGACCAGCACGAACGACAGCAGCGCTCCGGCGAAGGCTCCGGTGGACAGCGACAGTGCACCGCCACCGACGCCGAGCACCGCGACGACGACGGCACCGGTGGATGCGCCCGACGAGATACCCAGTACGAACGGGTCGGCGAGGGGATTGCGCAGCAGCGATTGCATGATGGCTCCGCACAGCGCGAGGCCTGCACCGCAGACGGCGGCGAGCAGCGTTCGGGGCAATCGCAACTGCCAGACGATGCCGTCCTCGATGCGGCTCACTTCGGCCGTACCGATCCCGATGTGCCCCAGTATCACTCGATACACATCGGATACCGACACGCTGGCCGGACCGATGGTCACGGCCACGCCGATCGAGAGCAACAACACCACGAAGCCACCGAGCAGAAGCGGGATCAGCAACCCGCGATCGGTCCGGCTCATGGGGTGGTCGATCCCCAGTTCTGCAGAGCAGCAGCAACTTTTTCGACCCCGTCGATCGTACGGATCGACGGGTTGAGGTCGGCGCCGTTGACGACGATGTACCGCTTGCTCTCGACGGCGGTGAGCCGACTCGTGACGGGATTCGATTCCAGGAAGGCGATCTTGCTGTCGAGAGCATCACCGGCGATGCTCCGTCGGCTCAGGTCCGCGAGCACGAGCGCGGTGGGATCACGATCGAGAACACTCTCCCAATTGACCTGTGGCCATTCGTCGGTGGTGTCGGCGTAGATGTTCTCGGCACCGACGGATTCGGTGATGATGCCCGACGATCCACAGCATCCGGCCATGTAGGGGGTGTCGGTGTCGGCGAACCAGTACGCCAGCGACACACCGGAGGCGTCGACGGCTCCCGATGCCTTCGCGAAGCGATCCTGCAGTTCGGCGATGAAGCGTTCACCGCGATCACGCACGTCGAAGATGGCCGCGAGGTCGCGAATCTCCTGGTAGACGGTCTCGATCTCGAGTGGCGACGTACGCGCGCCGTCGGAGTTGACGCTGTCGTCGGTCTTGCCGTTGCAGTCGGTGGGAGAGAGGTAGCTCGGCACACCGAGCTGCTCGAACTGGTCTCTGTCGGCGACGCCTCCCGGTCCGAGGGTGCCGCCGAACGACGCGGTGACGAAGTCGGGCTCGGCGTCCAACACCACCTCGAGGGAAGGTTTGTTGTCCGCCAACCTGGGCACCTTCGCGTTCTCCGACTCGAGGTTCGCACGGACGGGGTCGGTCCAGGTGGCGGTGCCGACCATACGGTCGGCGAGGCCGAGCGAGAGAAGGATTTCCGTCGAACCCTGATTCAACGAGACCGCACGTTGCGGCGGGGCGTCGACGACGACGTCGCGACCGCAATTGTCGATGGTCAGCGGATAGTTTCCTGTGGTCGGGGTGGCCGCGTCGGTCGTCGCCGTGGACGAACAGCCGGCGAGAACGAGGAACGAGACAGCGCCTAGTACGGCGAGGGTGGTGCGCATCGTGAAGAGCTTCCTGCTGAGGGCTCGTGTCGCGGAGCCGCGGTTGGAGGTGGATCGCGACGTCCGAGCATTCGGACTTCGAGCTCTCACTCGTCACCGTTGCGCGCCAGCTCCGGAATTGCACCGGATTCCCTCTTTCGTCGCGTGCTGACCCTATCGTGCGGGGTACCTCAACGGTCAGCCTGCCGTTGCTGTCACCGGCTCCTGTCCGTAGCGACTCGGAAAGGTTCTGCGCGCCACCACGACCACGGCCAGCGCTGCGGCGACCAGGACTGTTGCAGCAGCGGTGACGGCCCCGATGCCGCTCAGGTCGATCACCACACCGCCCAGCAGTGCGCCCGTCGCGATCGCCAACTGGAAGGAAACGACGTAGATCGCCGACGCCTTGTCCGCATCGGCCGGGGCGGCTCTGACCACGGCCGATTGAATACAAACCGGAAGGGTGGTGAAGGCCAGCCCCCACAACGCGATGGCACCGACAGCGAACACGGCCCAGCTGCCCGGAGCCCCGCTCAGAGTGCACCAGAGAATTGCCACTGCCGCTGCGACCGCACCGAGGGCCGCGATGGTCGAGTGCCGGGGCCACCGGTCGTAGGTTCTCCCGATCACCCAGATGCCGACCACCCCGAACAGTCCGTACAGCATCAGCATCAAGGTCAGGGTGGTTCCCGCCGATCCGATGGCACGGTCGACGATCACCGAGAAGTAGGTGTACGCGGCGAAATGACCGAGGACGGCCAGGAACGTCACTGCACACAGAACGGCCAGGGAGCCGTCGAGCACCCGCGGTGTCTTCTTCGTTTCCGAGACCGCTCGGGTGACCGGTAGTGCCGGGAGGACGAAGTACAGCGCCACCGCGATGGCTGCGGCGACGATGCCGAGAATCGTTGCTGCGGTGCGCCATCCGAGCCACTGGCCCAGTGCGGCCGTGAGCGGGTTGCCGGCAACCAACGCCAACGAGGTACCGGCATACACCGTCGCGATGGCCTTGCCCTGCTTACCGGGTAGAGCCAGCGATGCCGCGACCGGAGCGACGACAGCCCAGAAGACTCCGTGCGTTGCCGCGCAGAGCATTCGAGAGATCACCAACATCGGATATCCGACCGATACCGCCGAGAGGAGTTGCGAGAGTGCCAATGCGGCAACGGTGATGACCACGACGCGTCGTCGGGGCCACTGCCGCACGAACCGGATCAACGGCATCGTCATCACGGCGACGCCGTACGCGTAGAAGGTCAGTAGGAGACCCACGGCGGATTCGCCGACACCGAGGTCCCCGGATATCTCGGGGAGCAACCCCACGGGCAGCGTTTCCGCCGTGACGTAGATGAATGCGGCTGCGGCGAGCACCAGCAGCTTCGGTAGCGGCGACGACATACTGTGTATCGTTACACATCGTGGGTGCCGCGCGCTACAGTGGGCCGGTGAACACTCGGGTGACCATGGCCGACGTCGCAGCGTCCGCAGGCGTTTCCACCATGAGCGTCTCGTACACCTACAACCGACCGAGCCGAGTTTCCGCGGCCACCCGCGATCGCGTGCACGAGGCAGCAGCGGCCCTCGGATACGCCGGTCCCAACCGCACCGCGCGGTCGTTGCGCAGCGGCAGGCACGACAGCATCGGAGTCGTCCTCGGCGAGAAGCTCACCTACGCCTTCGAGGATCCCCAGGCTCGACGCTTTCTGTCCGGCATCGCCGAAGCGTGTCTCGACGCCGACACCGCGCTGGTGATGCTGCCGAACCTGCACCGCGACACCGACAACGCTCGCATCCGAGACGCACAGGTCGACGGGTACGTGGTGTGGACCACGGAGATCGACGACCCCTTGCTCGACGTGCTCGTCGAGACCGGCCGCCCCACGTGCATCCAGGGTGGGCCCGACCACCCCGGCCTGAACTCGATCGCCATCGACGACAGGGCGGCAGCCGAGGCAGTGGCCACCGCCGCATTGCACAGCCGATCTCGACCTGCCATCGTCGCTCTCAGGCCCGATACCCGACGCGAATCGACGATCGTGAGTGGCGCGGACGCGTCGGACATCTCGATGCCGGTGACCCGAGCTCGACTCGAGGGTTACCGAGACGCATGCCTGCAATCGGGGATCGAATGGTCGACGGTACCGACACTGTTCACCACCAACAACGCCCGCCCCGAAGGGGACCGAGCAGCGCAGGTGTTGTTGCAGGACAACGCTATCGACACATTGCTCGTGATGAGCGACGAACTTGCCCTCGGGGTGCTCGATGCTGCGGCCACGGCCGGAATCGACGTTCCGGGGCGACTGGCCGTGACCGGGTGGGACGACTCCCCTGCCGCGGCCGAGGCCGGATTGACCACCGTTGCGCAGTCGCTGTTCGATCAGGGCCGGTCGGCGGCTCGGTGGGTGCTCGGACTCAGCGACAGCGTGGACGACGCGATCTGGAGCGTCGAAGAACGAGCATCGACAGGACGCGCAAACGGCCCACAAACCAAGGACACCGTGATCTAATAGTCCTAAAAAAGGGGATGCCCCCTGTTTATAGCGTTCAAGCAGACTCTTCGGCTAGTATCATCCATGGCTGTCCGGCCATGAGGGGGAACAGTGAGCCGAGAGCACGACGCGCCGCCCCGTCATGTCGCCGCGGTTACCTCAGCCGCTGCCGTAGGCGGAACAGCTGCCCAACGCGACGCGCTGACCGGTCTTCCGAACCGCGTCGAGATTCTTGCCCTCATCACCGACGAGCTCGACCGACGCACCCCGGATCGTCAGTTCAGCGTCCTGCTGGTCGACATCGACGGATTCCGAGAGTTCAACGACGCTCTCGGCCCCGCGCAGGGCGACAGCCTGCTGTGCATGGTCGCCGACCGACTGCTCGCCTCCACCCGCCCCGGCGACACCATCGGCCGACTCACCGGCGACGAATTCGTCGTCATCGCACGGGGCTGCCACTCCATAGCCGCGCGCGCCCTGGCTGCCGGATTCGCGAGCATCTTCGAGCCCGCCTTCGAGCTCTCCGGCCGCCAACTCACCCTCACCGCCAGCGTCGGAGTCGCCTCGAGTACCACCACCGACATCAGCGCCACCCAACTGGTCCACAACGCCACCGCAGCCATGCACGCCGCCAAAGCCGTCGGACGCAACGAACACCACGTCTTCACCGACGAGCTCCACCACACCAACCGCACCCGACTCGAACTCATCGAACGACTACGCGGCACCGCCATGGTCGAGCGCGAACTGACGATGGTCTACCAACCCATCGTGGAACTCGCGACGGGAACGGTCGTCGGAGCCGAAGCACTCATCCGATGGAACCACCCCGAACTCGGCCTGCTGATGCCCGACACCTTCATCCCCCTCGCCGAGGACGCCGACCTCATCGTCCCGCTGAGCATGTGGATTCTCGCCGAGGTCGCGCACACGATCGCGGACTGGCAGACCCGCAACATCCACCTCCAAGTGGGCGTCAACATCAGCCCAGCCCACTTCGCCACCGGAACCCTCGCCACCGACGTCATCGACACCGTCGACACCTACGGCATAGAACCCGGACGACTCGCCCTCGAACTCTCCGAATCACAGACACTCCACGACCTCGACGCAGTCCACTACCAACTCCGCGACGTCCAACGCCACGGCGTCCTCATCGCCATCGACGACTTCGGCTCCGGCTTCTCCTCCCTCGAACGACTCGCCACCCTCCCCGTCGACACCCTCAAGATCGACAAATCCCTCACCCAACACCTCGACAGCGACAACCTGCACCGACGCCGCGCCATGACCACGCTCTGCACAGCCCTCGTCGACGTCACCACCACTCTCGGCAAAGACACCGTCATCGAGGGAATCGAGACACCGGAACAACTCCAGATCTGCACCGACATGGGCGTAACCTTCGGCCAAGGACACCTACTCGGACGCCCCATGTCCGTTGCGGCACTCGAACAATTCATCACCCGACACAGCACCCACAGCGAATCCGCATAACCCGAGGAACCGAACGTGAAGATCGACAACGAAGTCCAACGCTTCACCGCCGCACCCCGAGCCCAACTCTCCACCATCAACCCCGACGGCACACCACACCTGGTCCCGATCGTCTTCGCCGTCGCCCCCACCGGCGACCGAATCTTCACCGCCATCGACTGGAAACCCAAGACAACGCAGAAACTCCAGCGACTCGACAACATCCGCGCCGACCCCGCCGTCAGCCTCATCGTCGACCACTACACCGACGATTGGTCCCAACTCTGGTGGATCCGCGCGGACGGATCCGCCCACATCGTCGAAACCTCCAGCGCCGAAGGCACATCGGCCACCGACGCCCTGGTCGCGAAATACAGTCAATACAAAAACAACAGACCCGAAGGTCCGGTCATCATCATCGACAAACTGTCCTGGAGATCCTGGTCGGCTTCCTGAACCCCGCCCTTGCCGCTGCCCCTTGTCCACTCAATGTGACCTTCGGTGGCCTTTTCGCCCGTCGATGGCACATCGAGTGGACTGCGAGCGGGTGACAGTGCAACGAAATTCGTTGGCAGATCGGGTGCACTGTTGACACACTGCTGGCCATGCTGGATGTACCTCCCGATCGGATTGTCACCGGCCGACTTCTCATTCGTCGCGAGTCGGCCGGCGATGCCGACGCCGTTGCCGACGTGATCGGTCGCAATCTCGCGCGCCTTGCGCCGTGGATGGGGTGGGCGACCGAAGAAGCGGCCCAGCCTTCGGTGCAATCGGCTCGCATTGCGGAGGCCGTCGAGCAGTGGAATGCCGGGGAGATGTTCGATTACGGAATTTTCGAGCGCGACGGCGGTGCGTTTCTGGGCAAGATCGGGATGCATCGCCGGATCGGCCCGCACGGCATCGAATTGGGTTACTGGCTCGACGCCCGGGCCGAGGGACGTGGGATGATCAGCGAGGCCGTCGCCGCCCTCATACGGGAGGCCTCAAGGCTGGACGGAATCAATCGAGTCGAAATTCATTGTGACGCAGCGAATCTCCGGAGCCAGGCCGTACCCAAGAGGCTTGGATTCGTGCTGGACAGGATCGAGCATCGGCCGATCGCAGCTACGTCCGAGACCGGCAAGCACATGGTGTGGGTGTATCAACCCGAGCGACTACGAGCCTGATCCGCTCGCGGTCGGACCGTGACATTCGGTCGCGGTCGCGCCTTGGCCTGCTCGTAACGCGCACGAAGGTCGGACAGAACGCGTTCCGGGTCCTCCCGAATATCGCTCGGCAGATGTGTCACCACGATGAGGCCGGCATTCTGCGCTCGTTCCCGACGCGCCACCGTCGCCCTGTGCGCCGCGGGCGAGAGATGGTATTCGAGCGAATCGATCTCCCAATCCAACGCGACATCGTCGAGCCAGTTGTCGGCTATCAGCAGGAACCTGCCCTGCTCGTCGTGGACAGCCACGTTGTGCTGCATCGTCGGAAGTCCGCTGCGCGCGTACAGCTTCTGGGCCTGAGCCTCCGCCACCGAGTGCGCACCTGCAGCCAGTTCCCTCAGAACTCGACGTGGCATCGCAGTTCCCCGCGTACTACCGGCGTTCAGTTCCTTCATGATCGCGTCCACGGTAGCCGCACCTCGCTGCACGACACCGGCAATCAACGCCATGCACTGCTCGGCATTCTTCATCCGTCGAACTGCATCGCACAGACACCGAACGATCGGGGCGACGCGAAGTCCCGACTTGATTTCCGCCGTCGGCATTCGCCACGTCCGCTCCACGACAGCGAAGCCCACGGACTTGCGATGTTGCGGCTCGGGAATCAGTGCGAACGTCTCCTCCAACGAACCCGACGTGCCCAATCCATGCAACGCCAGCCCTGCCCGACCGCTGATGAGAGCATCCTTTCCGCAGTAGATCGCAACCGCGGTGGCGCGTTCGATCGGCGTCAGCGAACGATTCTTCAAGAACACCAACCCAGGTAACACCCGTGACCAGCTGCCGTCCGGCTGGGTGCGTCGAACGATGGTCTTCGACGCCACCCCAAGCTCGAGTAAGTGCGCTGTCCTCATGAAGCCGCGATCCGACGCAGCCGCGATCACCTTCGCATCGACTCGTGCTCCACCCCGCTTCATGGCCATGATGATGCACAGTCCGCGCACCCCGAATCCGCCGCGACGACGGGAAACGAACTGCCCTGTGGATAACTCACGCCCTGTGGACGAACTTTCACCCACGCGCCGCCGAGGCGACGTCGTATCGAGATCCAACGCACCCGAAGATCCGCCGCCCGCAACCGACCCGATGTCCACTCGATGTGACATCGACTGTCGAAAAGGCCACTGAACGTCACATTGAGTGGGCGGGGGTGCGGGCAATGGGCACCTGACTCGCCTTGGCGGGGATACCGTCTACGGTGCAAGTGCATTCTGACTTCGGGAGTGAGATATGACGGCGACAGCAGTTTCCTCGGAGCGGTCCGGGTCCATGGTTCCGCGGTCGTTCGTGCCACCCGAGCGCGGTCGTTTGAGTGAGGTTCCGCATATCGCGGGTCTGGTGCTCGGTGTGTTCGCGGTGTTGTTGTTTCTGTGGAGTCTGTCGCCGACTCTTCGTTTCCTGATTCACGTTCCGCGTGAGTACGTCGACAGCTATTACTTCGATGCTCCCGATACGAGTTTGTCGTGGGCGCTGGTGGTCGGTTTGTTGGCGGCGGCGTTGGCGAGCCGTAAGCGCATTGCGTGGTGGTTGCTGACGATCTATCTGGTGTTGTTGGCGATCACCAATGTGGTCGAGGGGATCACGGACAAGAGCGTCAATTCGTGGATTGCGCTGGCTGTCCATGTTGTGGTGACGGGGGTGTTGATCGCCGCGCGCAAGGAGTTCTACACGCGGGTGCGTCGTGGTGCGGTGTGGAAGGCACTCGGGGTGCTCGTGCTCGGCGCGGCCATCGGGACGGTGATCGGGTGGGCGCTGGTTGCGTTGTTCCCCGGGTCGTTGCCGGAGAGTCAGACGTTCCTGTGGGCGTTCAATCGCGTGACGGCGTTGGCGACGGTGGACAACGAGCAGTTCGACGGCAGGCCGAACGGCATCGTGAACACGGCCCTCGGGCTGTTCGGAGCGTTGGCGTTGTTGGGGGCTGTCGTCACGTTGTTTCGGTCGCAGCGGTCGAGCAACGCGCTCACCGGTCGCGACGAGTCCGCGCTGCGTGGCCTGCTCGACAAATGGGGTGCCGACGATTCCCTCGGCTACTTCGCCACTCGCCGCGACAAGGGCGTCATCTTCGCCACCAGCGGTAAGGCGGCGGTGACGTATCGCGTCGAGGTCGGCGTCTGTCTGGCCAGTGGTGACCCGATCGGCAATCCCGAGGCGTGGCCGCATGCGATCTCGGAATGGTTGGACCTGGCCGAGAAATACGGCTGGACCCCAGCTGTCATGGGCGCCAGCGAGATCGGCGCGACCGCGTACAAGCGGGCCGGACTGAGTGTCCTCGAACTCGGCGACGAAGCGATCCTGAAAACCAAGGATTTCAACCTCAATGGACGCGAGATGCGCCCCGTGCGTCAGGCGGTCAACCGGGCTCGTAAAGCGGGTGTCGTGGTCACCGTGCGTCGTCATCGTGACATTTCGTCGGAGGAGATGTCGGAGATCATTGCCTGCGCGGATGCGTGGCGCGATACCGAAACCGAGCGTGGGTTCTCGATGGCGTTGGGTCGACTGGGTGATCCGCTCGACGGCGATTGTCTTCTGGTGCAGGCAGTTCAGGGCGAGAAGGTGATCGGCGTCCTCTCGCTGGTGCCGTGGGGTCGCACCGGTGTGTCCTTGGATCTGATGCGTCGTGATCCGGCGTCGCCCAACGGGGTGATCGAACTGATGGTGACCGAGCTCGCCACCAGCGCCGATCAATTCGGGGTCGGCAAGATCTCGCTGAACTTCGCGGTGTTCCGCGCGGCGTTCGAGGAGGGCAGCCGGATCGGTGCCGGGCCGGTGTTGCGAATCTGGCGCAGCGTGCTGGTGTTCTTCTCTCGGTGGTGGCAGCTCGAGGCCCTGTATCGCTCGAACGTGAAGTACCTTCCGGAATGGGAGCCGCGCTACCTCTGCTTCGCCGACAATCGGGTGTTGCCCAAGGTCGGCGTCGCGTCGGCCATCGCCGAGGGCTTCTTGACCCTGCCGACCTTCCGACGCGCCTCGAAGCACACCGGTTCTCACGTTGCGGTGCCCGCGGCTCTGGCCGACGCCGACGACATTCATCCCGACGGCAGCGGCCCCGACAGCGTCCCGGACGAGCCGACACCGGGCCGTAAGCGTCCCGACCAGGTGCGCGTACGCATGTCGAAACTCGATCGTCTCGAACGCGAGGGCACCGAGGGCTATCCCGTCGCCTATCCCCCGACGCATACGGTCGAGGCGGCGGTGGCCTCGCCGCAGGGCACAACGGTACGAATTGCCGGACGCATCCTGCGGATTCGCGACTACGGCGGTGTCGTATTCGCTGTGGTGCGTGACTGGTCGGCCGATATCCAGGTTCTCTTCGACCGCGATCGCGTCGGGGATTCGATCGAGAACTTCGACGCCGATTTCGACCTCGGCGATCTCATCGAGGTCAGTGGCGCGATCGGCCGCAGCAAGCGTGGGGAGCTGTCGCTGCTCGCGACGGACTGGCGAATGAATGCCAAGTGCTTGCATCCACTGCCGGACAAGTATCGCGGACTCACCGACCCGGAAGCTCGGGTGCGGCAACGCTACGTCGATCTGGCGATCAATCGCGATGCTCGTGCACTGATGATCGCCCGATCCAATGTCGTGAAGTCACTTCGTGATTCGCTCGGCGAGCGCGGATACATGGAGGTCGAGACACCGATTCTGCAGCAGGTTCACGGCGGTGCCAACGCAGCACCGTTCGTCACCCACATCAATGCCTACAACCTCGACCTCTACCTGCGGATCGCACCGGAGCTCTATCTCAAACGCCTGTGTGTCGGCGGCATGGAGAAGGTGTTCGAGATCGGCCGCGTGTTCCGCAACGAAGGCGCGGACTTCAAGCACAACCCCGAGTTCACGATCCTCGAGGCCTACGAGGCCCACAGCGACTACGAACGCGCAATGGTGTTGTGCCGCGAGCTGATTCAGCGAGCAGCCGTTGCCGCGCACGGACGCGAGATCATCCTGCGCCCGGACGGCCCGAACGGAGAAATGATCGAGATCGACATCTCCGGCGAATGGCCGGTCAAGACGTTGCACGGTGCCGTCGCCGAGAAGTTGGGAGTGCCCGTCGAACCGGCGACTCCTCTGGAGGAGCTGCAACGCCTGTGCGACGAGAACGACATTCCGTACGAGAAGACCTGGGATGCTGGGGCCGTCGCGCAGGGAATGTACGAACATCTCGTCGAGGACTACACCGAATTCCCCACTTTCTACAAGGACTTCCCGACGTCGATGTCGCCGTTGACGAGGCCGCATCGGAGCATTCCGGGCGTCGCCGAGAAGTGGGATCTCGTCGCGTGGGGTGTGGAGCTGGGTACCGCGTACAGCGAGCTGACCGACCCTGTCGATCAGCGACAGCGCCTCACCGAACAGTCGCTGTTGGCGGCCGGCGGTGACGAGGAAGCGATGAGCCTGGACGAGGATTTTCTGCAAGCACTCGAGCACGGGATGCCGCCGACCGGCGGTCTCGGCATGGGAGTCGACCGGGTCGTCATGCTCATCACCGGTGGCAGCATTCGGGAAACGCTCGCGTTCCCCCTGGCCAAGCCGCGTCAATGACCTTCCCTCGTGACCGATCCACGCACACGAGTGTGCAAAACGGGGAAAATGATGGAAACTGGAGCGTGAAACAGTCGACAGGTCGGTAGAGCATCGTGGAGTACCAAACATGGACAGCGGGGATCGAGCCGAACGCAGTGCGTTGTTTCCCGTGAAACATCCTCCCGGTCAGTACGTCGAGGTGGACGGGCAACGTCTGCATCTGTTCGTACGCGGAACCGGCCCCACGGTCGTCCTGTGCGGAGGCCTCGGCAGTAACTGGTTCGACTGGAACGACACCGTCGACATCCTGAGCGCCCACCATCACGTGGTCGTTCTCGACCGCCCCGGCTTCGGACTCAGCGACCCCTTGCCCGCCGGTGCCACACCCACCGTCCGCGGGGAGGCAGACCGAATCATCGGTGTCCTCGACGCACTCGGAGTCACCGACCCGGCCGTCGTGGTAGGTCATTCGATAGCCGGCTTCTACGCAGAAGCTGTGGCCCGGCTGTACCCGTCGCGCACCCGCGGAATTCTGTTGCTCGATTCCAGCGCCGAATCCGACCCCAGACGCTTCGTCCCGACCGTCGTGCGCGTCGAGGCTGCCCACGTCATCGCCACCGCGCTCAGCAAGACCGGCCTGCAGAAGCTGGTCGGACCGCGTGTGCGACGCGTCCTCAATCAGGCGACACCGCCCGACGGCACACCGCAGGAGACGTTCGACTGGGTCGACGACATCTATCGACGACCCACCTACCTCGCCGCCGCCCTGGTGGAGGACGTCGTCTACCCGGACCTCGCCGCCGAACTGAACAGAATGCGGAAGCGTTCGCCCCTCGTCGTTCCGGTCATCGTCGCCGCAGCCCACACCGGACGACCCTCCCCGTGGGGCAAGCGATGGATCAAGACTCAACGCAAGCTGGCCGCGTATCTGCGGGCCGACTTCACTGTCGTCATGCCCGCCCACCACCACGCCATGATCGACAAGCCCGCCGAGGTCGCAGCCCTCATCACCGAACTGGTGTGAACTCCTCGAGGCGACGCACGTAACGTGTGTCACCGAGCCCGTAGCCCAAGACCCGAGCCGAAGCTCGGCGATGGCGCGGTAGCACGAGAGGAAATTGAAGATGGGTGCGATCAGCACGACGCAGGGACGACAGTCGAAACTACTCGGACTCGGCGTTCACCGCCCCGAGAGAGTCGTGACCAACGACGAGATCTGTGAATTCATCGACTCGAGCGACGAGTGGATCCAGACGCGGTCCGGAATCAAGAACCGGCGCTTCGCCGATCCCAAGGAAAACGTCGTCGAGATGTCCATCGCGGCAGGTCGTAAGGCCCTCGAAGCCAGCGGAATCACCGCCGACCAAGTCGACACCGTCATCGTCGCCACCTCGACGCATCTCGAACTCACACCCCAAGCAGCTGCAAAAGTAGCGCACGGACTCGGCACCAAGGGGCCGGCCGCATTCGACATCTGCGCCGGCTGCGCGGGCTTCTGCTACTCCCTCGCCGTCGCATCGGACCTGGTCAAGGCCGGAACGTCCAAGTACGTCCTCGTCATCGGTGCAGAACAGCTCAGCGTCACCACCGACCCCTACGACCGCACCACCCGCTTCATCTTCGCCGACGGCGCCGGTGCCGTGGTCGTCGGCCAGAGCGACGAAACCGAGATCGGACCCGCCGTCTGGGGCTCCGACGGCTCGCAATCCGACGCCATCGTCCAGACCACCGACTGGTACGACTACATCACCGAAGAAGGCCTCGAGCGCCCCTGGATCCGAATGAACGGAATCTCCGTCTTCCGCTGGGCCGCATTCGAGATGGGTAAAGCCGCGCAGCGAGTCCTCGACGTCGCCGGCATCAAGACCGACGAACTGCACGCCTTCATCCCCCACCAGGCCAACAGCCGCATCACCGAACTCCTCGCCAAGAGCCTGAACCTGAACGAGGACACACCCGTCGCCAATGACATCGCCGAAACCGGCAACACCTCGGCAGCCTCGATCCCCTTGGCCATGGAAGAACTCCTGCGCACCGGCAAAGCAAAAGCAGGAGACACAGCACTGCTACTCGCCTTCGGTGCCGGACTCTCCTACGCCGGACAGGTAGTCAAACTCCCCAACCTGTAGTCGCCGATCCACATCGGATGCACCCGATTCCCGAGTGCACACCTTTCACCCCAGTGCACTCGATGTGACATTGAGTGGCCTTTTCGGCAGTCAATGGCACATCGAGTGGACTCCGGGGGACGCTGTGGGGCGATTCGGGACCCAAGGCGGGGGTCGAGTCGTACTGTTGTCGTATGCCCAAGCCTCCGTTGCCCGATGCCGCTGTCGAATTGCTGAAGAAGGCCAATCCCGCGGTCATGGCGGTGGTTCGTGCAGATGGGACGCCGATCACCGCACCCACGTGGTATCTGTGGGAGGACGGGAAGGTCGTGCTCAATTTCGATGCGTCGCGGAAGCGTCTCGAGCACATCAAGGCGAATCCGAAGGTCTCGATTTCGGTGTTGGACGAGGCCAGTTGGTACACACATGTGACGGTGCACGGTTCGATCGAGTTGCGTGACGATCCCGATCTGGTCGACATCGATCGCATTTCGACGCATTACACCGGCGATCCGTATCCGGTTCGGGATCAGCCGCGCGTGACCGGATACGTCACTGTCGACGCCTATGTGGGGTGGGGCAAGCTCGGCACGTAGCGCCGAGGGAGAGCGGTTGCGACTGCTGTCTCCAGGTGCCACACTCCCGCCATGGGCTATCCGCAGGGTGAGAGCAACGATCCGTTCGACGCAGTGAACAAGGATCAGCCGTACGGCGGGCAGCAGTACCCGCCCTATCAGAACCCGAACCCCCAGTACCCGAACCCCCCGCAACAGAGCCCCCAGTACCCGAACCCGCAGCAACAGTATTCGCAGTACGGGAATGCGCCGTATGCCGGCGGGTATCAGGCTCCGGCGTCCACCAACACCTTGGCGATCGTGTCACTCGTGTTGGCGATTCTCGGTCTGACGTTCATTCCGTTGATTGCGTCGGTGTGCGCGGTGGTGTGTGGCCACATCTCGCGCGGTCAGATCAAGCGCACCGGCGAAGGCGGATCGGGTTTTGCGACGGCGGGCCTGATCGTGGGTTACGTCTCGATCGCGCTCTTCGTCGTCATCGTGGGTGCGATCGTCATTTTTGCCCTCGCTGCCGCAAACACGTCAAGCTACTGATACCGGCTTCGCCAATCGGCCGTTCATGCACGCGGCCCACACGCCTGCGATCACTGCCAACGCAATGACGAACAGCGCCAACGCGTTCCATCCCTTGGATTGGAAGACGACGCCGCCGATCCAGCCGACGACGGAGGATCCGCCGTAGTAGAAGAGGTTGTACAGCGACGTCGCCTGGGCTCGGCCGTGGACGGCTCGTTGTCCGGTCCATCCCGACGCGATGGCGTGGGCGGCAAAGAATCCCATGGTCAGGATCACCAAGCCGGTCAGAATGACGGCGAGATTCGACGCCATCGTCAGGGCCACTCCGGCGATCATCGTGGCGGTGGATCCGGCGAGCACCACCGATCTGCCGTGCTTCGTCGCGAGATTGCCCGCTACCCGTGAGGACACGGTACCGCTGAGGTACGCCACGAAGATCAGGCTGATCAGAGACTGCGGGAGCCCGAAAGGCACGGCCTCCAAACGAAATCCGAGGTAGTTGTAGATCGCGACGAAGCCGCCCATCAGCAGAAATCCCTGGCCGTAGAGTGCCGCCATCCCCGGCTCGCGCAGGTTCACCCACAGCCGTCCGGGTAGGTCACGAATTTGGCTGTCCACGAGCGTCGTTCGCGGCTTCGGTGCGAGCCAGACGAACAGTCCGGCGGCCAACGCAGCGATCATCGACACGGTCAACGTGCCGATCCGCCAGTTGGTGTATTCCGCAACGGGTCCCGCGACGATGCGGCCGAGCAGTCCGCCGAGCGTCGTACCGGACACGTAGGTCGCCGCGGCCAGGGCTGTGTGCTTGTGATGGATCTCTTCGCTGAGGTACGCGATGGCGATGGCCGGAAGACCGCCCAGTGCAGCACCTTCGAAGAATCGAATCACCAGCAATACTTCGAGCGACGGCGCGAGCGGAACCAGCAGACCCAGCGCCGTGGCGGTGAGGATCGACGCCGTCATGGCCCGAACACGACCGATGCGGTCGGCCGCCACCGACCAGGGAATGACGGACACCGCAACGCCGACCGTCGCGAGCCCGACCGCGAGCGAGGACTGCGACGGCGTGATGTCGAGATTGGCGGCGATGAGGGGCAGAATGCCCTGCACCGAATAGAGCTGAGCGAACGTTGCGACTCCGGCGAACAGCAGTGCCAGCACGAGCCTGCGGTATTCGCGCGATCCCCTGGGGTGTCCCTCCCATCCGAGCACCTCGGGCTGCGTCGTGGTCATGCAGATCACGTTAGAAGCGCTCACGATATTCGTCCAATGCATGAGACCGGGCAAACCGATACACCGGCGATATGATTCGGGAATGCGTCGTGAAGCGATCGAACTCCTGCCGCTGCTACCGACTCTCGTCGCAGTGGCCGACACCGAACACATCACCGACGCCGCGCACGTCCTGGGCGTCCCACAGCCCACCGTCAGTCGGCAGGTCGCCCGCGCCTCGGCAATTCTGGGCGTCGACATCGTGGAACGACGCGGCCGCGGGATCGTGCTCACCAGCACCGGCCGAGTGCTCATTCCTTATCTCCAGCGGGCGTTGAGCGACATCGACGCCGGCATCGACGCCATGACCGAGCACGACGCCAGAGCCCGCGGCCGTATCGCGGTGGCGTTTCAGAACACCCTGGGCGAGGACGTCGTACCGGCGCTGATCCGCCAGTTCCGCGTCGACCACCCGGCCGTCACGTTCGATCTGGACCAGGGTGCCCGGGCACGCTGCCTCGACCGTCTCGCCGACGGGGTCTCCGACCTGGCGTTCGTCTCTCTCAGCGCCGAACACACCGAGCACAATTCGTTCCAGCTCTACGACGAGCGACTGATGCTGGTGGTTCCGGCCGATCATCGGCTGGCCACGCGCAGGTCGGTCGATCTGGCCGACACGGCCGACGAGAACTACATCGCGATGGGCCACGGCTTCGGGATGCGCTCGATCTGCGACGAGTTGTGGGCGGACGCCGGCTTCAGCCCGCGCATCGCCTTCGAGGGTCAGGACACCCACACGGTGCGCGGACTCGTCGGAGCCGGTCTCGGTATCGCCATTCTGCCGCGAATACGCGCGCACGGCGGTGAGGGCGGAACCGTGGACATCGGACTCACCCAACCGGCCGCGCGCAGGCGAATCGGCATGGTGTGGGATCCGCGGGCCGATTCGCCGCGTCAGGTGGCGGCATTTCGATCGATGGTGCTGCGCAGCGGCAGAACACTCGTGATTAGGTGAGTCGATGCAATTGGTTCTGGTGCGGCATGCCCTCCCGCAACGGTCGGAGACCTCGGCCGATCCCGCTCTGGCCGACCTCGGCGTCGAACAGTCCCAGCGAGTGCCGGGTGCCGTCGCCCGGTTCCCGATCTCGCGAGTCGTCTCGAGCTCGCAGCTACGCGCCGTCCGGACCGCGCAGCCTCTTGCCGATCGGCTCGGTCTGACCGTCGAGCCCGACGATCGCCTGACCGAATACGATCGCGACTTCGGCGGCTACGTCCCGATCGAGTCGGCCAAGACCGAATTCCGTGAGGCATTCGATCGCATCAAGGCAGGGTATCTCCCGGAGCAGGTCGACGAGCAGGCGTTTCGCCGGCGAGTCCTGGACGGTGTCGCCGATGTCGTCTCGGCGAGCGCACACACCGACACCGTGGCACTGTTCGCTCACGGCGGCGTGATCAACATCCTGCTGCAGGACATTCTGCAGACCCCGAAGGTACTCGGCTTCCCGATCGACTACTGCTCGGTGACGCGGGTGCTGTTCTCGCGCAGCGGCGCGAGGTCGGTCTCCTCGGTGAACGAAACCGAGCACGTGTGGGACCTGCTGCCCCGCAATCGGTAATCCACAGAGACCTCTTAAACTCCCAGGTCGAGGGCACAAAATAGGGCGTCGACGGTCGTCGGCTGGTCGGCGACGCTGCACCGTGCGGTTAGCCTCGAACTCATCATGGGTGAATTGCGTATCTTCCGACGTCCTGCCGTTGCTCTCACTGCGCTGGCGTTTCCTCTGGTAGCGGTAGGTGCCTTTGCACTGGGCACCGGCTACGACCTCGGTGGCGAGTCCGCGGCGACCACCACCGTCGTCGCCGACACCGAGCAGGCACCGGCAGCGGACCAGCAGACGGCCGATCCCCTGGCCGCGGCCAGGAGCAGCCTCAACAGCGCATCGCTGCCCATCACGTTCCTCTCCAGCGGTATCGGCCAGCTGACCGACGGCGGAACGCAGCTCAACGACGGCGTCGGGCAGCTCGCCGACGGCATCACCCAGGCGCACGACGGAACCATTCAGCTCGCCGATGGATTCGGGCAGTACCGCGACGGCATCGGGCAGCTCGGGGACGGCGCGTCGCAGATCAGCGGTGGCGTCGACCAGGTCGTCGATCAGCTCGCTGGCTTCGGCGCTCTGCAGGCCGATTTCACCGCCAAACTCGCCGCCACCGCTGACCAGGTCGATCGATTCCCGCACCCGGGATCGGACGCCATCTCCGGTGAGATCCGCGGGGTCATCGACACTCTGAACACGCAGGCTTTCGGGCCCGACACCCTCGCCCAGCTGCAGACCCTCAAGAGCGGTGCTCAGCAGCTGTCCTCCGAACTCAACGACCCCAACAGTCAGTTCCTCGGAGCCACCGCCCAACTCGGCGACGCGACCGTGCAGTTGCGTGACGGACTGGGCCAACTCGACGACGGCGGCCAGCAGCTCAAGGCCGGCACCGATCAGCTCGTGACGTCGGTCGAACCGGTCGAGGGAATCGTCAACGGCATCGCCACCAATGTGCGCGACGCCTCCGCGGCACTTCCGCAGGGAACCACTGCCGCTACCGACGACGCAGCGTCGGACCAGAACATTGCGGCCACGTCGTCGAGCACCGGAACCGGTGCCACCCCGTATCTGATCGCTGCACTGATCGCGCTCGGGGCTCTCGGGTGCGTCAGTCTCGTGCGGGTTCTGGGCAGGGACAGCAAGCCTCGCTGGCTCGCCGTGGCCGCAGCGGTCGCCGCAGTGGGCATCAGCGCCGCCGTTGCGTTCGCCTTCGCCACCGACGCCGCCCTCGGGCCGGTCCTGGGAGCGGGTGCGTTCCTGATCGTCTCGGCTGCGGCCTACCTCGCCGCAGCGGGAGCGATCCAACGGGTGCTCGGTGCCGTGATCGGCCAGATCGTCAACGTCGCCGCGCTCGCGGTGCAGGTCGTCGTCTGTGGCTTTGCGTACGCGTCGACGGCACCGATCTGGGGCGATCTCGCCGCCTTCATGCCCATGAGCTACACCGCCGCCGGAGCCCGCGTCATCGCGTCGGGCGAGATGAGCGGGACCGGCTGGCTCGCGATCGGAGCCACGGTGGCACTGCTGTCCGTCTCGGCGCTCGTGTACGCGAGCGCGCGGGCTGACTCAGCCGACGGGTCGGAGCGGATGGATGGCGGGCGGGGCCGCGAGATGGGCCCCGAACTCGCTTAACGCCTGCTGCAGGTGCGGGGTCTGCATGTGACCGTCGAGGTCCTCCTGCGACTTCCACACCTCGACGGTGATGAAGGTCCCCGGCTCGACCGCCGACTCGAACAGCTCGTAGGAGATGTTTCCGTCTTCCTTCCGAGATTCGGCAACCAGGGCCGACAGCCCGTCGCGCACGGCGTCGATGGCATCCGGCTTGGCGATGATCGTCGCGACTACCTTCAGATCGTTGGTCATGAGGTGATTTTTCCTTCGTTCGGCGAGAGACATGTTTCTTCACCGAACGTACTCCCGATCCCCCTAAGCTGAGGTGTCCATTCGGGAAGGGAAACCACAGTGAGCCAGACGGCAACCGACCAGCGCGCCACCGGTAAGGAGTGGCTCGGCCTCGCAGTGCTGGTGGTGCCGATTCTCGTCGTGTCGATGGACATGTCGGTGTTGTACCTGGCCCTGCCGTTCATGACGGCCGATCTCGAACCCACCAGCAATCAGTCGTTGTGGATTCTCGACATCTACGGATTTCTGCTTGCCGGCCTACTGATCACCATGGGCTCGCTGGGCGATCGCATCGGCAGGCGCACCCTGCTCATGATCGGTGCCGTCGTGTTCGGAGTGGCGTCTCTGGCCGCGACGTTCTCCACCTCTCCCGAGATGCTGCTCGCGGCGCGCGCTCTGCTGGGAATCGGCGGAGCCACCATTGCGCCGAGCACACTGTCGTTGATCCGCAACATGTTTCACGACCCCACTCAGCGAAAGGAAGCCATCGGCCTGTGGACTGCCGGCTTCGCCGGTGGAGCAGCAGTGGGCCCTGTCATCGGCGGTGTTCTGCTCGAACACTTCTGGTGGGGCTCGGTGTTCCTGATCAACATTCCGATCATGGTGGTACTTTTCGTCGCCGCCCCGTTTCTGGTCCCCGAGTTCAAGGACTCCGACCCCGGGAAGTTCGATCCCATCAGCGTGATTCTCGCTATCTCCTCGATGCTCTCGATCGTGTTCGCCATCAAACACGGCGCACAGGAGGGGATCGACGCGGCAACGATCGTCACCGCCCTCGTCGGGCTGACGCTCGGTGCAGTGTTCGTCATCCGGCAACGGAAGGCAGCACACCCTTTGATCGACGTCACGCTGTTCGCCGAACGTGCCTTCAGTGCAGCCGTCGTCGTGCAGTTCCTGGTGATCTTCGCGATGACCGGCTTCAGCCTGTTCGCCGCGCAGTATCTCCAGCTGGTAGTCGGGCTCGGGCCGCTCGAGGCCGGATTGTGGTTGTTGATTCCCGCCGCGGCTGCAGCGACCGGAGCTGTGTTGGCACCGACGATGAGTAAGGTCATCCATACGGGCACCATCATCGCCTGCGGCCTGGCTTTCATCGGATTCGGTTGTGTGGCAATGGTCTTCGTCACCAGCGACTCGGGCCTACCGTTACTCCTGACCGGGATGGCTCTGCTGACGTTCGGCATCGGCGCGGCGTCGACGCTCAACTCCGACATCGTCCTGACTGCCGCGGCACCCGAAAAGGCCGGTGCCGCATCGGCACTGTCGGAAACCGGAGCCGAACTGGGCGGTGCCGTGGGTATCGCGATCCTCGGCACGATCGGCAGCACCGTCTACCGGCACCGCATGGACGACGCCATCCCCGCGGGTACCCCTGCCGAGATAGCGGACCCCGCACGAGAAACCATAGGCGGCGCCGTCGCCGTCGCGGACTACCTGCCCGAGCCGTTCGCCTCGCAACTGACCACCGTCGCGAACTCGTCGTTCGTCGACGGCTTCAACCTCGCGGCCGGCTGGAGCGCCGGTCTGATGGCCGTCAGCGCTGTGGCGGTTTTCGTGCTGCTACGCCGTCAGACCGCGTCGGCGAGGTAGCGCGCCAACCACCGAGTCGCGGACTGGCCGCCCCCGACGTCGTAGCTCTGGTACTCCTGGTGGATACCCGAACGGTAGAACGCCTCGATCTCACGCTGACGCTGAGCGTTCGCCTGGTCGGTGAGCTGGCCCTGCAACACCGGCAGACCACCGGCCGCGGCGAGGTCCGCGATCAGGGACTGCGCTTCCTGCGAGTACTGATCGGCGACGTTCGGCGCGGGGTTGGACGAGACGGCCAAGAAGCCGGCCAGCCGCGCGACGTAATCGTCCTTGGGCGTCGAGCAGTACAGGTCGCCGACGGCACAGAACGTTCGCACCACGGGGCTGACGTAGCCGAATCCACCGACGCGGGGTCCGCCGACCCCAGTTCCGACCACGGCGGGTCCCACGAGAGCGTCGGTATCGGAGCGCTTCGGGTCGGAGATCAGCCCCACGGCGACCACCTTGTCCGCGGGCACCACGCCCACTCCGGTGCCGATGGCCGCGGCGAGATCGCCCGCCGCGTCGGCACCCTGGCTGTACCCGATGATGCCCAGTTTCGTTGCGCCACAACGATCCACCATGGCCTCGAGCATGCCGCCCGCGTTGGCGACGGCTTCGGCACGCGATTGCCCGTACACCTCGCCCTCCCATGGGAACGCGGTCGCGGGATACGAGACGTAGTCGGTGCGGATGTCGCCACCGAGACGATCGGTGACGTCGGTCAGCATGCCCGGCTTGGGGGCCGCACCCGAGCTGGTCTCCCAGGTGCCAGGAATGGCCACGACGTACATCGCCGGACAATCGGCCGGGTCTGCGGCGGCGGGCGATGCCGCTCCGACGACCAGGCCGGATGCAACAGCTGCAGCGACGCCGATACCGGCGCAGATCTTCTTGACACTCATGGGAGGGGGCCTCACTGGTGGTCGAACGCGCTTCGTTGTTCGATCACCACAATGACAGCGGCCTGTGACCATCAGATGCCTACATGGTTAACGGACGTAACCGTGTGTCGAATGGCAGCGGAAAGCAGACGAACTCGAAGTTGTGGACGGAATCGGACCTCGATCCGTCCACAACTTCGAGCTCGGCGGAGAAACGCGACTTACCGCTGCGGTGCCTGAGTGGGCACGATCGGTGCCGGTAGCGCCGTTGCTCCCTGCAGGAAGGTGTCGACGGCGGCCGCGCAGGAGCGGCCCTCGGCGATGGCCCACACGATGAGCGACTGGCCGCGGCCCATGTCGCCGGCCACAAACACGCCGGGGACGTTGGTGACCCACTCGTTGGTGCGCTCGACGTTGCCGCGCTGGTTGAAGTCGACACCCAGGTCGGTCAGCAGGCCGCCCTTCTCCGGTCCGACGAATCCCATGGCGAGCAGAACCAGATCGGCTTCGAGGGTGAATTCACTGCCCTCGACCTTCTCGAACTTGCCCGCCTTGAACTCGACCTCACAGGCCTCGAGTGCGGTGACCTTGCCGTCCTCGCCGACGAAACGCTCGGTGTTGACGGAGAAGACGCGTTCGCCACCCTCTTCGTGAGCCGAGGCCACCCGGTACATCAGTGGGTACGTCGGCCACGGGGTGGACGTCGCACGCTCCTCGGGCGGGCGGGCCATGATCTCGAACTGGTGGACGCTTTCTGCGCCCTGACGGTGCGAGGTACCGAGGCAGTCGGCCCCGGTGTCGCCGCCGCCGATGATGACGACCTTCTTGCCCTCGGCGCTCACCGGCGGCGCGGCGAAGTCGCCCTGCTGGACGCGGTTGGCGTGCGGCAGGAACTCCATGGCCTGGTAGATGCCGTCGAGCTCGCGGCCCTCGATGGGCAGGTCGCGCCATGCGGTGGCACCGCCGGAGAGGACCACGGCATCGAACTGCTCACGCAGTTCGTCGGCCGAGATGTCGACGCCCACATCCACACCGGTGCGGAAGACGGTGCCCTCGGCCTCCATCTGCGCCAGGCGACGGTCGATGTGGCGCTTCTCCATCTTGAACTCGGGGATACCGTATCGCAGCAATCCGCCGATGCGATCTGCCCGCTCGAACACCGTGACGGTGTGCCCGGCGCGGGTGAGCTGCTGCGCTGCAGCGAGTCCCGCGGGTCCGGAGCCGACGACGGCGACGGTCTTGCCGGTCAGATGCGTCGGGTAGACCGGCGTGACCCAGCCCTCTTCGAAGGCCTTGTCGATGATCTCGACCTCGACCTGCTTGATGGTGACCGGATCCTGATTGATACCCAGGACACACGCCGCCTCGCACGGGGCGGGGCACAACCGACCGGTGAATTCCGGGAAGTTGTTGGTGGCGTGCAATCGATCGATGCTGTCGCGCCAGCGGTCCTTGAACACCAGGTCGTTCCACTCGGGAATCAGGTTACCCAGCGGGCAGCCGTTGTGGCAGAACGGAATACCACAGTCCATGCATCGACTGGCCTGCGTGCGCAAGGTGTCCTTCGAGAAGTCCTCGTAGACCTCTTTCCAGTCCATCAGGCGCAGGTCGACAGGGCGCCGCTTCGGCACTTCGCGGGCCGTGTTCTTCAGAAATCCCTGTGGGTCACCCACGAGCTGCCTCCATGATCGCTTCGTCCACGTCCGCGCCGTTCTTCTCGGCTTCGGAAATGGCCAGCAGTACCTTCTTGTAGTCGCGAGGCATGACCTTCACGAAATGGTTCACCTGCTGTGACCAATCCGCGAGGATCCGCTCGGCCACCTCGGAGCCGGTCTGCTCCTGATGGCGGGTGACGATGTCCTTCAGCCAGGTGAACTCGTCACCTTCGAGCTCCTCGATGTCGACCAGCTCGGTATTGAGGTTGGCCTCGAACGTCTTGTTCGGATCGAACACGAACGCGACTCCGCCGGACATACCGGCACCGAAGTTGCGGCCCGTCGAGCCGAGGATGACGACCTTGCCGCCGGTCATGTACTCGCAGCCGTGATCTCCGACGCCTTCGACGACCGCAACGGCACCGGAGTTACGAACGGCGAAACGCTCGCCGACGACGCCGCGGATGAGAGCCTCACCGCTGGTGGCACCGAACAGGAACACGTTGCCACCGATGATGTTGTCCTCGGCGACGAATCCCTTCGGAGCATTCAGCGACGGACGCAACACCAGATGTCCACCGGAGAGTCCCTTGCCGACGAAGTCGTTGGCATCGCCGTTGAGTCGGAGCGTCATACCAGAGGGCACGAACGCACCGAAACTGTTGCCGGCCGAGCCGGTGAAGGTGATCTCGATGGTGTCGTCCGGCAGACCGACGCCGCCGTACGCCTTGGTGACCTCGTGCCCCAGCATCGTGCCGACGGTGCGGTTGACGTTGGTGATCTTGGACTCGAACGCGACCTTCTCACCCCTGTCCAACGCATTGCGGCTGGCCGAGATGAGCTGCTGATCGAGAGCCTTGTCGAGACCGTGATCCTGGACGCCGGTGTTGTAGAGATTCTGGTTCATGAACGCCGACTCGACCTCTTCGAGGATCGGTGCCAGATCCAGCTTCGACGCCTTCCAATGCTCCTTGGCCGCGGTGGTGTCCAGCAGACCCACCTGCCCGACGGCCTCGTCGAGCGTGCGGAACCCGAGCTCGGCCATGAGCTCGCGAACCTCTTCGGCGATGAACATGAAGAAGTTCTCGACGAACTCCGGCTTGCCTGCGAAACGCTTGCGCAGCAACGGATTCTGAGTTGCAACACCGACGGGGCAGGTGTCGAGGTGGCACACGCGCATCATGATGCAGCCCGAGACGACGAGCGGAGCGGTGGCGAAACCGAACTCCTCGCCGCCGAGCAGAGCGGCCACCATGACGTCGCGGCCGGTCTTGAGCTGACCGTCCACCTGCACGACGATCCGATCGCGAAGCCCGTTGAGCAGCAACGTCTGCTGCGTTTCGGCCAAACCGAGCTCCCACGGTCCACCCGCGTGCTTGACCGACGTCAGCGGCGTCGCGCCGGTGCCGCCGTCGTGGCCCGAGATGAGCACCACGTCGGCGTGCGCCTTGGACACACCGGCGGCGACCGTTCCGACGCCGACCTCGGAGACCAGCTTCACGTGAATGCGGGCCTGCGGGTTGGCGTTCTTGAGGTCGTGGATCAGCTGCGCGAGATCCTCGATGGAGTAGATGTCGTGGTGCGGCGGCGGCGAGATCAGGCCGACGCCGGGCGTCGAATGCCGAACCTCGGCGACCCACGGGTACACCTTGTGCGCCGGAAGCTGGCCGCCCTCACCGGGCTTGGCTCCCTGCGCCATCTTGATCTGGATGTCGGTGCAGTTGGTCAGGTAGTGCGAGGTGACGCCGAAACGTCCCGACGCGACCTGCTTGATGGCACTGCGTCGCCAGTCACCGTTCTCGTCCGGCTCGAACCGCGAGACGTCCTCGCCGCCCTCACCGGAGTTCGAGCGCCCGCCGAGACGGTTCATCGCGATGGCGAGGGTCTCGTGCGCCTCGGCCGAGATGGAGCCGTAGCTCATCGCGCCCGTGGAGAAACGCTTGACGATCTCGCTGGCCGGCTCGACCTCGTCGATCGAAATAGCCTGTCGCTCTTCGGTCTTGAAGCGGAACAGACCGCGCAGCGACGCGAGGCGCTCGGACTGGTCGTCGACCATCTTCGTGTATTCCTTGAAGATGTCGTACTGACCGGTGCGAGTGGAATGCTGCAGCTTGAACACCGTGTCCGGGTTGAAGAGGTGGTACTCCCCTTCGCGACGCCACTGGTACTCACCGCCGGTTTCGAGCTCGCGGTGCGCACGCTCCTGACGGTTGTCCAGGTACGCCACCGCGTGCCGCGCTGCGACGTCGTCGGCGACCTGATCGAGATCGATACCGCCGAGGTGGCTGTTGAGGCCGGTGAAGTACTCGTCGACCAGTTCCTGCGAGAGGCCGATGACCTGGAACAGCTGGGCTCCGGTGTACGACGCGAGGGTCGAGATGCCCATCTTGGACATCACCTTGAGTACCCCCTTGCCCGCGGCCTTGATGTAGTTGGCGACGGCCTTGTCGAACTCGATGTCGGTGAGGGCACCGCGCTCGATCATGTCCTCGATCGACTCGAACGCCATGTACGGGTTGACCGCTGCCGCACCGAATCCGATGAGCAGAGCCATGTGGTGCACCTCGCGGGCGTCACCGGCCTCGATGATCAGACCGACCTTGGTTCGGGTCTTCTCGCGGACGAGGTGATGGTGCACTGCCGAGGTGAGCAGCAGCGACGGAATCGGAGCGAGCTTCTCGCTGGACTCACGGTCCGAGAGCACGATGATCCGCGCGCCGCCCGAGATGGCAGCGGACACCTGAGCGCGGATGGCCTCCAACGACTTTCGGAGGCCCTCACCACCCTCGGACACCGGGTAGAGACCGCGCACGACCACCGAGCGCAGCTCTTCCTGCGTGCCCTCGTCGTTGATGTGGACGAGCTTGGCGAGGTCGTCGTTGTGCAGGATGGGCTGCGGAAGCACGATCTGCTTGCAGCTCTCGGCACCCGGGTTGAGCAGATCGCCCTCGGGTCCGATGGTGCCGCCGAGGCTGGTGACGATCTCCTCGCGGATGGCGTCGAGTGGCGGGTTGGTGACCTGCGCGAACAGCTGCGAGAAGTAGTCGAACAGCATCCGCGGGCGAGCCGACAGCACGGCGATCGGGGTATCGGTACCCATGGAACCGATGGCCTCGGCACCGGACTTCGCCATCGGCGAGACCAGTACGTTCAATTCCTCGGTGGTGTACCCGAAGATCTGCTGACGGATGAGCACGCGGTCGTGCGGCATGTGCACGTGCGGACGCTCGGGCAGGTCGTCGATCGAGGTCAGGCCCTCGTCGAGCCACTGCTGGTACGGATGCTCGGCGGCGAGCTCGTCCTTGATCTCGTCGTCGGAGACGATGCGGCCTTGCGCGGTGTCCACCAGGAACATGCGGCCCGGCTGCAGGCGAACCTTGCGGACGACCTTCGACGGATCGATGTCGAGCACGCCGACCTCGGAGGCCATGACGACCAGACCGTCGTCGGTGACCCACAGCCGGCTCGGGCGCAGGCCGTTGCGGTCGAGAACCGCGCCGATGACGGTGCCGTCGGTGAAGCACACCGAGGCCGGTCCGTCCCAGGGCTCCATCAACGAGGAGTGGTACTTGTAGAACGCCCGACGTGCGGGGTCCATGGACTCGTGCCGCTCCCAGGCCTCGGGAATCATCATCAGCACGGCGTGGGGCAGGCTGCGGCCGCCGAGGTGCAACAGCTCGAGCACCTCGTCGAAACGTGCTGTGTCACTTGCACCGTGGGTGACCACGGGGAAGATCTTCTCGAGAGCCTCGGAGCCACCGAACACGTCGGAGGTGATGAGTGCCTCGCGGGCGCGCATCCAGTTCTCGTTGCCGGTGGCGGTGTTGATCTCGCCGTTGTGGGCGACGCGGCGGAACGGATGTGCCAGCGGCCACGACGGGAACGTGTTGGTGGAGAAGCGCGAATGCACAAGTCCCAGTGCGCTTTCCACACGCTCGTCCTGCAGGTCCAAGTAGAAGCCCTTGAGCTGAGGCGTCGTCAGCATGCCCTTGTAGACGAACGTCTGCGAGGACAGCGACGGGAAGTACACGGTTTCGCGGCCGGGGCCGTCCTTGCCCGCGCCCTCTTCGCCCAGCTCGTGCTCGACGCGCTTGCGGATGACGAACGCGCGCCGCTCGAGGTCGAGGTCGGTGACCGACGCGTCGGGGGCCGCGAGGAACAGCTGACGGAAGGTCGGCATCGCGTCGCGCGCCAGAGCTCCGAGGGAGGAGTCGTCGGTGGGGACCTCACGCCAACCCAGAACCGACAGGCCCTCGCTCTCGACGATGCGCTCGACACCCTCGCAGGCACGCGCGGCATCGCTGCGGCCCTGGGGAAGGAACGCGACACCGGTCGCGTACGCGCCGGCAGCGGGGAGCTCGAAATCTACGACGGCGCGGAAGAACGCGTCCGGAACCTGGATCAGAATGCCCGCACCGTCACCGGTGTTCGGTTCGGAGCCGGCAGCACCGCGGTGCTCGAGGTTGACCAGTGCGGTGATCGCCTTCTCGACGATGTCGCGACTGCGTCGACCGTGCATGTCCACCACGAACGCGACACCACAGGAGTCGTGTTCGTTGACGGGATCGTAGAGGCCTTGCGGGCCCGGAGTGTGCTTCATACCTAGCCTTCGGATAAGTCCAGCCTTGATACTCGTCGGCGACGGTGTGGTGTAACCGGCTGCACGAACGGCCTGCGGTGCGTCCTCGCCGTTGAAGCAGCACCTGTCGATCGTCGACGCTTTCCCCTGCACGAGCGGGTGAGCTCATGGTAGAAAAGTGAGGGTCTCGACGGATCCGGCCGTGGTGAGGCCGATCCAACTACGAACGATAAGTCAGCACCTGGGTGCCCCCGCAAATAAGGTAAGCCTATTATGGGCTTTCACCTGCGAATTCTCGTATACGAGACGCCATCGAGACCGGGTACTGGACCAACCCGGCCGACATCGACCGAGAATCACACGCCTGTAGGACGATTCGAGGATCGGGCCGCGAGGAAACCGACCCGGAAGAAACTACTGGCCGCAGCGATCGAATCAGCTGCGGCCAGTGTGGTGGGCGGAGGGGGACTTGAACCCCCACGTCCCGAAGGACACTGGCACCTGAAGCCAGCGCGTCTGCCATTCCGCCACCCGCCCGGGTAACGGCGAGAACACTAACACGCACCATGCCGCGCTCGAAAATCGCCGCGTCGGGCAGCCGGGAGCCGACCGCGGCGGGCAGTCCCCGTCGGCGGCACCGTATATCATGCTTGCAGCGCGACTTCGTGATGACACGCGGCCGTCGCGTCCTGCACACCAGCAGGCACCACACGGTGGAAGAACACAGTGAGAGGAGGGGTCACGATGGGCATCGTTCAACGTTTCGAACGCAAGCTCCAAGGCGCTGTCGGCGACGTCTTCGCCCGCGTGTTCGGCGGAGGCGTCGTACCGGCGGAGGTGGAGGCAGCGCTCCAGCAGGAAGCGTCGGATCTGGTTCGGCCCCTGGACGGCGGGCATCTGCTGGCACCCAACAGCTACGTCATCACCATCAACAGTTCGGACCACGACGAACTCGCCGGCGACCGAGAACTCACGGTCAAGGCGTTCTCACGCCACCTCGACGATTACATCCGCGATCAAGGCTGGCAGACCTACGGCGACGTGGTGGTTCGATTCGAGCCGTCGCCCACCCTGCACACCGGACAGTTCCGTGCCAGTGGCTCGGTCGATCCCGATGTGGGACGATCGGCGACTGCTGGCCGCAACGCGCAGCAGGGTGCCTCGGCCCCGAAGAACGTATCGGCTCCGCCGGCACCCAGTCCCGTCCCTTCAGCTACGCAGCGACCGTCTGCCCCACCGATGTCGATACCAGGAGCCGGCCACATGACGCAGAACCCAGGCTACGACCCGCAGCGCGATCCCGCGGACGGCCATCGTCCCGATCCGCGCACGCGCAACGGTTACGCCGGTGGCCAGGATCCGCGCTACCCCGCACGTGAGCAGAACGGGTACGACGCCCAGGCCTACGCGCCTGCCGATCACGATCCGCGCTACGACCAGCAGCCGTACAACGGTGGCTACGACGAGCAGTCGTACCCCGAGCAGGGTCAGGCCTACAGCGCGGCCGGCCAGGAACAGGGCTACGACCCCAAAGCCTACGGCGCGCCCGGCGGCCAGGATCAGGGCTACGGTGCCCAGGGTTACGACGCGCAGGGGTACGACGGCCAGGCATACGACGCGCAGGCCTACAACGCGCAGGGCTACAACGGCCAGGGCTACGACTACAACGCCGCCGAGCAGGGTGCCGCGTACTCCGAGGCCCCCTACCAGGAGCAGGCGTACAACGACCCGGCCGGCCGGTATGCCGAGCCTCAGGCCGCCGGATATCAACAGCCCGGCTACCAGCAGCCCGGCTACGACTACCCGCCTGCGCCGGCCGCCTACGGCCGTGGCTATCCGCAGGGTGCGGGCGACCGCGGGGACGGTTACGGCTACGACCAGCCCGCCTCGTACGCAGGGCGGAGCCAGGCGCTCGCCGCCACGCTGCAACTGGAGGACGGCAGCGGCCGCTACTTCCAGCTCCGTGACGGTCAGAACATCATCGGCCGTGGCCAGGATGCACAGTTCCGGCTCCCCGACACCGGTGTCTCGCGTCGGCACATCGAGATCCGGTGGGACGGCCGCGTGGCCATGCTCTCCGACCTCGGTTCCACCAACGGCACCACCGTCAACGGCGCTCCGGTGCAGGACTGGCAGTTGGCCGACGGCGACGTCATTCGGGCCGGTCACTCCGAAATTCTGGTTCGGATCGTCTGACGATCGACGTGGGCTCGGGTGGGGGTTCGACTCGCACTCTCGTCCACCCGTATGTCGTCGACACGAGCTGCTTCACCCTATGATGCTGCGAGGCAACCATGTCTGCCGCGCCGCGACTTTGCGCGTGTGCGGAACACGGGTCGATTGCGAAGGAGGAGGTGAATCGTCGTGCAGGGATTGATTCTGCAACTGACAAGGGCGGGCTTCCTGCTCTTGCTGTGGTTCTTCGTCTGGGCCGTCCTTCGCACCTTGCGCAGTGACATCTATGCGGCCGCAGGCATGCGAGTGCCTCCTCGCTACTCCGGCGGCTCGAAAGTTCTCCCGTCGTTCAACAAGCAGAAGGTGGCCAAGTACCTCGTGGTGACCCAGGGCGGTCTCGCCGGAACGCGCATATCGCTCGGCACGCAGCCCGTCCTCATCGGGCGAGCGGACGACTCCACTCTCGTTCTGACAGACGACTACTCGTCGACGCGGCATGCGCGCATCTCGCCCCGCGGCGGAGATTGGTACGTCGAAGACCTCGGCTCGACCAACGGCACCTACCTCGACCGCGCGAAGGTGACCACCGCCGTTCGCGTCCCCCTGGGAACCCCTGTCCGCGTCGGCAAGACCGTGATCGAGTTGCGCCCGTGACCCTCGTCCTTCGCTATGCCGCCCGCAGTGATCGCGGTCTGGTTCGATCCAACAACGAGGACTCCGTGTACGCCGGGGCTCGCCTACTGGCGCTGGCCGACGGCATGGGCGGTCACGCCGCCGGTGAAGTGGCCTCGCAGTTGATGATCGCCGCATTGGCTCATCTCGACGACGACGAGCCCGGCGAGGATCTGCTGGGCAAGCTCGAGGCAGCCACCCGCGAAGGCAACGCGTCCATCGCAGATCAGGTCGAGGACGAACCCGAGCTGGACGGCATGGGGACCACACTGACCGCAATCCTGTTCGCGGGCAAGCGAATCGGACTGGTACACATCGGCGATTCGCGCGCGTACATGCTGCGCGACGGCTCGCTCACCCAGATCACCCGAGACGACACCTTCGTTCAGTCTCTCGTCGACGAAGGCCGCATCACCGCCGAGCAGGCGCACACACATCCGCAACGGTCCTTGATCATGCGTGCCCTCACCGGCAACGAGATCGAGCCGACGCTCACCGTTCGGGAAGTGCGCGCAGGCGATCGATATCTGCTGTGCTCCGACGGCCTCTCGGACGTCGTGAGCGACGAAACCATCGAGAACACTCTGAACGAGGGCGAGACGGGACCCTGCGCCGACCGACTGATCGAACTCGCGCTTCGCAGTGGCGGGCCCGACAACGTGACGGTCGTCGTCGCCGATGTGATCGACCTCGACTACGGACAGAGCCACCCCATCCTCGGCGGTGCCGCCAGCACCGAAGACGAGGAGGACGCCCCTCCGCCCAACACCGCAGCAGGGCGCGCCGCAGCGATGCGTCCCCCCCGTACGACGCCCAAGCGCGTCACCGCTCCGGTTGTCGCACCGGAGAAGAAATCGCACAAGCTGCGCTGGACACTCATTGCCCTGACCCTGGTCGTTCTCGCCGGAATCGGTGCAGTGGTGGCCAATTCGATCATCAAGGGCAATTACTACGTCGGTGCCGACAACAGCAAGGTGACCGTGCTGCGCGGGCTGCCCGGCTCGGTGCTGGGGTACTCGCTGCAGAGCGTCGAACTGATCGGCTGCCTCGACGACGACGGAGCCGTCACGTTGACCGCGCCGGATGCCGCCCCGGCGGACTGTGTTCCGTTCGAGATCGACGATCTTCTGCCTGCTGCACGTGAGCAGGTCACGGCCGGGTTGCCGTCGGGATCTCTCGACGATGCGCGCGGTCAGGTCGAGCGGTTGGCCTCCGGGGACCTGCTTCAGGTCTGCGAGACCGAGCCGGTCGTGACCACGACCGTCGAACCGACTCCGACGGCGATCATCCCGCCGCCCGCGGCCCCGCTGCCGCCCACGGTCGAACCCACTCCTGAGGCAGCACCGACCACCACAGCGGTGCCGACACCGACGGTTCCGCAAATTCCCGGTCAGAACTGCAGGACCGGTACTCGATGAGTTCCAATCCGTCCGCGGGAGGATCCTTTCCGAGTCCGCCCGAAGGGTTCGCGCCCGCGCCGGTTCAATCCAACCGACGCGGCATCGAAATGCTGTTGCTCGGCGCTGCCGTTCTGATCACCACGATCTCCTTGGTTCTGGTCGAAGCCAGTCAGGAACAGACCATCACCTGGGATCTGGCGAAGTACGCGGTGGCGTATCTCGCGCTGATGACGGTGGCGCACCTGGCGGTACGCCGTTTCGCGCCCTACGCGGATCCGTTGCTGTTGCCGATCGTGGCGTTGCTCAACGGACTCGGTCTGGTGCTCATTCATCGCCTCGATCTGGCCGACGAGCAGCAGGCCCAGTATCTCGGCAACCCCATTCCGTCCCCCGATGCCAACCAGCAGGTGCTGTGGACGACGCTGGCCATCGCCGGGTTCGTCGCTCTGCTGGTGCTGCTGCGCGATTACCGCACCCTGGCTCGCTACGGCTACACCGTCGGACTCGCCGGACTGGTGCTCCTGGCCATCCCGGCCATGCTGCCGTCGGCATTCTCCGAGGTCAACGGATCGAAGATCTGGATCCGACTGCCCGGCTTCAGTATTCAGCCCGGTGAGTTCGCGAAGATCCTGCTGCTCATCTTCTTCGCTTCACTGCTGGTGGCCAAGCGCGAACTGTTCACCGTCGCCGGCAAGCACTTCCTCGGAATGGACTTCCCACGGGCACGCGATCTGGGGCCGATCCTGGTCGTCTGGATCGTCTCGGTCGGCGTACTCGTGTTCGAGAAGGACCTCGGTACGTCGCTGCTGATCTTCGGAACCGTCCTGGTGATGATCTACATCGCCACCGAACGCGTCGGCTGGTTGATCATCGGATTCGGGCTGTTGCTCGTCGGATTCCTGTTCGCGTATCAGGTGTTCGGCCACGTCAAGATCCGCACCGACACCTGGCTGCACCCGTTCGACGACTACAACGACACCGGCTACCAGATCGTCCAGTCCATGTTCAGCTTCGCCACGGGCGGGTTGGCCGGCACCGGGCTCGGCAGCGGTCGCCCGTCCCAGGTTCCGTTCGCCAAGACCGACTTCATCATCGCGACGGTCGGAGAGGAACTCGGCCTCATCGGCCTGACCGCGGTCCTGATCCTGTACTTGCTGTTCATCATTCGCGGCTTGCGTACCGCGCTGGCCGTCCGCGACAGCTTCGGCAAACTGCTGGCCGCAGGTCTGTCGTTCACCATTGCCATCCAGCTGTTCGTCGTCGTCGGCGGCGTCACCAAACTCATCCCACTGACCGGCCTCACCACGCCGTATCTGTCCTACGGAGGATCGTCGCTTCTCGCCAACTACCTGCTCCTCGCGCTGCTGATCAAGATCTCCGACGCAGCCCGTGAGCCGGCAACGCCCAAGAAGAAGCCCGCCCCCGCAGCGCCCATCGCGGAGGCACCCACCGAGATGGTGAAGCGCGCATGAACACTCCCCTGCGCCGCGTCTCCATCGCCGTGATGGTCATGGTCGTTGCGTTGCTCGCCAACGCCACCTATCTCCAGGTCATCAAGGCCGACGATCTGCGCACCGACCCCAGGAATTCGCGAGTACTGCTCGACGAGTACTCGCGCCAGCGCGGTCAGATCTCGGCAGGCGGTCAGGTACTCGCGTCCTCGGTCCCGACCGACGACCGCTACAAGTACCTGCGCACCTACCCGCAGAATTCGATCTCCCCCGCCAGCCCGCAGGCCAACGCGCCGATCACCGGCTACTATTCGATGCTGTACTCGAGCAGTGGCCTCGAACGCGCCGAGGATCCCGTCCTCAACGGATCCGACGACCGGCTCTTCGGCGGACGCCTGTTCGACCTCATCTCGGGCCGAGATCCCCGCGGCGGCAACGTCGTCACCACCATCGACCCCGTCGTTCAGCAGGTCGCGTACGACCAGCTGACCGCCAAGGGATACACCGGTTCGGTAGTGGCCCTCGACCCCGCCACCGGCAACATCCTGGCCATGGCCAGCACCCCCAGCTACGATCCGAACCTGTTGGCCAGCCACGACGGCAGCACCACCACCGAAGCGTGGGAGAACCTGAGCAACGATCCCGAGAAGCCGATGGTCAACCGGGCGATCTCGCAGACCTACCCACCCGGATCGACGTTCAAGGTGATCACCACCGCAGCCGCACTCGAAGCGGGCGCGACACCGGACGATCAACTCACGGCCGCGTCGAACATCACGTTGCCGGGGACATCGACGACACTGGAGAACTACAACGGGTCGACGTGCGGCGGTGGCCAGACGGCAACCCTGCGCGAAGCGTTCGCACGCTCGTGCAACACCGCCTTCGTCGAGCTCGGCATCGACACCGGGGTCGACAGGATGCGTGAGACCTCCGCGGCATTCGGCATCGGTGAGGACTCGACCATTCCGCTCACCGTCGCCGACAGCACCATCGGGCCCATCGACGACGACGCCGCGCTCGGCCAATCCAGCATCGGCCAGCGCGATGTGGCGCTGACCCCGCTGCAGGACGCCGTCATCGCCGCCACCGTCGCCAACGGCGGCGTGCGGATGGCCCCGAACCTGGTGCAGCAGCTGCAATCTCCCGACCTGTCGGACCTGTCGAGCTACCAGCCCAAGGCCATGGGCGAGGCGATCAGCTCGGCGACCGCGGCGACGCTGACCGATCTGATGATCGGCTCCGAGAACAACACCAGCGGCGAGGGCAAGATCCCCGGCGTCCAGATCGCGTCGAAAACCGGTACCGCAGAACATGGTTCCGACCCGCGCAACACCCCACCGCACGCGTGGTACATCGGATTCGCACCCGCCGACGACCCCAAGGTCGCCATCGCCGTCATCGTCGAGGACGGCGGCGACCGAGCTCTCGCCGCAACCGGTGGATCCGTGGCCGCCCCCATCGGGCGAGCCGTCATCGCAGCCGCATTGCAGGGGAGGTGAACGTACGGTGCCACTGAGCAACGGGGCTGTCATCGCCCAGCGCTACCGACTGCTGCGCCTGATCGCCACCGGCGGTATGGGTCAGGTGTGGGAGGCAATGGACAATCGCCTGGATCGCCGCGTGGCGGTCAAGGTACTCAAGGCCGAGTTCTCCGAGGACCCGGAATTCCTGCAGCGCTTCAGGTTCGAGGCGCGCACCACCGCACAGCTGAACTACCCCGGAATCGCCGGGGTCTACGACTACGGCGAGACCCGTGACGGCGCGGGCGAATCACTGGCCTACCTGGTGATGGAACTGGTCAACGGTGAGCCGCTGAACGCGGTGTTGGGCCGGATGTCCCGGTTGCCGCTCGGCCATGCCCTCGACATGCTCGAACAGACCGGCCGCTCCCTGCAGATCGCGCACACCGCAGGCGTCGTCCACCGCGACGTCAAGCCGGGCAACATCCTGATCACCCCCACCGGGCAGGTCAAGATCACCGACTTCGGCATCGCGAAAGCGGTCGACGCGTCGCCGGTCACCAAGACCGGAATGGTCATGGGCACGGCGCAGTACATCGCCCCCGAACAGGCACTCGGCGAAGAGGCCACCTCGGCTTCCGACGTCTACTCGCTCGGAGTCGTCGGATACGAAGTACTCGCGGGCACGCGGCCGTTCGTGGGCGACGGCGCCCTGACCGTGGCCATGAAGCACGTCCGCGAGACGCCGGCACCCATGCCGCTCGACCTGCCCCCTGCCGTACGCGAACTCATCGAGATCACGATGGTCAAGGACCCCGCCGCGCGCTACGCCAACGGTGGCGAGTTCGCCGACGCCGTCGCCGCGGTCCGTGCAGGCCGTCGCCCGCCCGCACCCGGAAACTCCCGCGGTACGGGCACCGGCCGGGTCATGATGCCGGGCGTCGTACCCAGCCCTGCGGTGCCGCCGTCGAGCACCCAGATGATGCCGACATCGCAGCGCGAGTACCGCGGACCGGTCACCGGAACGGCAGCCGCCGCAGTCCCCGAGTCCACCGGAATGTCGTCGGCGCAGAAGGCCCTGGCCTGGGGCGGCGCCGGACTGCTGCTGCTGGCCATCCTCATAGGCGGTTACGTGCTGTTGACCGGGGGCAGGGACGACACGCCGACTCCGTTCGTGCCGCCGACCACCACGACCACGCAGCCGACCACCACGACGACCACAACCACCGAACCCACGACGACCACGGAAGAAACCACCACCGAAGAAACCACGACGACCACGACGACGACCACAACCGAGGCGCCGACGACCACCGAGGAAACCACCACGACCTCGGCCGAGCCGACGCAGACGACGACGAGACGGCCGCTGATCGAGATTCCATTCCAGCAAGATCCTCGAGGACAACAATGACGACTCCCCGTACGCTGTCCTCTCGCTACGAGCTGGGCGAGATACTCGGTTTCGGCGGCATGTCCGAGGTTCATCTGGCACGTGACACTCGGCTGGATCGCGACGTCGCCATCAAGGTCCTGCGCGCCGATCTCGCTCGCGACCCCACGTTCTACCTGCGCTTCCGACGCGAAGCCCAGAACGCGGCCGCCCTGAACCACCCCGCCATCGTCGCCGTGTACGACACCGGCGAGGCCGAGACCGAGGCCGGACCGCTCCCGTTCATCGTCATGGAGTACGTCGACGGCGACACCCTGCGCGACATCGTGCGCGCCGAGGGACCCATGGCGCCGCGTCGGGCCATGGAGGTCATCGCCGACGTCTGTGCTGCACTCGATTTCAGCCACCGCAACGGAATCGTGCACCGCGACGTCAAACCCGCGAACATCATGATCAACAACGCGGGCGCCGTGAAGGTGATGGATTTCGGCATCGCGCGTGCCATCGCCGATTCGTCGTCGCCGATGACCCAGACCGCCGCCGTCATCGGGACCGCTCAATATCTCTCACCCGAGCAGGCCCGCGGCGAACAGGTCGACGCTCGATCGGACGTCTACTCGCTCGGATGTGTGCTGTTCGAGATCCTCACCGGCGAACCGCCGTTCAAGGGTGATTCACCGGTCGCCGTCGCCTACCAGCACGTGCGCGAGGATCCTCAGCTGCCGTCGTTGGTCAACGACACCGTGCCGCGCGAACTCGACTCGATCATCCTCAAGGCGATGGCCAAGAACCCCGCCAACCGCTACCAGAGCGCCGCCGAGATGCGTACCGACCTGGTCCGTGTCCTCGGAGGTCAACGCCCGAGCGCCCCGATGGTCATGAACGACGAGGACCGCACCACGATCCTCGGATCGGTCGACTCCCGGCAGGCAGACTTCTCCGGCGCGGACAAACCGGCCGCAGCCGCCGCACCCCGTGCGTCGAGGCACGCCGAACGCGAGGACGAACCCAGGAGCCGTCGCGGCCTCAAGATCGCCCTCGTTTCCGCGGCGTCGATCATCGTCGTCGCGATCGTCGGAGCATTCCTGTGGTCTCTCGGTCCCGGAGCGGAGCCCACGTCCGTCACCGTGCCGTCCGTCGCCGGACTCGTCGCGGACGAGGCCCAGCGGGAACTCGAGAACGTCGGACTACGCGTCACCGTGCAGGAGAGGCCGGATGCGTCGGTCCCCGAGGGTTCGGCGATAGGCACCAACCCGGCCGCAGGGTCACAGACCGAATCACCGGGAGACATTCAGCTCGATGTCTCCTCGGGCCCGCAGCAGGTGCAGGTGCCGCGGCTGACCGGACGAACGCAACAGGAGGCGGCAGACGCCTTGAACGAGGTGGGCCTCGAACTCGATCCCACCGTCGCCCGTGCGCCGTCGACGCCGGAGAACCTCGACAAGGTCATCGAGCAGAACCCGTCCTCGGGCGTGAGCATGAACGCCGACTCGCAGGTTCGCATCACGCTCGGTTCGGGGCCTGCGCAGGTCCGGATGCCCAACGTCGTCGGCCAGCTCGTCGACGTCGCGCAGCCGAACGTCGAGGGTGCTGGGCTCCGTGTCCAGATACAGAACATCGACTCGAGTCAGCCGGTGGGACAGGTCGTCTCGACGGACCCGACCGGTGGTGCCAACGTCGCTGAGAACACCGTCGTGACATTGCGGGTCTCCAACGGCGACAAGATCCCGATGCCGGACCTGTCCGGCCTCACCGAGGCTCAGGCCCTGACAGCGCTGGAATCGGCAGGGTGGACCGGAACTGCATCGAACCTGTCGACGTCGAGGCAGTCGACACTCGACCCACTGATGGTCGGGCGAATCGTCAACCAGACGCAGCCGGCAGGCTCGGAGATCAGCAAGACCGACACCATCACCGTGAGCATCGGGGCGCTGGGAATCCCCAGCGGCAACTAGCCGCGTCGAGACCGGCTCAGGCGAACGCCTCGGCGACCTGGGCCTCGAGCTTGGAAACCAGACCCTGGTCGGTGGGCATCCCGCAGACGGTCAGCCAGTTCGCCAGCATGCGGTGACCGCCCTCGGTGAGGATGGACTCCGGATGGAACTGGACGCCGTGAATCGGTAGTTCGGTGTGCCTCATGGCCATCACCAGACCGGATTCGGTGCGCCCGATGATCTCGAGTTCGTCCGGGATCGTGTCCTCCCGGACGGTCAGCGAGTGGTAGCGAGTGGCCGTGAACGGCTCGTTCATCCCCTCGAGCACTCCGACGCCCGAATGGTGCACCAGGCTGGTCTTACCGTGCAGCAGTTCCGGAGCCTTCTCCACCGTCGCACCGAAGGCTGCACCGATCGCCTGATGGCCCAGACAGACCCCGAGCAGGGGCGTCTTCGCGCGAGCGCTGGCCGAGACGAGATCCATCGTGGCACCCGCGCGCTGCGGCGTGCCCGGCCCCGGGCTGAGCAGAATGCCGTCGAACCGGCCAGCAACGGCGTCACGATCGGTGAGGCGCTCGTCGTCGTTGCGCCAGACCTCGACATCGGCATTCAACTGGCCCAGGTACTGGACGAGGTTGAAGACGAAGCTGTCGTAGTTGTCGACGACGAGAATACGCATGTGGACAGCGTACTCAGCGAGGCTGTGCATACCGCATGCGCACCGATTCGGAGTACGCGGGCACCGAGAGGTTCTCGGACGCTGCGACGTCGTAACGGAGGCCGTACCGAAGCGCGTACTGCTCGTACAACCGCACACCCGGCTCGTTCTTCAATGCCGCGCGCAACCGATCCGAATCTCCGATCGCTGTCATCACGTACGGCGGACTGTACGTTCGCCCGCCGAGCAGAAGGGTGTTCCCGATGCACCGCGGAGCCGACGAGGCCACCAGGCGTTGATCCTGCATCGCGATCGCCGACGCGCCGCCGGCCCACAACGCGTTGAGCACGCTCTGGACATCGACCTGATGAACCACCAGATCGTCGACGGACGCGTCGGACGCATACGAGCCGTCCGGTCCACGGGGAGCGTCGGCCATCGTGACGGTCACACCCCCACCGGACGCGGGCTCGCGTCCCGCCGCGTCGGCCAGGGAATCGATACGCACCAACGCATCGGCAACCTCGGTGTCCCCCGTCGCAGTGCGTTTCTGGATGGACTCGACCTGCTGCTCGAGCGCGTCCCGGCTCCGCTGAGCATCGTCACTGCTGAGTCGGGCCGCATCGACCAGATCCGCGAGCCGAGTGGTGTCGCCGCCGCGCAGCTCGGAGCCGTCCGAGACATGCCTGGTGGTGCCGAGCAGCAGACCCACGACAGAGCAGACCACCACGGCGAGCACCCACCAGCGCGTGTCGGCGGGGGCAGTCGATCGTCGTCTCACGGGTGCTCGCAATTTGTCCGGTGGGTCGGTGCTGGGCTCACCTGCGTTAGCGTGTACAGCAACCGGTTCGGTGACCGTCACGGTCCTCGAGGTGACAATAGCCTGGGGATGCGCGGCACCCGCCGATCCACAGGTTCCGACCGTAAGTTGTCCACAGGTACGGCCGCAGTGCCACCGGCCGTCACGAACACGAAGAGGAAGCAATGCCGAAGTCGAAGGTACGGAAGAAGAACGACTACACGATCAACCCGGCGAACCGTACGCCGGTCAAGGTCAACGCCGGGCCGTCACCGGTCTGGTACGTGGTGCTGATGCTGGGATTCATGCTGGTAGGGCTGCTGTGGCTGATCGTCTACTACCTGGCTTCCGAGGACATCGCCTTCATCGGGAACCTCGGCGCCTACAACTTCCTGATCGGCTTCGGGTTCATGATCGTCGGACTCGTGATGACCATGCGGTGGCGCTGAGAGCCGACCGAGTTACATCGATGTCATTCATCCCCAATGTGGATAAACCCTGTGGATAACTCTACGAACGATCCACAGGGTGTGTACGAACAGCAGTGGGCGACGCCCCTCGTCGCCGTCGCAGCCCTGGTCGTAGGCGGAATCGCGCTCGGAATCGGAGCCGCACTCTCATCCACCGACGCAGCCGGAACATTCCTCGTCGGGCTCGCCGCCGTCGGAATGTGGATCATGGCCGCACTCGCCGCCGCACAACGCCCCCGACTGGCCATCACCCACGACGGATCACTGGTGATGAAACGCCTCGGCGGCAAACACACGTACACCCGCAATGACATCGTCCGCATCAAAATCGTGAAATACCCACGACTGGGCCGACGCGTCCCGATGCTCGAACTCGACGTCCGCCCACCCGGCGAAGACGACGACCGACTCATCATCTTCGGCAGATGGGACCTCGGAACCGACCCCCGAGATGTGTACGACGCACTCGAAATACACGGTCTGGTGCCCCGCAACTCCTGACCGCCCGGCCCCCAGGGGTCACTCAATGTGACATTCAGTGGCCTTTTGGGGGGTCGATGTCACATCGAGTGGACTTGCTAGAGGCCCATGTGGGCGCGCAGGTCGAGTACACGGATGGCGATGATGCCCAGTGACACCAGAGCGACGGCGATGACCGAGAGCCAGGCCATCGACACGCCGGCCATGGTTCGTTGTCGACCCGTGTCCGGGGTTCGTCGGGAGAGGAACACCAGACCGGCGGTTGCGGCGGCGCCGGCGACGAGTCCGCCCATGTGTCCCCACAGCGAGATGCTGGGGATCGAGATGCTGATGAAGATGTTCACTGCGATGACGATGAGGATGGGTGCCGGGCTTCGCTTGAGCCGCAGCAGGATGACGGCCTGCGCGCCGAGGAGGCCGAAGACGGCACCGGACGCGCCGACGGTGAGCGCCAGTGGGTTCTCCAGCAGCATCACCGACGCGCTTCCGCCGAGGAGCGAGAGGAAGTAGACGACCAGGTAGCGGGTTCGGCCGAGCACGAGTTCGACGTCGCGACCGATGATGTACAGCGCGAACATGTTCACGAGCAGGTGGATCGGCCCGTAGTGGACGAAGCCGCTGCCGATCAACCGGAACACGTCGCCGTCGGAGACGAGCAGGCTGTTGAGAGCCCAGCTGCGCGCGAGCGCGGATCCGGAGGTGTTGTTCATCGGATCGCCGGACTGTGCCACGGTGATGCCGTAGACGATCACGTTGACGGCGATGAGGGCGTACGTCAGGGGGGTTTTGGCCGATCGTGCCATGGGTGCACCGGCGACGGTCTGCGCAGTGCGGATGTTCTTGTTGCCCTCGCGCACGCAATCGACGCAGTGCTGTCCGACGGCGGCGGCCTGCAGACACTGCGGACATGCCGGCCGGCCGCAGCGCGAACAGGCCAGGCCGGTGGGGCGATCGGGATGTCGGACGCACACCGACTGGGGTGGGTTGGGCTGGTCGCCGTAGGCGCCACCCCAGCCGGGGTTCGTCATCTTGTCGAGAGTCCTTCGGTCAGATCAAGAGATGGTGACGTTGTTGATGACGACCTCGTCCACCGGGCGATCTCCGCGGCCGACCGGCGTGCTCGAGATCGCGTCGACGACCTTCTTCGACGCCTCGTCGGTGACCTCACCGAAGATGGAGTGCTTGCGGTTGAGGTGCGGGGTCTTGCCGGTGGTGATGAAGAACTGCGAGCCGTTGGTGCCGGGGCCGGCGTTCGCCATGGCCAGCAGGTACGGGCGATCGAAGGAGAGCTCCGGGTGGAACTCGTCCTCGAACTTGTAGCCCGGTCCGCCTGCACCGGTGCCGGTCGGGTCGCCGCCCTGGATCATGAAGCCGTCGATGACGCGGTGGAAGACCGCGCCGTCGTAGAACGGTCCGGTCTTGGCACCCGATGCGTTCTGCGTCGTGTACTCCTTGGATCCGTCCGCGAGACCGACGAAGTTCGCGACGGTCTTGGGGGCGTGATTGCCGAACAGTTCGATGACGATATCGCCGCGGTTGGTGTGCAGCGTGGCCGTTTGGGTCTTGTTTGGTGAAGTCACGCCCTCCATCGTGCCATCTCGGGTGATCGGGCAGTTCACAACGGGCATCGAGTCGGATGTATCGGGAGGGTTCAGCGGGGGCGTGTTGTGGAACAGTGAGGGTATGACGAGCACAACGAAGCCCGACCGGGGTCGGTCGACCACCGGTACCGCAGCGTCCGCGCTGCTCGGAGCCGCATCTGCCGCAAGCAAGGGTCCGGCCGGAGTGGGCCTGCTGTTGGCCAGACGGGGTTACGGGCTGGCACGCAAGCAGGCTGCGCAGCGGCGAGCGGTGACCGCGGAGCGTATTGCCGAAGCGAATCGCACCCCAGCGCTGGTCACGGTCGACGCCGGATCGCGTCGGACCCGCCGAATACTGGTGTTCGGTGCCGCTGCTGCCGTCGTCGGAGGTGTCGTGTTCTTCCTCGGTCGCCGTCGCAACGAGGTGCCCCCGCCTGCCGACGTTCCGCCGAGTCTGGCCGACTACGACGACACGCCGTCATAGGTACAGAGCTTTCTGCAGCAGGTCGAGCAGACCCGGCCTCGTTCTGATCACGGCCTCAGCGCCGCGGTCGGCGACGACCAGTGCCGTGTTGTGTCCGCTGGTGGTGCCCTCGGTGAGATAGTCGCTGTGACCGATCGAGCCGCGGGCACCGTCGGACGGCTCGGTGGACAGCAGTGTGACTCCGTCGAGTGCGCCCGGATCGCGGCCGAACGCGGCGAGATCGGCGACGATATCGCCCTGGGCCTCCGCTGCGAAGGCGTGTCCGACGGGAAGCTGAAGGTCTACGAGGCTGTGGGTGCCGAGCCCCGGTGACCCGAGAGCTACGAACTCGTCGACTCCCGTGTCACCTCGGAGCGCGGATGCTGCCGTGAGGGATCCGTAGGAGTGGGCCAACACCGACAGATGCGGATCGCTCGCACGCGCGGCGTCGAGACCGTTCAGAAACGGAACCAGTCGATCGGCTCCCGCCTGCGCAGCCGCACCCGAGACCACGGTCCGATTCGGATCGAGCAAGCTCCACCCCACCTGAGGGGCTTGGTAGTCCAGCCAGGTCACGGCAGCCGCAGATTGCGGTGCGTCTTGCGAAACAAGTTGCTGCACAGTGCTTTCGAGGTCCTCCATGTCGCCGTCGTAGCGGAGAAGATGACCGTGCACCGTCGAGCCGAGACCGGGCACGAAGACGGCGACATGGGTTGCGGTGTCGACATCGCCGACCGCCACGGCCGCCATCGTCTCCTCGTACGAGGAATTGTCGAGGACAAGAAGCTGTCGAGCTCCTTGCGCCAGCGTCGCGTCGATCGCATCGAGTGATGCCAGCCGTGTGCGAGTCTGCTCGAGTCCGGCATCGGCGTCACTGAAGATTCCGCCGAACACGTTGTCGTCCAACTCTTTCTGCAGTTCGGCCTCGACGGCGCGGAGGCGGATACGCTCGGCGGCCAACACTCGGCGGTTAGCGCTGTCCCGTACCCGTCCAGGCAGGCCGTCGAGATTGCCGATCAGCGCGGGCTGTTCGACGAGCAACCTGGTTCGTGCCGCAGGCGAGAGCGCGCTCCAGAAGGCAGCATTGGCCGCCGGTGACCCGTCGCGCGGCACCGAAGCCGCAACTGCCGCCGCGACGGAGGCTGCGGACGTTTCCCCGGCGAGGCGTCGGGCAAGGAAGTCGTCGAAGTCCGTGGCCGTACGAATCAGCTGCGCGATTCGCTCGGCGAGCTCGTCACGGCACCGCCGCCGCTCTCGCATCGTCGACCACAGATCCACGAGCGCAACCGAATACGACGCTGCAGCGTCGGACACCGAGCCATCGGATTCGACCGCGAATCGCTCGTCCGCCGCTCTCTGCTCCACCGAGCGGAGGGCAGCGACCAGACTCTGCATGTCGATCGAGGCATCCGCGGTACAGGTCGCGATCCGAAGCAACTCGGCTGCGACGTCTGCCAGATCGGATCGGATGCGGCTCATCGCCTCACGCGTCGCCTCGGCCGCAGGACCGTCCCACCCTGTGCCCAGGGCCGCGTCCGCTACCGAATCGTGCACGGCAGTCACTTCACGCCACCGCCACATCAGGGCTTCGGACGCGGCTGCCAGCACTCGGCTGTCCCATGTTCTGAACTCGTCGAGAGTGACCATCGCGTATCCCCCGCAGCATCGTCGTTGTCGACGAGTCAACGCGAGAAGTGCACAGCGCGGGAAAATCTATCCCCAGCCTGTGGATGAAATCTGGGGATCAACGCTGCATCGACGGAGTGCTACTGCGCGATCCTGCGAATCGGTCCGCTGTACCCGGCGTCGGGATCGGACGGCCGACTCGTCCTCGGCGGCCGGCTTCGCTTCGCCCGGTACAGATCGGCGTCGGCTGCCCGATAGATCTCACCCCAGCGGCGACCCGCGGGCATGCAGGCCAATCCGACGCTCCACTCCGCACGATGAGCGCGGCGCAGTCGCTCGATGATCTGCCAGGCCTCCGTTTCGAGAACCCCCGGCATGAACAGCACGAACTCGTCTCCGCCGAGCCGACCGAGAACGTCGCGTCGGGTCAACTGCCCCTTCCATGCCTTCGAGACCCGGGCGAGCAGGACGTCACCGGCAATGTGGCCGTACTCGTCGTTGATCTCCTTGAAATTGTCCAGGTCGAGCACGGCGAGGCTGACCGACAATCCGCGAGCGGCACATGCCGGCAACATCTTCTCGATCTTGGACTCGAACCCGAATCTGTTGAGCAGGCCGGTCAGAGCGTCGTGCGTCGCGGAATAGCGCATTCGGCGCGCGAAGACACCGAACACCTCCGTGGCACCGACGATGCCGAGCGCCACGAGGATATAACTGATGAACGGCGTGCCGTACGGCGCGATCGCGGCTCCGATGACCGCTGAAACAGCAAGCACTGCAACCCAAATGCCTGCACTGCGTTCGGACCAGAACGCACCGATGTGCATGCCGAGGAACATGGCCGCCTGGACGCAGATCAAGAACGCCGGCATGGTGTCGCTGCTCCCCAGCGCACAGGCGAGTGCCATCACCGACAATGCGGTCGCCAATCCCACCGCCTGCTTGGGGCTCGGCACACCCGCCCTTGCCAGCACCACGATCGCCGTCGGACCGAGGATCAGAGCCAAGGCGGCCAGAACCTGCTGCGCACCGGTCAGATTCGACCACGACGCTATCGCGCTGGCGGCGTACAGAACCGTGGTGACCGCCGCGAACACGGCGAGCATGCGTCCGGACTCGTCGAACCTGAGCCTGCTCACCAGTCGATTCCAACCGTGCAAGACCATGATTCGGCCGACTGGAGGCAGCATTCACCGAAAGGAACACCACCACTCACCCGATACCCCCCAGGCACCATCGGCCCTCCCCACGCACTACGGCCATCGCCTCACATGACCCAACGATGCCCGGACTCTAACACCTCCGAGACGTGATCACGACTCTGGCCGGCGAAGACGTAGCAGGTCAGGACGCCTTCTCGGCGCGTGCCGCCTCCCTGGCAAGCAGACGATCGCGAGACTCCTCGAACTTGGTCGCCTTGACTGCCAGGTCTTCGACGAAGGCTGCCAGCCGATCACGATCCCGCTCGCCCTCACCCGTGAAATCGTTGCGCTCGAAGATCTTCCACTTGCGCAAGACAGGCATCAACACCTCGTCCAGATGCTGCCGCAGATCGTAGATCCCGTGCTTGGCCAAGGTCATCGCATTCTTGCGGAAATTGGGCATGTTCAGACCGGGCATCTGGAAGTCGGTCGCGACATCGGTGATGGCGCGGACCATCTGATCGGGCACCAGATCCAGCGACGCCTCACCGAGGTTCCGATAGAAGATCATGTGCAGGTTCTCGTCCGCGGCAACACGAGCCAACATTCGATCCGCCACCGGATCTCCGCACGCCAGACCCGTGTTCCGGTGCGACACCCGCGTCGCCAACTCCTGAAACGTCACATACGCCACCGAATGGAGAAAATTCGCGCCATCCATCGGCGCATCGACGCCCACCGTCATGTGATGCATTCGAGCCCGCTCCAGCTCCACCGGGTCGACCGCTCGGGTCACGACCAGATAGTCGCGCATGACGATGCCGTGGCGATTCTCTTCCGCAGTCCAACGCCCCACCCACGTCCCCCAGGCACCGTCCAACGAGAAGTTGTCTGCCAACCCCCGGTGATACGACGGCAGATTGTCCTCGGTGAGCAAATTGGTGATCATCGCCGTGCGAGCCAGTTCCGACAACGACGACTGCTCCAGAGACCAGTCCTGCCCACCCATCGCCGCGAAGTTCCGACCCAGATCCCACGGAACGTAATCATGCGGATGCCATTCCTTCGCCATCGACAGATGGCGATTCAAATTGGCTTCCAGAGTGCCGTCGAGTTCCGTCAACAGCTCTTCATGATCGAGAACACGCGTCATCTGCGGGACTCCTTAGAGATTCGAGATGCCCGAACCGCCAACCGATTCGAGACAGTGGCGAACAGCGTCCGCCGAGATCGGACGACGGCACACCCCCCTGCGGTGCGCCGTCGCGACCATCCACATCGATCCGAGAACCGACGTGCTTTGCACAGCGACCACGCTAAGGATCGAAATACGGATACGACACAGAACCGGCGACTGTCTGGACATGTGGGCGCCGAAGCACAGACCGCCTTGGGTCCGATCACAACCGGGCCGCCGAATCCGCTTCGAACCTCTCGGCACTCGAGGGCACTCGATGTCACATTCAGTGGACTTTTGGGGGGTCGATGTCACATCGAGTGGACGTGGGGCCGGTGGAGAAACGAAAAAGGACGCCCACCGAAGTGGACGTCCTATTTCTTGTGGAGCCTAGGAGATTCGAACTCCTGACATCTGCCTTGCAAAGGCAGCGCTCTACCAACTGAGCTAAGGCCCCGGGTGTTGCCGGTAATCGTAGACGAACCTTACACGTCCACTCCGAGCGATTGTCACGCGGTGGGGATGCTGTGCCAGACGCCGTCTGCGCTGCGCTGCGAGCGCACCTTCGATAGTGTCAGCACTGCAATCACCGCCGATGCGACCAGAAGAAGGATTTTCACGTCCTGCCTCTTTTCGTTCGTTCGGTGTGGGCCTAGGAGGACTTGAACCTCCGACCTCTTCCTTATCAGGGAAGCGCTCTAACCGCCTGAGCTATAGGCCCTCATCACTACTTCGGACCGAAGAAAACCTCTCCTCGAACCGAGGGATGAGATTACCGTATCGGGCCGCTGTCTTCCAAAACGGCCCGATACGGCTGTCGATGATGCAGGTCAGTCGCGGTCTGCCAATGTCACTTCGACGCCGCCGACCAGGTCCGACGACAGGTTGTAGATGAAGGCGCCGATGGTGGTCAGAGCGGTGAAGAGTACGACATTGATCACACCGATCACCGCCGCGTAGCCGAATACCTGCCCGGCGCTGACGAGTCCGCCGTCGCCGGATTCGTTGACGATCTCGGTGAACGCACTGTTGAGCCGTTCCCAGACGCCCATGCCGTCGAGCACTGCGTACAGCAGGCCGACCGACACCATCCACACGAAGAACAGTGACACTGCGATCACGAGGGCGATCTTGAGCGTCGACCACGGATCGATCTTGCGGATCTGGATGGTCGCCCGCAGGGGATCGCCGTCGGCACTGGGCACGGCCGTGATCGATGCAGGCGCCGCACGCTCGGACAGGGACGGCTCCGGGTGCCGCACCGCAGACAGATCCGGCATGTCCTTCGCCAGATCCTTGCGTTCGATGTGCCGTGTCGGTCCGTCGATGACCGCGGCCTTCGACCTGGCGGCTTCTCGCCGTTCGGTCTTGTCCTCGGTCGATTCGCGCTGGATCGGCTCTGCGGACGTGCGAGCCGATCGATCGAACTCACCGGTCGGAGGCAGTGCCGCACCGCGTCCGGAGAGGTTGGTCTGCGGCTGATTCTGCGGCTGCTGCCGATCGTCGGTTCCCTGCGATGCGGGACGCTGACCGCGCTGCCAGGGCGGGGTTCCCGAGCCACCTTGCGGACCGTCGTTCTGCTGGGCCGGCATCGCCTGAGTTGCTGCCGGACCGGCCTGGTCCTGACCCCGAGCGGCTTCCGGCGCGCGTGACGCCTCGCCGGTGGCCGTCGACTCGGCGGAGACCTCCGCAGTGCGCGCAGTCTCTCCTGGTGCCGATCGCTGTGGAGCCGAGGGCTGTGGAGCCTGCTGTCGTGGAGGTTGACCGCCCGGTGCCTGCCGCTGTGGCGGCTGGCCGTTCTGCGGCGGACCAGCGTTGGGTCGACCGGCCGGTTGCTGACCGGGTCCGGGCGGACGGCCGAGAGCCTGGGGCGGCTGGGCCTGCGCCGGACCGGCAGGAGCCTGTCCCTGCCGAGGCGCACCCTGCTCGGTAGCCCCCGGAGGAGCCTGAGGCGGCGGTCCCTGAGGTGCAGGCGGCCGCTGCGGCGGGGGTCCCTGGGCCGGACGTGCCGGACCGTTCGGAGCACCCGGTGCGGGTCTCATCGGTGGGCGTGCACCCCCCTGCGGGGCCGGACCACGGCCTGCCGCGGGCGCGGGACGAGTGGCCGGCTGCGGGCGGTTGCCCGGGCGAGCTCCCTCGGGCGGCGCGGGACGCGCGGGCTGCTCGGCCCGCGCGGCATCCCGGCTGTCCGGTCCACCGCTGGGGCCGGGCCTGCTACCAGGCCGGTTGGGAGTGCTCACTTACGACTCCTTCGCTGCATCGTCTTCGGTGCCCAGAGAATCCGGTTCGATCTCGTCGGCGTTGCGCGCGATCGCGAGCAGTGTGTCGCCTTCACCGAGATTCATCAACCGCACGCCCTTGGTCTGTCGGCCGGCCTTCCGAACCTGCTTGGCAGCGGTCCGGATCACGCCACCACTGGACGTGATGGCGTACAGCTCGTCCTCGTCGTCGACGATGAGAGCTCCCACCAGCGTGCCACGCTTCGGGTCGTACTGGATTGTCAGCACTCCCTTTCCGCCGCGGCCCTGCTGGGGGTAGTCCTCCATCGCGGTGCGCTTGGAGTATCCACCCGAGGTCGCGACCAGCAGAAACTTGTTCTCGCTGACGACGTTGAGCGAGAGCAACGCGTCCTCGCCGTTGAAGCGCATGCCCTGCACGCCCGAGGTGGCGCGGCCCATCGGGCGCAACACCTCGTCGGTGGCAGAGAACCGGATGGACTGTCCCTGCGCCGAGACCAGCAGCAGATCGTCGTCCGAGGACGCGAGAACGGCCCCGACCAACTCGTCCTCGCCGCGCAGGTTGACGGCCACGATGCCGCCGCTGCGGTTGGAGTCGAAGTCGGTCAGTCGTGACTTCTTGACCAGACCGCCCTTGGTGGCGAGCACCAGGTACGGCGCATCCTCGTAGGTCTTGATCTGGATGACCTGGGCGATGCGTTCGTCCGGCTGGAAGGCGAGCAGGTTCGCGACGTGCTGGCCGCGAGCGGTCCGGTTGGCCTCGGGCAGTTCGTAGGCCTTGGCCCGGTAGACGCGCCCCTTGGTGGTGAAGAACAGGATCCAGTCGTGCGTCGAGCAGACGAAGAACTTGCTGACGATGTCGTCCTGCTTGAGCCCCGCTCCCATCACGCCCTTGCCGCCGCGCTTCTGCGAGCGGTAGAGGTCGGTTTTGGTGCGCTTGGCATACCCGGTCTCGGTGATCGTCACGACCACGTTCTCCCGGGCGATCAGATCCTCGTCGTTGACGTCCCCGTCGGCGGCGATGATGCGCGTGCGACGGTCGTCGCCGAACTTCTCGACGATCTCGGCGAGCTCGTCGCGCACGATCTGTCGCTGCCGTTCCGGCTTGGCCAGAATGTCCTGCAGGTCGGCAATGGTGCGTTCGAGTTCGGCCAGCTCGTCGATGATCTTCTGACGCTCGAGGGCTGCGAGGCGTCGCAGCTGCATGTCGAGGATGGCCTGGGCCTGAATGTCGTCGATGTCGAGCAGCGAGATCAGGCCCTGCCGCGCGTCGTCGACCGTCGGAGATGCCCGGATCAACGCGATGACCTCGTCGAGCGCATCCAGAGCCTTGACCAGGCCGCGCAGAATGTGGGCGCGCTCTTCTGCCTTGCGCAGGCGATACCGCGTACGTCGGACGATCACGTCGAGTTGGTGAGTGACGTAGAAGCGGATCATCTGATCCAGGCGCAGCGTCCGCGGAACGCCGTCGACGATCGAGAGCATGTTCGCGCCGAAGCTCGTCTGCAGCTGCGAGTGCTTGTAGAGATTGTTGAGCACGACCTTCGCGACGGCGTCGCGCTTGATCGTGACGACGATGCGCATGCCGACACGGTCGGAGGACTCGTCGTCGATCTTGGAGATGCCCGAGAGCTTGCCGTCTCGGACCTGCTCGGCGATGGAGGTGATCAGGTTGTCCGGGTTGACCTGGTAAGGCAGCTCGGTGATGACGATCGTGGTGCGACCGTTGGAATCTTCTTCGATCTCGACGACGCCGCGCATGCGGATCGAGCCACGGCCGGTGGAGTACGCATCCTGGATGCCCTGGCCACCGACGATGAGGCCGTGGGTCGGGAAGTCGGGGCCCTTGACGCGTTCCATGCAGGCCGCGAGCGTCGCTTCTTCGTCGGCCTCGAAGTTGTCGAGGGCCCAGAACACCGCGTCGCCCAGTTCACGCAGGTTGTGCGGCGGAATGTTGGTGGCCATACCGACGGCGATGCCGTTGGAGCCGTTCATCAACAGGTTCGGCACGCGGGACGGAAGGACCGTCGGCTCTTGGGTTTTGCCGTCGTAGTTGGGGATGAAGTCGACGGTTTCCTCGTCGATGTCGCGCAACATCTCCATCGCGAGCGGAGTCAGCCGGGCCTCGGTGTAACGCATGGCTGCGGCACCGTCGTTTCCGCGGGAGCCGAAGTTGCCCTGGCCGTCGACCAGCGGGTACCGCATCGACCACGGCTGAGCCAGACGCACCAGTGCGTCGTAGATCGAGGTGTCGCCGTGGGGGTGGTAGTTACCCATCGTCTCGGCAACGGGGCGTGCGGATTTGACGTAGCTGCGGTCGGGCCGGAAGCCGGAGTCGTACATCGCGTACAGCACGCGGCGGTGCACCGGCTTGAGTCCGTCACGCACCTCGGGCAGTGCTCGCCCGACGATGACGCTCATCGCGTAATCGATGTAGCTGCGCTGCATTTCCTGCTGGATGTCGACCGGATCGATCCGGTCGCCGCCCTCGGCGTTGGTGGTCGAACCCGGCGGGGGTCCTACCGGCGGTTCGGTGATGTCAGACATGCAAATCTCCTCGAGAAACGGTCACCGTCACGCACCGAGAGAACTCATCGGTGCGTGAAGGGAAGTGACTAAACGTCAAGAAAGCGAACATCTTTCGCGTTGCGGGCGATGAAGCTGCGACGCGCGGACACGTCCTCGCCCATCAGCACGCTGAACAGCTCGTCGGCTGCCGCCGCGTCGTCCAGTGTCACCAGACGCAGGACGCGCACCGACGGATCCATGGTGGTCTCCCACAGTTCCTTGGCGTTCATCTCGCCGAGGCCCTTGTAGCGCTGGACGCCGTCCTCGACGTTGATCTTGCGCTTGTTGGCGATACCGGCCTCGAGCAGACCGTCGCGCTCGCGGTCGGAGTAGGCGAAGTCGGGTTCACCCCGGCTCCACTTCAACTTGTACAGCGGCGGCATGGCCAGGTAGACGTGGCCGTGCTCGATCAACGGTCGCATGAAGCGGAACAGCAGCGTCATCAGCAGGGTCGAGATGTGCTGGCCGTCGACGTCGGCGTCGGCCATCAGCACGATCTTGTGATAGCGAAGCTTGGTGATGTCGAACTCGTCGTGGATGCCGGTGCCGAAGGCGGTGATGATCGACTGGACCTCGTTGTTCTTGAGGACGCGGTCGATGCGAGCCTTCTCGACGTTGATGATCTTTCCGCGCAGCGGCAGGATCGCCTGGAACATCGAATCTCGTCCCGATTTGGCCGAGCCGCCGGCGGAGTCGCCCTCCACGATGTAGATCTCGGACTTGCTCGGATCGTTCGAGCGGCAGTCGGCGAGCTTGCCCGGCAGGCCTCCGATGTCGGTTGCGCTCTTGCGGCGCACCAATTCTCGCGCCTTGCGTGCGGCCATCCGGGCCTGCGCGGAGGAGACCGCCTTGTTGATGATGGTCTTGGCGTCGGCGGGGTTCGATTCGAACCAGTGCGCCAGGTGCTCGTTGCATGCCTTCTGCACGAACGACCTGATCTCGGTGTTGCCGAGCTTGGTCTTGGTCTGTCCCTCGAACTGCGGCTCGCCGACCCGTACCGAGATGACTGCGGCCAGACCCTCACGGATGTCGTCGCCGGTGAGCTTGACGTCCTTCTCCTTGACGAGCTTCTTCTCGAGTGCGTACTTGTTCACCGTCGAGGTGAGCGCGGTTCGGAAGCCCTCTTCGTGGGTGCCGCCCTCGTGTGTGTTGATGGTGTTGGCGAAGGTGTGTACCGACTCGGAGTAACCGGCGTTCCACTGCATGGCGATCTCGACCTCGTGGCCCTCACCCTTACCGGTGAAGCCGACGACCGAATTGTGGATCGCGGTCTTGGTCCTGTTGATGTGCTTGACGAAGTCGACCAGTCCGTCCGGGTAGTGATAGGTCCGCTTGCGCACCTTGGCCGGCTTGGCGACGGCCGCGTCGGCCTGTTCTTCCTCGGCGGTCTTGGGTGCCTCGGCCGTCTCACCGAGTTCTTCCTCGGTGGCGTCGGTGGCTGCCACCCGCTCGTCGGTGAAGTTGATGGTCAGTCCCTTGTTCAGGAATGCCATCTCCTGCAGGCGACGGTGCACGGTCTCGAAGCTGTAGTCGAGGGTCTCGAAGATCTTGCCGTCGGCCCAGAATCGTACGGTGGTGCCGGTCTCGTCGGTATCGCCGACGGTCTCGAGGGGGCTGGGCTTGGCGTAGTCGTAGGTCTGCTTGTAGCGATGACCGTCGCGCGCGATCTGCAGTTCCACCTTGGTGGAGAGTGCATTCACCACCGAGATGCCGACGCCGTGCAGTCCACCGGAGACGGCATAGGAGTCGGAGTCGAACTTGCCGCCTGCGTGCAGCTGTGTCATGACTACCTCGACGGTGGGAACACCGGAGGCGTGCATGGCGACGGGAATTCCTCGACCGTCGTCCTTGACCTCGACGCTGCCGTCCTCGTGGATGGTGACGTCGACGGTGGACGCATAGCCGGCCATGGCCTCGTCGACGGAGTTGTCGACGACCTCCCAGATCAGGTGATGCAGGCCTCGTTCACCGGTGGAACCGATGTACATACCGGGCCTCTTACGAACCGCTTCCAGGCCCTCGAGGACCGTGATGGACGAAGCGCCGTAATCCTTGCTGTTGTCGTTGGTACCTGACTTCTGGGCAGCCACGGTTAGCTGGTTCTCCTTCTACGCGTCCACTACCCCGCTCACACCCCGCAGGGTGCTACCGCAGGGATGGGCGCAGTCGGTTCCGGCCGCGCCCGAGTCCATGCGTTTTTTCCGGGCTTGATGTCGTACCGGTCCATAGTACTGGTTGCCTGCGACAGCATGGGCACGATGACACCCCTAAAAGGCCCCTGATTGCTTCACAGACGCATTTTTTCGATACCGGACGGCAAAGATGAAGGGTAAAACCGGCGATTCGGCTACAGATCGAGCACGATCCGTTCGCCCTCGGAACGCGACACGCAGATCAACATCTCACGCTGCTGCTCCTCGGCCGTGAGCCGATTCTCCCGATGCTGCGGTGTTCCGCTCAGTACTCGAACGCGACACGTCCCGCAGAAACCCTGCTGACAGGAGTACGCCACATCCGGGCGCAGCCGCCGAATGGCATGCAGCGCAGTCTCTTCCGGGCCGACCGTGACGATGTCACCGGAGTCGACGAGTTGGACCTCGAATTCGGCTCCGTTCTTCACCGGTGGCGGCGAGAACCGCTCGAAGTGCAGATGCGTTGCGGGCAAGGAGTCGAACGAGGCCCGAACCAGGTCGATCATCGGCGGCGGCCCGCACACGTAGACCGAACCACCCGGTGCCGCGGCACCGAGCAGATCCATGCTCGACGGCATGCCGTCCACATCGTCGGTCCGCACCGTGACACGCTCGGCCTCCCAGCCGGCGATCTCGTCGAGGAACGGCATCGATTCACGCGAACGGCCGCAGTAGACCAGGTGCCAGTCCATTCCCGTCCGGCGAGCGCGACGGACCATCGAGATGATGGCAGTGATACCGATTCCTCCGGCCACGAACAGTGCATGCTCGGACTGTACGAACGGAAACCCGTTGCGCGGCCCCCGAATCGAGACTTCGGTGCCGACCGGGAGACCGTGCATCTCGCGCGACCCGCCGCCGCCGTCGGGCACCAGGCGCACCGCGATGGAGTACGAGTCGGCATCCGGATCGCCACACAACGAGTACTGCCGACGGCGGCCGGACGGGAGATAGAAGTCCAGATGCATTCCCGGTGCCCACGCAGGCAACACCGCTCCGTCGGCCGCGGCGAACGTCAGTCGGACCACGTGCTCGTCCACGCAGAGCACTTCGCGTGAGACCAAGGTCAGTACCCGGGTCCGTACGACGGGCGGTGCCGCGAACGACGCGTCGTAGTCGTCACCGTCGAGCAGCGCGAACCATTTGTCGAGCGCGTCGGTCACCAGTGACACGGTCTGATCGGGCTCGTCGCGGCCGTACAGATTCTTCGGAATCGTGCGTCCCAGTCGGAACGAGTCCACCTTCTGTGCCATTGCGCCGAGCTTGCTCCGCAACGTGCGTTTGGTCATCGATCGGCGGACCGAGCTGCCGGTGAGGTGGCCAGATACTGCACTGCCTGCGCCGTCGACCCTTCCTGCGAAGGGTGGTACGTGCGCTTGAAGTAGCGCAGCGACGCTTTCACCATCGACATCGGGGTCGGGAACAGACCCGCAGCGGCCACTCGGCGAAACTCTCGGAACGACGGTGTGCGCTGCTTTGCGGGAAGGTGCGCCAGCGTCGGATCCTGGCTCATGAGAAAGCGAACACCGCGGGTCCAGAACCACACGAGCGTGGGCGCGATGACGACGTAGGTTCGGATCCGCCGGGCCGGGCGGACGTCGAAGTACCGCATCACCTCGTAGGCCACCGATCGATGCTCGACTTCTTCGGCTCCGTGCCACCGCAGCAGGTCCAGCATGATCGGATCGATGTCCGCCTCGTCCAACGCCGTGGCATTGAGAACCCAATCGCCGAGAAAAGCGGTCAAGTGCTCGGCGGCGGCGATCAGGGCGAGACGTTCGACCAGGCTGTTCTGGCCGTGGCCGGTCCGGTTGCCGAGAGCACGGCCGAACAGGAACTTCATCTGATCGACGTACGGATCGACGTCGATGCCGTGGGCCCGAAGCTGATCGTGCACATCGGTGTGCGCCTGCGCGTGCATCGCTTCCTGACCGATGAATCCGATCACGTCGTCGCGCAGCTGATCATCGTGGATGAGCGGCAGCGCCTCCTTGAACGTGCGCACGAACCACTCCTCACCCTCGGGCAGGAGCAGGTGCATCACGTTGATCAGGTGGGTCGCGAGTGGGTTGCCGTCCATGTAGTGCAGCGGCAGGGAGTTCCAATCGAACTCCACGTTCCGCGCGTGCAGGATGACGCGATCTTCGGGGGTTCCGTCGACATCGACGGCTGCTGTCGATGTCTTCTTCGTTGGTGCAGACACAACTTCTCCTCGTCCGATGCGCACAGAACAGTAAATCGGTCCCCCGACCGTTGCGTGTCCCGAATCACGCTACGCACATCGACCTTGTCACAGCAACACTGGCCCCAACATCTGTTGAGAATCACCTGGACCAGGAGGTTTCGAAAGCGAAGGTTGGGACCTCTCACTATCCGTACGTGTCGCGCGGCCCTCGTCCCCGGACGTGCCGTTCGCCTTTTCTCCAACTCTGGGTCGTCGGACCGGTGATGCGTAGCGAGGTCACCACGCCGTGACCGACGGCGGCTGCGATCTTGGCCAGAATCTGCGACTGCATCAGCCTCAACTGGGTCGCCCACGCCGTGGACTCGGCGGAAATACTCAACACTCCGTCCTTGAGACCGGTGGGGTCCGCATGAGCCGAGATGTCCTCGCCGACCACGCTCGGCCACCGGCCGAGCACCGCGCCCTCCGACACCTTGGCCGACCATCCGCGCTTGGACGCGATCGAGTTCGCCAGCGCCCCGAACGCCTGGGGATCACGGTCGTCCGGCCCGGCTCCCGACCAACCCCGGCGACGACGCCCCCGCAGTGCTCTGACTCCGCCTGTCGGTGACGACCGTCCCTGTCCCACCGATTTGCCGCTGGCCTTGGCTGCGGCCCGGGCGTCCTCGAGTGCTCGACGCGCCAGATCCACGCCTTTCAGTTCCGGTACGTCACCGTTGTCCGTGGGAGTCGCGTCGTCGTCGGTCATCGATCCTCACCTTCCGAACGTGCGATATCGATATCGTTCGACAAGTCCGAGATACGCGAGATACGTCCTGCTGCACCGGAATCCGCGCTCTGCTTCGCTTCCACTCCGTAGCGACGAGCGTCCAGCTCGGGTGGTACGTCCTCGGGTACCGCGGCGGTGATGAGCACCTGCTCGGCACCGGCCGCCACCGTCGCCAGCGCGGCACGCCGTTTGCGGTCGAGTTCAGCGAAGACGTCGTCGAGCATCAGTACCGGGTCGGTACCGTCCTCCCGCAACAAGGCGAAGGAGCCGAGCCGCAGAGACAACGCGTACGACCACGATTCACCATGGCTGGCAAAGCCTTTCGTCGGTTGGTCACCGAGCATCAGTTCCAGGTCGTCGCGGTGCGGTCCGACCAGGCAGACCCCGCGTTCGATTTCACGCTGTCTCATCACCGAAAGTTGGTGGAGGAAGGCAGCTTCGAGAACTTCTGTGTCATCGGGCTCGGGTGCACGGTCGGCATCGGAGAACTCCGGTGGGAGCGCCTCGGCCAGACTGCAGCGATAGGCGACGGCAGCCAACCGCGACTCGGGTGCGATCGAACTGTAGGCCTGTTGCACGAACGGCATCAGCTCGTGCACCAAAGCTATTCTGGCAGCGAGCAATCGAGCTCCGTGCGCTGCCAGATGACCATCCCAGACGTCCAGGGTGGCGAGCGCACTCGCGCCGTCGCCCGAGGACGATCCGCGACGCAACGATCCACTCGCCGTCTTGAGCAGAGCCGATCGTTGCCGCAGCACCTTGTCGTAATCGGCACGCACGGTGGCCATTCGAGGAATCCGAGTGGTCAGTAGCTCGTCGAGATAGCGGCGTCGCTCGCCGGGATCGCCGCGCACGAGCGAAAGATCCTCGGGAGCGAACAGCACACTCTGCAACACCCCCAGAATCTCACGGGGGCGCCGCAGCGGAGACCTGTTCATCCGAGCCTTGTTGGCTCTGCCTTCGAGGAGCTCGACATCGATGATCAGTTCGCGACCGTGATTGACCACGGCACTGCCCACGAAGGCCTTGGCAGCACCGGCTCGAATCATGGGAGCGTCCGACGACACACGATGCGAGGACAACGTCGACAGATAGTTGAGCGACTCGAGCAGATTGGTCTTGCCGTGTCCGTTGGGCCCCACGAACACGGTCGAGCCCGGTCCGAGGTCGACGGTGAGATCGTCCCAGGATCGAAAATCGTGCAGCTGCAGAGACCGAACGAACACTTACTCGGTGTTCTTCGGCGCCGGGGCGCGCAGGGTCTCGTCGGCATCGGCCTTCTTCACCGCGTGCCCGCCGAACTGGTTGCGCAGTGCGGAAACAGCCTTCATTGCCGGTGAATCCTCTTGCCGCGACGCAAATCTCGCGAACAGGGCCGCGGAGATGACCGGCGCGGGAACCGCGTGGCGAATGGCCTCCTCGACGGTCCAACGACCCTCACCGGAATCCTCGGTGTAGCCGGAGATCGCACTGAATTCCGGATCCTGGCCCAGCGCTTCGACCAACAGGTCGAGCAGCCACGATCGCACGACCGTGCCCTTGCTCCAGGCTCGCAGTACGCCCTGGACATCCTGCACGAGTTCTTCGGCCTCGAGGATCTCGTAACCCTCGGCGTACGCCTGCATCAACCCGTACTCGATGCCGTTGTGCACCATCTTCGAGTAGTGGCCTGCACCGACCGGACCGGCGTGCACGAAACCGTCCGCACGCTCGCCTTCGGGACGCAAGGCGTCGAAGATCGGCATCGCCCGAGCGACGTGCTCGTCCTGACCGCCGACCATCAGGCCGTAGCCGTTCTTCAGGCCCCAGACCCCACCGGATACTCCGGCGTCGATGTAGCCGATTCCCTTGGCGTCCAACAGCTCTGCGTTGGGCTTGTCGTCGGTGAATCGAGAATTTCCGCCGTCGATCACCAGATCGCCCGGCTCGAGCACATCGGCCAGACCGGTGATGGTGTCGCGGGTGATCTTGCCCGACGGAACCATCACCCACACCACACGAGGCGCCGTCAGCGCCTGGGCCAGACCGGCCAGTGACGGAGTATCGGTCACCTCCGGTCGGGGGTCGTAGCCGACTACCTCGTGACCGTGCTCACGCAGTCTCTCGCGCATGTTGAAGCCCATTTTTCCGAGACCGACCAAGCCCAGCTGCATGATGAGGCGTCCTTGTCTGTGTCAGGTGCGAAAGTTCGCGCGGGTTCAACAGTAACCAGACCGGATCAGCCCGGCAGCCTGACCGGCATCAGCAAGTACGTGTACTCGGACTGCGGCGCCGCGAACTTGCCCGCGTCGTCGGGCACCAATTCCTCGTCCGAGGTCGGCCGCAGCACTGCGGGTCGGCTCGGCGTCGTGAATCCGAACGTGACCTTCTCGCTGTGCAGCGACGACAGGCCGTCGATGAGGTAACCGGGGTTGAACGCGATGGTCAGAGCCTCGCCCTGGAAATCGGCAGGCAGAGCCTCCTCGGCGCGACCTGCATCGTCTCCACCTGCGGAGAGCAACACACCCTCGCCGTTGAACTCCAGTCGAACCTGCGCGCCACGCTCGGCGACGAGAGCCACACGCTTGATCGCTTCGATCAGCGACGCGATCTCGAGGGTCGCCACCGCAGTGTGTTCGGCAGGCAGCAACTGACGGAACTTCGGGAATTCGGCGTCGAGCAGACGCGTGGTGGTGCGGCGCCCATCGCTGACGATGCCGAGCAGCCCGTCACTACCGATGGTCGAACCGGAACCGAGGGCCAGTTCGACGGGTGAGCCGGAGTTACCGCCGAGGGTTTTGGCCGACTCGGACAGGGTCTTGGCCGGGATGAGCACCGCGGTGGTGGTATCGGCGCCGGCGGGAGTCCACTCCACCTCTCGAACAGCCAACCGGAAACGGTCGGTGGCCGCGAGAACGACGTTGGTGCCGTCGATCTCGACGCGGATGCCGGTGAGCATCGGCAGTGTGTCGTCCTTGCCCGCCGCCACTGCGACCTGGGCAATTGCCTCGGAGAAGACATCGCCGGCCAGCGAACCGGTGTTGTTGGGCAGCTCGGGGAGCTGCGGGTAGTCCTCCACCGGCATCGTGGGCAGCGAGAACTTGGCGCTGCCGCAGTTGACCAGAACGCGGGTTCCGTCGACGGTGACGTCGACCGGCTTGTTCGGCAACGACTTGGTGATATCGGCAAGTAGCTTGCCCGACACCAGAACTCGGCCGGCAGTGGCAACTTCGGCGGAGACCTTGACCTGAGCGGAGACCTCGTAGTCGAATCCGGAGACCGTCAGACCCTGCTCGTCGGCGGCAAGAAGAACTCCACCGAGAACGGGAACGGGCGGCCGGGACGGCAGGCTACGAGCCACCCACGCGACGGAATCGGAAAAATCTTCACGAGCAACGCGAAACTTCAAACTTCCAAGCTCCATCGCTCGGCATTTCCTCTCGTTCGGTGGCGTTCGTCTTCACGATCCGGCGGTGCAACCACGATGGTTGCCGCTCGAACCGATGCAACGACGAGTGTGGCACATCCAGCGCAAGCACACCGTATGCCCTCCGAACCGGAGACGGAAGCGCGAGGGTCTCGCCGAACTCGGGATTCGGGTGTCCCCGAGGGGCCTGTGAACGGATCGTTCCCCAACACCTGTTTTCAAAGAAGTTCTTTCAAGGAGAAAACAGAAGTATTAATAGGTCCTGTGGAATCTGTGCACGGACCACTCGATCCGCTGGTGGCCGAGCGTGGTGTCGTGGGGATGAACTCGGGACCAATTCGTGGTTGACGAACCGCTGCCTGTGGACGAATCACATCGGTGCACAGGCGCCCACACTCCATCCCCAGAACTTCGATGTTGTCCACATGGTTATCCACAGGTGTGAATCAATGGTCGACGCCTCGAAAAATCACCGAATCCGCGTCGGGAATCGGTCCGCCGAACGACGAGAAAAGCACGACGGCACCGAACCCGCGATGGGATTCGGTGCCGTCCGACGAGTCGGTCCGTGCCGGGTCGTCTACCTCTTCGAGCGCTGCTTGATCCGCGCCGTCAGCTCCTGGACCTGGTCGTAGACCTTGCGACGCTCGGTCATCTCCTTGCGGATCTTCTTGTCCGCGTACATCACCGTCGTGTGGTCGCGACCGAACGTCTGGCCGATCTTGGGCAGCGACAGATCGGTGAGCTCACGGCAGAGATACATCGCGATCTGCCTGGCCATGGCCAGTGCTCGGGCCTTACCCGGACCGCACAGGTCCTCGATGGACGTGTTGAAGTACTCCGCGGTCACGGCCATGATCGTGGCCGCGTTGATCTCCAGACTCGACGAATCGGGGATGAGATCGCGCAGAACCACCTCGGCCAGGGTGAGGTCGAGTGCCTGTCCGTTCAGCGATGCGAAGGCCGTCACTCGAATGAGGGCACCTTCGAGCTCACGAATGTTGCGTTCGATCCGGCTGGCGATGAGCTCGAGCACGTCGTGCGGCACATCGAGCCGATCCATCCGAGCTTTCTTGCTCAGAATTGCGATTCGCGTCTCGAGCTCGGGTGGCTGCACATCGGTGATCAGGCCCCACTCGAAGCGGGTACGAAGTCGCTCCTCGAGCGTGGCCAGTTGCTTCGGTGGCCGGTCGGACGAGACGACGATTTGTTTGTTCGCGTTGTGCAAGGTGTTGAAGGTGTGGAAGAACTCCTCCTGGATGCCTTCCTTGCCTTCGATGAACTGGATGTCGTCGACGAGCAGCACGTCGGTCTCCCGGTAGCGGCGCTTGAACGCCACCTTCCGGTCGTCACGAAGACTGTTGATGAAGTCGTTGGTGAATTCCTCGGTCGAGACGTACTTGACGCGCATGCCCGGGAACAACCGCTGCGCGTAGTGGCCGGCCGCGTGCAGCAGATGCGTCTTGCCCAGACCCGACGCCCCCCAGACGAACAGCGGGTTGTAGGCGCGAGCAGGTGCCTCGGCAATGGCCACCGCGGCTGCGTGTGCGAATCGATTGGAGGCACCGATGACGAACGTGTCGAAGGTGTACTTCGAGTTGAGGCTGTTGGCGCCCGAGGACGGTGGCGTCGAGTCGGGAGGCTTGGTGAAATACGTCGGCCAGGAGTTCTGGACGCTGGCCAAGGCCTCGCGTTCGTCGTCGACCTCTTCGTAGTCGGCGGTTTCGGAGTCCGACGGCTCGTCGTCTCTGCTGGTCAGGATTCGGCGCCGGTAGGTAGGAGAACTGACTGCATCGGGGTGCGTGGATCGCTCGGCTTCGATCTTCTCGTCCTCGGGAGCCGAGATACGCACACCGAGTCCCTCGACACCCTGTCCCAGGTGACGCCCGAGGGCGCCGAGGATGGGTTCGCGAAGATCTCGCTCGATCGCTTCCTGCGCGAAGGTGGACGGAACTGCGAGCAGTGCGAACCCCTGCGTCAAGGTCAGCGGTTTGACCAGCGCGAGCCAGGCCTTCTGGCCTTTGGTCAGCGGCGACCCACTGTGTCGGTCGGATGTGAGCTCCGCGACCACCTCGGGCCAGATGCGCGCGAGCGCATCCGGATCGTCGTTCACGTTGGGCCCTCCGTCGTCGAGCATTGGTCTCGGGCGGTGTTCGACGCGTGAATTCGTGCGTCGTTTCGTACCCGCGCAGCAACATCGTCGGATAGCGTCGTCGTTCGTGCGTCGCTGCGGCCGAGACCAGGGTCCGTGGGTGGACCCCGCAAGGTACGAATATGCCACCTGAACTGTGTTTCCACACAATTATCCACAGGTGTGGATAAACGACACCGATGTGACCCCAGAACGCGTTTCGGTTCGTGGTATGGCGTTTGCGACAGTCTGACCTGCATCGATGCCGACTGTCTGTCGTGCGATCGGACTAATTGTGTCGCAGTGCCTGCTCGTTCGGCGGCGATGTCGAGCACCGTCGCACCATCGGTGGCCCCGGACCGGCACTGCCTGTGCATGAACGACGGCACGGTGCGCTCGGGAGCGAGTTTGACCGGCAGTGACTCGATCAGTACTCTCGAACAGTCACCCAATAGCGAGGTGGCCGATGCTTGCTGGCTGCTCACAGTCTGTCTTCACTCGGATTTCTCGCTCGGGAGGCTAGCGACTTCATCCGAACTCGCTGAGAACCTTTACAGCAGGCGCCGACAGATCGGCGTCGTCGAATCTCGAGGAGTGTTGACCGTGGCCAAGGGCAAGCGGACGTTCCAGCCGAACAATCGCCGCCGCGCGCGCGTTCATGGCTTCCGTCTTCGTATGCGTACCCGTGCGGGTCGTGCAATCGTTTCCGCACGTCGCGGCAAGGGCCGTAAAGAACTCACAGCCTGATATCTGTTCGTCCGAAGCTTGGAGCTCGGGATGCTTCCTGAGCCGAATCGACTACACCGAGCACGTGATTTCTCCGTAGCGGTGCGTCGAGGACGCCGAATGGGTAGATCGGATCTTGTGGTTCACGCCGTCGTGCGTGACGAACAGGACATCGCATCGACCGTTCGCGGGCCACGATTCGGATTGATCGTCAGCAAGGCAGTCGGGCCGGCCGTAACTCGTCATCGAGTTGCGCGCCGGCTTCGGCATATCTGTACCGACGTCATCGGTGAGCTCCCCGAGACCACCGACGTGGTGATCCGTGCACTGCCCGGAGCCGCGCGCGCGTCCTCGGCAGATCTATCGATTCAACTGCGTTCAGGATTGAAGAAGCTCGGTCTTCTCGAAGCTCCGAAGGGTCCGCCGTCATGACATTCATGGGCAACCTTCGTTCCATTCCTGCTCGAACACTCGTCTACGTCATAGGGTTGTACCGGACATACGTGTCCCCGATGAGACCTCCCACCTGTCGCTTCTCCCCCACCTGCAGCGAGTACGCCATCGAGGCACTCCAGGTGCACGGAATGACGAAGGGCTCGTTGCTGGCAGTCGTCCGCCTCCTCAAATGTGCTCCCTGGCACTCTGGAGGGTGGGACCCGGTACCCGAACCCGGTAGGTGGCGCGCGATCGTCACCGAACCTACCGAAACCGAAGAACACCACGATCTCGTGCGAGTGGAAGAACAGAGGAGTACATAGAGCCGTGCTCGACTTCATTTACTACCCGGTTGCCTGGATTCTCTGGGTGTGGCACAAGGTGTTCGGCTTTGTGTTCCAGGATCCCAGCAATGGGTTCGCCTGGGCACTGTCCGTCGTCTTCCTGGTCTTCACCCTCCGCCTGATTCTGTACAAGCCCTTCGTCAAGCAGGTTCGCACCACGCGGCAGATGCAGGAGCTACAGCCGCAGATCAAAGCGCTGCAGAAGAAGTACGGCAAAGACAAGCAGAAGATGGCCGTCGAGATGCAGAAGCTCCAGAAGGAGCACGGCTTCAATCCGCTGATGGGCTGCTTGCCGGTGCTGGCGCAGGCGCCTGTGTTCATCGGCCTGTTCCACGTACTGCGCTCGTTCAACCGCACCGGTACCGGTTTCGGTCAGCTCGGGTTGACTCCCGAGGAGAACCGCGAGCTGTCGAACTACGCGTTCAACGTGGCGGACGTGCAGTCCTTCCTGGACGCCCGCCTGTTCGGTGCACCGATCTCGGCGTGGATCACGATGCCGCAGGACCAGCTCAATGCATTCGCCGTAGGACCGGATGCGACCATTCCGTCCACCTGGGTCATCGCAGCAGTCTCCATCCCGCTGATGATCATCGCGGCCATCATGACGCACCTGAACTCGCGCGCATCGGTCGCGCGTCAGAGCGCGGCGGCCGCAGCGAACCCGCAGTCCGCGATCATGAACAAGCTCGCGCTGTACGTCTTCCCGCTCGGTGTTCTCGTGTTCGGTGCCCTGCTGCCCGTCGCGATCCTGCTGTACTGGGTCAGCAACAACACCTGGACCTACGCGCAGCAGCACCTGGTGTTCGGAAAGATCGACAAGGAAGAAGCCGCGAAGGTCGCTGCCGCAGTGGAGAAGCGTTCCGAGAACGCGCCCAAGCCCGGTGTGAAGCCGGTATCGACCACCAAGCCGAAGCCAGGTGCTCGTCCCAAGCTCTCGAAGATGACGCCGACGAGCGATTCGTCCGTGGCGGAGACCGCCGATGGCAGTTCCGGTTCGACGACCGGTGCCGCAACGCCGGCGAAACCGAGACCGCAGGCGAACCGGAACAAGTCGACCAAGCGCAAGCGGCGCTGACCGACACGTCGAGAGAAGGACGAACATGGCAGCGGACGTAGAAGAAGCACAGAACGACGAAGTACGGACAACCGGCGCGGTATCCGGGGATGGAGCGAGTGACGTGGTGGTCGAGGCCGATCAGGTGGGTGCAGTCGACGCGGAGGCAGATCAGGCTCCTGTGGTCGAGGAATCCGATGACTCGGGAGTGGTCGAGGACAAGACCGACGAGGATGACGAGGACGAGGACGACGAAGATTATCTGGTCGAGGAAGGCGAGATTGCCGGCGACTACCTCGAGCAACTTCTGGACGTCCTGGACTTCGACGGCGACATCGATCTCGACGTGGAGGGTGATCGCGCGATCGTCAGCATCGACGGAGGCGACGATCTCGCCAAGCTCGTCGGTCGCAAGGGCGAAGTTCTCGATGCACTGCAGGAGCTGACTCGTCTCGCCGTTCAGCAGTCGACGGGTGAGCGCAGCAAGCTGATGCTCGACGTCGCCGGCTGGCGCGCCAACCGGCGAACGGAACTCGGCAACCTCGGTGCCGAAGCAGCGCGGCGCGTTCTCGAATCCGGTGAACGCGAAGAACTGACCCCGATGACTCCGTTCGAGCGAAAGATCGTGCACGACGCGGTCGCCAAGATCGACGGCGTCGCGAGCGAAAGCACCGGCGTCGAGCCGGCCCGACGAGTAGTCGTCGTCAAGGCGTAACTGAGCCTCCCAGTCGATGGCCCCCACTTCGGTGGGGGCCATCGTCGTATCCGGATGTAGCCGCACATCCTGGCAAATATCATCGATGTAATTTGTGCGCCGAGCAGACGACGATGTTGCCGGTTCGATCGATTTCCTCGCCGAATTACCAGATCCAGGCATCCGGTGCGCTTTCGTCACTGTGACGGCAACTATGGCGGTGTGACGCGTCGGTATCGAGCGCACATTGTGCGGAATGTTTCACGTGAAACGTGCGACATCGATGTCGTCATCGTCCAACCATGTTGCGTCCGTCGCAGTGCTGTTCTCGCGGACGCTGGTTCTAGGCACCGCGCACACTGGGCCGTCGTGACGTTCGTTCTCTGATGAAGTTGAGACATTTCGACTGCTATTCGAGACGGTCCGGAGCCGGGGCGGTTTCACGTGAAACAGTCCGATGCCAGTTGGGTGTCCGGATCGAGTTCGGCGCAGCAGTGAAACTGAGTTCGAGACACTCAGCGAAGAAATAGCGACGGGCATCGATCGCGCAGGGTGTGTGCCGACGATCCGGCCGAGGGCAAATACGTGGGACAGGACATCCGGCCGTCGCTGTGGGATTCGATGTCGGCAAGGATCGGCGTTGCCGGGATTCGGAGATAGACATCAGCGGGCCCGGGCTCATGGACGATCCTTCCGACGACGATGCGACTCACCTTGGACAGTCGCGCATCGATCGTTGTGAAGGTCGAGAGAATCGTTCGATTGCTGTAGCCGCGGCGGGAACTCCAGCGCGATACGAAGTGCCCGTACCGCGAAGCCGACGATGAGGCGATACTCGCGGCGTTGTCGATCTTCGAGAGGGTGCCCGTCGAAATCTCCGCGGGCTCGATTCGGGGACATGAGCGAGGGCCGACGATGTGCTCGAGACAGTTGCACGGGAGCACTCGTCCAGCGATCGACTGTGTACGACTGCGACCCATCCGGCTGATCCACATGCAGTGTGGGTGCGTCTGGAGTTCGGGTGCAGCGGCTGGGTGCTGGAGGCGATCGCGAAGTGATCGAGATCGAAACTGTGGACTCTCCCCCGTCCGTGCCCGGCCGCGAGATCGAGGATCTCCGAGACGCCATTGCGGCCGAGAATGTCTGCGGTGTGCATCGGCTACCCGCGATCGTTCTGCGATGACGTTTGACGCGGGGCTGAGCAACGGTGGGTCGGTTTCACGTGAAACCTCGTTCTCGAGGATCCGCGTCATCAAGGCGTAGCGCCACCGACTGTGATCGTTCGCCGACGGGATGGACCCGTCCCGCGGTATCGGTACGGCGACGTTGGTGTGGATCGCACCGGGCCCATTCGGTTGGATTCTGGAGGCTGCTACCAGGTGCGGACGAACCGATCGATTGCGTCGGCTCTTCTCCCATCGACTTGTTGCTCAGTCGACGAACGTGTGCCCTATCGAGTCGGTGCGCGGTAGGCGATTGAGTGCCATCGATGGGAGGTGAAGTTTCACGTGAAACATGATGTGGGGCCGGTGGACCTCGATTCGTCGACAGGACCGAGTCCGTCGGGGATGGATAGGTCGGCCTGATTCTGATTGGGGCTGGAGATCATTGATTCGAGCGCACGGGCGGATCGGTTTGCTCGGACGGACCTGGCCGAAAACCGGCTGGCTCGCCAATCGTGACTTGCTACGGCTCGGTCCGAAGGGAGCCCGCACGGCGCCCGTGGTGTCGCCAATTCCGGTGCGAAAGTCGCAATCCGCCGAGTTACAGCGATGTCGTTTGGCGTTCCGCGCTCGGGCACGGGAAGATGTTTCACGTGGAACAAGAAGGCTCGGACAGCAACCAAGTGATGGCCGTGGCAGAGCAGATCTTCGGTGACCGGCTCGAGTTGGCACGGAGGTATCACGACTCGTTGGCAACGGCAGGCGTCGAACGAGGACTCATCGGACCGCGTGAAGTTCCACGGCTCTGGGAGCGACACATCCTCAATTGTGCGGCGATCGGTGAGCTCATCGATGAAGGCGAGACCGTCGTGGACATCGGCAGCGGCGCGGGCTTGCCCGGGATCCCGCTGGCGATCGCGCGACCCGACCTGCGCGTGACACTCGTCGAGCCCCTCCTCCGGCGGACCGTGTATCTCGCCGAGTTCATCGAGGAACACGATCTGAACATCTTGGTCGTGCGCGGCCGCGCGGAGCAGCCCGGCGTCAAGAAGGAAGCCGGCGGCGCCGACGTGGTGACGTCGAGGGCGGTGGCACCTTTGGAAAAGCTTGCAAAGTGGTCGCTGCCGCTCGTTCACGAGCACGGTCGAATGCTGGCTCTGAAGGGTTCGAGCGCCGCTGAAGAGATCGAACGTGACCGGGCTTCCCTCGCTCGGATGGGTGCTGGCAAGCTGGAGGTAGTGGAGTGCGGAGTGGGGCTGTTGCCCACTCCCACCATTGTCGTCAGAGCGGTGCGTGAGCCGCGGAGACTGAGTCGTCACTGAAGTCGATTGCGGGCTCACACGCCGCGCGCTCGACCCGATCGATCGTATTGAACACAGTCAGTTCCGCACTAAGGAGCACATATGTCGGGTGGGTCCGATCCCGCTGTTTCACGTGAAACAGCGCCCAAGAAGAACGCCTCGAGCAACTCGGAAAACAAGTCAGGGGTGACGGCCGGCTCAGGGTTCGAGTACACCAACGCGATCTCACCGAACGACACCCCCATCGGTGCCGCGGCACATCGAGCCAGCCAGGTTCTGCATCCCGGATCGGTGTCGCTGCCGAAGCCGGCGAAGCGACGCATGCTGACCATTGCCAACCAGAAGGGTGGCGTCGGGAAGACGACGACCGCCGTGAACCTGGCTGCCGCGCTCGCGCTCCAAGGCCTGACGGTTCTCGTGGTCGATCTGGACCCTCAGGGCAACGCCAGCACCGCGTTGGGCGTCGAGCACCACTCGGGTGTGCCGTCGAGCTACGAGGTCCTCATCGGTGAGGTGAGCGCCAAGGACGCCGTGCAGAAGAGTCCGCACAGCGACCGGTTGTTCTGCATCCCGGCAACCATCGACCTCGCCGGAGCCGAGATCGAGTTGGTGTCGATGGTCGCTCGCGAAGGGCGCCTCAAGACGGCGCTGTCCGTGGAGGAGCTCGCCGGCATCGACGCGGACTTCATCCTGATCGACTGCCCGCCGTCGCTCGGTCTGCTGACTGTCAACGCGCTCGTGGCCGCGACCGAGGTACTGATTCCCATCCAGTGCGAGTACTACGCGCTCGAAGGCGTGGGTCAGCTCCTCCGCAACATCGAGCTGGTGCAGTCTCATCTGAATCCCGAACTGCACGTCTCGACCGTCATCCTGACGATGTACGACGGCCGCACCAAGTTGGCGGACCAGGTAGCAGAAGAAGTACGCAAGCATTTCGGGGACGCCGTCTTGCGCGCCGTCATCCCCCGCAGCGTGAAGGTATCCGAGGCTCCCGGGTACGGCATGACGGTGTTGGATTACGACCCCGGTTCGCGAGGTGCGATGAGCTACCTGGACGCCGGACGAGAGCTCGCTGCCCGATCGGCCGGCATCGACGAAGCACGAAAGAAGTAACCAGATGAGTTCGACACGTAAGGGTGGTCTGGGTCGCGGCCTGGCCTCACTGATCCCCACCGGACCTGACGCCGGACCACGCCTCGGTAACGCCGCGGCAGACGTGATCATCGGCGCGGATCGCAACGCCAAGGACCGTCCCGATACGTCCACCAAGCCGAAGCGAACCGCACCCGCCGACGATCTCACCGAGACAGCCACGGCGCCCACTCCGACACCACCGGTGCTGAGCGGAGACGACCTCTCCCCCGTCGGTGCCGTCTATCGCGAGATCGCACCGGACCGAATCGAAGCCAACCCGAAGCAACCGAGGCACGTCTTCGACGACGAATCGTTGGCCGAACTGGTTCACTCGATCCGTGAATTCGGACTCATGCAGCCCATCGTGGTCCGCCTCGTATCGGGTTCCGCTGGTGCCGGTGACGCAAAATATCAGCTCGTCATGGGCGAGCGTCGGTGGCGTGCAAGCCAGGAAGCCGGCCTCGAGTCGATCCCCGCGATCGTTCGGGAGACCGCCGACGATGCGATGTTGCGGGATGCATTGCTCGAGAACATCCACCGGGTACAGCTCAATCCGCTCGAAGAAGCGGCCGCGTACCAACAGTTGCTCGAGGAATTCGACGTCACGCACGAGGAACTGGCTGCGAAAATCGGTCGATCACGGCCGGTCGTCACCAACATGATTCGTCTGTTGAAGCTGCCGATTCCCGTGCAGCGACGAGTGGCGGCCGGAGTTCTGTCGGCCGGACACGCCCGCGCCTTGCTGTCGCTCGACGCTGGGTCGGATGCGCAGGAGTCGCTGGCGGCGCGAATCGTCGCCGAGGGTCTCTCCGTACGCGCGACGGAAGAGGCCGTCACTCTCGCCAATCGGGAGGACGGAAAGAGCCCGGATCCGGCACCTCGGCGCAAGCCGATTCAGATGCCGGGCCTCCAGGACGTCGCCGATCGGCTCTCGGATTCGTTCGATACTCGGGTGACGGTCAGCCTCGGCAAGCGGAAAGGCAAGATCGTGGTCGAATTCGGTTCGGTAGACGACCTTCAGAGGATCGTCGAGATGATGGAAGCACAGAAGAAAAAGTAGTGGCGAATTTTCAGGACCAGTCATACGCGGTCAAAACGTCACTGTGACGTAGCTCGGCCGGAGGCGGTCACGAATGTTCGCAAAATGGTCGAAAGATATTGTCATACAACGTATTTGAATGATTCGCTCCGCTCGACGGGTTCGGCGATGGAATGGCGGGGGTGACGCCTGCGGAACAACCCATGTGACATCCTTGTCGAGGAGCGGATCGACTCCGACGGAGAATTCTCGCGTTGAACGAGTGCACGAAGGCTGAGGTAAGCGGTGTCGGCGATGGTGACCGGAGTGACGCTCGGTTCGTTCGAGCACTTGCCGACGCATTCGCGGCGGTGCAGCTTCTGGGTACTCGATCCCGCGTCGGAGAGTTCGTCGGTCGATCTCGAATTCGAGAACGAAGTATGGCTGTCGACCATCATGCTCGAGTGGGGATCGTGTGGGCAGTTGCTGTCCATCGATGGCAGGACGATCGGCTGCGCGCTCTACTGCCCACCCCGAGCAGTTCCACGCGCGGCGACGTTCCCGACTTCGCCCGTCAGCCACGATGCGGTCCTACTGACCCAACTCCGCATCGATTCGCCCGACGATGCGGATCTGCATTCGGCGACCCTGATCCAGGCAGTCGTGGGTGATCTGGTCAATCGTGGCGTCCGCGCTCTGGAAGCGTTCGGCATTCGACGCAACGCCGACGATGCTGCGCCGGTGGTTCCCAACGCCACCGCACAACTGACGTGTTCGGCATCGACGTGCATGATCGAAGCGGATTTCCTAGAGAAGGTCGGGTTCGAGGTCATCGCTCCCCACCACAGATTCCCGAGACTACGGCTCGAGCTCGATCGTGATCACGGGTGGAAGCAGGACGTCGAATCCGCACTCGAGCAGCTACTGATCGCGGCGAGTATCTCCGTCGTCGACATCGAGCAGAAGTCGACCGTCGGGGCGCGCTGAGTACTGACCGATCGACACGTTCGTGCGCGGTCGGTCAGGGGCGATCGGAGGCGGCGAGTTCTTCGGCGAGCAACTCTGCGAAGGTGAACGTTCCGGTCGGCTGATCGTCCTGCCCGAGTAGATACAGACGTTTGACGGCGATCAGAATTGCTTCGGCGATGATGTCGCGAAACTTCGGGTCGCTGAGCACTTCGACATCGGATTCGTTGGTGAGGTAACCGAGGTCGATCTGGATGGTCGGCATGTTGGTCAGACGCAACAGATCCCACGTGCGGCCGTGGCTACGGCAGTCCAGAAGCGGTGTGCGAGCGACGATTTCACGCTGCACGTAGCTGGTCAGTACCTGGCCGATCATCGAGGTGGATCCGTGCGAGTTACCGAAGTGGAAGCTTGCGACACCGTTGGCCATGGGGCTGGTGCTCGATGCGCAGCGCAACGAGATCATCAGATCGGCACCCCAGGCATTTGCGGTCTCGGCGCGGTCGGCAACCGAAGGATTGGTTCCGCGCGCACGGGAGAGGAACGTCTCCATGCCGGTCGCGGCCATGCGGCCCTCGAGCCGACTGGCCAGATCCCACAGAATCTCCGATTCGGAGACCCGGCCGAACGCTCCGTCGACGATGTGTCCGGTGTCTGCTCCGCCGAGATCGGGGTCGATGACGATGCGCTTGCCGGTCAGCTGCGGGCCGGACTTACGAACGAGTTCTTCCTCGCTCATGGCGTGAGGGGATCCACCGGTGACACGAGTTCCGAGAAGGTCCAGAGAGCGCAGAGTCGCAGGCCCACAGATGCCGTCGGGGGAAAGCCCGATCTCGCGCTGGAACGAGGACAGACCCTCGTGTGTGCGCGGACCGAAGAAGCCGTCGACGCGTTCGCTGTAGAAGCCGAGATCCTGAAGTCTCGTTTGCAACGAGGCGACATCGTCGCCGTACAGCGGAGCGGACAGCTGATAGATGAGGGTTCGAGCGCCGAGGCGATACGACGCCTCTTTCAACGCGCGATACGTGGCCGGGCCCACCACGCCGTCGACCAGCAGGCCGCGGTGTTGTTGGAAGGCGCGCACGGCACCTCCGAGGGCACCGTCGAACACGGATCCGGGAGCGGTCCAGTGGCCGTCGGCCATCGGACCTGGGGGAACGACTGCTTCGTGGAGAAAGCCGAGTGCCGACAGGGTGCCGCGGACCTCGGCGACGGCGGGTCCGGAATCGCCGTGACTGAGTTCCTGCATCCTCGACAAAGCCTCTCGATCGTTCCGACGGCACTCGCACCTCGCGGCCGATGTGCCGATGCCGAAGCATCGGCACATCAGATGATTGTCGCAGAAAGACTGGCTTCCGCTGCAATCCACACGGTGTGCGGGTGAGTCAGATAACGCCTTCGAGGTCCTTGAGCAGCGCGGCCTTGCCCTTTGCGCCGACAATTTGCTTGACCGGCTTGCCGCCCTGGAAGAGGATCAGCGTCGGAATCGACATGACCTTGAAGTCGCGGGCGGCCTGCGGGTTGGCGTCGATGTCGAGCTTGGCGATGGTGAGCTTGTCCTTGTGCTCGGCCGCGATCTCCTCGAGAACCGGGGCGACCATCTTGCACGGGCCGCACCAGGTGGCCCAGAAGTCGACCAGGACGGGCTTCTCACTGGTCAGAACATCGTCGACGAACGATGCGTCGGTGATGGTGACAGTGCTCTTGTCGTCGGACATATCTATCTCCTCGATATTGGAAGCTCGGTGCCTGTCAGGCGTTGACGGCGTCGACCGGTTGGTCGGCGTGTTCGAGTGTGTTGGTGGTGATATCGCCCTGCTCGGCCAACCAACGCTCGGCGTCGATCGACGCGGTGCAGCCCGTACCCGCAGCGGTGATGGCCTGCTGGTACACGTGATCGACGAGGTCTCCGGCAGCGAACACGCCTTCGACGGACGTGGCCGAAGTGGGCGACGCGACCTTGACGTAGCCGGCGTCGTCGAGCTCGACCTGGCCCTTGACCAATTCGTTGCGGGGATCGTGACCGATCGCCACGAACATTCCGGTCACGTCCAGGGTGGTCTTCTCGCCGGTGTCGGCGTGTTCGAGCGACAGTCCGGTCACGCTCGTGTCGCCGAGGACCTCGAGCACCTTGGTGTCGGTGAGGAAGCGGATCTTGTCGTTGTTCTTGGCGCGCTCGAGCATGATGCGCGACGCCCGGAACTCGCTGCGGCGGTGCACGATGGTGACACTGCGTGCGAAGCGGGTGAGGAAGGTCGCTTCCTCCATGGCCGAGTCGCCACCACCGATGACGGCGATGTCCTGATCGCGGAAGAAGAAGCCGTCACAGGTGGCGCAGGCGCTCACACCGCGTCCGAGCAGCTTCTCCTCGCCCGGGATGGACAGGTAGCGGGCTGCTGCGCCCATCGCGAGGATGATCGCGCGAGCCCGGTAGGTCTCGCCGCCGGCAGAGACGGTCTTGATCGGACCGGTCAGGTCGAGCTCCTCGACATCCTCGGTTCGGATGTCGGCACCGAATCGCTGCGCTTGCTCGCGCATCTGTTCCATCAGATCGGGGCCCATGATGCCCTCGCGGAACCCGGGGAAATTCTCGACCTCGGTCGTGGTCATCAGCGCACCACCGAACTGCGTTCCCTCGAACAGGATCGGTTCCAGTTCCGCGCGTGCGGCGTAGACGCCGGCGGTGTAACCGGCCGGTCCCGAGCCGACGATGATGAGATCGTGAACCTTGGGGGTACTCAATGCAGACCTTCCGATCTTGTGCGGCGTGTACGTGTCGTCGACAAGCGAGTGCTCAGCGCACACGACTCTCGACGTACATCTGGTCAACACCACCCTAGAGGCAGTTGTTCCCCGGTGAGAGATCCGTCAGCCGATATCGCGACGCGTGAGCACGTCGGGGTTGGCGGTGCCGCAGTCGTTGCCCACCGCGAGGGCGATGAACTGTGAGGGCTGTGCTCCGGCGAGGACGAGCAGGGTTCCGTCTCGGCCGTCGACGCGCACTCGACTCGAACCGAGAACGGTGGTGGCCGGATCCACATCGTTGGACCGAAGGCAGGCAGCAAGATCGGCCGGATCGGCGAGTGCTCCGGGATCGCGCTTGCCGATGATGCTGAAGGCGAAACCGGAATCGAGGTCGGCGGAATCGAGCACCAGAGACGAATCCGGAGCCTGCGACGGGTCGGCGGCGATCGATTCGGGTTCGTTCGGGGTGTACAACAGTGCCACGACGGCAACCGACCCGGCCACCAGAAGTGCTGCGGCAGCGGCAGTTCCGAGGACGACACGTCGTCTTCGGGGACGGAGCGGAACGACGACCTCCGGCGCGGATGCCGATCGCTCGACCGTCTGGATAGTGCGGTCGATCTGCCGGGCGACCTCGGGCGGGATCGACAACGTTCCGGTGAGGTCCTCACCCATCTCGTGGAGTCGAGCCGAGACGGCGTCGAGACCGGCGAGCATCCGCATCGAATCCTCGTCGAGACGAACCAGTGGCCACAGTCGTCTGCTGACGTCCTCGGGAAGTGCATCCGCATGCAGATCGGCGAGTAGTTCCGGCGAGAACGGGGCTTGTGGAGCGTCGGTGCTCGACGACACGTTCCTGCCTCCCTCCGCCGAATCTGCTTTCCCTCTCACACGGTATAGACGCGAGAGGGTCAGATTCGGTTCCCTGCATCTTTCAGATACGCGAGCTGTGTCGAGAGTTTGAGCCGGCCGCGGGCGCATCGACTCTTGACGGTACCGGTGGGAACACCGAGCAACACGGCAGCGTCGGCCACCGAATAGCCCTCCATGTCCACGATGACGACGGCTGCGCGTTGGTCGGGTGGCAACGTCATCAGAGCCTGTCGAACGAGAATGCTCGTCTCCGTCTCGGAGATCCGGTCCCTGGGCGAAACGGGCTCGTGACTTTCGTTCTCGCTCAACGGAACCGACGGCCGAGCCTTGTTTCTTCGGATGCGGTCGAGGCAGGCATTGACGACGATCTTGTGTAACCAACTTCGCACCGCGGCGTCGGCGCGAAAAGACCCGGCCGTGCGGTGAGCGGAGAGCAGTGCCTCCTGCAGAGCGTCGGAGGCGTCCTCGGGCGTGTAGCTGGTGCGTCGAGCCGTCAGCCACAGATGTTCGTGATGTCGGTAGATCAGCGTGGCGAAGGCATTCGGCTCCCCGGCCGCATGGGCAGCAAAAAGCTCCGCATCCGTGCGCTCCCCTGGCGCCGAATCGAAACGTTCGGTCATACGAAAACGGCTCCCCCCGTGTTAACGCATTGGGGGGAGCCTAAGCCATCGAGACCGCGAAGTACGAAACAAGTCGGTATCGGCTACCGAAAGCCCGATTTAGGAGTCGAAACCGATCCCGGAGATCGAGGTGGCGATGCGGCCGCCCTGCTCGCCGAGTCGGGTGATCCAGACGAGCACGTTCCCGGTCGGCTCCGCGTCGCTCAGGGCGATGTCGGTGCGGCCGTTCTGCAGTGTGGCTTCACCGAGGAGCGTGGTGTCGCTGAGACTGGGCGAGCCGTTCGGGGCCGACCGGATCTCGACGACAGTTCCGGGAGATGTCGACTCGATCCACGCGTTCTGCAGCGTCGAGGACGGAATGGACACGAGCAGCCCGACGCCGTTCTTGAGGGCCGGGAACTGCTGGAAGTACGAGTCGGTCGTCCACGCTGTGCTGGGGTCGTTGTCGATCGCGTTGGACGCGGTGCTGGGGTTGTCGGCGGAACCCTGAGGTGAGAACACGCTGACGTCCTCCATCGCCACGGGTCCACCGGTCTCGGCCGGCGGCGCAGCGGCCGCATCGCCCGCCGGTGGTGCCGTGGCAGGAGTGGTGAGACCGAAGTCCTGGGTGTCGAGCGGAGTGTCGGTGTCGTTGCCGGCAATCGAGGTGAACAGCCAGAAGCCGGCGAATGCGAGAACCACCACCGTCAGGGCACCGAGTACCGCGATGGCGATGTTGGTGCGCATCGACTTGGCCTTCTCGGCAGCGATCTCCTCGGGATCGGCGAGCGAGTGCCCACTGGCACCTGGCGCTCGTTGGCCCAGTCGCAGCGCCGGCATCAGATCCGTCTTGTCGTTGACCACTGCTGCTTGATCGAGAACGTGCTGCACGGTGGCAGCGGTCCTGATGCCGCTGTTCTGTTCCAATGCCCGCACGGCGACGGCGGAGATCTCGAACGGAACGTCCGGACGAACCTGCCTCGGCTCGAGCGGGGCACCCTTGTCGTCACGGTCGGCCGGACGCATGCCACCGACGCTGCGTGCCGGAGCTGCATCACCGGACACGACGGCATCGCCGGTGGTGTCGGACAGCGGCCACTTGGCGGTGATCAGGGCGTAGAGCATCGCGCCGAGTCCGCGGACGTCCGAACTCGGGTCGGCGTCGGCCAGTGTCGCGGGGAATGCGAGGACGGCGTTGCCGCTCGAGCTGATACGCACCCGATCGGGGTGGTCGATCGACAGGGCGCCTCCGCTGCGGTGCGCTGCCTCGGCCGCTGCGGCGAGGACCTTGATCGCACGCGCAGCGCCGGTCGGTGAGGGCACGGTGTCGGCCATCTCACGCAGTGAGCGGCCGGGAGTCCACTCCGCAACGACGATGCCGCCGGAGCTGCCGCGCACCACGTCGAGCACGCGGGCGAGGCCGGGCGAATTGATCCGTCCCAGACGCAGCGTGCGCGAGAGAATCGCCTGCGGTCCCTGCGTGCGGTCGTCGGTCGAGGCGGTCGATTGCTGATCGGCGTCGACGAACGTCAAGGCGACCTCGCGATCGAGCTTGACGTCATGTGCCTGCCAGAACTTGAGTCCACGGGCTCCGCCGTGCGGTGCCAGCAGTCGGTAGCGGCCACCGGCAACGGAGGCACCGGGAATGAGCGTCGGGCCGCGAAGCGTGCGCTCGGGAGCGCTCGACGGGGCTGCTGCAGTGGCACCCTCGTCGGTGCTGTCCGAGTCGGAGGCGTCGGGTGTGGCCGGTGCCGCTTCGGTCTTCTCGGAATCCGCATCCGCTGTGGAATCAGCGTCGGCCGCAGGCTTCGACTCCTGTGTGGCCTTCTTGTCGCTGTCGGCTTCGACCGGGAGATCGGCCTTCGAGATGGAGACGGTCTTGTCGGTCGGACGCGCCGCGAGAGCGGCCTTGGAGATGGAGACCGTCTTGTCGGCCGGCTTCGGGGCAGGCTTGTCGGCTGCCTTCTCGGCGTCAGGCTCGGGAGCTGCGGCCGACTTCTTCGCTTCGGGTGCAGCCTTCGGCTCGGCCGGTGTCTCGGCCGGCTTCGGTGTCTCGGCGGGCTTCGCACTCTTCGATGGCGAGGCAGCGTCGGCCTTCACGGGTTCGGTGCGGTCCTGGGTGTCGACCTCGACGCCGCCGCCGCTCGTTCGGTCGGCTTCGCTTGCTGGAGATTGTGCCGGCCCCCCAGCAACTTCGTCGTCGGTCACTGTCACTCCTTCAGGCGAATATGCCCCGTGTTGTCCTGCAAAAGGTCGACCTGCGTTGGCTTCTGCCCCCGGGTGCCGATGACCAGGGTACGGGAGCCGATCCCGCGCAGTGTCCCATGTGGGCTCGGTTCGAATAACCGGAATCACGCCGGTTTCTGCGGCGGCCGGATCGGTGTCCGTCGGAGCGGTTGTGCCGCGGAATCTCCGAACGACGCGGCTCAGGGCCACGGTGACTGCCAGGACTTCGGGAATCTTGCCGAACCAGAGTATCGAGAAGGTGATGCCGAGCATGATGACGGCGTCGATCGCGACGCGGACGAAGTTGCCGATCCAGCCGTTCGTCATGGCGTCGAGACCCAGGATCCGGTCGATCGCGAGCATGGCCGCACCGCCGGCCAGTGAGGCGATGAGGACCAGCCAGACCGTCTTGCCGACGTTGGCCATCCGCAGGCGGCCCAGGCTCTTGTGTAGCAGGTATCCGCCGATGATCGCGCCGACCGTGTACCCGAGGCCGGTCGCTGCGCCGAGGAGCAGCACCACCTGATCCGGGTCGGACGCGACGATCGGGGCGAGCAGAGACAGTCCGATCTTGACGGCGGTGATGCCGAGGATGATCCACGTCGGCGTCCAGGCCTTCTCGCGGGCGTAGAACACGCGGAGATGGATCAGGACGAGGGCGTACGGGATGAGGGAGAACGCCGACCAGCTCACGGCCTCGCCGAGTCGGGGTGCGACATCGGCGAACCGGCCGAAGCCGTACAGCGCCTCGCCCACCCACGGGCCCGCGAAGGTCAGGAACACCACGATGGGCACCAGCGCGACCATCGTCAGGCGGGTGGCGACCGAGAGGTCGTCGACGACGGACGGGGTGTCACCGTTGGCGGCGTTGCGGCTGAGTCTGGGCATGATGGCCGTCAGAACCGTCACGCCGAGGATGCCGTAAGGCAGCTGCAGGACGATCCAGGCCTGCGAGTAGATCACGTTGCTCGCGTCGTCGGTGCCCGACGCGATCCTGGTGGCCACGATCAGCCCGATCTGGCTGATGACGACGTAGAGCACGATCGCGGCGGCCATCGCGCCGAACTTCTTCAGGCGCTCGTCGAATCCCCAGAGCGGGCGCAGGTCGATGCGTTCACGGCGCAGTGCCGGGATCAGCGCGATGACCTGGGTGATGACACCGGCAGTGACTCCGAGGCCGAGAACGAGGAGTTTGGGGTTGCCCATCTCGACCGGGTTCACGCTGATCTCGCCCGGCATGAAGAAGTACAGCGCGAAGACGCCGAGCACGATCAGGTTGTTGTACACCGGTGCCCAGGCCCCGGGCTTGAAGTTCTGCCGGGTGTTGAGCACCGCCGTGAGCAGGCCGGACAATCCGTAGAACATCAGCGCGGGCAACACCAGGTAGGTGAACGCGATGGTCAGGTCCTCGTTGACCTTCGGATCGCCGTCGAGCATCAGCCGCGCCAGCAGCGGGGCCGCGATCGTTGCGGCCAGCGCCACGGTTCCGAGCAGCGCCACCGCGATGGTGAACAGCCGTCGAACGAATGCTCGCCCGCCGTCGGCGTCCTCCTGCTCGGCCCGGACCAACACCGGAACGACGATCGCTCCGAGCACCGCACCGAGGACCAGTTCGGAGATCATGTTCGGCAGGATCGTCGAGACGGTGAACGCACTGGCCAGCCCTGCCCCGAGGGTGGCCGTCATGGCGACCTGCTTGGCGAATCCGGTGATGCGGCTGACCAGGGTCGCCACCGCGATCGAACCCGACGCAGCCAGCAGTGACTTCTGCGGTTTCGGCTCGGGTTGCGGCACCGAGTCGGACCCCTTCGGCGGAAGGTCTGTCGGGGGGACCGTTCCGGAGGGTGCCTGCGGGTAATCCTCCTCGCGGAAACGCGGGATGAGTTGGGTGACGGTGTCGTCGGCGGCGGGCTGCCCGTCGAGCGGCGGCGGTGCCGGGTACGAGCGCAGCTCCGGGCGCGCCTGCCGCTCCCAGGGCGCGGACCGCGGTGGCGTCGTTCGTCGGAACACCTGCGACGCTGGCAGGCGTGACCGCGGCAGGTCGCCGTCGTACGGGACGTTGCCAGTCATGGTCTCTCGTACCCTTCGTCGGCCGGGTCTGGTTGACCTCTGAATCGATGCCAGAGGCGTCGACCTGCAAGTAACAGTAGGAGAGCTCCGGCGCAGGCGGTAATTATCGCCAGTGCCTGGCCGTACGCGTTCGATCGCACGGACACCGTGGACACTTCGCCGAGCCGGGAGCCGTCGAGCGTGGTGACGGAGAAGTCGACGGACAGGTTGCGCGTGTCGTCGACCTCGGCCGGGACGGTGATGGTCCGTGATCCCCGGGCCGGAAGTTGGGTGACGCCGACGTCACTGATCGTCATCTCCGGTGGTGCGTCGACCTGGAGCAGCACGTTGACCGGGACGGGGAGGTCGTTGCGGGCGACGAGCAGCAGCGGGCTCTGTTCCGAGGCGAGGGTGTAGACGCCGCCGGGGGCCAGCACGGTCACCGATCCGTAGATGGTGTCCAGTCCGATGCGGATCGCCGCGAGTCGGTCGCGTGCCATGGTGCCGGTTCGTTCGCTGGCGGCGCTCGCGCGACCTGCCCTCGACAGCACGCGGAGCATGTCCTCGCGCAGCGGAGCGGTGTACAGGCGTGGAGTCAGCGCCGACTGCGGATCCTCGACGAGCGATTGCATCAGGGTGTCGACTCGGGCGCTCTGCGATCGCACCAGGTCGATGGTGCCGGTATCGAGTTCGGTGGCCGCGTCGATGCCGGTCACCGGAGTTCCGGTCGTGGGCTCGGTGAGCAACTCGGCCAGAGGCCGCGGCGTCGCCAGTCCGGACCGCAGCAGCGAGGACACCGTCGACAGAATCGCCGACGGTTCGTCTCCGCCCGCGGTCCAGTACTGCGGGGGCGCGACGGTGACGGTGCGTCCGGGCCGATCGGCACCGACGAGGGCGTGGAAGTTGACGGCTCCGAGCGCGTCCTGCAGGCGTGCGGTGCGCGAGTCCGTGGCGAGATCGAAGCGTTGCTCGGAGGGAGTGAGGGCAGGCGTGGACGGCGTGGCCCCGACCCCGGCCAATGCCGCTGCGGTGGCGGCGTCGTAGTGGGTGGCGGCCAGCGGTTGGGTCTGCTCGGTTCCGGTCGATGCACTGTCGGTCGTCGCCAGCAGGGAGGTCGGTGCCGAGGTCGGCGGGCTGATGCTGTTGTCGGCGACCAGGACGGTGCCGGTGCCTGCCGCACGCAGGGCGTCGGCGGTGTTCGCATCCACCCCACCGGTGGTGCTCCAGGTGAAGCCGCGTGTCGAGGTGATGCCGAGGATGCCGTCGACGATGTCGGCCGGGGCGCTGACGGCACTGCTGAGCAGTGTGGGATCGCCGATGTCGGCCACCGCCCCCAGATCGGTCTGGGCGAACGGCATCGCCGTCACGCAGGTGCTCGACGCGATCGTTTCCAGTCGGGACAGCCACTGAGCTGCGGCTGCGCTTCCGGTGCCCTCGCGGGTCGTGCCGGCAGGATCGGCCGGGTTGTCGACGACGAGGTAACCGCGGGTCATGTTCGAGACGGTGACGAGCAGGTCGGGGTCGAGGCCGATACACAGGCTCGACGCCAGTCGGCCGTCGGGATCGAGGCCGGGTTGTGTCGCGAACTCGACGGCCTTGAGGAGGGTGTCGAGTCGGCCACCGGTGGCCAGCTCGCCGGCGAGTTCGTCGTCGATCAGCCGAACGCGCTCGTCGACCGAACCGGGGATCCCGGCAGCGAGTCGTGGAATGTCGGCAAGCGGCCACAGAACCGTCATGGCGACGGGGTTGCGGGTGTTGGGAGGCAGTGGCATCGCGTCGGGAGCGGTGGGGTCCATCTCACCGGGGTTGCGGGGCAGTCCGACGACCGGGAGCAGAAAGCGGGCGTCGTCGAGTCGTGCGGTTCCGCCGTATTCGGGAGTGCCGTTGACGTTGAGCAGAAGCGGGTAGACGCCAGGGGCCTCGATTCCCAGGGAGGGTTCGGTGGTGCTGCGCAGCTGCATCGACATGTCGAACTGGCGGCTCTCGTCCTTCTCCAGGGACTCGGCCACGGTGACGAAATCGCCGACGCGCTCGAAGCGGTCCTGGTCGAGGGTCAGCGAGGTCCGTAGTCCGGCCGTGGTGTCGACGGCGTCCGCGGCCTGCATCCGGACACTGACGTCGTCGACGCGGCGGTCCCCGGTGTTCTTCACGGTGGCGCGCACCGTCACGAACGGATCGCTGCTGGTGGTGACGGTGGAGGGGGCGACGGTTTCGATACTCAGCGTCAGGAAGGGGTTGCCGTCCTGCGTCATCGGGGTGTCCGGAACGGCGCTGGTGGTACCGCTCGTATCGCCGACGGAGGAGTCGGGTTGGGCTCCGGCGTCGGGAAGTTGTGCCGGGATCAGTGCCGCGGTGCCGACCGACGGTGCCACCGCGAGAACGAACGTGGTCAATGCGGCGGCAGCGACCTTCCGGGCCCGCACGATCACTTCCCGCCGGGGATGGGTGCGCCCGAGTTGCCGCTGCTCATGTCGTCGATCAGGCGGGTGGCGATGGCGGCGAGTTTGCGTTCGTCGGCGTAGGCGAGCCTGGACGGTAGTTCGGTCAGCGGAACCCACGCGACCTCGGTCACTTCGAGGTCCTCGTCCGAGAGTTCGCCGCCCAGGAATCGGAGCAGGTAGTGGTGGACGGTCTTGTGGACGCGTCGGCCCTCGGTGACGAACCAGTAGTCGATGCTGCCCAGCGAGGCCAGGACGGTACCGCGGATGCCGGTTTCCTCGGCGACCTCGCGCATGGCGGTCTGTTCGGCCGTTTCGCCCTGCTCGATGTGTCCCTTGGGCAGGGACCAGAGGAGGCGTCCGCGACGGTCGGTACGGCCGATCAGGGCGGCGCAGCGTTTGGCGGGCGGCCCGTCGAGGCCGTCGACCACCAGGCCTCCTGCCGAGGTTTCGCGGACGGTCCTCAGCTTGGGTGCTTCGGTGTCGGCGCGTGCCTGACGCCGCCGCGGGTTGCGGCGGCTCCTGTTCGCACGTTCGGCAGCAGACACCCAATCCATACTAGTTGCCTGTGCGCACTCTTCTACCGTGCCGCACCGCGCGGTGAAGGCCGGGACAATCGATGGGCTCGGCGCAAGTAGGCTCTTCCACCGTGGCCGATCAGTCCCTGTCCTCCGTTTCCGCCGAGCACACCGATGCCCGCCGGGAGAGGTTGCTGGCGGGAGCTGCTGTGACGCTGCGCGAACTCGCTCCGGTGTTGACTCCGCTCGGTACCTTGTTCGCCGCAGCCGGGCACGAGCTGTACCTCGTGGGCGGCACGGTGCGCGACGCAGTTCTCGGCCGACTCGGAACCGACCTGGATTTCACCACCGACGCCAGGCCCGAGAACGTTCAGGCGTTGCTCTCGGGCTGGGCGGACCATCAATGGGACACCGGCATCGCGTTCGGGACGATCAGTGCGGCCAAGGACGGCCAGACGATCGAGATCACCACCTATCGCACCGACTCCTACGATCAGGTCTCCCGTAATCCCGAGGTGCAGTACGGCAACAGCCTCGAAGAGGATCTCGTGCGCCGCGATTTCACCGTCAACGCCATGGCAGTGCGTCTCGGAGCCGACGGCGCCCAAGAATTCGTCGATCCGCTCGGCGGGATGGATGCGCTGCTCGAGGGCGTACTCGATACCCCGTCGGCACCGGAGGTCTCGTTCGGCGACGATCCGTTGCGGATGCTGCGGGCCGCGCGGTTCGTCTCCCAGCTGGGCTTCTCGCTGATGCCTCGGGTGCACCGAGCCATCGAGGACATGGCGGATCAGATCGATCGCATCACCGCCGAGCGAATCCAGGTGGAGCTGGACAAGCTGATCCTCGGCGCGCACCCGATCGACGGCATCGACGTGATGTGCGAGACGGGTCTGGCGCAGCGCATCCTTCCCGAGGTGCCCAACATGAAACTCGAGATCGACGAGCACCACCAGCACAAGGACGTGTACTCGCACTCGTTGACCGTGCTGAAGCAGGCGATCGACCTGGAGGACGGCGATCCGGATCTCGTATTGCGTTGGGCTGCACTGCTGCACGACATCGGCAAGCCCGACACCAAACGCAACGAGCCGGGCGGCGGAGTCAGCTTCCACCACCACGAGGTCGTGGGTGCCAAGCTGGTGCGAAAGCGTATGCGCGCCTTGAAGTATTCGAAGAAGATGATCGAGGACGTCTCGCATCTGGTGTTCCTGCATCTGCGGTTCCACGGCTACGGCAAGGGTCAGTGGACCGACTCTGCCGTCCGCCGCTACGCCACCGATGCCGGCGAGCTACTTCCCAAGCTGCACAAGCTGGTTCGCGCGGATTCGACGACGAGAAACAAGCGACGAGCTGCGGCGCTCCAGGCCACCTACGACGACCTGGAAGAACGCATCGCCCGCATCGCCGAACAGGAGGACCTGGCTCGGGTGCGGCCCGACCTCGACGGCAACGCGATCATGGAGCTGCTGAACATCCCGGCCGGACCCGATGTGGGCAAGGCCTGGAAGTACCTGAAAGAACTGCGCCTGGATCGGGGACCGCTCTCTCGCGAGGAGGCCGAGACCGCGCTGCTCGAGTGGTGGCCCACCCACTAGGCGCCTCCCGCGCACGTGCGCGAAAGTTCGTAGCCCGCTACGAATTTCCGCTCACGACGAGCGCAGCTCGGCCTTGACCAGATAGACGTTGTAGCTGTCCCACTCCGAGACGGTGAAGTACAGCTCGTCCGCCGTCGACCACGGGTGAACGAAGCCGCCATAGGTCTTCGGGTACTCGGCGGTGTCGATCAGGGTCGCCGGCGCGGTCCACTGCCCCTGCGGCGAATTCGCCTCGCGCAGAACGATATCGCCGCGCAGTGGATCGAGATACGTCATCCGCCAGAGGTCCCGGGCCTCGTCGTGATGGACCGACAGTTCCCCGGCCATACCGTCGGCGATGGGGGTGGCCTCGTTCGAGCCGACGGGAGCCCAGGTGCCGTTCACCCAGTACTGGTAGGCCGTCTTGTTCAGCACGTCCGCCTTCGGGACGCGCGCGAGCCCCACCTGTCCGACGCGACCGTTGACGGTACCGAACATGTACACGTACTCCCCCGCCGGGACCATCGTCGACACCTGGAACTTCGAGAAGCCGAAGACGTTGTCCCACTTGGCATGCTCGTCCTTGACCCAGGTGGAACCGTTGTCGTCCGAGTAGGCGATACCGCCGTAGTTGGTCCACCACATGCCGGGGATCGTGCTCCAGCGTCGAATGGACATGTAGGACATGTACTGCCGGTCGTCGATCGCGAACCCGGAGGTGGGGATGACCGTGGTCTCCCAATTCTCGATCTTGCGTGAGGGCAGCAGTTCGGCTGCGTGGCAACGCGAGTCCTGCACCATCGAGTCCAGGGTCATGCCGTCGGACAGGTCGGTGTCGGTGCTGTGTCCCAGTGCGTTGGATCGCCAGTCGTCGCCGCCGACGACGCCGAATTCCCACCCTTTGCCGAACGAATCGCCGAATGCCACTGCGATCTCGCCGGGCTTGCTCTCCCACATGATGCCGAGATCGGTGCCGTCGACCTGCCAGCGCTTGTCGGTGCGGTTCTCCGATCCCGGTCCGGTCACCTGCGAGACGACCTCGACGTGTCCGACGGCAGGTGCCGCGGGTGGCATCGTCGTCGGTCCGGGCTCTGCTGGGGTGACGGCGGGAGCGGGCGGCGGGGTTCCCGGGGTACCGCCGGGACCGGGGATCGGGATGGGAATGGTTTCGGGTTGCGGGTCGATCTCGATGCGGGGGAACGGCAGATGGTCTGCGGAGCCCGATGCCGGTGAATCGGTGTCGTCGGTGAGATCGGGGCACGGGTCCGCACACGGGTCGGTCAGCACATCGGCCTGTACGCGGGTGTTGTTCGGGGCCGGGTCGGGCACCGGCACGAGTTCGATCGACGGGTACGGCACGGGGATCACCACGCGGTCCGGCAACGGCGGCAACTGCGGTGGATTGCCGGGTCCGATGGGCTCGGGTGGGTAGTCCCTGGGGTCGAAACCGGTTTCTCCACAGGAGTTCACCGGCGGAGGCGGGGCCGCGAACGCCGGCGGCGCAGCAAGGACGGCCGTACCTGCAGCGACTGCCAGTATGCAGCCGAGCGATGTCGTACGGCCCTGCATGTGTTGCCCCCGTGATCTCCGACGATACTCATCGGTCCGGTACGGGAAGATACACCACGTCAGAGGCGTGCGCGCCTGGTGTCGATCACCGCTGCGGCCAGGCCGAGGGTATAGATTCCCGCCCCGACGAACACCAGCGCGTGTGCACTGGGGTCCTGGCTCAGATCGGTCGTGTCAGGGCCGACGGCGAAGGCCGCAGCGGCGAGGGCAGAGACGAATGCCACGTTGAACACGGTGTCCTGCAACGCGAAGACGCGTCCGCGGTGGGCGTCGTCGATCTCGATCTGCATGGCGGCGTCCCCGCTGAGCTTGACGGTCTGCCCGGCGATGCCCAGGAGGAAGGCTCCTATCAGCAAGCTGGTCTGTGTCAGGGCGGAGACGGCTCCGAGCTGCGCCGCGATGGCGAGCACGAGAGCGGAGGCAATCGTGCGGGTGCGCCCCAACCGGGGAACGACGAAGGGGGTTATGACGGCAGCGAGGAACATGCCGGTGGCGGTGGCACCCACGGCTATGCCGAAGCCGGCGAGTCCGCCGGGCAAGCTGCTCGCTGTCGTCTCGCGAAGAATCAACACCATGATCAGGGTGTTGATGCCGAACACGATGCGGTGTGCGCCGATGCCGATCATCGCGGTCGTGACGCCGGCCGAGCGCCAGACTGCCTGTGCGCCCGATTTCAATCCTGTCGCAACGTCTTTCACAGTACTGCCGGTTCGGCTCGGGGTTCCCGGTCCCAGTGATCGGGGCCGAAACCGTGACGCCGCGAGAGCGCCTGCGACCGAGCCGGTGGCCGCCAGACCCACGGCGATCCCCGAGCCGACATCGCCGGCACCGACGATGCCGATCACCGCGACAGCCAGGCCGGCACCCGCGGCGGCGAAACCGGAGCCGACGGTTGCAAGGACCGAGTTCATCGGCACCAGCCACGACTGCCGAACCACGTGAGGAAGCGACGCCGACGCTCCGGCGAGCACGAACCGGCTGAGCCCCACGGTGGCCAACGCCAGCAGAAGCAGTGGTGTGGAATCGACCCCACTGCACAGCAGTCCTGCCGTGGCCATGATCAGAACGATGCGAATCAAGTTGGCCCACAGCAGGACCGAGCGGCGATCCCAGCGGTCGAGCAATGCCCCGGCGAACGGTCCGACCACTGAATACGGGACGAGCAACACCGCGAATCCGGCCGCGATCTCGGCCGGGTTCGTCGCACGCTCCGGGTTGAACAGAATGGCACCGCTGAGCGCGGCCTGGAACAACCCGTCGCCGAACTGACCGGCGAACCGAACTGTGGTCAGCTTGCCGACTCCCGGGGACCGGCGCAGTCGGGTACGGAAGGACGCGTCGCTCACCGACGGGACTTTAGCCCCCGCGCGTCATACGGAGACAGCGGGAGTCGAGGCCCACCACGCCATCGTGGCGGCCGTACCGTCGACGAGTGAGGTGGGCTGCTGCCCCAGGATGCTCTCGCTGCGGCTCGAGTCGAGGACATAGGGGTAGCGGAACTGATACAGCGTGTCGCCGAGTTCCTTCATCGGGCCGGGCACCAGCCTCAGTGCGCGCATCACCCAGGCCGGAATGACGCCGACCTTCGGTGCGGTGAGTCCAGCTGCAGCGGAGAACATCTCGATCATGGATCGCTGCGATACCGCGGGAGCTGTCGGGGCATGCAGGACGGTGTTCCACAGCGATGGCGACGCCGCGGCGGTGATCATCGCGGCTGCCAGATCCGGGACGTAGGTGAACGAGTGGGGTAGATCGGCGGAGGCGACGACGCGGATCGGCTTGCCGGCCAGGATCGGCGCAATCACCCGCTCCCCCATGTGCGAGGCCAGCACGCGTGGCCCGTAGAAATCCGAGGCGGCGACGCTGACGGTGGGGGTCGCGTGCGCATCACGCGCAGCGAGGAGCTCGGTACGTACTCCCAATTTCCGGAACGTCGCGTCTCGGGGCGAGTCCTCGCGGATCGGTCCGTCGACCCGGCCGTAGGCGTAGAGACTTTCGGGGAACGCGACGACGGTGCCCGCGGCCGCGTCGAGCACCCGCTTTTCCATCGCTTCGAGCTTGTCCCGCCACACCTTGTCCTCGTAGGCGACGTGGGTGCAGTGGTAGATCGCGGTGGCACCGCTCAGATGGGGTCGAAGATCGTCGGATTCGATGTCGACGGCGCGGCGTTCGATCATCGGATGATCCGGTCCGCTACCCGACCGGGTGAGGACGCGCACCGAGTGGCCCTGTGTAGCAAGTTGTTCGGCGACGGTCCAGCCGACGGGCCCGGCTCCGGTGACGACGTGTAGTTCGGTCATGACTGCTCCAATTCGGTAAACGAGAGCGGTGCTCTCTGATGTAACTAGTGTGCACCCGGGGCGGCAATAAAGCAAGAGCAGTGCTCTCCAAAAAGAGCGGCAGTTACTGTGAGAGCCATGGCGAGCACCCCCCGCACCCGAGCCCGTGCGCAGACCTTGGCCGACATCACGCGGATCGGACGCGAGCACCTGGCCGCCGACGGTGCCGCGGCCCTGTCGCTGCGGGCAGTCGCCCGGGACCTCGGCGTCGTGTCCTCCGCCGTCTACCGGTACGTCGCCAGCCGCGACGAGCTGCTGACCCTGCTCGTCGTCGACGGATACACCGAGCTCGGGGACGCTGTCGACGCGGCGGTGGACGCGGTGGACAGTCCCAGGGAGAAGTTCCTCGCGCTCGGCCGGACGGTTCGACAGTGGGGACTGCGGGAGCCGGCGCGCTACGCGTTGCTGTTCGGCAGCCCGGTGCCCGGCTATCACGCGCCCGCGGAGCAGACCACCGGGCCGGGCACGCGCGTGATCACCACGTTGGTGGCCGTCCTCCACTCGGCGTGGCAGACACGTCGACCGGACGTCGAGGCCGATCCGCCGGAGCTGGCGTCACTGCACGGAAGCTTCGAGGACATCCGTGCGCAGATGGAGACGGATCTGCCCGACGGGCTGATCGCACTGGGAGTCATGGTGTGGGCGTCGCTGTTCGGGGCCATCAGCTTCGACGTGTTCGATCAGTACGGTGCCACGACCTTCGCCAACAGGGACGACTTGTTCGAGTATCAGTTGGGACTTCTCACCGAGATCGCCGGGCTCGGGTAGGGCCGAGGCGGGAGTGGAGCCCGCGGAACGACCCATGGAAACTGGCCGCGGTGCTTGCGCCACATCGGCGGGTGCGCGGTGCCACAATGGCTAGCGTGGCATCGCATGCGGAGGAACCCGAGGACCAGACGACATCGGCCTTGCGCGATGTCCGCCCAGGCAGCCTGTTGGTGTCGTCCATCGAACTGGTGGAGCCCACGTTTCGGCGCACCGTCATCTACATCATCGAACACAACGATGCGGGCAGCCTCGGTGTCGTGATCAACCGTCCCAGCGATACCGCGGTGCAGAACGTGCTGCCCAACTGGTCCGAGCTGGCCGCCAAGCCGCAGGCGCTGTACGTCGGTGGCCCGGTCAAGCGCGATTCGGCGCTGTGCCTGGCGACGCTGCGGACCGGCGTGTCGCTCGACGGTGTTGCCGGTCTACGACGCGTCGACGGCCGAGTGGTGATGGTCGATCTCGATTCCGATCCTGCTGATATCGCCCCACTGGTCGAAGGTGTCCGCATCTTCGCCGGGTACTCGGGGTGGACGTTCGGCCAGCTCGAAGGTGAACTGGACCGGGAAGACTGGATGGTGTTGTCTGCCTTGCCATCCGATGTGATCGGTCCACCACGCATCGACCTGTGGGCCCATGTGTTGCGTCGGCAGCCGATGCCGTTGGCGCTGCTGGCATCCCATCCGATCGACGTCGACCGGAACTGAGTGCTACGCAGTGGTGCGGTCAGGTGCCACCCAGGGCACTCAACCGCACCACTGCCGCAGGCACTCAGTGGGAGAAGGCCCTCGCGTTCGAGTGCCCGCCTGATTTCAGTCCGTCGATCACTTCGTCGATGGCGCTGCACAGCATTCTGCCCAGATCCGCGCTGAATCCTTCTCGGACAACGATTCTGAGAACTGCGACGTCGGTGGCGTCGTCGGGCATCGTGTATGCCGGCACCTGCCATCCACGGGCGCGCAGTTCGTGGGAGACGTCGAAGACCGTGAAGTCGCAGTGATCCTTCAGCATGAACGACAGCACCGGGATCGCAGATCCGTCGGTGACGACCTCGACGTCGGGATGTTCGTCGAGATGCCTGCTCACCCGAACGGCAGTGTCGCGCAGTGCTTTCATGATGTCGGTGTATCCGGATCTGCCGAGTCGCAGGAAGTTGTAGTACTGCCCGATCACCTGATTTCCCGGCCTGGAGAAATTCAGGGTGAAGGTGGGCATGTCTCCGCCGAGATAGTTGACCCGGAACACGAGGTCCTCGGGAAGATCTTCCTTGGTGCGCCAGACTGCGAATCCGATTCCCGGATAGGTCAATCCGTACTTGTGGCCGCTGGCATTGATCGACTTGACCCGCGGCAACCGGAAGTCCCATTCGAGTTCCGGGTCGAGGAACGGAACGACGAAGCCGCCGCTGGCCGCATCGACATGGACCGGGACGTCCGGGCCTCCGCTCGACGCGATCCTGTCCAGTTCCGCACAGATCTCCTGCACCGGTTCGAGTTCGCCGGTGAACGTGGTGCCGAGAATCGCGACGACGCCGATGGTGTTCTCGTCCACTGCATCCCGAACCTGCTCGGGGGTGATGACGTAGCGTCCACGTTCGACGGGCAGGTACTTGGGCTCGACGTCGAAGTAGCGGCAGAACTTCTCCCACACCACCTGAACGTTGCTGCCCAACACCAGATTCGGCGCGGCCGTTCCGGTGCCCTTGGCTCGCCAGCGCCACTTGAGTGCCAACCCGGCCAGCATGACGGCCTCACTGGACCCGATGGTCGACACGCCGGTGGCCGACGACGGGTCCTTTCGGTCGAGTCCGGGCGCGTGGAACAGATCGGCGACGATGTTGACGCAGCGCTCCTCGATGGCCGCGGTGGACGGGTATTCGTCCTTGTCGATCATGTTCTTGTCGAACGTCTCCGCCATGAGCTTCTCGGCCTGCGGATCCATCCACGTGGTGACGAACGTCGCCAGATTCAGGCGCGAGCTGCCGTCGAGCATCAGTTCGTCGTGGATGTAGCGGTATGCGGCTTCCGGGTCGAGTTGGTCCTCGGGAAGTCGCAGTGCCGGTACGGGATTGGTGGCGAGGCGGCCGGTGTAGGCGGCAGAGACGACGCCGTCGGTGTGCAGTTTCCTGGTCATCGTCTTCTCCCGATTTCTCGACTGGTCCTCAATCTAGTCCGCGACGCGGGCCACGGGGCCCAGTTCTGATTCCGGCCGTCGCGCGAAATGCTGCGCGATCACGGTGCACACCATCAGCTGAATCTGGTGGAAGATCAACAGCGGCAGCACGATCAGTCCGACGGGTTGGCCGACGAACAGCACCGCCGCGATCGGTAGCCCGCTGGCCAGACTCTTCTTGGATCCGCAGAACAGCAGCACCAACCGATCCTCGAACGTGAAGCCCAACCACTTGCCTCCGTACCAGGTGATCGTGAGCACCAGGGCGAGCAACGCGGCGCACACGGCGACGACGACGCCGATGCGCCACACCGCCACCGACGACCACACGTTCTGGTTCATCGATTCGCTGAAGGCGGCGAAGACCACCAGCAGGATCGAACCGCGGTCGACGAGTTTCGTCGGCGCGCTGTGTCGGGTGAGCCATCCGGTCACCCAGGGCCGGATCAGCTGACCGACGGCGAACGGAAGCAGCAGTTGCAGAGCGATATCGAGTACCGAGCCGGGGTCGATGGTCACGGAACCCGTGGTGGTCATCAGGGCGATCACCAGCAGTGGGGTGACGAACACGCCGATGATGTTGGAGAACGATGCACTCACGACAGCTCCGGCGACGTTGCCGCGTGCGATGGAGGTGAAGGCGATCGAGGACTGCACGGTCGAGGGGACCAGACACAGAAACAGGATTCCGGTGTAGAGGTCGTCACTGATCACCCCGGGGACGAGAATCCGCAGCGCAAGCCCGAGCGCGGGGAACAGCAGGTACGTGCACGCCAGGATCACCGAGTGCAGCCGCCAGTGCTTGACGCCGTCCCAGGCGTCGCGCGGCGAGAGCCGAGCGCCGTAGATCAGGAACAGCAGCGCAATGGCGATGCGCGTGATCCAGCCCAGGACGTCCTCCGCTGTGCCGGTGGCCGGGAAGAGACTTGCCAGCGCGGCGACCGCGAAGATGCCCAACAGGAAGGGATCCAGCACGGTATCCCGCAACAACTTCACTCGGCTAACTTAATCCATCGTGGTGCTGCGGGTCCGATCGGTGAGGGTGTTGAGGGTTCCCGCGATGATCGCCGCGTCGGCAGACCCGATGGTGAGCCGGTCCCCGTTCGCGAACGTGACGAAGGCCGCGGGCCCGGCTTCGGTGGCGACGGCGTAGTTGCCGCGTCCCTTGGCCCGTAGACCCCAACCACCGAACTCCTTCGACGGGTCCACCGTTCGAACGGACGAGCCGGTGATCTCGTCGATGTCGTAGTCGAACGCGGCCATTCCCAGACTCGATACGTACAGGCCGTCGCTGTCGACGTGCACGGTGAAGCGCAGCAGGGACAGGATGAGAATCGTCAGCGGTGCGAACAGGAAGATCGGCCACAGCGAGCTGGACAGGTAGCACGTCAGAGCAGCGCCTGCCAGAGATACCGCCGCGACGGTCGTGCCGGCGACTCGACTGGCACCGACATGGACGACCAGGGGCAATTCGGGATTGCACCGCGGCAGATCGGAGTGCGGCGGCGAGGTGGCGAGAACGCGCTCGCGGTGGTCGCGTAGCCGCGATGCGCCGAACAGTCCGGCCGCGAAGCCGGCGACGGTTCCCACCGCCATGGCCCAACCGGGGATGGTGACGCTCTGCGCGGTCGCCATGTCCAGTTCACGGACGAGGGTCGCGATCTGCAGAACACCGATGGTCCCGACGACGGTCAGCCCGATGATCAGCATCGTGCGACGCATGATCAGCAGCACCCGAGCCAATGATGCGACGGCACTGCACCCGCCGCCCACCAGCACGATCACGATGGCGAGGGTCCAGGCGTTGGAGAGCGGGTCGGCGAAGTCGTCGGGTTCGGTGCCGCTGAAGTGCGTGGCGACCTGCTCCGGCAGACGGTCCTGCCACAGGTACGCGAGGACGAGACCGAGAGCAGCGACGACCAGAGGTCCGAGAACACCGAAGACGACCCCGGCGGGATCGAACGTGCGGGCAGCCCTCGATTTCATCTGCTCGGCTCAGCTCGGCTGGCAGGCGTCCTTGAGGCTGCACGAGATGCACGAGCTTCCGCATCCGTCTGCCTCGGCGGGTGGCGGAACGGCCGCTGCTGCGCGGGCCCCGATGGTCCCGCCGGCTGCGGCGATGAACAGCGCGGCCACGAGGGCAACGACGACGCCGACGACAGCGGCGATGCCGCTCAGTGCGAGAGCGGCTACGGCGCCGATGGCCAGTACCAGAGCCGATGCGGCGGTGGTTGGGCCTGCGACGCGGTTGGCGAGGGTGAACGTCTCGTCGTCACGCATGGCCTCGGCGGTGCGGACTCCCGCGAAACGGTTGCGTGGCAGCCGGCCCAGCAGTGACGCGACAGCGACAGCGCCGACGACGAGGGCGAGCACGAACAACACAACCGAGACGATGACCACCTGGCCAGGATACGGCGCAGCGAGGTCCTGGTACCAGGCGGGCCGCGTCACACTTTAGGCTGGTAGGTGTGACCGATTCCGTTGAAGCACCCACCGAGTCCGCCCCCGAGTACCGCTACACAGCCGAACTCGCCGGGCACATCGAGGAGCAGTGGCAGGACCTGTGGGAGACGCAGGGCACTTTCGACGCGCCCAATCCGGTCGGAAGCCTCGCCGGAGACGTCCCGAAGGACAAACTCTTCGTCCAGGACATGTTCCCGTACCCCTCGGGCAGTGGGCTGCATGTCGGTCACCCCCTCGGCTACATCGCCACCGACGTCTTCGCGCGCTATCACCGCATGCAGGGCCGCAACGTGCTGCACGCGCTGGGTTACGACGCATTCGGTCTGCCGGCCGAGCAGTACGCCGTGCAGACGGGCACGCACCCGCGCAGCACCACCGAGGACAACATCACCAACATGCGACGCCAACTGCGTCGGCTGGGTCTCGGGCACGATCGCCGACGGTCCCTGGCGACGACGGACGTCGACTTCTACCACTGGACGCAGTGGATCTTCCTGCAGATCTTCAATGCCTGGTTCGACGTCGATCAGAACAAGGCGCGTCCGATCTCCGAGCTGGAGGCGGCCTTCGCCTCGGGCGAGCGGACCCTCGACGACGGCCGCTCCTGGGAGTCGCTGACCGTCGGTGAACGCCGCGAGGTGATCGACGGCTTCCGTCTGGTGTACGAATCCAACTCGATGGTCAACTGGTGCCCCGGTCTGGGTACGGTGCTCGCCAACGAGGAGGTCACCGCCGACGGACGCAGCGATCGTGGAAACTTCCCGGTGTTCCGAAAGAACCTGCGGCAGTGGATGATGCGGATCACCGCGTACTCGGACCGCTTGGTCGACGACCTCGAGTACCTGGATTGGCCCGAGAAGGTCAAGACCATGCAGCGCAACTGGATCGGGCGCTCCCGCGGTGCGCAGGTCTCCTTCTCGAACATCGAGGTGTTCACCACTCGACCGGACACGCTGTTCGGTGCCACTTACGTGGTGCTCGCCCCCGAGCACGAACTGGTCGACGAGTTGGTTGCTCCCGAGTGGCCGGCGGACGTCTCCGACAAGTGGTCCGGCGGAGCCGCAACCCCCGCGGAAGCCGTTGCGGCATATCGCGGTTCGATCGCCGCCAAGTCCGATCTGGAGCGACAGGAGAACAAGGAGAAGACCGGCGTCTTCATCGGTGCCTACGTGAAGAACCCGGTCAACGGTGAGCAGGTGCCGGTGTTCATCGCCGACTACGTGCTGACCGGCTACGGCACCGGCGCGATCATGGCCGTCCCCGGACACGACGCACGCGACTGGGAGTTCGCCACCGCGTTCGATCTGCCTGTGCGCGAGGTCATCTCGGGCGGAGACGTCACCGAGGCCGCATACGTCGGCGACGGTGAGCTGGTGAACTCCGACTTCCTCGACGGCCTGCCGGTGGACGAGGCCAAGGCCGCCGTCATCGCGCGACTGGAAGCCGACGGCACCGGCCGCGGCACCATTCAGTACAAGCTGCGCGACTGGCTGTTCGCTCGCCAGCGCTACTGGGGCGAGCCGTTCCCGATCGTCTGGGACTCCGAGGGCAACCCGCACGGGCTGCCGGATTCCGCGCTGCCGGTGGAACTTCCGGAGGTCGAGAACTACGCACCGGTGTCGTTCGATCCCGACGACGCGGGCTCCGAGCCGTCTCCGCCGTTGGCCAAGGCCTCCGAATGGGTCAACGTCGAACTGGATCTGGGCGACGGGCTGCAGACCTACACCCGCGACACCAACGTGATGCCGCAGTGGGCCGGTAGCTCCTGGTACCAGCTGCGCTACATCGACCCCACCAACTCCGAAGCCTTCGCCGACCCGGAGAACGAGAAGTACTGGGTCGGACCGCGTCCGGAGATCCACGGACCCCACGATCCCGGCGGAGTCGATCTCTACGTCGGTGGCGTCGAGCATGCGGTGCTGCACCTGCTGTACTCGCGCTTCTGGCACAAGGTGCTGTTCGATCTGGGCCACGTCAGCTCGAGCGAGCCGTACCGTCGCCTCTACAACCAGGGCTACATCCAGGCCTACGCTTTCACCGACGCTCGCGGCGTCTACGTGCCCGCGGCCGAGGTGATCGAGCGCGACGGTGGCTACTTCCACCAGGACCAGCCCGTCAACCGTGAGTACGGAAAGATGGGTAAGTCGCTGAAGAACTCGGTCTCCCCCGACGAGATCTTCGCCGAGTACGGTGCCGACACCCTGCGCTTCTACGAGATGTCGATGGGACCGCTGGACACCTCGCGGCCGTGGGCGACCAAGGATGTCGTCGGCGCGCAGCGCTTCCTCCAGCGAGTGTGGCGACTGGTGCTCGACGAGGTGACCGGCGAGGTCCGCGTCACCGACGCCAAGCCCACCGAAGACACGTTGCGGGTACTCAACCGCGTGATCGACGGTGTACACGCGGATTACGCTGCGCTGCGCGACAATACGGCCGGCGCCAAGCTGATCGAGCTGACCAACCACATCACCAAGGCGTACCCCGACGGTGCCCCGCGCGGGGTCGTCGAGCCGCTGATCCTGATGCTCGCTCCGTTGGCACCGCACCTGTCCGAGGAACTGTGGAGCAAGCTCGGTCACGAGAAGTCGTTGGCGCACGGGCCTTTCCCGCGCGTGGAGAAGAAGTGGCTCGTCGCCGACACCGTCGACTACCCCATCCAGGTCAACGGCAAGGTCCGCAGCCGCATCACCGTCCCCGCAGATGCGACGAAGGACGACGTCGAGAAGACTGCGCTGGCCGACGAGAAGATCGTGGCCCTGCTCGACGGCAAGGCCCCGACCAAGGTCATCGTGATCCCGGGTCGAATGGTGAACATCGTCTTGAAGTAACCCAGCCTTCGCCGAACTCGAAGTCATGGACGAAAATCTGGCGATTTCCGTCCATGACTTCGAGCTCGTAGGGGTTTAATTTGATGCATGTCACTGGCTGGTAGAGGCTTTGCAATGAGGCTGATGGCCTCGGTCGTTCTACTTCTCGGGTCTGCGTCATTCGTCAGTGTCCCTGTGGCACAGGCAGATCCGGGGCCGGGCTCACCGATTCCCGCCGACGATCCGTTCTACGAGTGGGACGGCGGCCTGGACGTCTCCCCGGGAACGGTGCTTCGGTCGAGGCCCATGACGTTCCGTACCCCCAGCCAGCCGACGCCTATAACGGGTAGCCAGGTTCTGTACCGAACCACCGACCAGCAGGGTGACGGCGTCGTCACGGTCGCAACTGTGCTGCGGCCCTTGGTTCCCGGGCCGACGCGGATCGTCTCGTACCACATGGCCTACGACGCGCTCGGCTCTCAGTGCAATCCCTCGTACACGCTCAGCGGCGGGTCGACGAGTCCCATTGCCGGCGCGGAACAGGCGGTCATTGCCGGCTACCTCGCAGCCGGCTACACCGTCGTCGTACCGGATTACGAGGGTGAGGAGCTCGAGTGGACGATCGGGCGGCAGTCGGGCTACGCAGCGCTGGACGGCGTTCGTGCGGCCCAGTCCTTTCTGGGGCTTCCGTCGAGCACGCCCGTCGGCATGGTCGGGTACTCCGGTGGATCCGTGCCGACGCAGTGGGGTGCCGAAATCGCTCCCGAGTACGCCCCCGAGCTGAACCTCGTCGGTGCGGCGGCCGGCGGGCTGCCCGTCGACCTGGCTCACAACCTGCCGTACGTCAGCGGAAACAAGCAGTGGGCGGGTGTCATCCCGGCACTGGTCGTCGCCTACGAACGTGCATACGGCCTCGACCTGAACAGTTTCATCTCCGACTACGGCCTCGATGTCATCGATCAGGTCGATCAGGAGTGCATCGCGCAGTTCGCCGACGACTATCCGACGCTCACCGACGCGTCGATGGTCAAGGCCCCGTACACCTCACTGCTGGACGTACCCGAGGTCGTGGCGGCGATCGACGACAACATCATGGGCAGTCAGGGCACTCCGCGAACGCCGATGTTCCTCGCTGTCGGGCACGCCGATCCGATCGGCGACACGATCATGATCACCGGCGACGTGCAGGGGCTGGCGTACGCATACTGCGGGCGGGGCGTCGATGTGCAGTACGCACAGTACGACGGCCTGACGCACAGTGATGCGTTCCCGGTGTTCGAGGCGCAGAGCCTGCAGTTCCTGACCGAGCGATTCGCCGGTGGGCCGACGCGCAGCAACTGTGCGACCGTCCCGCCCGGCAACGCCCTGACACCGACCACCTGATTCGGGAAGGCGCTACCGGCGCGCTACCTCAGATCGCGCCCAGATCGGCCGACAGCCAGTGCTCCGGCTGCAGGTAGAACACCACGTTCTCTTCGTGCTCGCTGTCGGCCATTTCGAGATAGCCGTCGACCTTCTCCGGCGGTAGGTAGCGCGCAGCCATGGCGCGTAGTAGCTCCGGCGTACTCGGCTCTTCCCGCGCAACCGGTCCCTCGACTGACACGTATTTGATGGTCGGATTCGTCTGCTCGATCATGAGCGTGAAACGCTGTGCAGCCCTGATCGATTCGGCTTTCCTGGACGTCTTTCCGGTGAGAACCCAGGCCTGGCCACCAGGTGTGTAGTCGTACCAGATGGGGACGGTGAGCGGACCACGATCCGGGCCCGCGGAGACGGACAGCGCGGCGACGTGAGACTCGGCCAGAAATTCTTCGCGTTCTGCCTTCGACAGTGCCATGACACAACCGTAGGACTTTCGCAGACCGAGTTCCAGACCTGGACGCACCCTCGGGTCGGGTGATGTCAGGGCGTCCTGGTCGAGACACCCGGCATCAGTACTCGCAGCACACCGGCGACGACGTCCGACGCCGTTTCGGTGGGACGCGTCAGGCATCGGAAGAGAACGTTGTTGGTCAGCATGATCGCCACCTCGGGTGCGGGTGCCTCGTCGCTGAACACACCGGTTTCGCGTCCGCGTTCGAGGATGGGGACGACGGCAGCGGGGAGGTAGAGGTTCTCGATCACGGTCGTGATCGTGCTCGGATGCTGGAACTGCTCGAAGCTCAGGGCGAGGAGCATCCCCGAGCTCATCGCCCGGTTGTCGATCACGAAGTTCCCCAGCGAGATCAGGGTCCGTTGCAGTGCGACTGCGGGCTCGATTCCGAGGCGTTCGTCGGCGCGGCGCAACCGTAGGACGCGATCGAACTCGGGTTTCAGTGCGGCGACGATGATGTCGACCTTGCTGGGAAACAGGCGGCGAAGATCCTCGACCCGGATCTTCGCCGCTGCGGCGATGTCGGCGAGCGTGACCAGGAAGTAGCCGTTGTCGAGGAAGAGCTTTTCCGTAGCCGCGATGACGTCGGCCTCCAGATCCGGGCGAAGGGAAGCGGCCCCCTCGAGCGCATCGACGGGGTCGGGTTCGGGTGCATTCCGATCGGAGTGCACCGGGTCGATGGCCCACCGCAGGATCGAGGTGACTGCGTCGGATACCTCGCCCGTGGCAACCGAACCGGGCGTGAGCATCTCACGGAGCGCGTAGCCGTCGAGGAGTGCGCCCAGGGCAGTGGACAGGGACGTCAAGGACAACGGCCGACGCACGGACCCACCCTGGGCCTGGATCGCCTGACCCACCACTGTGCGGAGGTCTGCATCGAGCCGTTCGAATTCCGGGGTGACTGCCTTGCGGGCTCCGTCGTGGTCGGCTGCGAACAGGACGGCGATGAGTCGGCGCCGCATCAATCCCGACGTCAGGTCGTCGAACAGGGCCGACACCGGCGCAGCCGCGTCGCGCCATCCCGTCGGCGGGTCGGTGGGTGGGACGGTTCCGCTGTAATTCACGGTGAGGTTGTCCAGCAGATCCGCGACGAACGCCTCTTTGCCGCCGGAGCCACCGCTGCGTGAGTTGCCTGGGTAGGCGTTGCGGAAGGTCTGATGGGACAGACCGGCACCGTCCACGACGGCCGCGATGGAGAGCGATCGCGCCAGATCGGTGGTGTCGAGTTCGTCCAGAAGCCGGTAGCCGGTCCGAAGGAACTGCTCGCGCGGGGTCGGCCTGGTGTTCAACGACTACCGCCTCTACAGACTGCACAGCTCCGGATTGGACCTCGAACCATAGCAATCCGAGTGTGTCGCCCGCTTGGTTTACAACCAACTACACGTGGGGTTAGTTGGAACACTCTGATGGAGACCTGAGTCGAATTGGTTTGTGTTGCAGGGGATTCACGCGCCGTGATCAGATGCACACGGGCCGAGAGTTCGTGTGACGGCCGATATCGCAAGGAGGCACACATGGTGGTGATCGGTCATCGACCCCCCACACAGCCGCGAGCTCTGGCACCACTCGGCACCAGGCAGCCCCTGACACGTTCCACGCACCCTCCGGTGCGAGTGCAGAGGACACCGCCGCAGGCGGTGCCGGTGTACGCATCTCCCGGATTGACCGAGCGTGAGGTCACCGTCCTGAAGGCTTGGCTGGACTGCGACTCCAAAGTCGACGTCGGGGCCCGTCTTCACATCGCACTGGGAACCGTCAACACGCACCTGACGCGAATCCGCGACAAGTACTCCCGCGTGGGTAGAGCGGCTCCGACGAAGGCTGCACTGGTCGCCCGGGCACTGCAGGACGGCATCGTGACGCTCGACGACCTCTGAACGCGATCGGAGATTCCATCCCCTCCTACGAGGCCGGAGTGGAGCCTGCGCAACGGCCGAGGGCACTTCTGCTCACCTGGTGCGCAGCACCAGCTCCGTGGGGTGAGCATCGGCGGGGGTATCGATGGCGTTGCGCACCGCGAGGGCAACGGTACTGGGCTGCAAGAACTTCGAACCGTCGTACTCCCTACCCTCGTGTGCGACGATCTCGCGCTGCATCTCGGTGTCGATACGTCCGGGATGAACCGAGGTCACACGAAGCGTCGGCTCCTCCTGTCGCAGTGCATCACCGAATGCGCGCAAGGCGAACTTGCTCGCTGCGTAGCCGCCCCACCCCGGGTTCGCGCGAATGCCGGCACCCGAGTTGATCAGCACCACATGGCCGTTGGCCTTCCGCAGCGCCGGTAGGAGCAGCCGAGTCAGCTCGACGACGGCGATGACGTTCACCTCGTACTGTCGCCGCCAGTCCTCCGCCGTCGACTCCTCGACGGTCCCCAGTGCTGCGACTCCGGCGTTGTGCACCAACACGTCGAGAGAATCGATGCCCGACGCGGCTGCGGCCACCGCGTCGGGATCGGTCAGTTCCACCGGCCACGGGGTGGCTCCCGACAGTTCCGACGAGACGGCCTCGAGAGACTCGGCCGATCGTCCGCCGAGCAGGACGTGGTGATCCGGGGCGAGCAATCGGGCGATGTGGGCCCCGAGGCCACGGCTTGCCCCGGTCACCAGCGCAGTACGAGTCATGAAGCCAGACTATCTAGAAGCTCATCCCCGCCTCGGATGCCCAGGTCCGGGTGGTGTTCGCTCCGTCGAGTTCCTCGCGAATGATGTCCGCGTGCCCTGCATGCTGCGAGATTTCGCGCAGGATGTGCAGCACCGTGAATCGTGCGCTCTGCCAGATGCGTTCGGGTGCCCAGGGTGCCGTCGGGACCGGGACGGACAGATTCAGATCCAACGTCGCCAAGGCATCGGTGGTGGAGCGCGCCACCTCTTCCCACTCGGTGATGAGCCCTGCGACAGTCTCGTCGTCCGCCATGACGTATTCGCCGCCGGCGGACTCCATGTCGAACTCGGCCGTGTCGTCGAGTTCGGCGATCACCTTCATCCAGTGCCGTTCGTTGCTGATCACGTGATGCAGCAGTCCGCCGAGGGTGAGTTCGCTGGCGGTCGTGCGGGTACGCGCCTGCTCGTCGCTGATGCCGCGCACGGTGATGAGAAAGTTCGCGCGCTGTTCGTCGAGCATTCTGGTGATGTCGGTGTTCTCGGTGGTCATCGTTTCCTCCTGGATGGGCTGGTGAAACCCACACTAGAAACAATCGAGGACATATTCGGTCCGCAATCGAAACGAGCGGAATCGCGCGCGCGGACGCAAACTGTCTGCATGGGCGATCGAGGTTTCACTTCCACGCAGTTGGCGGCGCGCGCGGCATATCTGCTCAGGGGCAACGACCTGGGCACCATGACCAGCGCGGCCCCGCGACTGTATCCGCACATGTGGAGCTGGGATGCGGCGTTCGTCTCGGTCGGGCTGGCTCCGCTGAGCGTGGAGCGGGCCGTGGTGGAGATGGACACCTTGCTCTCCGCGCAGTGGAAGAACGGGATGATCCCGCACATCGTCTTCGCCAACGGTGTCGACGGCTACTTCCCCGGTCCTGCGCGGTGGGCGACCGGCACGCTCGCGTCGCACGCACCGATGAGCCCGCAGACCTCGGGGATCACCCAACCTCCGGTGCACGCGATCGCGGTGCAGCGCATCCTCGATCATTCCAAGCGCCACGGACGTACGACGCGTGCCGTCGCCGAGGAATTCCTCGACCGCCGCTGGGGTGATCTGGTGCGGTGGCATCGCTGGCTCGCTCAGGCCCGCGATGTCGACGACAACGGACGGATCGCGGTCTTCCACGGCTGGGAGTCGGGGATGGACAATTCACCTCGTTGGGATTCGGCCTATGCGAATGTGGTTCCCGGAGAGATGGATCCGTACTTCCGAGAGGACAAGGCGGTGATCTCCGACGCCTCCCAGCGGCCGAGCAATCTCGAGTACGACCGCTACATCTGGCTGGTGGAGGAGATGAAGCAGGTCGGGTACGACGACGATGCATTGAAGACGAAGATGAGCTTCGCCGTCGAGGACGTGTTCGTCAGCGCCATCTTCGCAGTGGCATGCGATGTGCTCGCGACCATCGGCGAGGACCATTCACGTCCCCACTCCGATGTTCGGGAGTTGCGGTCGTGGGCGGAGAAGTTCCGCAAGGGCGTCATCGCGACGACGGATGCGCGCTCCGGTGGGGCCCGTGACTTCGATCTGCGGACGGGCCAGTGGATCGGCACCGAGACGATCGCGATGTTCGCCCCGTTGCTGTGCGGCGGACTGCCCCGCGAACAGGAACGAAACTTGATCCGCATCTTCGAGGGCACGCGGTTCTGCGGACATCCGGATCTGCGCTATGCCGTTCCGCCGTCCACGTCCCCGGTGTCGAAGGATTTCCGTGCCCGTGAGTACTGGCGCGGGCCGGTGTGGCCGGTGATGACGTGGCTGTTCTCGTGGGCGTTCGCGCGTCGTGGGTGGTCGGAGCGGTCACTGTCGTTGCGCGACGAAGGCTTGCGTCAGGCCAGCGACGGCAGCTTCGCCGAGTACTACGAGCCGTTCACCGGTAAGCCGCTCGGCAGCATGCAGCAATCCTGGACGGCCGCGGCCGTGCTCGATTGGCTGGGGTAACGAGAAGGATCAGCCGAGGTAGCTGTCGACGAGAGGGCCGACGACGTCGAACGAGGTGGCGTCGGGCACGAGGTACTTGGCGACGGTGCCGCAGACGAAGGGGTGCCACGCGGAACCGGAGTCGGTACCGAGGGACGAGACGGCCAGGACGTTGCCGAAATAGATGCCGGGCAGGTGGCGCTGGACGAGTTCGTCGTTGTGCGACGCGACGGCGAGCAGTTCCTCGACGTGGCTGCGATCGATCTCGTCACCCATGGCTCCGAGTAGATCTGCGCCCTCGGCGCGGGCCCGGACAGGGTCGCTGTCCAGCAGCGTCAGTGCGCCGACGGTGACGCCCCGGTTCTGCAGTTCGACGGCGATGGCGTGGGCGAGAACTCCACCGAACGACATGCCGAGGAGGTGGACGGTGCCGTCGGTCTGGATGCGAACGATGTCGTCGGCGTACTGCGCCGCCAGTGCCGCGAGGGATTCGGCGCGCTCACCGGACGCGGGTACCTGGACGCCGTAGATGGGGCGGTCGTCGTCGACGTGAGGTGCCAGGCCTGCGTAGCAATCGACCAGACCCACCAGCGGGTGGATGCAGAACACGGGGTCGAGGTGTCCGGTGGTTCGGATCGGCGCGATGGTCGGCACCGCATAGTCGGACGGGTCGAGATCCGTGAGAGCCAGATGCGATAGATCGTTCACGACAGTCATGGGTGCGCCTCCGAGCCAAGAGATGTAGTTCGTGTTTGCATTGGTTTGTTCGTGCCGACTCTGGGTATGTCGCTGTCGGCGGCGTGAGTGTTACCCACGTCTCATTACCGAGGACTCAACCATGTCTGTGGACCGATCGCATTAGTGACTGTTCACCATTGAGTGCCCAGGTCCGGGCCCCCTACTCTCACCCGAGTGGTCTTCTCTCGCACGTCACGTGCTCTGTTCGTATTGTTCTCGGCCGGTGTCATCGCCTGTGCTGCTCCCGGGATCGCGTCGGCCGTTCCGCAGGGCCCGGACGTCTCGTCGTGGCAACACATCGACGGCACCGCGATCGATTGGCATGCCGTCAAGGCGGCGGGCCACGGATTCGCGATGGTCAAGGCCACCGAGGGTCTGGACTACGTCAACCCGTACTTCGTCGAGGATTCCATCGTCATGCGTACGGCGAACGTGGCGCGCGGGGCGTACCACTACGCCGATGTGACGCTCTCACCCGAGTTGCAGGGCGCGTACTACTCGGCACTGGTGCTGGGCATCAACGGTCCGGGTGATCTGCCGCCGGTGCTCGACCTCGAGGACGCGAAGGGGAGGTCGCCTGCCGAGGTCATCGACTGGACGCACCGGTACCTCGATACCGTCCAGACGCTGACCGGCCGTCAGCCGATCATCTACACCTATCCGAACTTCTGGCGGACGGCGATGGCCGACACCCACGAGTTCAACAACTATCCGCTGTGGATCGCCGACTACGACGACGAGCTGGGGCCGCTGCCCGGCGGCTGGACCGACTGGTTGTTCTGGCAGTTCACCGACCGCGGCACGATTCCCGGAATCGACGGGCGAACCGACATCAATCACTACTCGGGCACACCGGAATCACTGCGAGTACTCGCTCGCTGGTGACGTTCCTGAAACTGCACGGCTGCGCACTCCGTCACCAGGGCACGCGCGTACCGTCCCACGACCACAGGGCTCCCGTGGGGCCGTCGTCGGCGAGGAGGGCGAGACGGACCACTCCCGTAGCCGCCTCGGCCGGGTCTCCGCCCGCCGACATGCCCGCGACGAGGTTGGTGTGGCGCAGCCCGGGTGCCAGGGCGTTGACCTTGACCTTCTCGCCGAGGGTCTGAGCGGTCAGCAGCGTGACGGCGTTGACGGCTGTCTTCGAGCTTCGGTAGGCCACGCCGCCGCCCTTCACTCGTTCCCAGTCGAACTGTGGGTTCGGGCTGCTGTTCCAGGTCAGGGATCCGGCTCCGCTGGACACGTTGACGATGCGTGGGTGCGCGGACCTGTGCAACGCAGGGAGAAATCCCTGAGTGACGGAGATGAGACCGAAGACGTTGGTCTCGTACGCAGTACGCAACTGCTCGAGCGTGGTGCCGACGACGTCGTCGTTGCCTGGGTTCACCCCGGCGTTGTTCACGAGTATGTCCAGTTCGCCGACCTGCTGCACGGCTGCGGCGACCGAAGACGGGTCCGTGACATCGAGCTGCACGACGCGCGCGCCCGAGCCCAGTTCTGCGGCTGCGCGTTGCCCCTTGTCGAGATCCCGCGCTCCGATCCATACGTTCACGCCGAGAGCCAGTAGCTGCCGCGCCGTCTCGAGACCGATGCCACTGTTCCCTCCCGTCACCAGAGCCACCGAGTTCGGCGCGGGCGATCGGATTTCTGCGGGAAGACTGTCGACGACGTTCATGTTTACTCTCCAACTCCAACGATGTAGTTGGAATGCTACCTCTCGAGCGCGGGGAAATTCCAACTCAGAAGTTGGTAATCTCGGCGGATGGCCTGGGACACGGACGGGACACGGCGTCGACTCCGCGATGCCGCGCTGGTGGAATTCGCAGCTCACGGGTTCGAGGGCACGACCGTCGCATCCATCGCAACTCGATCAGGCGTCAACAAGGAGAGGCTCTACAGCTACTTCGGCGACAAGAAGGCTCTCTGGGACCTCGTCCTGGCAACCGAGTTGGAGCGCCTTGCGACCGGCGTCGAACTCACAGGGGTCGACTTGGACGACATCGGCGAATTCGCCGGAGCGACGTTCGACTATCACGCATCTCATCCCGAACTGGGCCGCCTGCTGCAGTGGGAGGGTCTCCAGCCTGGCCCGCCGGCTCACGCGGAGGTGCGCACGACGCACTACCGAGAGAAGGTGGCGCGTTTCGCCGACGCCCAGCGACACGGCCTCATCGATTCGGAGATCGATCCTGCGCACTTGGTGTTCACGCTGATCGCGCTGGCCGCCTGGTGGCAGACCGTCCCGCAGCTCGCCGAAATGATCACCGGTGCTGGACCCAACGACCAGCAGGCACGGGCGGCACGTCGACGCTTTGTCGTGGAGGCAGCGAGGCGAATCGCCGCACAACCCGGGTCGTGAGGTGAAGCGTGACGCCTGGGCACTCGACCGATTCCAGCGCACCATCGATGGAGGTAAGTGAATGGAACCGCAGCCGTTCGTACTCGCAACGCCCGACGTACTACGCGAACGTCGAGAATCGTTCGACGTATATCGGGCACCCGACACGGCACCCGGCGAAGACGCTCCTCGGCCCGCTGTTGTCTTCGTCCACGGTGGTCCGCGTCCGCCGGGCGTCGAATGGCGACCCCGAGATCAACCGGTTTTCGTGGGATACGGATCCATCGCTGCGGCAGCAGGTGTCGTCGGTGTCGTACTCGAACATCACATGTCCTCGCTGGCCGAGTGTGCTGCGGCTGCCGATGAGATCGCCATCGGAGTCGACCAGGTTCGACAACTCCCCGGAGTGGATCCCAATCGAGTTGCGCTGTGGTTCTTTTCCGGGAGCGGGCTGCTCGCTGCCGACTGGTTGAAACACCCTCCGGCGTGGTTGACCTGTCTCGCATTGACATACCCGGTGCTGCAGACCCTCCCTGAATGGGGGGTCGAGCCGCGATTCGATTCCACTCTCGCCGTATCGGATTCGGGAGCACTGCCGATTCTGCTCACACGTGTGGGCCGCGATCGCCCCGAATTCGTCTCGGGGGCGAACGCTTTCGTCGAGGCTGCCCACGCTACGAACCTAGACATCATCGACGTACCCGACGGACAACACGGATTCGACATGCTCGATCACACCGGCGAATCGCGTGATGCCGTCAGCCGTGCGATGGCCTGGGTCGTCGCACGGCTGATGACAGATACGGCTGCCGACTGAGCGCCCCCGAGGACGCCTGACACAACCGAAGCGCCCGCAGTCGACTGTCTTCGACCACGGGCGCGTTCCGATCGATGCGAAACAGCTACGGCTACGCCGACTTCCACACTGCGACGACGGACGGCCGAGGCTGGGTGTCGTCGCCGTCGGGCCAATGCGAGATCGGTGCGTCGGCGGTGGCGTCGTCGCTTTCGCCCGGGTGCTGCACGCACACCACGACCCGTTCGTCGGAGACGATGGGACCACAGGTCTCGCCGCCCGCGGGAACCGTCAGGAACTGACGAGTCTCACCACGACGTGGGCCGTCGAGCACCACGGCGAACAGGCCGTCGTTGGAGTCGAGAGCGTTGCCGTCGGTGGAGACCCACAGGTTGCCCTTCGAGTCGAAGGCGAGGTTGTCGGGGCACGAGATGGGGCTGACCTGACTCTTGTCGAAGCCGCCGAAGTACGTGTCGGCCTCGTTCGGGTCACCGCACACCAGCAGCAGGTTCCAGGTGAACGACGTGCCCGCGTGGTCGTCGTCGAGCTCGAGCACCTGGCCGTTCTTGTTGGCGTTGCGGGGGTTGGCCTCGTCGGCCGCGGCCTTGCCCTCGGTGCCTCGGTTGGTGTTGTTGGTCAGCGCGACGTAGACCTTGCCGGTCACCGGGTTGGGCTCGAAGTCCTCCGGACGGTCCATCTTGGTTGCGCCCACCTTGTCGCCCGCCTGGCGGGTGAACACCGCGACCTCCTCGGCCGACATGCCGTCGACGAGTGACGTGCCGCGGCCGTCCTCGCCGGTCTCGAGCAGAGGGATCCACGTTCCGGTGCCGCGGAACTCGCCGTTGGCGGGCAGGGTGCCGGAGCCGTCGATCTCGTCGGGAGTGTCGCCGGTGAGGGTCGCGACGTACAGCGTGCCCGCGTCCAGCAGCGTCAGGTTGTTGCGCATCGCGGCCGCGCCGGTGCCGGGCATCATCGTGCGGCTCGAGACGAACTTGTACATGTAGTCGAAGCGCTCGTCGTCACCGCTGTAGGCGACGACGGTGCCGTCATCGGTGACGTGGATGGTGGCGGCCTCGTGCTTGAAGCGTCCCAGCGCGGTGTGCTTGATCGGAGCCGATTGCGGATCCCACGGGTTGACCTCGACGATGTAGCCGAATCGGTTGGCCTCGTTGGGCTCCTGAGCGAGATCGAAGCGCTTGTCGAAGGTTTCCCACTTGCGATCGCTGGCGGCGCCCTCGATGCCGTAGCGGGCGAGGCGATCGGCGGCGACGGTCTCGGTGACCGACTCCGCGTTGCCGAAGTACTGGTTGAAGTTCTCCTCACCGGAGAGCACCGTGCCCCACGGCGTCAGACCGCCCGAGCAGTTGTTGAACGTGCCGAGCACGCGGGTACCCGTCGGGTCGGCGCTGGTCTTGAGGAAGTCACTGCCCGCGGCCGGGCCGGTGACGACGAACTCCGTCGTCCCGGTGATGCGACGGTTGTATCGGCCCATCGTCGGCGTCAGCTTGCCCGAATCAGCCTCGCCCTGAACCTGAACCACCGTCAGGCCGTGTGCGGCGAGTGCAATGTCGAACTGCTCGCGCGTCGGCTTCTCCGCGTCGTAGCCCTTGAACATCGCCGGCTCGGTGGTGTACTCGTGATTGACCGCCAGCAGGAACGCGTTCGGTGTGCCCTCCACCGGAAGCAGGCCGGCGAAGTCGTTGTTGAAGCCGAACTGCATCGCCTGCGCAGCAGCGGTCTGGTTGTCGAAGTCGAACGCGGGAGCGCCCTCGACGACCGGATCGCCCCAGCGGATCACGACGGCCTGCTCGTGGCCCTCGGGTATCACGACGGCGTCCTCGGTGTTCGGTTCCACCGCAACGAAATCCACGCCGTCGACCGCCGGGGTGTCGGCACCCGACGCGCTGGAGGTTGCGCTTCCGGTGGCGGCGGGCTCGTCGGTCGAGCACGCGGCGAGAGCGCTACCGGCGCCGACGGCGAGCACCGCCATGGCACCGCCCTTGATCACTCCGCGCCGCGACATCGCGGTCTTGACGATGTCGCCGAAGTATTCACCCTTCGAGGTGTTGGGAACCTCGTGGAAACACGCATCGCCGCACTTGTATTTGCACGTCAATGCCGATCGCTTGGAGCTTCCGTCGTGAACCGCGAACAAGGGTAGTGGCTTCATGAGTGGGCACGCTGTCACCCAAAAGCGAAAGTAAAGGAACGTTCAGGTGAAGTCGCGGACAACGAGGTTGCCCTAACGTGCTACAGCACCTGCGACAGAAACGCTTTCAGTCGATCGGTGTGCGGATCGTCGAACAACTGCTCCGGCGTTCCGGTTTCGACGGCGCTGCCGTGATCCATGAACAGCACCCTGTTGGACACCGATCGCGCGAAGCCCATCTCGTGGGTCACCACCACCATCGTCATGCCGCCCTTCGCGAGGTCTGCCATCAGCGCCAGCACGCCCTTGACCAACTCGGGGTCGAGAGCGGAGGTGGCCTCGTCGAAGAACATCACCTCTGGCTTCATGGCCAGTGCTCGCGCGATGGCGACGCGCTGCTGCTGTCCGCCGGAGAGATTGCCCGGACGCGAATCCGCCTTGTTGGCCAGGCCGACCAACTCGAGCTGATCCATCGCGGCCGCGCGAGCAGCCTCCTTGGACAGGCCGAGCAGCTTCTGCGGGCCGAGCGCGATGTTGTCGGCAACGCTCTTGTGCGGGAACAGGTTGAACTGCTGGAACACCATGCCGATACGTTGACGCAACTGGTCGGGGTTGTCGTTCAGCACCGACTTGCCGTCGAGCAGGATGTCGCCCTGTTCGGGTTCGTGCAGTCGATTGAGAGCACGCAGCAGCGTCGACTTGCCCGAGCCCGACGGGCCGATGACCGTGGTGGTCGTGCCGGCCGGGACGTCGATGCTCACCCCGCGAAGCACCTTGTTGGTGCCGAAGGACAGGTGGATGTCCTTGCCTACGAGCGAAACAGAAGTCATGTCAGCCTCTTTCCACGACGACGGCCTGCTCGACCGGGTCCAGCGTCTGCTCGGCCTTGCCGGTGCGCAGTCGCTTGTCGATGTAGTTCACGAGATGGGTGAGCGGCACGGTCAGCACCAGGTAGAACAATCCGGCCGCGACGAGCGGAGACAGATTTCCGGTCTGTGCGTTGAGATCTCGACCGACCGCGAACAGCTCACGTTGGGTGGCGAGCAGTCCGAGGAAGTAGATCAGCGACGAGTCCTTGATCAGCGAGATGAACTGGTTCATCAGCGCCGGCAGGACGCGTCGGACACCCTGCGGGACGACCACCAGGTTCATCGAACGACGACGGCTGAATCCGAGTGCCCGGGCTGCTTCCATCTGCCCGGCTTCGACGCTCTGGATGCCGGATCGGAAGATCTCGCCGATGTACGCGGCGGCGAGCAGCGAGAGGGCGGCAGCGCCGAGCCAGTACGGATTGCCGCCGGTCACACCTTGCACCACCGGTCCGATGCCCAGTCCGATGATCAGAATGATGACCACGGCGGGCAGTCCGCGGAAGATGTCGGTGTAGACGCGGGCGGGCCAGCGCAACCAGCGCGTGCGGGAGAGGCCGGCCAGAGCCAGCAACATGCCCAGGACCGTACCGATGATGCCCGACGCCAACGCCAGAATCAGCGTGTTGGGCAGGCCCACCTTGAACAGGTCGGGGATGGCGGACTTGTACAGCGACCAGTCGAAGAACGTGTCGCCCAACTGCGCCAGCGTCGACTTCGGCTGAACCGCAACCGCTTCGGGAGCGTTCGCGTCGTTCTGCGCTGCGATGGCGGCGAAGTCGGGTAGCTCCGGCTCCGGCGCTGCCTTGCTGCCGGGCTTGAAGCCGTCGGGCAGCTCGCGAGGAACCCAGTCGGAGTAGAGCGTGGCCCAGGTGCCGTCGGCGATCACCGCGTCGAGCCCGGAGTTCAGCGCATCGATCAGTGGTTGATTGTCACGGGCGACGGCCCAGCCGACGAAGTTGTTCAGCGAGAACGTGTTCTGTGTGATCGCGGTGCCGTCCTCGGGCTTGACCAAGCCCTCGGCCTGCTGCGACGGGGCCACCCAGGCGTCGATCTGACCGGTCCGCAGGTTCGCGTAGGCGGTGTTGTAGTCCGGGAACTTCACCGGATCGAGGCCGAGCGTGTTCACCACGTAGTCGTCCTGCACGGTGCCCTGCACCACGCCGATCCTGGTGCTCGCGTTCAGGTCCTCGAAGCGGCTGATCGGACCGCCGGTCTGAGCGACGAGGGAGAAGTAGCCGAAGTCGTATCCGTTGGTGAATCCGACGGTGTTGCGTCGCTCGTCCGTCGTCGTGATCGAGGACGACCCGACGTCGAAGCGGCGGCCCGCAACCTGGGCGAGCAGGCCCGAGAACTCGGTGCCCGAGAAGTTGATCTGCAGCCCGAGCTTGTCCGCGACGGCCTTCAGCAGTTCGTTGTCGTAGCCGGTGTACTGGCCGGCCGAGTCGAGGCAGATGCTCGGCGGGGCGTCGGAGAGAGTGCCGACGGTCAACACTCCCGGCGTCGCCAATCCCAGGGCATTCGTGTCGATGCGGTCCAGCGGGGTGACGTTGTCCGTCGTGTATCTGTCCTCTGTCGCGGCCGCTGCGGCAGCGTCGAAGTTCGTCGGCGTGGACGACGCACTGTCGACTCCGGGAGGGGCGCACAGGTCGGTGGGACCTGCGGCCGCCTGATCATCGGAGTTCGAGGTTCCACACGCGGCGAGCGTGAGGGCCATCAACAGTCCGAGAACGAGAACCACGAGCGCGCGTGAAGCGCGTACGGCAACCATGGACAAAACCCTAAGCGGACCAGGGCCCACTCACCCAAACGGCCGACGCGCAAGGGTTTCGCTCAACGAACTGCCGTGACGTGTGACTACCGGTGCGCGTCCCGCCACGCGATGGCTTCGCCCAGTTCCGTGAGGTCGTATTCGGGGCCTCCGGTACCCACGGTGAACAGGGTGGCTCCGGCGTCGACGAAGTGCTGGGCGGTGTCCGCGCCCGGCCACGAGACCGATCGAGTGATGCCCGAGACGTCGCGCCCGACGGTGGTGCCATGCTCGGCGAGGATCTCGGACTTGCGCTTCAACGCCTCGAGGTCGGCGAAGCTGTGCCAGATGTGCGCGTACTCGGCGACCATCTTCAGGGTCTTCTTCTCACCGCCACCGCCGATGAGAATCGGGATGTCGCGGGTGGGAGCCGGGTTTCCGACGTCGAGTCGGTGTCGGATTCTGGCCAGGCTCTCCTTCAGCAAGGCCAGACGCGAACCGGCCGTGCCGAATTCGTAGCCGAAGTTGTCGTAGTCCTTCTCGTTCCACCCAGCGCCGATGCCGAGAATCAGCCGGCCGCCGCTGATGTGGTCGACGGTGCGCGCCATGTCGGCCAACAGGTCCGGATTGCGGTAGCCGCCGCCGGTGACGAGCGCGCCGATCTCGACGTTCGACGTCTGCTCGGCCCAGGCACCGAGCATCGTCCAGCACTCGAAGTGCGCGCCGTCGAGGTCGCCGTACAGCGGATAGAAGTGATCCCAGTTGAAGACGATGTCGACGCCCGCATCCTCCGATCGCAACACCGCGTCGCGGATCAACTGATAGTCGGGAGCGTGCTGGGGCTGAAGCTGAACACCGATCTTGACGGTCATGTACATCTCCTCGTCGTGTGGGCTGCGTCTCCCATGATGCACCCGAATGCGATCAGCCGATGCGGACGCCGCTCTCGGCCATCATCGCGCGCAGTACGAACCCGGCCTCGGAGCCGACGATCTCGCCGACGAGGGTGATGTAGCGGTCGACGAATGCGCCGCCGTGCTGCTGCTCGTTCTCCTCGGCGAAATGGTGCGCGAGCTCGTGCAACACCACCAGCTCTCGCAGCGCCCAGGCCCTGTTGCCCCGATGCAGGGGCACGGCAATGGTGGCGGTGTCCGATTCGTAGTGCGCCGCAGCCGAACCCGAACGGGCCCGGACGGTGATCACACGACCGGCGTCGGGCCAGGTGGCGGCGACCCAATCCAGCCCGAGCACCGCATCGACGTACGCCTGCACCGACTCGATGGAGGCGAATTTGCGCTCGATCGGCAGCGTGATCTGCGAACCCATCACCTCCACCATGCGAAGACCTCGCTCCTCGGCGCGATCGAACATGGTGCGGACCAGTTGCTCGGCGTCGTAGACGGCCGCTCGCTGCGCGTCCCTCGCCCTGCTCATCGGATCAGCCTAATTTGTGTCGCCTTCCCGATTCGCCTACAGTCCTCTATCGACAACGATTGTCGCATTCATAAACACCTTCAAGCCCAGGAGAAACCGTGCTCGCCGTCGATGACCTCTGCATCGACGCCGGACACTCGCGCATCGTCCGGCACGTGTCCTTCGAGATCCCCGCCGGTCGACGTCTCGGCCTTCTGGGTGCGTCGGGATCGGGAAAGTCGATGATCGCTTCGGCGTTGGTCGGAGCGCTGCCGCCGGGCATCACCTGCAGCGGCAGCATTCTCGTCGACGGCCACGACGTCACCGGGGTTCCGACGCCCCGGCGACCGCGCACCGCCCGTCCGGCGATGGTGTTCCAGGATTCGGCCACCGCGCTGAACCCGATGGTCACCGTCGGCAGGCAACTCCGCGCGCGCGACGCCTCCGCGCTGCTCGAGCGTGTGGGTCTGCGCGACACCGAACGCATCCTGGCCGCGCACCCGCTCGAGCTGTCCGGTGGTCAGCGTCAACGCGTCTGTATCGCAGTCGCATTGGCGCGCGAGAGCCCGCTGGTGATCGCGGACGAACCGACGACGGCCCTCGATGTGGTCAGCCAGGCGCGGGTACTCGACGCTCTTCGTGAGGTGGCCTCGCTGCTGCTGATCACGCACGACATCGCCGTCGCCGCACAGCTGTGCGATCACCTGATGGTTCTCGACTCGGGACGCATCGTCGAATCAGGTTCCACGGCAGAGATTCTCGACAGTCCCAGGTCCGATCTCGTGGTGCGCATGCTCGATCGAGCTCGCGCCGCCGATCCGTTTCGTCAGCTGGTAGCGCGATGACTGCGGGATTGGCGGCGACGAACATCACGCGCACCTACGTTCGGCACGGATCGTCTCGTACCGCGCTGGACGCTGTCTCGCTTTCGCTACCGCCTGCCGGTCGCGTCGCCGTTGTCGGCGAATCCGGTTCGGGGAAAACCACTGTGCTGCGCATGCTGCTGGCACTGGACTCCCCTGATGCGGGCACCGTGGAACTGGAGGGGCGCAACGTCCGTCCGGGTTCCGCGAGATCGCTGCGGTGGTTTCGCCGATTGGTGCAGTACGTACCCCAGGACCCCGCCACCAGTCTCGACCCACGCCGCAGTGTCCTGGATCTGGTGGCTACGCCGCTGCGACTGCTCGGCATCGACGGCGATCATCGAGCCAAGGCAGGTGCCGCACTCGCTGCCGTCGGGCTGGACCAGCGTTATCTGCAGCGCCGCCCGACGGAACTGTCCGGTGGCCAGAATCAACGCGTCGCCATTGCGCGTGCGGTGGCATGCGAACCGCGGTACCTGCTGGCGGACGAGCCGGTCAGCGGACTGGACCCCGAACTGCGTGAGCAGGTCCTCTCGGTGTTGGCCGGCCTACCGAGCGCCCTGCTGATCGTGAGCCACGACCTGTCTGCGGTCGCACGACTCTGCCGCGAGGTATCGGTGATGCACGACGGCCGGATCGTCGAAACCGGCAGTGTACGAGACCTTCTCACCGACCCACAGCACCCGTACACCCGAGACCTGATCGACGCCGTACCCCGGCTCGCACCACCACAGGAGATCCATTGACCACCAACGTCTTCCGCCTCGGCACCCTGGCAGCGGTAGGAACCCTCACGCTGACCGGCTGCTTTTCTTCGGCCCCTTCCGACGGCACCACGGACAGGGCCCGCGTTGCGATGCTGCAGCCGCCACGCTCGGGGCTCTCGCAGTTCAGCGATGATGCCTTCAAACTCTCGCGCTGGTCCACCGCCGAAACCCTGGTCACGCTCGATGATCTCGGTGACGCGCAGCCGGCTCTGGCCACCGCCTGGAACCGCGTCGACGAGCGCACCTGGAGTTTCGACCTCCGACCCGACGTGAGGTTCCACAACGGTGCGCCGCTCGACTCCGCCGCCGTCGTCACCGCACTGACCGCTGCCACCACCGCCGCGCCGAAGCCGCGCATCCTCGACGGCGTCGAGCTGACGGTGACCGCCACCGACGACGATTCGGTGGAGGTGACCACCGAGGACGTCGATCCACTGGTGCCGCAACGACTCTCGAGCCCTCAGCTCGCCATCCTGGCACCCGCGGCGTACTCCGCAGGCGGCAGCGACCCCGTCGGAACCGGCACCGGACCGTTCGTGTTGACCGCTGTGAACGGCACATCCAGTGCCACGCTGGATCGCAACGAGAACTACTGGGGTGAGACCGCGACGCTCGCCGGCATCGACGTCGACTTCGTGCCCGACGGTACGGCCCGCGCAGCGGCGCTCCGCAACGGCACCGCCGATGTGGTGGAGGCGATTCCGGTGTCGCAGGCCGCCAACATCGACCCGTCGCTGGTGCACGAGGTTCCGATGCCGCGTACCAACACCCTGTACCTGAACACGTCGTCCGGCGTGTTCGCCGATCCGGCCATGCGCGCCGCCGCACGGGAGTCGGTGGACAAGGATCGTCTGGTTGAGCAGGTCTACGAGGGCCGCGCGGACGCCGCGAACGGACTGCTCGGCCCCGCGCTGCCGTGGGCGGCGGACCGTCCCGCGCGCACCGAGACACCGGCGGGTGATGCCACCGACAAGAAGATCACCCTCGCCACCTTCACCGACCGCGCCGAACTTCCCGAGGTCGCCGTGCTGCTGCAGCAGGAACTCGAGGCGAAGGGCTTCGTCGTCGAGCAGGTGGTGCGCGAATACCAGTTCATCGAAACCGACGCGCTCAGTGGCGCATTCGATGCCTTCATCCTCTCCCGCGCCACCGTGCTCGATTCCGGTGACCCCGTGGCATACATGTTCTCCGACTTCGCTTGCGAGGGATCGTTCAACATCTCCCAGTTCTGCGACCCGCAGGTCGACGCGGCGTTGGCAGACGCCTCGGCCACCGAACCCGGAGACGACCGCCGCGCCGCCATCCTGGACGCCGAGAAGCTGATCCTGGAGAAGGATGCGGCCGTGCCGATGCTGCACGAACGCGTCATCCAGGGCGAATCCGAAGGCATCACCGGCGTCGCCCGCGATCCGAGGGAACGCACGCTCATCACCAACCAGACCGCCTTCGGGTAAGCAGTGAGAACAACCGCCTCGCGGCTGGTTGCCGTCGCCGGTGTCGTCCTCCTCGTCGGAATGCTGCCGTGGCTGTCCGATCGCGATCCGGCACTGAGCATTCTGCGGGCCCGCTCGGCCGAGCAGGAACCAACCCCCGAGGCCCTGGCAGCCATTCGCCGCGACCTCGGCCTCGATGCCGGACCGCTGCGAATGTTCTGGGACTGGCTCACCGGCATCGCGTCGGGCAATCCCGGAACATCCTGGAACACAGGTGAACCGGTGCTACCGGGGGCCCTCGATGCGCTGCTGGTGTCGCTGACCCTGATGGGGTTCGCGATGGTCGTCGCGATCGCAGCCGCCGCCCTCGTGGTCGTTCCCAGCGTTCGGGCCGGGCTCCGCGGTACACCGAGACGGACCGGGGGCGGCGTCGCGGCCGCACTCACGTCGATGCCGGAGTTTCTGCTCGCGTCGGTACTCGTCGTTCTCGGTGCCGTGTGGTTGTCGTTTCCGGCCTACGGCTGGAACGGTCCCGAGTACGCGGTGCTGCCTGCGCTCGCACTCGGGTTGCCTGCGGGCGGGCTGATCGGGCGATTGCTCGCCGACGCGATCGCTGTCACCTTCACCGAGGGGTGGGTCATCACGTGGACGGTCGCACGCTTCTCGCGGCCACAGATCGCCGGTGCGGTTCTGCGACGTGCCCTTCCCGGCCTCGCATCGCAGATCGGTCTGATCATGGTCGCGATGACCGGCGGGGCTGTGGCCGTCGAAAAAGTCTTCGCCATACCGGGATTGGGTCGCACCACCCTCGGCGATGCGCAATCGCAGGATCTGCCCGCCCTGCAGATCGACATCCTGTTACTGCTGGCCGTCAGTGCCGTTCTGGGGATTTCCGCCGAACTGGCCCGACGGTTTCTGCTCGGTAGCGCACTGCACGAGAAGGCGATGCCCATCCCGTCCGGCGTCTTCCACCCGTCGCCGCGACGGTGGCTGGTGCCGATCGCTGCGGCGTCGGTCCTGCTGGTCATGGTGCTTGCCGGACTCCCCCGCGACGGCCAGGCGACGACGCGGGAGAAGTTCTCGGCTCCGTCGCCGGCCCACCCGTTCGGAACTGACGCCTCGGGTCGAGATCTGTTGGCCCGCGTCGCCGACGGCGCACTGCGTTCCATCGGTCTCTCGCTTGCCGTGACGCTCGCGGCGCTGGTGGTCGGCGTGCTGATGGGACTGATTCCGCGGGCCTCCCGTGGGCTGGTCGAGGTGACCAATGCGGCACCACCCGTCGTCACCGGCATTCTGATCGCAGCGATCTGGGGTCCGAGTGCAGGCGGGGCGGCCGTTGCCGTCCTCATCGTCACGTGGGCTCCGCTCGCCGCGCACACAGCCGCTCTCGTCGAGGAGACCCGCGCTCGGCCCTACATTTCCATCCTGCCGACACTCGGGGCAGGCACTGCGCGAATCCTGTTCGGGTCCATCGTGCCCAGCGTCGTCCCGGTAGTGCTGCGGCACGCCATGATTCGGCTCCCCGGTGTCGCCCTCGCTCTGGCCGCTCTCGGTTTCCTCGGCCTCGGTCCGCAACCCCCCACTGCGGATTGGGGATTGATACTGTCCGACGGGGTCGCCGCCGTCGAGCGGGCACCGTGGGTCACTGCTGCTCCACTCGCGTCCTTGATCGCACTCGCCGTTCTTGCAGTCTCGCTCGCCGGTGCCACCTCGGGGCGGGTGCGCAAGACCGGTAGCGTCATCGAGAAAGTCGACGCAGGAGGACGCAGTACGTGAGCACGAGGACCGACGGATCTCCGACGCGGTGGCGGTGGTCGTTTCTGGTCGATCTGCGGCGAGCCACGCCTACCGTCCGCTTGCTCGTCCTGACTCAAATGACCTTCAACATCGGCTTTTTCATGGTGTTGCCGTATCTGTCGGTGCACCTGACGAGTGATCTCGGGCTCGGGGCCGCGCTCGTCGGTGTGGTCCTCGGGATCAGGACCTTCTCGCAACAGGGACTGTTCTTCGTCGGTGGCACCCTCGCCGATCGGTGGGGCATCAAGCCGGTCGTACTCGTCGGGTGTGTGTTGCGGGTGCTGGGATTCGTCGGTCTCGCCTTCGCCGATTCGCTGCCTGCTGTGCTGATCGCCACGGTGCTGGTGGGATTCGCAGCCGCATTGTTCTCCCCTGCAGTCGAATCCGCAGTGGCGATCGAAGCGGGCAAGAGCGAACGCGACGGCGGAGCCACGCGCGTCGAGAGCTTCGCGCTGATGTCGGTGTGCAGCCAAATCGGCTCCTTCACCGGCCCGCTCGTCGGATCGGTACTGTTGCTCGTCGATTTCAGGATCGCGTGCCTCGTGGCTGCGGCCATCTTCGTTCTGGTCATCGCCGCTCACATGCGGTGGCTGCCGCGTGAGCGCGGCGAACATCGCGACGACCCGTGGCTCTCGGGTTGGACCGACGTGGTGCGCAATCGGACCTTCGTGCTGTTCGCGGTGGCGATGAGCGCGCAGTTGGTGGCCTACAACCAGCTGTACCTGCTGTTGCCACTCGAGGTCGAACGCGCCTGGGGCTCGCAGACCGTGCTGGGCTGGTTCTTCGCGATCTCGGCAGTTCTCGTGGTGGCGGCGCAACTGCCCATCACTCGACGCGTCGCGGGGGTATCACCGCGAATCACGCTGCCGATCGGATTCGCCGTCATGGCAGCATCGTTCGCGCTCGTTGCGGTATTCAGTCCTCTGGAGTTGAAAGGTCTGCTCGGGCTGATCCCGGCTGCGCTCTTCGTGCTGCTGCTCGCGCTGGGGCAGATGATCGCCATGCCTCAGGCGCGGGATCTGGTGCCGCGCATGGCCGCCGAACGTCGACTGGGTTCGTACTACGGTTTCATGGCCTCGCTCGGGGGCATCGGAGTGCTCATCGGATCGACCGCACTCGGCGTGGTGATCGATGCATCCCCCGCCACCGGTTGGGGCGCAGCCATCCCGTGGCTGGTCGCGGCCCTGTTCCCCATCGCCAGTGTCATCGGCCTGCGCGTGGTGCTCTCCCGCCTCGACTGACCCCGCCGCTACGCCCGAGTCCCGCCGCGCTGCCAGTGCCGCCGCGCTGCCGCCGATTCCCGCCGCGCCCCCAATTTCCCGGTGCCCCCGGTTTTCCGCAAACGCGCGCGCGTTTGTCATTCGCGCGCAGATTCGCCCCCCAATTTCCCGTCGCGCCCCCGGTTTCCCGCAAACGCGCGCGCGTTTGTCATCCGCGAGCAGATTCGCCCTCAATTCGACGCGAATCCGTGCGCACCTGGCGAATGCGCGCGCGTTTGCGCGAACGACCGGCGACCCGCGAGACCTGAAGCTCGGTGGCAGCGGGGCGGAAGCTGGGGACGCGCAGAACTCGACTGTGCTGCTGTACTCACCGAACATGGTTCGGTCGTAGCGGTTTCCGAACCGGTCGATACAGCCGCGGTGCTCCGATTGTTCGGTAAGTCGATGGCCGAGATCGATGCGACCGTTACCGACACCACCGGACCACCGGGCGAGGTACTGCTCGCTTCTTCACCGCGAACGCAGTGGTCAGCGTCCCAGCTGCCTGCTTGCTCCGTCTATTTCGGCATGACCGCCGATCTTCGCGTTTCGCCCCGCGCGGTCGCCGGCCTTTCGTGCGCCCTCGGAGTACCCGGCGTTCGCGCTCTGGCCTCGCCAGTGTCCCCGAGCAGTCGAGGTCTGCCGGTAGTAGTCTCGGAGCTCGATCTCTTTGTTGCGCAACACCAGTGCTGTCCCAGCGCCCTGTTGTTCTTGTTCGATGGCTTTGGCCTCGGTCTCCTTCTTCACGTCGCCGAGCCGTTGACCGATGCGCGACGCGAATGCGGTCTGGAAGTTCAGCCGAGCCGTCACCGCAGCGACCGGCACTTCCTCGCGTCGGGTGTAGCGTCGGCGATTCTTGATCTCGGTGACGGTGCGGATGGCCGTCTCGGACCGGTACGCGCCGGATTTGATGTACGCGTCCGATGCTCGCACCATCTGGATCAACAGTGAGGAATACAGCGCCTCGGTGGTCTCGATGTCGGAGTCGAAGCCGTAGGCGAACACCTGCGTCGACGATCGAGACACATCGCACTGAACGTCGTTGGCGTGCGCGATGGCCACGAACAGATGCACGTAGGTCTTGAGTCCACGCTTGCCCGGCTCTCCGATGGGGATGACCTTCTGGCTCGGCGTCGCCTGTCGCTCCCTGGACGCACTGTGCGAGCGCGCCACCGCCAGATCGACCGATGCCGACGTCGCCAAACGCTGAGCTGCCTCCATGAAGGCCTCGGCCTCGTGTGGGTTGTCGGTGGACTCGGCTTGGCGAAGCAGCCCACCGATCCGCGTCAGCATCTTGTCCGAACTCATGAGCGAGAGGCTACCGGCCCTCTCCGACACCCCTGGGTTGACCGATTCAGGAAGGCAAAAATGACCACTGCGCGGTGCGATGTGTGCCACAGTACCCATCGACATATGTGTCAGGGGGAGCATCACAGCGAGATTCTGCGTGCCCAACTCCGGGCACATACCACCGCGTAGAAGTAAGTGGAGAGAACAATGGCGTCTTTGATCACGAAGGTGGCAGTGGTTGCGACAGCAGCTACGCTGCTGACGCTCACTGGATGTTCGAGCGACAGCGGATCGAGCGGCGATTCGGGCGCTGCGTCCGAAAATGCCGACGGCCGTGGACCTATCACCTATGTAGAGGGACAGGACACCACCGAGACCGGTGTCGTCCAGCAGATCATCTCGGAGTGGAACGCCGCCAACCCCGATGAGCAGGTCACCTTCAAGGAACAGTCCGCCGACGCCGATCAGGCCCACGACGACTTCGTTCAACAGCTTCAGGCCCAGCAGAGCGACTACGACGTGATGGCACTCGATGTCGTCTGGACCGCCGAGTTCGCTGCCAAGGGCTGGCTCGTGCCGCTCGAGGGCGAATTCGCACTCGACAACGCAGGCGTTCTGCCCGCGACCGTCGCGAGTGCGACCTACAACGGCAAGCAGTACGCCGCGCCGAAGAACACCAACGGCGGACTGCTCTACTACCGCAGTGATCTGCTCCCCGAGGCACCAACCACCTGGGCCGAGCTCACCGAGGACTGCCAGGTCGCGCGCGACAACAACATCGACTGCTACGCAGGGCAATTCGCCCCCTACGAGGGTCTGACGGCCAACGCGTCGGAGATCATCAACGCGCACGGCGGATCGATTGTCGGCGAAGACGGCAAGACCCCCACCGTCGACAGCCCGGAGGCCAAGGCCGGACTGCAGACCCTCGTCACCGCGTTCGAGACAGGCGTCATCCCGGCCCAGGACACCACATTCAAGGAGTCCGAGAGCCAGCAGGCGTTCCAGGACGGAAAGACACTGTTCCTGCGCAACTGGCCGTACGTTTACGGCACCGCCGCAGAGGAGGGTTCCGCTGTGGCCGGCAAGTACGCGGTCGCACCGCTTCCCGGGGTCACCGGCGTCGGCACGTCGACGCTCGGTGGATACAACGCCGCGATCAGCGCCTACTCCGAGAACAAGGCCACTGCTGCCGACTTCCTGCGATTCATGCAGGGCGAGAAGGCTCAGCGCATCATCGCCGAGGGCGCTCTGCCGCCCGTGCTCTCGTCGCTGTACGACGATCCCGCACTGATCGCCGCGATGCCGTACCTTCCCGCATTGAAGGCATCCATCGAGAATGCCGTCCCGCGCCCTGTCACCCCGTTCTACCCGGCCGTCTCGAAGGCTGTGCAGGACAACGTGTCTGCCGCCATCAAGGGCGAGAAGAGCGTGGACCAGGCGATCACCGACATGCAGGCCGGTATCGAAACCGCCGGCGCCAACTGATTTCGGGAGAACCAATGGCTGTACCTGCTGGTGTGACCAGTGGGGCCGGCGCAACCACCGCGGCCGGGGGCTCGTCCCCCGGCCGCGGTCGGCATGTGCGGTCCAAGAACAAGCGCTTCGGCCTGACGCCTGGTCGGGCCTGGCTGCTGATCGCACCGACGATGGTGATCCTCGCGATCGTCATCGTCTACCCGGTGATCCGAGCCCTGGTGATGTCCTTCTCCAAGGACCCAGGTCTCGATCCCGCCACCGGTATGTTCGTCACCGGTGGATCTGCCGGCTTCGACAACTACACGCATTGGATTCTGCAGCAGTGCACGTCGGCCTCGGGCACGTCGGTGCCCTGCCCGCCGGGAACTCTCGGGTCCCAGTTCTGGGGCGCGGTCGGTAACACGGCGTTCTTCACCGTCGTGACGGTGTCCATCGAGGTCGTCATCGGCTTCGCGATGGCCGTGATCATGGGCAAGACCTTCGCCGGACGCGCCCTGCTCCGCGCCGCGATCCTGATCCCCTGGGCCATCCCGACGGCTGTCACCGCCAAGCTCTGGTACTTCATCTTCGCGTACGACGGCATCGCCAATCGCATTCTGGGAACGAACATTCTGTGGACCGGCGACGCCTGGCCCGCTCGTTTTGCAGTGATCATCGCCGACGTGTGGAAGACGACGCCGTTCATGGCGCTGTTGATTCTGGCCGGGCTGCAGATGATTCCCACCGACGTCTACGAGGCTGCTCGCGTCGACGGGGCGTCGGCGTGGCAGCGGTTCACCAAGATCACACTGCCGCTGGTCAAGCCGGCGCTCATGGTGGCAATTCTGTTCCGCACCATGGACGCACTGCGCATGTACGACTTGCCGGCCATCCTCACCGAGGGCAACCCCGCCACGCGAACCATCTCCATCCTGGTGGTGGAGCAGATCCGGCAGGGGTTCAACAGCGCTGCGTCGCTGTCGACCATCTCGTTCGTCATGATCTTCATCGTGGCCTTCATCCTGGTGAAGTTCCTCGGTGCCAATGCCGTTGCCACCCAGGAGAATCAGCGCAAGGGGGCCGGGCGATGAAACAGGCCCGCATCTATCTCGGTGTCGTCGTCATCCTCGTCTGGGGACTGGCACCGTTCTATTGGATGGTCGTCACTGCATTCCGCGACCCGCGTTACACCTTCGACACGACGCCGTGGCCGACGCACGTCACGTGGGAGAACTTCGAGAACGCGTTGTCGACGGCGAACGGCAACAATTTCCTGCGTGCGGTAGGGAACAGTCTGATAGTAGGCGGCGCGACCACGCTGATCGCGTTGGTCATCGGCGTCTTCACGGCATACGCGCTCTCCCGCATCGACTTCTGCTTCAAGTACGTGGTCACAGGCATCATCCTGGGTGCGTCGATGTTCCCCGTCGTCGCATTGGTGACCCCGCTGTTCCAATTCTTCACCAACATCGGGTGGATCGGCAGCTACCAGGCGATGGTCATCCCCAACATCTCGTTCGTGCTGCCGTTGACGATCTACACCTTGGCCGCGTTCTTCGCCGAATTGCCCTGGGAGCTCGAAGAAGCCGCAAGGATCGACGGTGCCGGGCGCTTCCAAGCATTCCGCCTGGTGATGCTCCCACTTGCCGCACCTGCCCTGTTCACCACCGCGATCCTCGCGTTCATCGCAGCCGTGAACGAGTACCTGCTGGCCAGTCAGCTCTCGAGTGACAGGACCGAACCGGTCACCGTGGCCATCGCGCGGTTCACCGGCAACGATCCGTTGGTGGTGCCGTATGCCGCGATCATGGCCGCGGGCACCATCGTGGCGATTCCACTGGTGATCATGGTGCTGCTGTTCCAGCGTCGCATCATCTCCGGACTGACGGCGGGCGGCGTCAAATCGTGACCGCTCAGGACCATCTTCAGTTGCTGGCGGGCATTCTGGGATTCTTCGCACTCGTGGCGCTGATCGTTGCGGTAGCCGGGATCATCGGGGGCAATCCCGGCGTGCTGCCGTCGGTGGCCCTGCTGGGTCTGTTGATCGCACTGTGGTTCTGCGTCAAAAAGATTCGTTGAAGCTGCCCGTTGCCACCGAAACCAATTCGGTCAGTGCCGCGTTCATCCTGGGCCGCCAGACCAGGGCCAGCAGCGCGGCGGTCTGCGAGTCCGTGAGCTCCACGGCAACGAGTGTGTCGTCGTAGGACGTCGTCATCGATGCGCTGAGGATCGCCACCCCCAGGCCGCGGGCGGCGAGGTCGGCGACGGCGTCGGGGGCGGTCGCCTGCAACGCGATCGTCGGCGCGAGTCCTACTCCGGCACAGTCTCGGTCGAAGACCGCACGGATTCCGGTGCCGGGTGGAAGGGCGATGATCGGGTGCTCGCACACCTGCGCCAACGTCGCCTCGCCCTGTGCTGCCAGAGGATGCTGCGGTGGAACGGCTGCGACGATGCGTTCGTCTATCACCACCATCGATTCCAATCCGTCCGGGACCCGAGCTGCGACACCTACGAGTGCGATGTCGAGTTCTCCTGCGCGCACATCGGCCACCAGACGATCCGAATTACCCTCCTGCAGAGCAAGTTCGACGCCGGGGTGCGCCGAATGGAAGCGGGCCAACGCGTCGAACAGTTGTGGGACGGTGCAGGCGGTGACCATCCCGACGCGAAGCGAGCCCCGCAGGAGTCCGGCGATGTCGTCGACGGATTGTCTGACGGAGCCGGCGGCGGCCAGCGTCGCGCGGGCTTGTGTCAGCGCGGCCTGACCTGCGGTGGTCAATGTTGCTGTGCCACCGGATCTGTCGATCAATTCGGCACCGAGTTCGCGTTCGAGCGCGCGGATCTGTGCGCTGACGCCTGATTGGCTGATGTGCACTCTGGCTGCGGCGCGAGTGAAGTTCGCTTCCTCGGCCACTGCGACGAAGTACTCCAGCTGTCTCAATTCCACTGCTGCACTCCCAGATTCGGGCCCTCACCGGCGTCGAGTCTGGCGATGTTCCGCTTCGGGGCCGTGACGCGGTAGCTGCAGTCGATCAATTCGGCGGCCTCGGCCCAGACGTCGTCGTCGGCGTCGCTCAGGTCGAAGCCCACCCAGCCGGCCGGGCCGAGGTACCCGGGGTGGAAGTAGCGGGGTTCGAGTTCGCAGGCGCGCTGCTCCTCGGCACTCTCGCATTTGACCAGGATCGAGAGGTCGTATTGGTCGCCGCCTTTGACGCCGCCGCCGAAGTAGACGAACACCGAAGCGGTGCGGAAGGTCGGCCGGCCATGGGAGATCTTCTCGGACACCTCGGGATAGGCGAACGCCATCGCGCGAACACGTTCGAGGACCGGATGCTTCGAAGTGGGGTCGATGGCCACGAGCACACGATAGCGCGCGAACTCCAGCTGCGGCTATGAGTAGAACTTCTGACGATCATTGCTATCAACTGTTGGACTTCTGGTCCGGTGGGTTCGAGACTCGTTGTCATGACACAGACACCGAAAGAAGTTGCAGCAACCTACTTCGAGGCCTGGAAGGCGAAGGATTTCGACACTCTGGCGTCGATCCTGCACGAGGACGCGACGTTCCGGGGACCACTCGGCACAGCAGACAACGGTGCGGAATGTGTGGCCGGATTGAAGGGAATGTCGGAAATCGTCACCGATATCGACATCGCCCACGTCTTCGTGGACGGCCCGAACGTCCTGACGTGGTTCGACCTGCATACGTCCATCGCATCCCCGGCGAGCACCGCCAATTGGCAGCGAATCGAGAACGGAAAAATCATGGATATCAAGGTGACCTTCGATCCACGAGAAATCACCGCGGCCGGATAGACGAACGCCCGCCGGTACTCAATGTGACATTCAGTGGCCTTTTCGGGGGTCAATGTCACATCGAGTGGACCGGCGGGCGGAAGTTCGCGTCTAGCTGCGGGCCCTACGCGTCGATGATGAACGCTTCGAGTTGTTCGCGAGCGACGTCGTCGGCCAGCTGCTTCGGCGGGCTCTTCATCAGGTAGGCCGAAGCGGGGATGACGGGTCCACCGATGCCGCGGTCCTTGGCGATTTTCGCGGCGCGGACTGCGTCGATGATGACGCCTGCGGAGTTGGGCGAGTCCCATACTTCGAGCTTGTACTCGAGGCTCAGGGGTACGTCACCGAAGGCGCGGCCTTCGAGGCGGACGTAGGCCCACTTGCGGTCGTCGAGCCAGCCGACGTGGTCGGACGGTCCGATGTGGACGTCCTTGGCGTTGAATTCCTTCTGCAGGTTCGACGTGACGGCCTGGGTCTTGGAGATCTTCTTCGACTCGAGGCGGGTGCGCTCGAGCATGTTGAGGAAGTCCATGTTGCCGCCGACGTTGAGCTGCATGGTGCGGTCGAGCTGCACGCCGCGGTCCTCGAAGAGCTTCGCCATGACGCGGTGGGTGATGGTGGCACCGACCTGGCTCTTGATGTCGTCGCCGACGATGGGGACGCCTGCGTCCTCGAACTTCTTGGCCCAGACGGGATCGCTTGCGATGAAGACGGGCAGTGCGTTGACGAAGGCGACGCCTGCGTCGATGGCGGCCTGTGCGTAGAACTTGTCGGCTTCTTCGGATCCGACGGGGAGGTAGGACACGAGCACGTCCACCTTGGCGTCGCGCAGGGCCTGCGCTACGTCGACGGCGTCGCCGTCGGCCTCGGTGATGGTCTCGCGGTAGTACTTGCCGAGGCCGTCGAGGGTCGGTCCGCGCAGGACGTGGACGTCCTTCGGGGGTACGTCGGCGATCTTGATGGTGTTGTTCTCGCTGGAGAAGATGGCTTCGGAGAGGTCGAAGCCGACCTTCTTGGCGTCCACGTCGAACGCGGCGACGAACTCGACGTCGCGGACGTGGTACTTGCCGAACATGACGTGCATGAGGCCGGGGACGGTGGCGTTCTCGTCCGCGTCCTTGTAGTACTCGACACCCTGGACCAGGGATGAGGCGCAGTTGCCCACACCCACAATGGCCACGCGGATTGCGTTGTTGTTCTCACCCATGGTCGGGTTCTCCTTCTGTCTTGACTGTCCTGTTTGGTGCTGTGTGGGACGGTGCTGGGTTGGGGTCGGCCTGCTCGGCTGCGATGACTTCGTTGAGCCAGCGCACCTCGCGTTCGCTCGATTCGAGTCCGAGCTGATGTAGCTGCCTGGTGTAGCGGTCGAGTGTCCCGTTCGCCTTGGCCACAGCGTCGCGGAGCCCTTCTCGGCGCTCCTCGACCTGGCGACGTCTGCCTTCGAGAATGCGGACTCGAGCTTCCGCGGGAGTCCGACTGAAGAAGGCAAGATGTACGCCGAAACCGTCGTCGGTGTAGTTCTGCGGTCCGGTGTCGGCCACCAGTTCGGCAAATCGTTCCCTGCCGAGCGGGGTGAGCTGATACACCCGTTTCGCTCGTCTCTTCACGAGCAAGTCGGGACCGGCGTCCTCGGCGATGAGTCCGTCGGTTTGAAGTCGACGGAGAGCCGGGTACAGCGATCCGTACGAAAACGCTCGAAAAGCTCCGAGCAGGCCGGTCAGCCGCTTGCGGAGCTCGTAACCGTGCATGGGTGATTCGAGAAGCAGTCCGAGAATTGCGAGCTCGAGCATGCAACTCTCCCTTCTCGAATCCAACGATCACATCATGGCGATGCGATTGACCGCACTATCGAAGAATGTATCGCGCCGATACATATTCTGACAACTCGGCCGTGAACGTATCCTGCGACTTATGACCCCGGTCGACGCGCTCGCCGCCGCTGCCGCCCTCCACCTGGGCTTTCAGTTGGTGGTGACCGCCGTCGTCTACCCGGCGTTGGCGGAGGTGCCGGACGACGACTGGCAGCGTGCCCATGACGCTCACTCGCGGCGCATCACCCTCGTAGTCGGGCTGGTCTACGGACTACTCGCTGCTGCGTGTCTGTGGGTGTTGGTGTCCGGTTCGACCCACCTTGCTGCCCTGATCAGCGTTGCCGGCGCAGTGATCTCCGCGCTCGCGACTGCATTCAAGGCTGCTCCAGTCCATGGCGAACTGGGGCGTGCGGGACGCAACGGACACTTGATGAGTCGACTGCGATCAGCAGACCGCGTACGTCTCTGCGGTGCAGTGGTGTGTGCCCTGTTTGCTCTGTTGGCGTGACCGAGCGCGGGTGAACGTGGAGTGGCTTATCGGTTCAGCGAACCGGAGCCACCATGAGCACCGCGTCGACTCGGTACTCGCCCCACTGCTGCGCAGCCGTCCCGATTCGGTGCCAGCCTCGCCGGCGGTAGAAGCCGAGAGCGGCGCTACTCGGATCGACGAGCAGCACCGGTGCCCGTCCCTCGCTCCGTGCCGCATTCACTGCGTGTGCGAGCAACGCCGTTCCGCTGCCCGGCACGGAGCCGTCGGTCATCAACCGCGACACGACGGCGAGTCGATCGGCAGCGACCCCGGTTGCTCGCTGCCACTGCGCGCTCGCATCGTCCGCACCGGGATCCTGTCCCGGTGACGCCGTCGGATGCAGCGCTATGTGTCCGACGACGGTGCCCTCGTGCTCGGCGACCCAGGCTGCGAGTTCGTTGGGTGCGGCAAGCCAGTCGGCGCGCACCGCCGCTGCGCGCATGGGATAGCGCTGTGTTTCGTGCGTACGTTGCAGGATGGGTAGGAGGGTGCTCAGGTCGCCGTCCCGTCGGGGCCGCACGTGTATTCCCGATGTGGCGAACATGTGGGCGAGTGTAGGGACCGGACGGTCATGCCCACGGCGAGGATCGGCACAGTGTGCATGATCACGAACGACGGATCATCGCGTCGCAACAGGTGGAGCACTGTGTCTCGAGGCCGAAATGGGGCCTGCTCGTTGCCGAGGCGGGGTTCGCAGGTCCGCATCGGAGGGGCCGCACGTACTCTGGTCCTCGTGCGACTTCAGCGACAGGTGGTGGACTACGCCCTTCAGCGTCGGTCGCTGCTGGCCGAGGTCTACTCCGGTAAGACGGGTGTCGCAGCGGTCTGTGATGCAGATCCGTACCTGCTGCGCGCTGCCAAGTTCCACGGGCGCGGCAGCGACGTGGTGTGCCCCATCTGCCGCAAGGAGCAGCTCACGCTGGTGTCCTGGGTGTTCGGCGAGAAGCTCGGGGCGCTGTCCGGGTCGGCGAGAACTGCGGACGAACTCGTCCGCCTCGCGGCGACCCAGGAGGAGTTCTCGGTCCATGTGGTCGAGGTGTGTAGGTCGTGCAGTTGGAACCACCTCGTCCAGTCCTATGTCCTCGGGGCGGTTCCCGCGCCCAAACAACCCCGTCGTCCGCGATCGGGTTCCCGACAACCGAACCGTCGAACAGCGAGTGAGTGACACAATCGCTCCGCTGATCCCATCCACCGAGAGTTCGACGCGGCCGCCGAAATTACTGGAGATTCGTACGTGAGTTCCCCCTACGACAACAACCCGGGTAGCAACGAACCGGGCCGTAGCGACTCCGGACGGCGTCCCGACGTGCCCGGGCCGCCGCGCGGCAGTCGACATTCCGATCCTCCCGGTCGTCGCCCGGTGCCTCCTCCCGGCCCGCGTCCGATGCCGCCGCAGGGTCGTCCCCCGATGCCCCCTGCCGGTCAGCGTCCTGGACCTCCTCCCGGGCAGCGACCAGGGCCTCCTCCCGGGCAGCGTCCGATGCCGCCGCAGGGTCGTCCCCCGATGCCTCCTCCCGGCCAACGTCCTGGACCTCCTCCCGGGCAGCGACCCGGACCCCCTCCGGGCCAGCGACCGATGCCGCCGCAGAGCCGACCCTTTCAGGGCAGGCCGCCGGTCGATCCGGTCAGTGGACGTCCCGCAGGTGAGCGTCCTTACGGAGAACGTCGCTACGGAGAGCCGCCCATCGCGCCTCCTGTTCGGTCAGCTGCCCCGACGGCCGTCACTCGGTCCGGCTCCGTGCCACCGCCCTACGAACCGAACGATCCATCAGTTCTCTCCTCGGGTAGCGAACCGCCCGAGCCGCCCGAAAGAGGTCCCGCCGCGAAAACGAAGAAGAAGTCCAAGTGGCGGGTCGTTCGACGCACGATGTACGCGTTGATCGCCCTGGGTCTGATCGTGCCGATCCTGGCCTTCATGGTGGCGTACACCGTCGAGGACGTGCCGCGTCCCGGCGACATCAGGACCAACCAGGTCGCCACGATCTTCGCCGCGGACGGCGCGAGTGTGCTCGGCAAGGTGGTGCCGCCCGAGGGCAACCGCACCGACGTGACGATCGAACAGATTCCGGAGCACGTGCGCAATGCCGTGCTCTCGGCCGAGGATCGCGATTTCTACTCCAATCCCGGATTCTCGGTGACCGGCTTCGGTCGAGCGCTCCGTGACAACGTGCTCGGACGCGACAGCGCAGGCGGCGGTTCGACCATCACCCAGCAGTACGTGAAGAACGCGTTGGTCGGAAACGATCGGACGCTGACCCGCAAGATGCGTGAGCTCGTCATCTCCTCGAAGATGGCGCGTCAGTGGTCGAAGGACGACATTCTCGCTGCGTATCTCAACACCATCTACTTCGGCCGTGGTGCGTACGGTATCGCTGCCGCGTCGACGGCGTACTTCGGTAAGTCCGTCGATCAGCTCTCGGTCGAGGAGGGTGCCGTCCTCGCGGCGGTCATTCAGCAGCCTTCCAATCTCGATCCCGAAACCAACCCCACCGGCGCGCAAGCTCGTTGGGACTACGTGCTCGACGGCATGGTCTCGCAGGGTCAGCTCGACGCGACCCAGCGGGCCGCGATGATGTTCCCGGTGGTGGTCCCTACGTCACAGGTGGACTCCGGTGACGCCGACGACGCCGGTCCGAACGGTCTGATCAAGGCCCAGGTGCTGCGCGAGCTGTCCGCTGCCGGGGTCAGTGAGCAGGACCTCAACACCGAGGGACTGCAGATCACGACGACCATCGATCCGAAAGCCCAGGCGGCTGCGGTCGATGCCGTGAACAGCAATCTCGAGAACGAACCGTCCGAGCTGCGCACGGCTTCGGTGTCCATCGATCCCCGTACCGGTGCGGTCCGCTCGTACTACGGCGGCGCGGACGGACGAGGATTCGACTTCGCGCAGTCCGGCTTGCAGACCGGGTCCTCGTTCAAGGTGTTCGGTCTGGCCGCTGCGCTGGATCAGGGCATTCCGCTCTCGAAGATGTACGACAGCTCGCCGCTCGACGTCAACGGCATCGAGATCAGCAACGTCGAGGGTGCCTCCTGTGGAACGTGCACCATCGCCGAAGCGCTCAAGCGCTCGCTCAACACGAGCTTCTATCGCATGATGCTCGGCATGGACAACGGTCCGCAGGCCATCGCGGACATGGCGCACAAGCTCGGCATCCCGCAGGAGATCGACGGCGTCGGACCCACCCTCACCGAGCCCGACAACGCAGGCCCCAACTACGGAGTCGTGCTCGGCCAGTACCAGTCTCGCGTCATCGACATGGCTTCGGCCTACGCGACCTTGGCTGCGTCGGGCGTCTATCACACCCCGCACTTCGTGCAGAAGGTCGTCACGGCCGACGGCACAGTGCTTCTCGACCGCGCTCCCGAAGCGGGCCAGCAGGTCGTCTCGGCCGCGGTCGCGGACAACGTGACCTCGGCGATGCGTCCGATCGCCGGCTACTCCAACGGTCACAACCTCGCCGGCGGTCGCCAGTCGGCGGCCAAGACCGGTACCGCTCAGCTCGGAGACACCGGGCAGAACAAGGACGCCTGGATGGTCGGTTACACGCCGTCACTGTCCACGGCCGTGTGGGTCGGCACCGAGCAGGGTCTGCCGCTCGAGAACAGTTACGGCGGACCGATCTACGGATCGGGCATACCGTCGGACATCTGGAAAGACACGATGGACGGCACGTTGGAGGGCACCTCGAACGAGACCTTCCCGACGCCGGAGGCCATCGCAGGTCAGGCCGGGGTGCCGCAGTACTCGGCACCGGCCCCGACGGCGACGGTGGCACCGTCGACAGCTCCGCCGCAGGTGACCCTGCCGATTCCGACGGAGATCTCGCCGCCGGTGGTCATCACTCCGCGGCAGGTCGAGATTCTGCCCGGCGTCACCATCCCGCTGCCAGGACTGGCACCGGCGCAGCCCGCGGAACCCGAACCGGCGGCACCCGAACCCGCCGCGCCCGAACCAGCGGCACCCGGGCAGTAACGACTCCAGCGGTGACGACCGAACCCCAGCGCAAGGGTCGAGCAGTGGCCAGCCCCGGTCGGCTCGACCCCGCGAGCGCAGCAGACCGCGATCTGCCCAGTCGTACCGATCCGATGACCGAGGAACTGTCCTCGGTCATCGGCGGGCCGGTCGGCAAGCACGCGCTGATCGGTCGGCAGCGCTGGTTCACCGCATTACGGGTGATTCTGCTGCTGGCGGTGGTCTTCCTGTGCTTCGGTTGGTTCGCCAAGGCAGCCTGTATCCAGCAGGCACCGGTGGGACCGGGCGGCGAGCTCGGACTCGACTGGAGTGGCAGTCGTCAGTACGTGGCGATGTGCTATTCCGACACCGTGCCGCTCTACGGGGCGGAGCGACTCGATCAAGGTGCTTTCCCGTACAAGAAGTCCTGGGAAGAAACCAAGGCGGACGGGTCCAGTCAGATCAGGTACATGGAGTACCCGGTGCTCGCGGGATTGTACCAGTACGGCTCGATGGTCGTCGGAAAAGCCTGGAACTCACTGAGTTTCCTGCCGCAGGCGCTACCGGTCGTGGTCTACTTCAACGTGGTTGCCCTGGGATTGGCGGTCGCCTGGCTGGTCACCGTGTGGGCCACCGCGATAGCCGCCGGGCGCCGCATCTGGGATGCCGCGCTCGTGGCGGCCTCGCCGCTGGTGATCGTGCACGGGTTCACCAATTTCGACGCTCTCGCAACGGCTTTCGCTGTCACCGGGTTGCTGGCGTGGGCCAAGAAGCGGCCGGTTCTGGCCGGAGTTCTGATCGGTCTCGGCGGTGCCACCAAGCTCTATCCCCTGCTGTTCCTCGGACCCCTGCTGGTGCTGTGCTGGCGCACCGGAAAGATGCGCGAGTGGGGCATCACCGCCTGTGCGGCGCTCGGTGCCTGGCTGGCGGTCAATCTCCCTCTCGCGCTGCTGTATCCGTCGGGATGGTACGAATTCTTCCGGCTCAATTCCGAGCGCGGTGCCGACCCGGATTCGCTGTACAACGTCGTCACCTCGTTCACCGGCTGGACCGGTTTCGACGGCCCCCTCTACCCGGGCGACAAACCGTTGGTCCTCAACGCCGTGACACTCGTGTTGTTCGCCATCGTGTGTGCGCTGATCGCATACATCGGTACGACGGCACCGACGCGGCCGCGTCTCGCGCAGCTGGTGTTCCTGGTGGTGGCCGGGTTCCTGCTCACCAACAAGGTATGGAGCCCGCAGTATTCGCTGTGGCTGGTTCCGTTGGCCGTGCTGGCGCTGCCGCATCGGCGAATTCTGTTGGCGTGGATGACGATCGACGCGTTCGTCTGGTTCCCGCGGATGTACTACTACCTGGGTGTGGAGAACAAGGGCCTTCCCGAACAGTGGTTCACCGCGACCGTCGTGGTGCGCGATGTCGCCGTGATCGGATTGTGCGCGTTGATCGTTCGGCAGATCTACCGACCGTCCGAGGATCTCATCAGAAACGGCAGCGCCGTCGACCCGCTCGGTGGCGTGCTCGACGGCGCTGCAGATCGGACCATCTCGGATCGGACCGGGGCCCGAAAGGTCACATATAGCGGCCGAGCTGTTTGACGGCTTCACCGGCGTGCTTGGCCTGGATGCCGTCGCCGATCGCCTGGAGTTTCCACTCACTGCCCTGGCGATACACCTTGGCCATCACCAGACCGGTGAACGGCATGCCGCCCTGCAGGGTGAAGCGGGCGAGTTCGGTGTTGGTGGTGTTGTCGACCAGACGGCAGAATGCGTTCGCGACCTGCTCGAACGTCTGACCGCGGTACGAGGTGACGGTGAAGACGATGCCGGTCACGTGCTTGGGTACCCGCGTCAGGTCGACCACGATCACCTCGTCGTCGCCCTCGCCTTCGCCGGTGAGGTTGTCGCCCTGGTGCACGATCGAGCCGTCCTTGGCCTTGAGCTGGCCGTAGTAGACGACATCGTTGACGTTGCGGTCGGCGAGCATGATCGCCGACGCGTCCAGGTCGATGTTCGCGGCGCGGCCTCCGCCACCGAACAGTCCGCCCTTCTTCGGAGTGGTCACCGGATCCCAGCCGAGGCCCATGCGGATGACCGTCAGAGCCACGCCGCCGTCCTTGCGCAGGGTGACTTTCTGACCTTTGGTGAGGCTGACGGGCTTGGATTTGGTGAGGCTGACTTCCGGAGCCTCGGTACGGACCGGGGCGGCGGGTGGTGCGGGCGGCGCAGCGGGTGGCGGTGGAGTGGCGGGTGCGGGAGGCGGCGTCGGTGCGGGTGCGGGGGCGTCGTCCACGGACACACCGTGGTCGGTCACCAGTGCGGCGAAGCCACCTGCGTAACCCTGCCCGACGGCTCGCACTTTCCAACTTCCCTGACGTCGGTAGATCTCCAGTGCGATCACGATCGACTCCGAGCTCAAGCCGTCGATCGTGTACTCGTACAACACATTTCCGGTCGCGTCGCTCACTCGGGCGACGGGAGCGGCGGATCGACCGAAGTTGCTCGACGCGTCGTCGAGGGTGATGACAGCGCGGATCTGCTCGATGTCGGCGGGAACTGCGGCGAGCGACACGGCGAGCCGGGCCGGTCCACCTTGACCGGGCTCGAGGCGTACACCGGGGCCGGTGGGCTGGTTGAAGAACACGAAATCGGCGTCGGTGCGCACTTTTCCGGCGTCGGTGACCAGTAGCGCGGACAGGTCCGCGGGTACGGCCAGCGAGATGGAGACGACGACGTCACCGACGGTGAGTGGGCCGTTCTGACCCTTGGACAACGGTTGACCGGCCGGAGCAGACAATGTGATGGACTCTCTCTCGTAGTGCTGGTTACCGTCATCCAATGTACTTGTTCGATTTGTCCGACTGGCGTCACTGGGATTCGGCGGCCGTCAGATCTGCCGCAGGGTGAACAGGTCGCCGGGTGTGCAGTCGAGGGCGCGGCACACGGCGGTGAGGGTCGAGAATCGGATTGCCTTGGCGCGGTCGTTCTTGAGCACCGACAGATTGACCACGCTGACTCCGGCCAGACGCGAGAGCTCGGCGAGCGTCATCCCGCGGGCGTCGAGAATTTCGCCCAGATGGCAGACGACCAGGTGGTCGACGAACTCCTCCACCATCAGACCAGGCCCTCGGCATCGCGAGCGAGCTTGGTGCCCTGGGTGATGGTGGCGTAGACGAACTGCAGAAACACCGCTACTACGACTGCAACGTAGAGGCCGACGGTCGATATCGACGACGTTGCGACGTCCGATAGCTCCAGTGCGCCGACGACACTGTTCGTGCCCAGCAGATTCATGAAGCCGGTGATGGCGGGATAGACGGCGATGCAGACGCCGATCATCACCACGTCGGTGCGAGCGGCGTTGGTGAACGGGTTGCCCATGATGACGCGGTCGCAGAATCGGTAGACGAACAGCAGCCCGACCAGAATGATGACCATCCCTACGACGATGGACCCGTAGCGCATGAAGTCGATGATGCCCATCAGTCGGGTCAGGTCCGCTTTGGGCACGCTGAGCTCGATCGAGTTGCCCGGTTCCAACCGACCGCCGAACAACTCGGCTGGTGGTGTGCCCGATTGCAGTTCCAACCGCGCGAGGACGTCCTCAGACGAGTGGTACTGCCACAGCCTCCTTCCCGACCACACCACAGCCGCAGCCGCGTAGAACGCCATAGCCCATTTGTTGGCTCGTGCCGAGCCCAGTCCGTATGCCATCCCGCCGCCTCCATATCGATAGTCGATAACAACGAATATCGATAACCTATCGAAAATCGATACGGTGTCAAGGGCGCGCAGTCATTGCCTCAGCGCGACCGCCACGTGCCCTTCGATCTCCGACGCCAAGCCGGCGGTATCGGCAGGCGCTATCTCGATCGACTCTCCGGAGTGCACGATGTACCGGCCGTCCCGATCGAAGTCCATCCAGAAGAACGAGACGGCGTCGGTGTCGCGGCGGTTGTCGTAGGTCTTTCCGCGCGCGACGATGATCTCGCCCACTGCCGACCGTGGGCGGTCGAAGAACGATCGGAACTGCTCGTCCGCCGTCGCGCCTCGCGTTGCGGTGGACAGATGCGTGCCACCCGATGTCGCTGCGGCAGTGGCACGTTCGAGCCGCTTGGCCGGCCGGTGGCCTGCCGTGATACTCGGCACGGGCCCGAGGACCAGGGCGGGGGCACGAGCCGGACCGGTCAGTTCGATGGTGACGGCACCACCGCAGGAGGCGTCGGGCCCCGGCTGCTGAGTCAGCACCGCGGCCGTGTCGTGGCGAATCGCTGCGTGGCTGCGCACGATTGCGTTGGGGGAATCGGTTGTCTCGCCGCGACATTCGATACGAACCATCGGGTCGACGACGCTCCGAACAGCTGCGCCGAGCTCCTCGTCCATCATCGCGTCGATCCTTGCCGACGCCTCGAGTCGCAGTTGTCGCAGTTCGTCCACGGTATCGACGTCGATGGTGACCGCCAGGGGGTACGGCAGTCGGTCGCGTCCGAATCGACTGCACAGCATCATGAAATCGATGCCGGGCATGGTCCAGGTCGTCATCGTCAGCCGCCGAGTACCGGAGGTGCGACGAGGGGCAGATCGCCGATCAGTTCGCTGCCGTTGCTCACGTCCACCAGGTAACCGGGAGTCGCGTGTTCGCCGTCGTTGTCGCCCGCTCCCCGTGTGCCCGGTGCGCCCACGGCACCCATTCCCGGCATACCGTGCGCTCCCGCGCGGCCGGCCGCTGCTGCGCTGCCGAGTCCGCCGCCCGCCCCATTGCTGCCTGCCCCGCCGCCGCCCGTCCCGCCGCCGATCGGAGGGCCGAGAACCGAGCTGCCATAACCTGATCCGGCACCGGAACCGTTTCCGGATCCACCCGCGTATCCCGCGCCGCCGTAGCCCGAACCATTGGATCCTGCGAAGCCGCCACTGCCCGGTCCTGTTCCGCCGTAGCCGCCGCCGGGACCTGCGCCCAGCCCGGAACCCGCACCACCGGAAGCGCCGGGCCCGGTGGCCGATGCGGCCCGAGTGTCACCGGAGTTGTCGGCAGGAGGCAAGGAACCCGAACCGCCGGCCCCCGCCTGCTCCGATGGCGTACCGGTCCGACCCCTATCGGCACCTTCGGCGCCGCCGGGTGGTGCCTGCGTTGCAGCCGTCGGGGCCGCCGAATCTGTTCCGTTCGCGCTCCGGTTTCCGGAACTCGAGCCGAGGCTGCCGTCCCCCGCGGAGTTCCCGAGTCCCCAGCCTCCGCTGGAGGGGGCACTGTCTGCGACCGGGTTGTGCGCTGCCGGTAGCACCGGCACCTCGGAATCGGACTGCAACACCCCTGGTACGTAGACCGAGCGCATGATTCGACGAGCTTCTTCCTGCTGCTCCTCGCGGGCGGACGCTGCGTCCTTCGCGGCGAAGGGAATGGGCAGAAGGGAATCGATCATGCTGCTCACGGGTGCCGCAACCACCGGCGGCATCCTCGATTGCGTCTGCGTGAATCCGGAGTGCGCCTCGAGTAACTTGTTGCTGATCAGGCTCATCGAGGTGGACAGCGCGGTCGCAGACGACACGTAGTCGGCCACGCCGCCACGGACGGCGTCGGCTGTCGGTCCCGACCAGCCCGACGTCATGGCCGCCTCGATGCCGGACCGGAAGGCGTCGGATCCGGTGGTAGCGGCAGCGGACAAGTCGTTCCAGTTCTTGGACGAGTTCCCGATAGTGTCGGTTCCCAGCGATCCGACCATGGCCACGATCTCCTCGTGCGGCATCACCTCGAACGCCTCGGTGATGACCACCTCGGTCGGCTCGAACTCGCCGCGGTAGTCGAGGGCCACGTTCGCCTTCTCGAATGCCGCTTGCAGAACGGATCCGAGAAATTCGGGGCCGACCGGCGTCACGAACGCACTGGTGACGATGTTGTCGATCGTCGCTGCGAGTTCCTCGTACGGATCCGTCATGCCCACCCCTTGCCCCACTGCCTGTCTCCCCGACGAACAGTTAGACGCGGCGCACGGCACTTCGGTTCCGCAGCCACTCGAGAATCTCCTCGCTGGCCCGGACGCCGGAGGAGTCGGTGACGGTCAAGCCCGGCCGGGCGAATCCGAGCAGCTCGAGTTCGCCGTGCCGTGGTCGAACGGCCGAGTCGGCGGCCATGAGCATCTCCGCATCGAGTGCGCCGTCACCGGCGGCGAAGAGTCGAGCGTCGGCCTCCAGCGTGCCGTCCTGGATCAGCCGAGACCGTACCTCGGCCACCGCAGAGCTCTTGCACACCGCGTTGGGCATCGTGTAGATCTTTCGACCCTGCTGCGAGACGTTCCAGTCCCGAGCGGCGCACCACTGCGACCACTGCGCGACGAAGCCCTCGGGCACGGCGGACGTGTTCACCACCAGGTAGCAGAACAGCCCGTCCGCCTCGCGGTACTTGAGGACCCACTCCTCGGAGATCCGTGACCTCAACTCTACGCCGATTCCCACCAGATCCAACTCGAACCTGCTGCGCCACTGCATATCCGGCACACCGTCGACAAGGATGTTGCCCCCGTTGCTGGTGATGGCATATCGCCACGGTGCCCCGGGCAACGCGATCCGCCGAAACTGCTCGATGGTTCGCGTGGTGGTCGGCACCACGACCGTGGTCTCGCTCAACTCCCGAAGCAGCGTCACCGCGCGAGAGCTCATGTAGGACAGCGGTTTTCCCTCGTACATCTCGACGCACTCGAACGAATCGTCCAGGGGAACCCCGAGTGCTCCCTCGGAGAAGATCATCGTACGGTCGAGATCCACCGCGACGACAGCGCTCACGACGGGTCCCCGTTCGAGACGTTCTTGATCAGCCCCATGCACGAATAGGCGAGGTCGGGCACCACGTCCACCGGCACGCCCCTGGCTGCGGCGAGCATCCGAATGTGTTCGTGCTCGGGCGCATCGGCGTCCCGCACCAGTACCCGCCACGGGACGCGACGCAGCAACACCCGTGTGGTCTCGCCGACGCCCGGTTTGACGAAGTTGACGTGCGAGATTCCGTATTCTTCACGCACCTTCTCCACCGATGCCCATCCGGTCCAGGTGGGGGTTCGGTCGGAGCCCAACACCGCAGCCACCGAGGCATCGACCTCACCGCGGACATCGTCGAACCGCGCAGCGACGGTGTCGAGCAGGTGCCGCGAGACGTCGTCGGGGGCGAGATCGGCGTAGTACTTCGCGCCGTGGAAGTCCCCGGGACGAATCAGACTGTCGTTGAGCACGGTTCGTGAAACCAGGCCCGAGACCGTCGAATTGAGACAGGCGGACGCGATGAGGAAGTCGTCGCGGGTGCCGTACGTGCGCGCGCAGTTGCCAGGATCGGCGAGCACGGCGAGGTCGTCGTCGAACTCGGCACCGGGAAAGTCGCGGAGGGCGGCGGTGAGTTCGCGGGCGATCGCACCCTTGCCGGTCCAGCCGTCGACGAACACCACCGAGCGCGAGTCGTGGTGTTCGGCGAGGTAGCGCAGTGCCACGGCGTCGATGCCTCGATCACGCACGATCGAGACGGCGTAGTGGGGAAGCTCGATGCCGTGGGCCGCGAATGCCCAGCGGCGCATCAGAATTCCGACGGGTGTACCCGCCCGAGCCAATGACGCGAGTGCGATGTCGTGTCCGCGCTCGGCCAGCACGACCTCGGTGACGGTTCCGACCGCGACCGCCAGCCGTGACGCGCTTTCCTGTAGCACCTTCTCGAACAGTTCGCGGTAGGCCAGATCCGGCTGATACTCGACCGGAAGCGATTCGGCGTAATGGGCCTCGCCGGCTTGAATGCGCTGCTCCCGCTCCTCGATTCCTGCTTCGAGGGAGACCGACGAGAGGTCTTTGAGCAGCCACGTGACTTCGTCCGCCGCGTAGGAGCCGAATTCGGGTCCGCGGAGCGGGCGTGCGCGCCGGGAAACCTCGAGCGCCACCGGGTCGGCTCCCGTCACGACCACCAGGAGTACGTCGGTGCCCGAGGCTGCCAGTGTCTCCGCGGCGGCGGCAAGGGCGTCGGTGTCGGCGGGGGCGTCGGCGACGAGCACCAGTGTGGTCTCGTGCGGGGCGGACGCGTTGTAGAGGTAGCGCAGTCCCGATTCGTCCTCGGGTGCAGCGAATTCGAAACCACGGCGCAGGGGGTAGTCGGGCACGTCCAGCACGTACGCCGGTGACCGGGTCGTGGTCTGGAACAGCGCACGGTGCCCCAGTTTCTGCAGGGCCGCCGCGAGCCGGAGGGGCAGATACATGAGCTCCTCGTGGCCGATGACGACCACCGGTGTCGATTCGGAGAGCGACGCATCCACGGTGGCTGCGAGGGCGTCGATCGCGGAGTCGAAACCTGCCGAATCGGATCGGAGGAATCCGTGGCGTCCGCCGTCCGGCAGGGTGGCCGGCCAGTGGGCGTCGACTCGATGAACCGAGCCAGGCTGTGCAGCAGTGGGATTGAATACCGGATCCGGCAGGTCCAGCACTGTCTGCGTCAGTCCCGGCTCCAGCTCGACGGATCCCTGTGCCAGGCTCACGTTGTCGATCCGAACGCCGAGTTCTGTTGCCACCGCGGCAGCTGCAGCGAGATGCTCGGCGGTGCGCATGTCCACCAGGGATGCGATGACGTAGTGCGCGCGCCCGGCCGTGGAGTGAATCTGTCGCAACGCATCCAATGCGGTCGCTCCGGTCGAGATCTCGTCGTCGACGAGTATCAACGGCAGGTCGCCGGCGAGAAGGTCGGCCGAAGTGGGCATCAGCAGGTGGTCGGTGGCGTGCGAGTGACCCTCCTCGAACTCGCCGTGCACCGTCATGCCGGGAACACCGCGGCGCGTCGAGTGCAGGTAGCAGTGCGCGCCCAGAGCCGTTGCGACCGTGTGGCCCAATCCCGTTGCAGTCTCGGCGAATCCGAGAACATCGACATCGGAACCGTCCACCGCGGCGTGCACCAGGGCGGCCAGTTCGGTGCCTGCGGCGATCACGACGTCCGGATCCACAGGGATGTGTTTGCCGAGCACCGTCGAGACCAACAGATGGGCGCGGCGGGGATTGCGACGCAGACCTGGCCGCACCAATTGCGTGGCCGACCAGGACGACGACGAACCGGTGTCGGTGAGCGCGATTCCGTCGGCCGGGTTCGTGTTCATCGCTGTGCCAGTGCGGTCAGTAGATCCACGAACGTGATTCCCTCGTTGGTGACGCCGAACGCCCTGGCGCGCACCACCGTCTGCTTCGCCCAGTTGCGGTGCGGGCCGAGCTCGTTCATCTTGTTGCGGTAGCCGGACGCCTGGACGCCGCCCTGGTCGGAGGAGAGAATGTCGAGTGCATCGTGGTATTCCTCGTGCGTCACCGCGGACAGTGCGTGCACGGCAGGTACGTGCGAGGGGTGGATGACGGTCTTGCCCTGAATGCCGTTCGCGCGGTCGAGTGCCACCTCGCGCAGCAGGGCGTCGAGGTCGCTGCTGACCAGTTGCTGGCGGAAGCGTACGGCCTGTTGATCGACGAACGGCGTCTGACGCAGCAGGGGACGGAACATGCGTTCGTGGTCTGCGAAGTACTCCCACACCGGTCCGGTGATGACGAAGCCCGAACCGTCGTAGCGGCCCAGGTGATTGACGATCGCGCTGATGACGTCGGCGACGACGCGGACGTCGTAGATCGTCAGATCCCGGTCGCGGCGGATGCCGAACGTGCCGCACATGTCGGTGGCACCGATTCGCACCGCCAGTACGACGTCGCGGTACTCACCGAGCAGTTCGCGAATGGCAACCAGTTCCGCGTCGCGGGTCTCCCGGTGCACCACCTCCGGTGATTCGAGGACCGGCATGGCGAACAGACGGGTGCCGTGTGTCTTCGACGCAGCGACGATCTCGTCGAGGAACTCGGCTCCGCGTGCTGCCGTGAACTTCGGTACGACGAATCCGGCCAGCCCTGCGGCACCGTGGTCGAGGCCGTCGCAGATGCTGCGGATGTGGGCGGCGGTACGAGCCCGAACGAACACCAGCGATCCCGAACCCGAGAGTTCGTTCAGAGTTCGCACGGTGTTGGCCAACGCTTCTTCCAGATCATGATCTGCGACAGCGTCTTCGAGATCGATGACGATGGACCGCACACCCTCGTCGGTGCGTTTGTTCACCGTTGCCGTCAGGTCCGGACGCGTGGCCGGGATGTACAGCGTTGCGCCGAGAGCCGTTGCCACGAGGTCGTTTCCGTCGCTCGTCTCGATGTCTTCCGGTTGCATGAAGAACACTCGTCGGCGAGTGTCTGCGTCGAGATGGCGAAAGTGTTGCACCACTGTCCTTCGTGTGAATGTAGTCAGTGCGAGGTTCGCATGCGGTCGATCACGCCTGCGATGAAGTCCGAAATGGTATCCAGATCCTGCAGATATGACCAGTAGTCCGGGTGGGTACCCGTCAGCGCTGTGCTCGCCCTGTCGATCCGGGCGAGCTGAGCATCCAACACCGAGCCCCATTCGGCAACCAGACCACGATTGATCGCGAGTTGTTGAGCGTCACGAAGTTTGAACCGCACCTTGTTCTCGGTCTCTTTCGGATCGGCCCTGACCGCGCGCAGCAGTCGAACTCGGTCGGTGACCGCGTCGACCAGTTGTTCGGCATCGCTCAGGTGTTGGCGCGCCTGGGTGACCAGATCCAGTGACTGCTCGGGATTGCCCGAATCGAGTGCCGAACGCGCCGCGCGCAGGTCCTCGTCGGCCTGCTCGATGTGGCGCGCACTGGATCGTTCGTTTCGGGACAGATCCGCCGAGCTCTTGGCGTTGAATTCACGAAGCAAGCTCGAGAAGGCAGGCGCAATACCTTCGGATCTGGTTCGCACCGCCTCGATTCGGGTGCGCACGGAGGCCAGCGCGGTTCGGGCCTCCTGAAGGCGTCCCGGGGCCGAGTCCACGGCAGCACGCAGCGCGGCCGCACGGTCGCGGACTTGGGCGGCGTGCTCTCGGGCGCGCAGAGGGTCGCGCTGATCGGCCTGCAATTGTGTTGTCGCAGAATCGAGTTCGCGCCACGCCTGGCGAAGTGAGGGGTAGGCGGCGAACTGCTCGTCGACGGTGGAGCGGGCTGCGTCTGCCTCGGCCAACGCGTCCTGGACCAGGCGCGGGGTCGCGGCGAACTGAGCAGATGCCTGCTCGAGCGTGCCTCGATGGGCGTCGTAGAACCGATCGACGGCAGTGCTGGCATCGTGCAGAAGCGCGGTCGCTCGGTCGAACGCCGATCTGGCGGCAGGGGTGGTGATTCCGTCGAACTGCTCGACGGCGGCGAGGTAGGCGGCTCCGGCGTCGAAACATTGCTTCTCGGTGTCGGACCATCGGCCTGCGAGTCGATCCTGAGGGCGCAGTGCGGTGGAGGCCTCGACGCCGGCCGACGCGATGGACTGACGCTTGTCCATGTCGAGGAACGCGGCGACAGCGTTGTCCTGGGATCGACGCGCGGCGGCGTCCGATTCGGCACCCCGGCGGAACACCCCAGGCCAGCGACTTGTCACCTGCTCGATAGTACTGACGGGAACCCTGGCGATGTCGCAGTCGTTGGCTGAGTACGTCCAAGAACCGGACATTCCCACTACGGTTGACCCCGTAACGGGAAACCAATTGCGAAAGGACCTCTCAATGGGCGTCAGCCTCAGCAAGGGTGGCAATGTCTCGCTCACCAAGGCAGCTCCGAACCTGACCGCGGTCGTGGTCGGTCTCGGATGGGACATCCGCACGACGACCGGCACCGACTTCGATCTCGACGCCAGCGCCATCGCTCTGAACTCGACGAAGAAGGCCTTGAGCGACGGGCACTTCGTGTTCTTCAACAACCTGAAGTCTCCCGACGGCTCCATCGAGCACACCGGGGACAACACCACGGGTGAGGGCGACGGAGACGACGAGCAGATCAAGGTCGATCTCGCCGCAGTACCGCCGGAGATCGAGACCATCGTCTTCCCCGTGTCCATCTACGATGCGGACGCACGCTCGCAGTCGTTCGGTCAGGTGCGCAACGCGTTCATCCGCGTCATCAACCAGGCCGACAACTCCGAGCTCGCACGCTACGACCTCAGCGAGGACGCCTCCACCGAGACCGCCATGGTCTTCGGTGAGCTGTATCGCAACGGCGCGGAGTGGAAGTTCCGCGCGGTCGGTCAGGGCTACGCCTCGGGACTCGCAGGAATCGCTCGCGATTTCGGAGTAAACGTGTAGTAAAGGCCTCCTCAAGATTGGGAGTACCCCCGCCTCGTCATCCATGATGGGCGGGGGTTTTTCCGTCTTTGTCTCGAGAAGGGCCACGACTGTGGTTGTCAAGATCTTCGGATGGTCGATCGCGGTCACCATCGTGTCCGTCATCGTGGCTTTTCTGTACGGCGGGATCGAGGCGATGATCCTCGTCCTCATCCTCGGTGTACTCGAGGTGTCGCTGTCCTTCGACAATGCCGTCATCAACGCCACCGTGTTGCGACGCATGAGCGAGTTCTGGCAGAAGATCTTCCTCACCATCGGCATCATCATCGCCGTGTTCGGCATGCGGCTGCTGTTCCCGCTGGTCATCGTCTGGGCTGCGTCGGGCCTCGGTCCGGTCGCCGCGATCGACCTGGCCCTCAACCCGCCCGCCGACGGTGCCGCAACGTTCCCGGACGGTTCACCCAGCTACGAGACGCTCCTCACCGACGCGCATCCGCAGATCGCTGCATTCGGTGGCATGTTCCTGCTGATGCTCTTCCTCGGATTCATCTTCGAGGATCGCGAGATCACCTGGTTGAGTTGGCTCGAAAAGCCGCTCGCCCGCATCGGTCGCCTCGATCAGCTCTCCGTGGTCGTCGCAGGCCTGCTGCTGGTCCTGAGCGCCGAATTCCTCGCCGAGGACGACAAGATCTCCACCGTCATGGTCTCCGGCGTGCTGGGCATGATCACCTACATCGCAGTGAACGGACTCGGTGAACTCTTCCACGTCGAAGAAGAGGGCGAAGAGTCCTCGGGCGGGCCGAGCGAACTGGCGAAGGCGACGGGTAAGGCCGGGTTCTTCCTGTTCCTCTACCTCGAGGTGCTCGACGCATCGTTCTCGTTCGACGGTGTCATCGGTGCGTTCGCCATCACCGCAGACCCGATCATCATCGCGCTCGGCCTGGGCTTCATCGGTGCGATGTTCGTCCGCTCGATCACGGTCTTCCTGGTTCGCAAGGGAACGTTGTCCGATTACGTGTACCTCGAGCACGGTGCGCACTGGGCGATCGGTGCGTTGTCCATCATCCTGCTGGTTTCGATCGGTGTACACATCAACGAGCTGATCACCGGCTTCGTGGGAATCCTGTTCATCGGGGCCGCCCTGCTGAGCAGTATTCGACGCAACAAACGCCTCGAGAACGAGGGCGTGGACACTGCCGTCAGCGTCTGACCGACGGCATCACCGACCCTGGTTCACAGCTCCGAGATATCGACGAGCCCGTCCTGCAGGGCGCGCGCGACGAGGGCCGCCTTGGTCGGTGCCGGCCGTCCGACGGAGGTGTACTTGGCCCGAATCCGGGTGAGGTGGGTGTTGACGGTGCCGAGCGAGAGAAACAGTGCCTTTGCCACTTCGGTCTTCGAGTCGTGTCGAATCCAGCAGAGCAGCACCTCGATCTCGCGGCCGGTCAGATCCGGTCGCGGCGGGAAGGGGCTCGTGGCGGCGGGAACGGGATGTATCTGCATCGGGGGTGGAACGAGGCTGATCGGACCGCGTGAACGGCGCGTGGTCGGGACTCCGGAGTCATTCGCGGAGGGCAAGGGTTCGAGCAGTGCAGACATCTAATCTCCCGGACGCCGAAGTGAGTTGAGACCGACTAAACCAATGCGGTCGATTCTCACAGGTAATTCGCAGGTTTTCTGCCCTTGTTATTTGGGGCATTGAACCGTCAACCGTCCTGTCAGAGTGTCACGGGGCTACGACAGACTTCTCTCCGACTGCATCGAGTTCGATCCGCACGTCGGCGCTCGAGTCGCTGACCAGGATGGATACGACCTTCGCCCGTCCAGGCGGCAGTATCCGAGCGGTCACCACCCCGCCTGTCGCACCGCTGAGCGCGTCGGACACCGCGGTGCTCACTCGGTCCGAAATTGTGGGATGAGCCATAGTGAGCCCGCCGTCGAGCAGAATCACCTGCACTCCCCGTGCCCTGGCAGCCCGCGCTTGCGCGGCGACCTCGTCCGTCATCAGTCCCGGTGCCCGCAGTCGATCCCGCGAGTTGCTTCGAGAAGTTCGCAGGCCTGCCGCTCGGCGGTATCGAGACCGGACCCGCTCGCGATCTTCTCGAGTGGGGCCTGCATCAATCCTGTGGAGGTAGCTCGGGCATCGGGAGCCAGCCGTCCTCGACCGCACGCTTGTACAGATCGGTCTTCGTAGGTGCCGGACGCCCCGCCTCGGCGTATTTGTTGCGGATCCGCACCAGGTAGTCGTTGACGGTCTGCTCGGACAGTCCGGCCAGGCGGGCGACGCGTCCGGCCTTCTCGCCCGACGCGTAGAGGGCGAGTACTTCGCGTTGGCGTGGACTGAGTCCCACGTCCGGAAGCTGCGGATCACCGTCGATCGCGGCAGCCCAGTCCGTCGTGACGACCTGTCCCCCGCTCGCGGCGCGCCGGATCGCGGAGACGATCGCTGCGGCCGGTGCCGACTTGCGAACTACGCCCAGTACGCCCGCACGAGCAGCCGAGCGAACCAGAAAGGCGTTCTCGGCGCCGGTGTAGACGAGGACGCGCGCACCGGCGGCGTGCAGTTGCTCCACGTTGGAGCGGGGTGAGGACCCGTCACCGAGCCGAAGATCGAGTACCACCAGATCGAGTGTCGGCTGCTGGGCGAGCAACTCTGCGACGGTGGCGGCGGTGGACACCAGTTCCAGGTCGGCTTCGTCGGCGAGCATGGCCTTGAGTCCGAGCGCTACCGATTCGTGGTCCTCGACGAGGCCGACACGTCGTACTTCGGTGGCCCGATGTTCTGTGCTCTCCTGTGATCGCGACACCTGTGTCATGTCCCCGCCCCGCTCTGCGCCCTACTGCCCCGGTGATCCCGTCAGCGATGTCGCTGCTGGTCGGCGCGATGATACCGACTCCTGGTCTGTTTCGCCGCGCATCGGAATCCGCATGCGCGTACGGATGAACAGCACGAACAGCACCACCAGCAGCAGCGCCCGTCCCCACACCCCCACCAGAACGAAGAACTCCTCGTCCTCGGCGTCCACCCCGGAGGCCAATGCGGCGAAGTACTTGAACACGCCGATTCCCATCGACAGGTCCACGACCAGATACGCGGCGACGAGCGCCCACGGGACCCGAAGCAACACCAGGAACGGCAGCAGCCACAGCGTGTACTGCGGCGAGTGCACCTTGTGCAGCAGCATGAATCCGCACAGCATCGACCCGCTCACCGCGACCCACGGGTACGTTCCGACAACCTTTGCCCGACGCCAGCCGAGCCACAGCGCAAGTGCGAATGCGGCGAACACCAGCAGCGGCGACGCGACATCGACCACATCCTGGAAGGACGCGTCGGCCTCTGCGTAGGCATCGGGAGTCATCTGGTCGCTGATGTAGAAGTGGCGCAGTCCCCAGTACCAGATGGAGTTGGTCGTCAGGTCTGCCTGCCGCAGCGACTGGAAGGTGAAGGATGCACGCCACCCCTCGTAACCGAGCACTGCGAACGGCAGGTTGATTGCGACGACCGTGCCGATCGCGGCACCGGCGACCATCAGACCGCCACGGACGTCCCAGCGACCCCGGATGGTGTCGGCGGACTCGCGCCCGTCGATGCCGCCGGTGACCACATACGCGATCAGGGGCAATACGAAAGCTCCCGGGTAGAGCTTGAGGCAGAAGCCGACGGCCAACAGCATCGACGCGAGAATCGCTCTGCGCCGCAGCGGCATCGGCAGGGTCATGACGAAGATCGCGCCGACGGCAGCGGCCACGACCGGAAGTTCCCAGTTGTGGAAGGCGTACATCACCACAGGTGGGCCGATCGACCACAGCAACGCGGACCAGCCGGCCATCCGCCCGAGCATCCAGGCGGTGAGTAGACCGAACGGTGCCAGAATCAACGCCGAGGTCAGCAGGAACTGTGCATCGGTGTGGGCCGGGATTGCTCCGAGCCACATCAGCAATCCACTGAGGACGGGATACTCCACCGTCCCGCCGGTGAGGATCCCGTCGCTGGTGATGGCTCCGTGAATGTAGGGAAAGATGTGATTGTCGATGTCTCGGCCGAGCCACAGGAATTGGATGTCGGAGTAGCAGACCGAGGAATCCTTGATGGCGTCGAACACCGTGCTGCGTCCGGAGGCGTCGAACGGCGCGACCGCGCATCGGGCCTTGTTCAGATATCCCAGAATCAATCCCAACGCAGCCATCGCGACGACCACGACGACCGTCATCGGATTGGCGCGGACCCCGGATCGCATGGTGCAAGAGTATGACGCGTGAGGGCCGGACCGTGCGCCCGACGCGAATTAGCAGGTCAGGGCCCTGTCGTGTATCTTCGAGGGGTTGCTGACGCAACGACCCTCCTGCCACGGACAGTCCGTGGCCGTTTTCACTAGTCCACAGGAGGTGATGAGGTCTTATGCGTCATTACGAATTGATGGTCATTCTCGACCCCAATCTGGACGAGCGCACTGTCGCTCCGTCGCTCGACACGTTCCTCAACGTCGTTCGCAAGGATGGCGGCACCGTCGACAAGGTCGATGTGTGGGGCAAGCGTCGTCTGGCCTACGAAATCCTCAAGCATGCCGAGGGCATCTACGCCGTTGTGAACCTCAACGCCGAGCCTGCCACCGTCAGCGAGCTCGATCGTCAGCTCGGACTCAACGAGTCCGTTCTGCGCACGAAGGTCCTGCGACAGGGCAAGTAATTGTCGTTGCCCGCCTCTAGGCTGGCATCTACAACGCTTACTACTGAAAGAGGAACCATGGCAGGCGAGACCGTCATCACCGTCATCGGAAACTTGACGGCTGATCCAGAACTTCGATTCACCCCCGCCGGTGCGGCGGTTGCCAACTTCACGGTTGCATCCACCCCGCGAACATTCGATCGTCAGACGAACGAGTGGAAAGACGGCGACGCGCTCTTCATGCGCTGCAACATCTGGCGCGAGGCAGCGGAGAACGTTGCCGAGAGCTTGACCCGAGGCTCGCGAGTGATCGTGAGCGGACGGCTGCGGCAGCGCTCGTACGAGACGCGTGAGGGTGAGAAGCGGACAGTCGTCGAGCTCGAGGTAGACGAGATCGGACCTTCACTCCGCTACGCCACCGCAAAGGTCAACAAGGCCAACCGCGGTGGAGGTGGCGGCGGAGGCGGCTTCAACTCCGGCTCCGGCTCCGGTTCCTCCGGCGGATCGAGCGGCGGCCGCTCGAACTCCTCGTCCAACTCCGGTTCCGGCGGAGACGATCCCTGGGGCAGTGCCCCGGCGGCGTCGGGCTCCTTCGGCGGACGTGGCGGAGACGAAGAGCCACCGTTCTAGATCCTTCGATCGAGAACAACCAGATGTAACGGAGAAAGACCCATGCCCAAACCGCCATTGCGCGACAAGGTGCTCAAGAAGAAAGCGTGTTCCTTCTGCAAGGAAAAGAACACGTCGATCGATTACAAGGACACGACGTTGCTGCGTAAGTACGTCAGCGATCGCGGAAAGATCCGTGCTCGCCGTGTCACCGGCAACTGCGTCCAGCATCAGCGTGACGTGGCCGTTGCCGTGAAGAACTCGCGTGAGGTAGCACTGCTGCCTTACGCCGCGACGGCTCGATAGAAAGGGGCGATTGGTATGAAACTGATCCTCACCGCTGATGTGGACAACCTCGGTGCGCCTGGCGACACCGTAGAGGTCAAGGACGGCTACGGCCGTAACTTCCTGCTGCCCCGCGGATTGGCCATCCAGGCCACCCGTGGAGCTCAGAAGCAGGTCGACGGCATCCGCCGCGCTCAGGAAGCTCGTGCCGTCCGCGGCCTCGAGCACGCCAACGAGCTCAAGCAGGCCATCGAAGGCCTCGAGGCCGTCACGCTCTCCGTGAAGACCGCGGGCGACTCGGGCAAGCTGTTCGGCTCGGTCACCGCGTCGGACGTCGCTTCTGCTCTGAAGGCTGCCGGTGGCCCGGTCGTCGACAAGCGCAGCATCGATCTGCCGAAGGCTCACGTCAAGAGCACGGGCAAGCACGACATCGTCGTGAACCTGCACCCCGACGTGACCGCCAAGTTCAAGCTGGATGTCGTCGGAAGCTGATTTCAGCTTTCGGCCCGTTTCGGTCGAACAAAGCCCCACGAACCTCGGTTCGTGGGGCTTTTTCGTGTCTTCTCACAAAGATCAACTGTCGCAATGGGTTCCGATTTGTGAAGCATCTCTCTTCGGACGTTCGTGAGCAAAGCTTTGCGTACTCTTTAGGCGGGGCGACATCGAACATCATCACCAACTGGATTCACCCGACCTGACGCCTAGACGCCCGGAGGAACGCTGCCGTGACCACGACCGTGGAACCCGATTCCGACCCCAGTCCCGAGACCCGACTCGAGCCGCAGTCTCGCGTCGGGTCGATCCTGAAATACGACGTACCGGCCTCGTTGGTCGTTTTCCTTGTTGCAGTGCCACTTTCGATCGGTATCGCCGTCGCATCGGGCGCGCCGATCATGGCCGGTCTCATTGCCGCTGTGGTCGGCGGCATTCTTGCCGGCATACTCGGCGGATCACCGCTGCAGGTCAGTGGCCCCGCGGCAGGCCTGACCGTCGTGGTTGCCGAGTTGGTCAACCAATTCGGGTGGGGCGTAACGTGCGCCATCACCGTCCTGGCCGGTGCTGTGCAGATCCTGCTGGGAATGAGCCGGATTGCGCGCAGTGCGTTGGCCATCTCGCCCGTCGTGGTGCATGCGATGCTCGCCGGAATCGGTATAACCATTGCGCTGCAACAGATTCACGTGCTTCTCGGCGGGGAATCCGAAAGTTCTGCGGTCCAGAACGTCCTCGCCATCCCTACATCCGTCGCGAACGGCCAGTGGCCGTCGATCGTCGTCGGCGGAATTGTGGTCGTGCTGATGTTCGCCTGGCCACGGTTGAGCGAGTTGTCCGGCGTGCTGGCCAAGGTCACCAAGGTGCCGGCCGCCCTGGTCGCAGTGGTCACCGCCACCGCGGTCTCGATCTTCTTCTCACTCGATGTCGAACGAATCGAATTGCCCGGCAACCTGATCGAGTCCTTGAGCCTGCCGGTCATGCCCGACGAGCAGTGGAGTGCGTTCGTCACCGGCGTCATCACCATCGCGTTGATCGCCAGTGTCGAGAGTCTGCTCTCCGCGGTGGCCGTCGACAAGATGCACAGCGGTGAGCGCACCAACTTCGACCGTGAATTGATGGCTCAGGGTGCCGGCAACATGGCCTCAGGCGCCATCGGCGGTCTGCCGATCACCGGGGTGATCGTGCGCAGTGCCACCAACGTCAAGGTCGGTGCCAAGTCTCGGGCATCGGCGATTCTGCACGGCGTGTGGATTCTGATCTTCTCCGTACTGTTCATCTCGATCGTCGAACTGGTTCCCTTCGCAGCTCTGGCCGGGTTGCTGGTGATGATCGGTGTGCAGCTGATCAAGCTGGCGGACATCAAGATTGCGAACAAGACCGGAGACATCGCGGTCTATGCGGTCACTGTCGTCGGAGTGGTGGCGCTCAACCTGCTCGAGGGTGTGCTGATCGGTTTGGCACTGTCGATCATCCTCGTGCTGCGTCGGGTGGTGTGGGCGAAGGTCAGGGCCGAGGAAACCGTCGACGGCACCTGGCGTGTCACCACCGAGGGGTCGTTGAGCTTCCTCGCGCTCCCCCGGTTGACGCATGTGCTGTCCACTGTCCCGGCAGGCACGGCCGTCACGGTCCACCTCGGCGTAGACTTCCTCGACCATGCCGTGCACGACGCCTTGAACGAGTGGATGCGTCAGCACGAACTCGGCGGCGGCACAGTGAAAGTCGAAGAAGTGGGTACGGCGTCCATGGCGGCGGCTGCCGAAGGGCCACCCAAGCGTGGATCGGCGACGGTACGCAGTTCGTTGGCACCGTGGCGCGCCTGGCAGCTCAAGAGCGATGTTGCGCAGGAGGACTCGCCCGCGGCGCTGCGGCCGGTGTTGAGCGGCGTTGCGGAGTACCACCGCACGCATGCTCCCAACATCCGTCCGCACCTCGAGGGACTGACCGACAGCCAGGATCCGGACACTCTGTTTCTGTGCTGTGTGGATTCGCGAGTCATGCCGAACACGATCACCAGCAGCGGCCCGGGTGACCTGTTCACCGTCCGCAACATGGGCAACCTCGTTCCCGCTCAGGGGCAGGACTGCTCGGTGGAGGCGGCGCTGGCGTTCGGTGTCGATCAACTCGGGACCTCGTCGGTCGTGGTCTGTGGGCACTCGGGCTGCGGTGCCATGAAAGCGGTACTCAGCGGCCCTGAGAACGCCGCGGACGCCTCCGTCGCCGAGTGGTTGGGTTACGGGATGGCAAGCCTCGACGCGTATCGCAGCGGGCACGTGGTCGGTCGTCAGGCGGCGGAGCTCGGTTTCGGAGAGGCGGACCAACTGGCGATGGTGAACGTCGCAGTGCAGCTGCAGACGCTCACGCGGCATCGAGTCGTCGGTCGTGCCAACGCCGAGGGGCGCCTACGAATCACCGGCCTCTTCTTCGACATTCCGTCGGCACGAGTTCTGCAGATAGGTACCCAGGAGATCACGGTCCTCGACCCGGCGGACTGCCCGCAGAAGAGTGACTCCTGACGTCTCGGCGTGAGTGTCGAGGGGCCCGATTCCAAGAATGGGATCGGGCCTCTCGCGTCTAAACGGGAGAGTGGTCTGTTTCTGTGAGTGATCCCAGTCGGTGTGACCCAATTCACCCCTGGGTTCACCTGGCATTTACTCAACACGCCCGAGTTGTCAATTCGGCCGACACGCCGCTCCCGAATCGATGCACAGGAAGAAAACTTTATGTACACCCTTTGACCTGGCGAAGAACCCGAAAACCGGAAAGTTATACCCAGGTTGTCCACAGATGGTCAACACCGTTGTTCAACACCATCCACATTTCATCCACAGTTCCATCCACAGGCCATGTTGTGACTCCTGCCGATAGCGCTTAACGTCCGTGCAGCGTCTCTCTCGATGCCGTGCAGCGGCCTCCGGAGAGTGCGTATCCGGTGCCGAGCAGGACCTGTCGGTGCCCGGGGGTAGAACTTGCTACACAGCACCGCCGGGTGATATTCGACGGTGCCGACAACAATGGGGAGAGGACGGCCGGTTCGCGTGGCAGTTGTGGACGATCGAGGACAGTCCGACTACTCCGGCCCCTCCTCCAGCGAGGGCCCCGGCGAGGATTTCGGTCGCCAGCCCCCACAGGACATGGCGGCCGAACAGTCCGTACTCGGCGGCATGCTGCTGAGCAAGGACGCCATTGCCGACGTGCTCGAGGTGCTTCGTCCCGGCGACTTCTATCGCCCGGCCCACCAGAACGTGTACGACGCGATCCTCGACCTCTACAGCCGCGGTGAGCCTGCCGACCCGGTCACCGTATCGGCCGAGCTGGACCGTCGCGGTGAGCTCAAACGCATCGGCGGCCCCCCGTACCTGATCACCCTGACGCAGACGACGCCGACGGCAGCCAATGCCGGGTACTACGCCGAGATCGTCGCGGAGAAGTCGATTCTGCGCCGGCTCGTGCAGGCCGGTACCCGCATCGTGCAGTTCGGCTACGCCGGAGCCGACGGCCAGGACGTGGCCGAGGTGGTCGACCGTGCGCAGGCCGAGGTGTACGAGGTCACCGAACGCCGCACCTCCGAGGACTTTCTGCCCCTCGAGGAACTGCTGCAGCCCACGATGGACGAAATCGACTCCATCGCCAGCCGTGGTGGCATATCCCTCGGTGTACCAACAGGATTCGCCGAACTCGACGAAATCACCAACGGCCTGCACCCGGGTCAGATGATCATCGTGGCGGCGAGGCCTGGCGTGGGTAAGTCGACCCTGAGTATGGATTTCATGCGTTCGTGCTCGATCAAGCACGGCATGCCCAGTGTCATTTTCTCCCTGGAAATGAGTCGCACCGAGATCGTCATGCGACTGTTGTCCGCCGAGGCGAAGATCAAGCTCGGCGACATGCGTTCGGGAAAGATGACCGACGACGACTGGACCAAGCTGGCCCGGCGCATGAGCGAGATCAGCGAAGCACCGCTCTTCGTCGACGACTCCCCGAACCTGACGATGATGGAGATCCGTGCCAAGGCACGTCGCCTCAAGCAGCGCAACGGACTGAAACTCATTGTGGTGGACTACCTTCAGCTGATGTCGTCGGGCAAGAAGGTCGAATCCCGTCAGCAGGAGGTCTCGGACTTCTCCCGTCAGCTCAAGCTGTTGGCCAAGGAACTCGAATGCCCGGTGGTCGCGGTCTGCCAGCTCAACCGTGGCCCGGAGCAGCGAACCGACAAGAAGCCGATGGTCTCGGACCTCCGTGAGTCCGGCTCACTGGAGCAGGACGCCGACATGGTGATTCTGCTGCACCGCCCTGACGCAATCGAGCGCGACGACCCCCGCGGGGGTGAGGCCGACCTGATCCTCGGCAAGCACCGTAACGGCCCGACCGCGACAATCACTGTGGCTCACCAGCTTCACCTGTCCAGATTCGTGGACATGGCGCGGGGCTAGGGCCGACAGCGCTGGGTCGCGTATTCTCTTCAGGAATCAACCAAGCCCTTATCGCAGCATTCGACGAAAGTAATTCATGTCAGAGGACCAGCACACAGACGTTCCACCGAATCACCTCGCGATCGATCCGCGGAGCCCCTTCTACAACGAAGAGGTTCTTCGCCGGGACGTCGGTATTCGCTTCAACGGCGTCGAGAAGACCAGTGTTCGCGAATACAACGTCACCGAGGGTTGGGTGCGAGTCGAAGTCCCCACCGCGAAGGATCGCTACGGAAATCCCATGCTCGTCAAGCTCAAGGGCACGGTCGAACCGTACTTCCGCGACGCGAAATAGCGGACTGGGTACCAAGCAGATCGCCCTCGTGTCGGGGCGTTACTGATCAGATTCGGTATCGGATCAGTCGGGAGCTGTTGCCGACCACCGCGACCGAGGACGCGTTGTGCAGAATCGCGGCGAGCACCGGAGAGAGTGCTCCACCGGCGCTGACCAGGAGGCCCAGAGCGTTCACGGCGATCGACATTCCGTAGTTCTGCCGGATCACCGATACCGAGTGCCGACCGAGATCGCGAACGTCGAGCAACCGTGTCAGGTCGTCGCTGGCCAGAGCTACATCGGCCGTTTCGACGGCAACATCGGTGCCCGCCAATCCCATTGCGATTCCGATATCCGCGACGGCGAGCGCGGGAGCGTCGTTGGTGCCGTCTCCGACCATCGCGACGACGTATCCCTCTTGTTGGAGCTTGCGGACGGCGTCGAGTTTGTCGTCGGGCATCACCTCGGCTCGCCACTCGGCGATGCCCAGTTCGGCGGCGACGGCCGCGGCGGTCTCCGGGTGATCTCCGGTGAGCATGACGATCCGTTCCACACCGTCGGCGCGGAGCGCGTTCAGTACGTCCAAAGCATTGGATCGGACCTCGTCACGCAGGCTGATCAACCCGACCAGTACGCCGTCCACCGCCAGCAGTAGCGGAGTTTCGGCCTCACGCTGCAAGCGCGAAACCCATTCGGCCGCATGGTCGGAGACGGTGACGTTCTCGCTGCGCAGCAGTGACGGGCTGCCCAGCAGCAGAGTCCGGCCGTCTGCGACGGTACGCATGCCGAGGCCGACGAGTACTTCGCATTCCTCGTGCGGAGGAATTACGATATGGCGTTCCTCGGTGCTGCGAATCACGGCCTCCGCCAACGGATGCCGAGAGTGGATCTCGGAACTGGCGGCATACGCCAGCACCTGCTCCGGCTCCCAGTCGTCCTGGAATGACACGACATTGGTGACGACCGGGCGTCCGACGGTGAGGGTCCCGGTCTTGTCGAACACGAAGGCATCGACCCTGCCTGCTTGTTCCAGATGCGATCCGCCCTTGATGAGAATCCCCCGGCGAGCACCGTTTCCGATGGCGGCGCTGATGGCCGTCGGAGTCGACAGACCCACCGCACACGGGCACGCGACGAGCAGCATGGTCATCGCCCGTCGGACATCGCGGGTGACCAGGAGCGTGAGGCCCGACAGGATGAACGACGCGGGTACGAAGCGGCGTGAGAAGTTCTCTCCCACCGTCTGAATCGGGGCGCGGTCTTCCTGTGCCTCCTCGACGCGCGAGATGATGCGGCCGATCGTCGTATCGCGGCCTACCGCAGACGCGCGGACGACGATGCGGCCACGGACAACGACGGACCCGGCATGGATCCTGTCGCCTGCAGCTATCGACACCGGCAATGTCTCACCGGTGATGGCGGATTGGTCGACCACCGCGTCACCGTCTACGACGGTCCCGTCAACGGGCACGCCGACGTGATCGTGCACGACGACGTCGTCGCCGATCTCCAGCCGATCGACGTCGACGGAGATCTCGGAACCGTCCGGAAGGCGAATCCACGCGGTGTCCTGCGTGCCGGTCAGGAGATCGGAGATCGCGCGACGAGTGCGCTTGAGCGTCAGCTCCTGCAGATATTCACCGATGTTGAGCAGCCACAGCACGGTCAGGGCAACAACGTTCTCACGGAGCACCAGACTGGCCACGGTGGCGGCGCTGACGAGTGCGTCGGTCCCGGCGGACCGGTTTCCGGTCAGCGAGCGCAGCGCTCCCTTCAGGAATGGATAGCCGGTGAAGATGGTGGCTCCGGTCGCCACGACGCGGCTGGTGGGTCCGAGGAGGGGCGGCCGTCGGAAGGCGTAGCGACGGAAGCCGAGCAGGACCAGGGCCGCTCCGCCGATGGTCATGCGTAGGACATCACCGCTGGTGACGTCCGCAGAGCGTGGGCTTCGGACGGGCACAAGTCCCCAGTCGGTGGTGCGACCTGCGTTCACGGCATCGAACAGCTCGGCCCGGTCGATGCGCGAGCGGGAGTACCAGATGACGACCGATGCGGTGCGGGGGTACGCGTGGACAGCTCGAACGCCGCGAATCTTGTCGACGTGATCTTCGACGGCGACCGCGCGACCCGGACTCGATCGAAGCCAGTCGACGCGAAGCCGCATGCGGCCGGCGGCATCGGACAGGATCTCGATGCCATCCGCGCGGTCGGGAGCTGCTTCGAGGGAATGTTCGACGAGCATCGTCATGTTCGGCCGACTGCCGTGATCAGTGCGAGTGGCCGTGGCCGACTTCGGTGGCCGAGGGTGGCGGCACTTCTTCGCCGAGCCGGTCCCGCGCCTCCGCAACAACATCGGACACGGCCAGACGTGCTGACTCGGCGTGGATTTCGGCCTTTCGTGCGGCACGGAGACCGAGCTCGGTTGCCGACACCGCGACCTTGCGGACGGGAGCCTTGTCGTACAGCTTCTTGGCACCGTTGTACGCGGCGACGCCGACTGCGCCTGTTACGACCGTCGATACTGCTTTCGCGACGATGATCGGAAACGCCATGTTGTAGCTCCTCGAAGTCGAACCTGCACCCACTTATTGGGAATCATATTCGTTTTGCTCGGATGTGGCGACTCCCGGGGTTGGGGCGTCTCACCGGCTCGGCTTCGTGGTGCGGAAAGCCCTTGTGACATAGGGCAGTTCGATCGTCCTCGATCCCTCGAGACCCAATTCGTCGAACAGTGCAGTGAGATCCCGATCGATGCGGTTGCGCTCATCGGGGGTCGCGGTGATGTAGAAGCTGCGCGACCGAACCAGATCGGTCAACTGGGACCGGCTCACCGTGCGCGACCACGCCCACCGCTCCTCGTCGAGCCGGCGGAACGGTTCTGCGATCGGCGGTGGACCGTCGTCGAACATGGTCAGCGCTCCACCGCGCGAGACCACCGAGTTCAGTCGCCGAACCCACGAGTGCGACTCGTCGCGAATGTTCCAGATGAGTCCCAGGGTGCCACCTGGGCGGAGAACCCGGCCGATCTCGCGTGACGCGGCCACCGGCTCGACCCAGTGCCACGTCTGTCCGAGCAGGACGGCATCGACGCTCTCATCATCCAGCGGCAGGGACTCGGCAGTGCCGACGTGGGCGGGAACTCCGGGCACTGCAACGCGCAGGGCGTCGAGCATGGCGGGATCAGGATCGACCGCGACGGCGTCGCACCCGGCGGCGACGATGATGCGGGTGAGCTTGCCGGTCCCGGCACCGACGTCGGCGACAAGAGGCCGCCCGCCCGACTCGAGTACGGGTTCAAGCATCCACTCGACCGCGGCCGACGGGTATTCGGGGCGAGCAGATTCGTACACGTCGGCGACGGTCCCGAACGATGTAGAGCTGTTATCTCGGCTAACCATATGGCCAGGCTACATCTCTTGCGTCAGTTCAGCTCGAGTTCGTAATACAGAGCTTTGGGTCCCTCGCCACGGCCTTCGTGGCAGTCGAAGCCACGCTTTTCGTACACGTGTCGCGCCGCCTCGTCGTCCTCGGAAGTGTTGAGGTCCATGTAGGTGGCACCCCTGCCGCGTGCGTGCTCGATGACGTCGTCGAGAAAGGTTGTTCCGTAGCCCTTCCCGCGTAGGCCAGGCCGGACGTAGAACTCGGCGAGATAGGCCTCGATATCTGCGCTCAGAGTGCCGGCCCGAAATCGCAGAATCGCCACACCGATGGCGGGAGTCCCGAATGTCAGCACGCTGGTATCGCCGGATTTCACCAGAGTATCGAGATGAGCTGCAAGCCAATCCGACTCGGGCACCGGGTAGTCGTACTCGCGATTGAAGTCGATCAACAGGATTGCGGCCTCGGTCAGTCCGGCGGGATCCTGGACGGCACGTGTACCGCTGACTGACGACATCGCCTTCTCCTCGGTCAGTGATCCGGTCGAACGAGATTCTTGGCGTCACGCAGACCGAGACCGGGATGCATCTCTCGTAACGCTTTGATGGCGTGGACAGTTCTGCCGGATTCTGCGACCACCGCTTCGACATCCCCGGCGGGTACGGCTTCGGGTCCGATCTTGTCCGGAGACGTCCAGGTTCGGCGCTCTCCGTACCAGATGAACACAGCGGCCACAGCCAGCACAGCCAGCTTCGACCAGTTCCAGGCAGAAGGATCGGACACGATGTCGCTGATTGTCGAGAATGCGAGGAAGGCCAGCAACGCGGCAATTGCATAACGCTTCCACGGGCGTTCATGTGCCTTCATCTTTCCCATGCTGTCACCGCACTCCAATCGAGGCAACGGCTCAACGGCGCAATTCGGTATCGAGTCGGGCCATGAGCACGCCGAACCTCGTGCGCCCGGCGATCGGTGGCGGAAACCGACGCAAAACCGCTCGCACAGTCGCATCGGACTGCGCGTCGATCCATTCGATCTGTTCTGCAGCAGATTCGGGGTCGGCGAGCACCAGGTGCACGGCAGAACCGAGAATGTGTTTGATCTGATGGGGGCTGTACAGCGGATGGAGAAACACAGAGCCGGCCGCGTGCATTGCGGACAGTGCTGCGTCCGTGGCCGCTGAAGTCGGCAGTTCGCGGGCCGCTTTGTGCGCGTCCCAGGCGAGCCTGCGTAACTCCGCCGTCCGGTGGCCGGTCTCGGCGAATGCCTCGGCACCCTCGATCGCCGAGCGTGGACGCGCATCCCCGGGGTGGGCCATCTCGTAGATCGGTAATGCCCGTCGGGCGCAGGTAGCCGCAAAGGCCGTCACGTGTCGAATGTCGTCGGTGCTCAGCTCCACTTGGGCAGGCCCAGCCACCTCATGCCTCTCGAGTTCGCTTGCGCGTGAGTACGAATCCGAACTTGCCGAGAACGAATCCGGCCAGTGCACCGAGAGCTGCGGTACACACAGGCACTACGTACAGCCACAGCATGGACAGGCCTCGAGTTCTTCGGTCGAACGAATCGTTCATGTCACCGACGAATTCGTCGTCCATCGTGACACCGTTCAGGGCTTGATAGCCACCGGAATACACGACGCCATTCGCGTTGGTGGTCATCTCGCCCATCAGGTACCAGCCCAACGGCACCAATCCGACGATGAATCCGAACAGCAGCAGAACGATGACGAGATTGCGCACCATCTCAGGCTATTGCCCTCGTCAACCGTCGTACACCTCCGTGGTGATGCAGAAGGGGTGCCCGGCGGGGTCGAGCAGAACTCGCCATCGGGGGTCCGGCTGCTCTGCTGCCTCCTTGGCCCCGCATTCGACTGCAAAGGCGACGGAATCGGCCAGGTCGGCTCCAGCGTCCAGATCGAAGTGCACGATGGATGTCGACGGCCATTGGGGCGGAATGTAGTTCGTGACTTTCTGCGCAACGATGTTCAGGCCGGATTGTGTGCGGATCCCAACGCTCTCGGAGTTCTCCCACAACAACTCGCCGCCGAGAAGCGCGAGATAGAAGCGCGCTAGTTCCGCCGGATCGGCGCAGTCGATGGACGTCCCCGCTATAGCGAGGGGGTTTCGCGGCATATCTGGAGACTACGGTCGGTGGTGCCGTCAGTGTCCACAATTTGGCTCGAGAAGCGGAAATCGTCGTCCCGCCCGGGAATGTCGGACACTCACATCACCTCCCCCGCAGGGCTTGACCTCGAGTGCGCTCGAGGTTGCAGGGTGGGGTCATGCAGATGACATTCGACGAGTTGCCTCGGCTCATGACTCTGATGACGGGCGACGAAAAGCACAGCACCAGCGCCACTTCGACACTCGATGTGTTGTGGGTGTTGTACTCCGACATTCTGAGCCTGGACCCAGCCGATCCTGACGACCCGGACCGTGATCGGTTCTACCTGTCCAAGGGTCACGGGCCGATGGCGTACTACGCCGTGCTTGCGGCACGGGGATTCTTGACGCCGCACGAGCTCGCGTCGTTCGGCAGCTACGACTCACCGCTGGGAAATCACCCGGATCGCACGCTGGCACGCGGGGTCGATATCGGATCGGGATCGCTCGGTCATGGCTTGGCACTGGCCGCCGGAACTGCTGTTGCGCTGCGGATTCAGAACAGTATCGCCCGAGTTTTCGTACTGATCGGCGACGCCGAGCTCGACGAGGGGAGCAATATGGAAGCCGTTCAATTCGCTGCGCGATCGAATCTGGGCAATCTGACCGCGGTGGTGATCGACAACGACTCCGCCGGCCTGGGATGGCCCGGCGGTATCGCGTCGCGGTTCGCGGTCGAGGGGTGGTCCACTTCCGACGTCGACGGCCGAGATCACACCGCTCTCAGGCGCGCGTTTCGCCTCCATCATCCACAGGGGCCGCACGTGGTGGTCGCTCACGTCGAAAAGAAGGAGAGCTGATGAAAGCAACGCTGGACCAACGCGAGTACTTCTACGGCCTGCTGCCCGATCTGTTGGCGCAGAACGAGCGAACAGCGTTGGTGCTGGCGGAGATCGGAGTTGGATATCTCGAACCGCACCTCACCGCCGGTATTCGATCGCGGGTGATCAACGTTGGCATTCGAGAGCAGGCCATGATCGGGGTCGCCGGTGGTCTGGCCCTGGCCGGAATGCGTCCGATCGTGCACACCTTCCCGCCGTTCCTTATCGAGCGGCCCTTCGAGCAGGTGAAACTCGATCTGGGCCATCAGAGCGTCGGCGCAATCCTGGTGAGCTCGGGTGGATCCTACGGGTGGCCGCAGGGCGGCGAGACACACTTCGGTCAGCGAGATGTCGCACTCCTCGACACCCTGGACGGGTGGACGGTCCATGTTCCCGGGCATGTCGACGAGGTCGAGTGGATGCTGCAGAGCGCGGCGGCAACCGACGATCGCGTCTACATCAGGCTCGACGGGGTGTGCAACGAACGTCCATACGGCCGGCCCGATGGATTGTTCACCATTGTGCAACAGGGCAATTCGGGAACAGTGATCTCCGTCGGCCCGATGACGGACCGGGTTCTCGCCGCAGCCTCGGGACGCGACCTGACGGTGCTGCATGCGTCGACGATCAGGCCGTTCGACAGCCGAACGCTGCGGGCGACGTTGACCGCGCCGGACGTCATGATCGTCGAGTCGTATCTCGCGGGAACGTCAGTGCTGCAGGTGAACAGAGCCCTCGCCGATGCGCGTCATCGTGTGTCGGGAGTCGGGGTCGAAGCAGGAGAACGACGCAAATACGGCACGGTGGCCCAACATGATCGGGCCAACGGCCTGGATATCGAGGGGCTCTCCCGATCGATGGACGATTTCTTCGGCTGATCAGGCTTGGCGGCGCTCGTATCTGCTCTTGGCACCGTGATACGCGGCGTCGAGTAGTTCCCGAACACGCGTTTCGGTCTGCGAAGACGGGTTGACCACCGACAGCCAGCCTGCGGTGCCGTACTGAGGGTGGGCAGCGAGGACGTCGTCTGTGTCGGCCTGGGGTGCCTGGGCCGCTTCGCGGGGCGGCACTCCCAGCATCCTGTGGAATTCTTGTTTTCCTGCAACGATGTTGACGCGGAACGCGTCGGGTCGGTCCAGTCGGGACAGCTCGTCGCCCGGGTAGTTCTTGGTCACGATCGTGGCGAACGGCTGAGTGTTCGTGGGGATGGACCCGTCGGGCGAGTAGTAGAAGAACGCATCGCCCCAGGCGAGTTCGGGAGTTCCGTCTCCCTCTCGAGGCCGCTGCGTCACGGTGCCTTCGAAGCTGCGGACCAGATTCACGATGTCGTCGAGTGTCATGTCCCGATCGTCACACGGTCGGCAGGATCGTTCACCCGATTTCGTACGTGGCCGGTCGAGCAACAGATCCGCATCGTCCTCGGCTCAGGTCGTTGCAGTCGCCGTCGCGCGCGAGATGATCTGCTCGATTCGGTCTGCGTCGTCGGCGTCTCTGGGTGCGTAGACGAAGACGTAGGTCTCGGGTAGTCCGAGAACCGGGCGTCCGGCCAAGGGGTGCAGTTCACCCCAACCCGCGGAGATCACGGTCTGCGCATCGTCCGGCTGCATCACCACGTGCAGCGAGCCCTCACTGTCGTGCACGTGCAGAACTTCACCCTTCGTTCGTGAGATCCAGGGCGCAGCGGCACCGATGTCCGTGACGTACAGCGCGTCGCCTCTGCGCTCGAATCGACTGCGCTCGAGGTGAAACGGCCCGCCGGATCGGGCTTCGGCGACCACCGTTGCCGTGAGCCGCTCGATGAGCTCAATGCTGCCACGGTGGGTGAGTTGCCGGTGCGGTATCGGGTAGGGCGCGATCGTCGGACGAGGTCCGGGTCGGTGATCGAGGTGCCAGTGCAGTCCTGGGCTCCCGGCACCGTCGACGGTCGTCGTGTCGCGTCGGGCGAGTGGTTTGAGGGCAGTGGTGATCAGCCAGCCACCGACGTTGGCGGGGAGGCCACCCGGCCCCAGGTCGATCCACGCGGCGTAGTCGTTCCTGACCTTCTGCACGGGATCAACATAGCTGGTGGGGCCGGGCGGGAACAGCCCGTCAGGCCGGGCAGCTCACGGTGTAGGTCCAGACTGTGCCGACCGGTCCGGTGACGCGGACCAGCACAGCGGACGCGGTGCCGGGCGGAACCGACACCACCACCGAGCCGACTCCGGTGCTGCCGCCGACATAGCCGGTGTTGTGGATCAGTGCGCCCTGGTAGAAGACCTCGATCTGATCGGGAACATCGACGGTGTCGTAGCTGAGCACGAACGAGGTCGGTCCGGTTCGGCCCAGCTCGTGCAGGGTCTCCGTCACGCCCTCCTCACCCGACATCGTGGAGGCATTGCACTGCTGCGTAGCGATGCCTCCGTTGGCCGAACCGGTGTCGATGCCGAGAATGCCTCCGGCGATGGCACTTCCGCTGCCGAGGATGCGGGCACCGTTGTCGATGATGTTGCCACCGTCGAGGATTGCGCTTCCGCTGTCGACGATCGCGCTGCCACTGTCGACTATGGGGCCGAGTTCGGGTTGGGGGACCGCTGCCGCTGGGACGGCCAGGGCACATGCCCCGGTTGCCAGGGCGACTGCCATCGAACGACGAACCAGGTTCCTGCGAATTCCACTCGTGCGCGCCACATTTCCTCCACCGAAAGTATTGACGGGCTGTCCGTCTCAGCGATGGTGACACAGTGATCGCGCGTCGAGTATCCCTTGTTCGGATGATCGTGCGGGGCCGAAGATGCTGTGCCCCAAAGGTTGCTGTCATTCGATCGACTGAACGGTCTCAGATGATCGATCCGATCGTGCGCGCCGCGTCGGCGAACTCGCCGGGGTTGGGGCCTGCATAGTTGAGCCGTAGGTACTTGCCGGTGGGTTCGGCGGGAAAGTAATCGTCGCCCGCGCCGACGATGACACCCGCTGCCTTGCATTCCTGCACAATGCGTTCCAGGTCCGAGTCGTCGCGCAGGCGCATCCAGAGATTGAGCCCACCTCGGGGCACCGCGTCGAGGTGCCCACGCGGTGCGAACTCGATGAGGCTGTTGGCCAACAAGTCTCGGCGCGATGCCAACTGAGTGCGCAACCTCCGCAGGTGAGTTCGCCAGGCGGGTTGCGTGACGACGTCCAAGGCGACGGCTTGCAGAATCCCGCTGACGTACATCGATTCGGTGCCGGTGTCGGCGAGGATGCGCTCGTGGGCGGGCCCACGGGCGATCAGGCCGGCCAGGCGAACCGAGGGCGAGACCGTCTTGGTGAGTGAGCGAAGGTAGACGACATGCCCGCCGTCGTCCCGTGCGGCCAGCGGATTCGGCTCGGAGCTGATACCGAAATCGTGGGCCGAGTCGTCCTCGATCAGGAATGCGCCGTGGCGTCGAACAGTGTCGAGGACCCGCTCGGACAACGTGGGCGACCACTGGGCCCCGGTGGGACTGGCGAAGGTGGGTTGCGCGTAGAACGCCCGAGCGCCGGTGTGCGCGAACGCTCGTGCGAGTGCGTCGGGGTCGGGCCCGTCGACGCCGCTGGGTATCGGTACCACACGGACGCCGGCCTGCGTGGCAGCAAGGATCGCACCCCAGTACGTCGGGGACTCCATGAGCAGTGGACGCCCGGCACCGACGAGTGCTCGAAACGCTGTGCTGAGTCCGGTCTGGCTGCCGGGAATGATGACGACGTCACTGGCCGACGGTGGCGTGACGCCCAACGGTGTCGACGCCCCCAACTCGGCCGCGAACCACGCCCGCAGTTCCGGCAGACCCGCGGTGGGGGGTCGGGCGATCACCGAGTCGGTCCGTGACGCACGCGTGAAGGCGGCGTGAACAAGCCTTTCCGGCAACAACTCCCGGGCCGGGTAGCCCGAATGCAACGCGATCACATCGCTCGACGTCGACTGCAGAGCCGCCGGAAGTTGTAGTCGATTGTCCGGCGCTCCCAGCGCCGCCGTCTGCCACCCGTAGTCGTTGGGGCGGGCCGTGCGCACCGTCCTGACGAATGTGCCGACGCCAGGCCGGCTCTCGATGACGCCTTGCGCGATGAGCGTGCGCAGGGCCTTCTGTACCGTGACCGGGCTGGCCGAATGCTCGGCGACCAGGGCGCGGGTGGACGGCAGCCTGGCTTCGGGAGGGGCAGTCGCAATCCAGGTTCTCAGTGCAGAGACGATCCGGGAACTGCTATCGTCGGACATGACACAGCATAGTAGCGCTACTCGTTCTGGGACGGGCCTGCTATCGCGCGCCGGATTGCTCTGGGGCCTGGCGGGCGTTACGGCGTTCTCGTTCACGGTCCCGCTGACCCGCGTCGCGGTCACCGGAGGCCTGTCCCCGCTCTTCGTGGGCTGCGGACGTGCTGTGGTCGCAGCCGCGCTGGCCGCGATAGCGCTCGCCGCTACAGGACAACGGCTCCCGCAGGGACGGCAATGGATTCGGCTCGCAGTGATCGCGGGCGGTGTCGTCGTTGGCTTCCCGGTACTGACGTCGTACGCCCTCACCACCGCATCGGCGGGACACAGTGCCGTGGTCATCGCGTTGCTGCCTGCGGCCACCGCCGCTATTGCAGTTGCCCGCGAACGGCAACCGGTGCGGCCGATGTTCTGGGTGGTCGCAGGCGTGGGGGCCGCCGTCGCGGTCGGCTTCGCTGCGCTGCAAGGCGGACAGCTGACCGGATTGCAGTGGTCGGATCTGTTGCTGCTCGGAGCGGTCGTCGCCGCAGCGGTGGGATATGCCGAAGGCGGGCTGCTGTCGCGAGAACTCGGTGCGTGGCAGACGGTGTCGTGGGCGTTGGTGGTGTCCGTGCCGGTCACCGGAGCGTTGACTGCTCTCGCGTGGTGGCAGCAACCGTCGACAGCGGGGGCAACCGAGTGGGCCGCCTTCGGCTACCTGGCGGTGGTGAGCATGTACCTCGGGTTCTTCGCCTGGTATCGGGGACTGGCGATCGGCCCGATGTCCAGCGTCAGCCAGGTCCAGTTGATCCAACCTGTGCTGACCATCTGCTGGGCCGCGGTCATCCTGCGCGAGGGCTTGACGTGGCCGGTGCTCGTGGGTGGAGCGGCGGTCATCGTGTGTGCAACAGTGGCGGTCCGGACCCGGATGTCGCCGACCGTTCGGCAGGAGGAGTTTTCGAAATGACGAGATCGATCGACCAGGCGCGCAAGCTCGAGAACGTGCGCTACGACATCCGTGGACGCATTCTGGACAAGACGGAGGAACTCGAGGAGCAAGGGCACGCCATCCTGCGACTCAACGTCGGCAATCCTGCCCCGTTCGGTTTCGAGGCACCGGACGAGATCATGATGGCGATGATCCGCAACCTTCCCACCGCACAGGGCTATTCGGATTCCCGGGGCCTGTTCTCCGCCCGCACGGCAGTGGTCCAGTACTACCAGACCAAAGGCCTGACCGATCTCGACGTCGGCGACATCTACCTCGGAAACGGGGTCTCGGAACTGATCACCATGACGATGCAGGCGCTGTGCAACCCGGAAGACGAAATCCTGATCCCGTCGCCCGACTACCCGCTGTGGACCGGCTCGGTGGCCCTGGCCGGTGGTGTGCCCGTCCATTATCTGTCCGACGAAAACCAGGATTGGGCCCCGGACTTCGATGACCTCGAAGCCAAGATCACGCCCCGCACCCGCGCGATCGTGGTGATCAACCCGAACAATCCCACCGGAGCGGTGTACTCACGAGAGGTACTGCAGCGATTCGTCGACCTGGCACGGGAGCACGATCTGGTTCTGCTCGCCGACGAGATCTACGAGAAGATCGTGTACGACGGGGCGGTGATGACCAACCTCGCCACCCTGACCGGGAAAGATGTTCTGTGCCTTACCTATTCGGGTCTGTCGAAGGCGTACCGGGTGTGCGGATTCAGGGCGGGATGGCTGGCGATCACCGGCCCGCGCCGACGCGCGGCGAGCTTCATCGAGGGCATCACACTGCTGTCCAACATGCGCATGTGCGCGAATGTGCCGGCGCAACATGCGATACAGACCGCGCTCGGCGGCAGGCAGTCGATCGAGGATCTGCTGCTCCCGGCGGGCAGGTTGACCGCGCAGCGTGACCTGGCGCATCGCATGCTCAACTCGATCGACGGAATCAGCTGCGTCCAGGCAGCGGGGGCGCTGTACATGTTCCCCAAACTCGACACCGAACGGTTCGGGATCGTCGACGACGAGAAGTTCGTGCTCGACCTGCTCGAGTCCGAGAAAATTCTGGTCAGTCACGGCCGTGCCTTCAATTGGGATGTGCCCGATCACTTCCGACTCGTCACGTTGCCCAACGTCGACGATCTCGCGACGGCACTCGACCGCCTGGGCAATTTCATGAGCTCCTATCGGCAGTAGCTATCAGCTCTGATCCGGCTCGAACAGTTCCTCGATCGAGCAATCGAACGCCGCGGCGAGGCGAAAGGCGACAGGCAGGCTCGGGTCGAATCGCTCCTTCTCGATCGAGATGATCGTCAGTCGGGTGACGTCGATGCGCTCGGCCAGTTCGTGCTGAGACCAACCCTGCTCGGTGCGACGCCGTCGAACACTGTTCTTCACTCGGACAGTGCGCGATGTCGCGCGTAGGTGTACCGCGCGGTGAACGATGCGAACGCGGCGAGAAGCAGACCGATCAGCAAGAGGGTGGCCGGTGGTTCGGCTCGTGCGATCGAGACAACGGTCAGCGTCAGGCCCAGAGTGCACACCAGGTCGGTGGCCATCCCACTCGATGCGGCCGACGTCCAATGAGATTCGATGCTTTCGCCCGATGCATACGCCGGCTCGGTTGTCGTCGGGGCAACGAAGAGCACCCAGCCCAGCATGGCACCGAACGGAAGAGCGGTGAACCCGAACACCACCGCTGCGATCCCCGGTGCGACCGGTGAGACCAGCCAGGCCAGCAACGCCGTTGCCGAGGCGGCGGCAAGGCCGACTGCGCCGACCGACAGCCATCTGAGTGTCATGTGAGTGCTCCGATCGTAGGTATAGCTCGCTATACGTATAGGAAACCATACATCGGGCCCTCACGCTCGGATGATCGGGACGGTGAGAAGACTGTCACCGACGTGCAGCATCGGTGTAGTCGATCGAAACGTGTCAGGTGGTGAGGTGGTGTCACTCAGGAAAGGACCACTGTCATGCCGGATCTCTTCAGCCCGTTCACCCTCAAGAGTGTGACGCTTCGAAATCGAATCGCCATGTCGCCGATGACGATGTACCGCGCCGTCGACGGCAAGATGAACGACTTTCACCTGATGTATCTCGGTGCGCGTGCGGCAGGAGGTTTCGGGATGGTGTTCCCGGAACAGGTTGCGATCACGCCGGACGGTCGTACGACTCCTGGCTGTGCGGGGATCTACGACGACGACCAGATCGAGGGACACGCACGCGTGACGTCGATGATCAAGGAGATGGGATCGGTCCCGGCCATTCAGCTGGGGCACACCGGACGCAAGGGCAGCGAAGTCCCACCGTGGCAGGGCGGACATCAGCTTCCGGCCGACCATCCCGACGGCTGGGAATGTGTGGCGCCATCGGCGATTCCCTACGGCGGTGACCACTCGTTCCCCGTCCACGAACTCACCGTGCCCGAGATCAAGGCCATCCACCAGAGCTACGCCGATGCAGCTGTTCGGGCCGCCGAAGCCGGGTACGAATGGCTCGAAATGCACTATGCCCACGGTTATCTCGGTGCGAGCTTCTTCTCCCCGTTGGCCAACCAGCGCACCGATCAGTACGGCGGCAGCCTGGAGAACCGGGCGCGGTTCCACCTGGAGGCGCTCGACGCGGTGCGTGAGGTGTGGCCCGAGAAGTACCCCCTCACCATGCGATTGGGCTCGGACGATCACCACCCGGACGGTGTCCAGTTCGACGAATCCATGATCGCCATCGGATGGATGAAGGAGCATGGCCTGGACATGGCCGATGTCAGCCTCGGTTTCAACACCGACGACATGGTCGACCCGCCGTTCGGGGACATGGGCTTCATGGTCGAGCGCGCCGCACGCGTCAAGCGTGAGCTGGATATCCCGGTGACCTGCAGCTGGAATCTGGGCGTACCGGAGAACGCGGACGCCGTCATCCGCGAAGGCAAGATAGATGTCGTGCTGCTCGGGCGTCCGGCACTGGCCAATCCGCACTGGCCGGTCTGGGCCGCGCGTGAGCTCGGCCACGGGGATCCGTTCTCGCTGGTCCCCGAGGACTGGAGTTGGTGGCTGAAGAACTTCCGTGGACACGACCCGAGCATCGGACTGCCGCCCGCGAAAGTTCTCGACGACGAGCAGGAGAGGAAGATCGCGTAGCAGAGGGAAAGGCCGGACGGCGATCACGGACCATCCGCGGGCGGTAGGGTTCCAAGGGCTCGCATCATGAGGAGCCATGTGGTGTTCTCGTATCGACGCGGAGGTTTGTGATGGCCGGCGGACTCGTAGCCTTGCTCGACGACGTGGCAGCGCTGGCTCGCCTGGCTGCAGCGTCCATCGACGACGTCGGAGCAGCTACCGGCAAAGCGACGGCCAAGGCGGCCGGGGTCGTGATCGACGACGCCGCCGTGACGCCTCAGTACGTTCGCGGTCTCGCGGCCGAACGTGAACTGCCCATCATCAAGCGCATTGCCGTGGGCTCGCTGCGCAACAAGTTGCTGATCATTTTGCCGATCGCCTTGCTGCTCAGCCAGTTCGTGCCGTGGTTGCTCACGCCCATTTTGATGCTCGGCGGCTGCTACCTCAGCTACGAGGCGGCGCACAAGATATGGGGCGCACTCTTCGGCCACGGCGATGATCACGCGGCCGCCGAGGACGAGCCGCGTGACGAGGACGCCGTCGTCTCCGGAGCGGTGCGTACCGATCTCATTCTGTCGGCTGAGATCATGGTCATCGCGCTCGACACCATTGCTGCAGAAGGCTTCTGGAGTCGGCTGATCATCCTTGCCGTCGTCGCCGTGGTCATCACGATCGTCGTCTACGGCGTCGTCGCACTGATCGTGAAGATGGACGACATCGGACTGAAATTGGCCGACGGCTCCACAGGGTTCGTAGAGAGGCTCGGCCGAGGCCTGGTCAAGGGCATGCCCAAGGTCATGTCGGTGCTCTCGGTCGTCGGCACCGCAGCGATGCTGTGGGTCGGCGGGCACATCCTGCTCGTGGGTATCGACGAGCTCGGCTTCCACCCCATCTACGAACTCGTCCACCACGGCGAAGAAGCGGTGCGAGGAGTCGCCGGCATCGGCGGAGTGCTGGCGTGGATCGTCAACACACTCGCATCGGCGATCATCGGTGCCATCGTCGGTTGCATCATCGTGGTTGCGCAGCTGGGAATCTCGAAGGCGCTCGCCAAGCGAGCTGCTGCGAAGTAGTGGCTGTACCGGCGACTTTCGCCGTCGTTCATTCGTCCCAGGTGTGGCTGCACAAAATCTTGCTCTGATCAGCGTCGAGCCAGTTCGAGTACCCGTCGCTCGGACGCGGAGACATCGGCGAGGGATGCCGTCAACTCGTCCCACGCCCTCTGAACGCGGAGTTCGTCTCGGCGGAGGCGCTTCTGCGCAGCAGCGAGTCTGCGGCGTTCGGCCAGAAGCAGATTCCGATCGCGATCGCGATCGGCGATGAAGAGGTATGTGTGCGGATCGAACGGATACATGCCAACTCCTATGGTGTGGTGGGGAATCCGTGCATCAGCACCATGACGTGTTCGCGCTCCGCCGATGGTGATTGCTCGCCGTGTCGACGCCACTTGTCGATGACGGCGCGCATTTCCGTCCCCATGGTCTTCGTCTCTTCGGCGGTGAGTCGCAGGACGTCGTCGGAGCTGAACGCCGCCGCCACCCATTCCGGCCCCCAGGACTCCGAAGTTCGCCCGAAGTCGTGCAGACGCGACCACTGGTGCGCCAGCCAAGAATCCATGGATGCCTTGGCGACCGACAGCGATTCGGGTGAATCCGAGAAGTCGTTCTCGGACCAGCTGAACCCTCCCTCGTTGGCCTCCGACCACCAACGTTGACGTTTGTCGGATCCGTTCTCGACCTCCTTGACGAACCCGTGCTCGGCGAGTTTGCGCAGGTGATAGCTCACCGAGGCGGGTGACTCGTCCACCAGATCGCCGAGCTGGGTCGCCGTCATCGACTTGTTGGCGCGGAGTGCGTAGAGCAGGCGGAGCCGAATGGGATGCGTCAGCGCCTTCAGCTCGGACATGTCCGTCAGCTTCCTGGGTGTCCTGTCGGGCGGCGGTGGGGTCATGCGACAACCATAACCCGAAAGAAATATTTCGCAATACTTCTTTCGGAATCAGCTGTTGTGCACGGTAACGGCATACCCGTCCGGGTCTTGCAGGACGAAGGTCTTACCGAAGGGGCCGTCGAAGGGTGCGGTCAGGATGGGCACGTCGGCCGCGATCAGTGACTCGTGCAGCGCCTCGGCATCGTTGCACACGAGCCACAGCGCAACTCCGAGTCCCGGCTGACCACTGTCGAGATCTGTTCCGGGAGCCGGGTTTCGGACTGCGAACGGAATCGGTGACGTGGTGAATACCACTGCGCCGGGTGGTGCCTGAGGCGCGCGGACGAGACCCAGACGCGATTCGTAGAAATCCGCGCTGACGGCGAGGTCGCGTACTTGGAGTGAGAGGAAGCTCGGTCCGGAAACAGCTGCAACGGTCATGATGGGTCCTTTCGAGTGGTCGTCAAGTTCTTGACGAGGGAAATGTATGTCAAGATATTGACATGAGTCAAGTGGACGTCGATTCCTCCATCGGTCTGGCCCTCAAGCGAGCCACGTCCGCCCTGCGTTCGGCGATGGACGATGCTCTGAGCGAACTCGACATCACGGTCTCGCAGTACTCGAGCCTCGAACACCTCGCGCACACACCGGGCCTGTCCAACGCCGAACTCGCTCGCGCGGTGTTCGTCAGCAGGCAGGCAACCCATCAGTTGTTGGCCGGGCTGACGCGCGAGGGCTTGGTGGAGATCGAGGGCACCGGTCGTGACCAACGCCTGTACGTGACCGCTACGGGCCGAGAGCGCTTGCGGCAAGCGTCGGCCGCGGTCGCCGCCGTGGAGCAGGCCATGATTGCGTCACTGTCGAAGGGCGAGCGAAAAGTGCTGCATCGCAATCTCGTTGCGTGTGCTGAGGCGTTGGGCGGGCACCGGTCTTGACGTCACGCGATCGAGTCGAGGAACTCCAGCATCGCCGCGTTGAACTCACTGGGCCGGTCCATGTTCGCGGCGTGACCGCAGCTCTCCAAGACGACCGATCGACCGAGCGGGTTCAGGTCCACCGACTCGGAAGCATGTGCAGCAGGCCAGAACTGACTGTCACGCGCGGCGACCATCAGGTACGGCTTGTCGATACCGGCAATGGTTGCGCGCCAATCCTGCGCAGCATGATCTGCGAGCAGAGCCCTCATCGGTGGGGTGTCGGGGGACGCCAATTTCGGCATCGCACGTAATGCGAGCACAAGCCTCAGCAGCGACGGTACGGATTTCCACTGGGGCCGCCCGTGACCGGTATCGGGTATTCCGTTGTCGAAGAACGTCGTTCGATTGTCCTCGGTGAGTCCGTAGAACCCGTTGGCCCAGCCCGCGGTGTTGACCATTCTCGGTGTCTGATCCACCGACACGATGGCGCGAACGCGTTCGGTGCCGAACTGCGACACGTACGACCAGACGGTGCTCGCTCCCATCGAGCCGCCGATCAGAACGGCTTCGTCGAGACCCACCGCCGACAGGAAGTTCGCCACATCGCGTCCGTGCCGCTCCATGGTCGCGCCGTGTGTCGGTGCCTCCGAGGCACCGTGCCCTCGTCGATCGAGCGCCAGAACGCGGTATCCGTTCGCCACCAATGTCTTCTGCTGCAGCATCCAAGTGGTCGCGGGCGCGCAGAAGCCGGCGATGAGCACCACGGCCTGGCCCCTGCCCTCGTCGAGATAGTTCAGGGTGACGGCATCGTCGGTGATGACGGTCGGCATGAACGACACTCCCTCAGGCGAACTCGGCGTGCATTTCCCAGATCATGATCTCGCTCGACGTCGATGCTGTCACACGGTGTCCGCCGGTACCGGTGAGCCGCACCGCGTCACCCTGGTCGAGATCGCCGATGTCCTCGAACACCACTGAACCGTCGGCGACGAAGACGTGACCGAACGGTGCGTCGGGAACGGTGCTGGACTGTCCCGGCGCGAGCCGCGCAACATGAAGCGACACAAAGCGATTGCCGATGCGTACTCCTGTCCTGCCCGGCATTCCCGATGCGACGCAGACGAGCTCGCCGGATGCCAACTCGTCCCGCACGTCCAGTTCGTCGTACGACGGCACCCGTCCGTCGGCATCCGGTGGAATCCACATCTGTACGACGCGTAGCTTGTCGCGACTGGTCAGACTCGATGCGTTGCGTTCGGTGTGGCGGATGCCGGTGCCTGCGCTCATGCGTTGAATCAGTCCGGGGCGGATCAGCCCGCTGTTGCCCTCGGAGTCCGTGTGTTCGAGGGTGCCCTCGAGCACCCAGGTGAGGATCTCCATGTCCCGGTGCTCGTGCGAGTCGAATCCCTCGCCGGGAAAGACGGTGTCCTCGTTGTGCACCATCAGCAACCCGTGCGCGTTGGCCGCCAGGTCGTAGTTACCGGTCGCGGGGAAGGACTGTTTGGAATCGAGCCATTCGTTCCACCAGTGATGGCGCTGCTCCCCGGGAATGTGGCTGATCACGACGCGTGGTTCCGCATGGCCGAGAAAGTCCGGGTCAGTGCCGCAAGATCGTCCGGAGCCACGAGGTCGAACATGTTCTTCCGCACCGCCTCGACGTGCCCTGGACTGGCTGCGGCGAGGGTGTTCAGTCCGGCTTCGGTGAGTTCGGCGGACATGCCCCGCTTGTCGTCGTCGCACTTGACGCGCCGGACCCAACCGCAGTCGACGAGTCGGCTGATTGCCCTGGTTACGCCGCTGCGAGTGGTGGTGACGGCCTCGGCGAGTTCGCTCATGCGGCGTCGGCGATCGGGTGCTTCGGAAAGGACCACGAGCAGCTCGAAGTCGGTGAACGAGATCCCGGAGTCACGCGTGAGCTGATTGTCGAGATCGCGAAGCAGCAGCCGAGTGGCGTCGAGGTATGCGCGCCAGGCCAGCTGTTCGTCCTGGCTGAGCCACCGTGGGGAATCCATGAGTCCATAGTAGTTGACAACGCAACTACTGGGTGTACTGTTCTTGGTAGTTGACGAAGCAACTACTTGACCCGGAGGGTGCAGCGATGACCGACGACATGACTGCCGAAGAGACACGACGCGCGCAGGAACACGAAGAGCTGCGGGACCGTATCCGTGCCCAGCACCTGAAGCCCGCAGGCGAACGGCCGGCGTCGTCGGCTCGCGGCCTCCACCACACCGCGTTGGTCAGCAGTGACGTCGAAGCAACGGTCCGCTTCTATCAGGATCTGCTCGAGTTCCCGCTCACCGAGCTCATCGAGAACCGTGACTACCCGGGCTCTTCGCACTTCTTCTTCGATATCGGGAACAGCAACCTGTTGGCATTCTTCGACTTTCCCGGACTCGACGTCGGACCGTACGCCGAGGTGCTCGGCGGCCTTCATCACGTGGCGATCAGTGTCGAACCCACCAGGTGGGAGCACCTGCGTACCAAGCTCATCGACGCCGGAGTCGAACTGATCGAGCACAGCGAGGTCTCGCTGTACTTTCGCGACCCCGACGGTGCCCGCCTGGAACTGATCGCCGATCCACTCGGCGAGATGTACGGCTCGCACGTTCTCTGACCCCACACTCCACGAATTCGAGGGACATGATATGACCTCTGCAGCAACCACACTCGACGTCCGGCGAGCCGATGACCGATTCAAGACCAAGATCGGTTGGCTCGATTCCAAGCACTCCTTCTCCTTCGGCAACCACTTCGATCGCGGCAACACCCACCACGGCGTGTTGATGGTGAACAACGACGACATCGTCGTTCCCGGGCAGGGTTTCGACACCCACCCGCACCGCGACATGGAGATCGTCACCTGGGTGCTGCAGGGTTCGCTGGTGCACCAGGACTCGATGGGTCACTCCGGCGTCATCTACCCCGGTCTCGCCCAACGAATGAGCGCAGGTACGGGAATCCTGCACTCGGAGAAGAACGATTCGTGGCGACTCGGGGAGACCGCCGGCTCGTACTCGGGCAAGCACGGCGATCCCGTTCGCTTCGTGCAGATGTGGGTGGTGCCCGACGAACAGGGCATCACCCCCGGCTACGAGCAGCTCGAGATCGACGGCGAATTGCTCAGTGGCGGTTTGGTTCCCGTGGCATCAGGAATGGCACACCACGCCGACCACGCAGCCATTCGCATCAAGAACAAGTACGCCGCCATGCACGTGGCGCGCTTGCAGGCCGGGCAGGCTCCCGTCGAGATACCCGACGCCCCGTTCGTGCACATCTTCGTCGCCCGGGGCGAATCGATGCTCGAGGGCGTCGGACCACTGGCCGAGGGTGACGCCGTGCGCGTCAGCGGAGGCGGCGGTCAGAAGCTGAGCACCGCGACCGGAGCCGAAGTGATCGTGTGGGAGATGCACGCGGCGATCGCCGGCTAGTCGGTCTCTCGATGCGGGCGGAAGGAATGCTCTTCGTGATCGAGTTCGTGCTCGAGACTCCGCATGCTGTTGTCCGGCAGCCGGCCGGCGTCTCGCCAGCACAGCAGCTCCTCCCGCTCGACGTCGAGTATGCGGCGACGTGTGGTCATCGCGGCAATTTGCTCGGGTGAGATGACCGCATCGCCGATCTCGGACTCGTCGAGGTGATCCAGACGGCGATGGTAGCGGTCGATACGGTGCTCCAACTCGCGGCGCAGTATCTCGCGACCCTCGTCGTCCAGGTTCTCCTCGTCCGCAATCCGGTCCAACTGTGACAGAGCGGCTTTCGTCGAACCCTCCCGTGCTTTGTTGCGTAGACGTGCCTCTGCGGCGGGATCGGCCACGACGTTCAACCTGCGCACCAGCGGAGCGAAAGTCAATCCCTGACCGATCACCGTCACCAGCACGACGAGAAATGCACAGAACAGCAGCAGATCTCGGCTCTCGAACGGCTCGCCCGAGTCGATGGTCAGCGGCAACGTGAAGACGGCAGCGACGGTGATGACTCCGCGAGTGCCTGCCCAACTCATCACCACCGCCTCGCGGGCGGACAGCCCGGTGGTCAGGAGCCACAGCGGCCGCAGCAACAGGACGCCGGCGAGCGTCACCGTGACTGCGAGGGCGATCGTCGTCCCCGAGTAGGCCGACAGGCCGCCGACAACGGTGGGCAATTGCTCGCCGATCAACAAGAACACGAAGCCCTCGAGAAGCAGATCGATCAGCCTCCACACGGCACTGGTCTGCAGGCGACTGGCTCCGGAGATGGCGTGACGGGTGTGGTGACCGATCACCAATGCTGCGACGACGACGGCCAACACCCCGGACGCATGCACTTCCTCGGCAGCGAGGTACGCGAGGAACGGTGTAGCCAGCGAGACGATGTTGAGCAGCAGCGAATCGTGAACGAACCGCTGTATCAGCCGAATCGCCAGTGCGACGATCAGTCCGACGACGATGCCGCCTGCTGCGGCGAGCACGAACAATCCCCCGGCATGAGTGGCTGTCATGTCCTGACTCGAGATCGCGGCGATCGCCACGGTCAGCATCGTCAGTGCGGTCGCGTCGTTCAGCAGTCCCTCGCCCTCTATCAGGGTCACCAGTTTCGGTGGGATGCCTGCGCGTCGACCCACCGCCAGCGCCGCGACCGGGTCCGGTGGTGCCACGGCGGCACCGAGCGCCATACCAGCGGCCAGCGTGATCCCCGGAACGAGCAACCACAGACCGACGCCGACGAGGGCAGCCGTCGCCACGACGAGGGCGACCGACAAACTCAAGATGGTCCACACGTTGCGGCGGATGGCGATCAGGGAGGAGTTCAGAGCGGCGCTGTAGAGCAGCGGCGGAATCACCAGGGTCAGAACGAGCTCGGGGTCGAGAACGATGTCGGGCAACGCCGACGCCGAGACGGCCAGGCCGGCGAGCGTCAACAACGCTGCCGCGGGGAGTGTCGTCTTCTTCGAGATCACCTGTGCGGCGACGATCAGGCCTGTGGCTGCCAGGACGAGACCGAGTGTCTCTACCACGGTAGGTCGAGAGGGAAATAGTTCACCCAGCTGTATTCCCGCAGGTCAGCGGTTCAAACTACCTCTTCAGTCCGAACATCTTCGCGATCGTCTTCTCCATGAAGGTCGCAGGCAGCAGCCGCCGCGCGAGAAACACGACCGGTGCATTGCTTCCTCTGGCGTACAACGGTTTCGGCTTGTCGGCCTCGATGGCCTTCACTACTACCTCGGCGACGTCCTCGGCGGAGATGCCGGTTCCCTCCTTGCGGTCCAGCGACGAGATGGCGGTGTGGAAGTCGTCTCGATGGACCGAATCCGGTGCGATGTACTTGGTTCGGCGTTCACTGATTCCGGTGTTGATCGAGCCCGGCTCGACGGTGGTCATCCACACACCGAAGGGCGAGAGTTCCAGACGCGCCGCATCGGAGAAGCCCTTGATGGCGGCTTTCGTGGAGGCGTAGGACGAGCGATAGGCAAGCGGGAAGCTGGCCAGCATCGATCCGACCATCACGATGCGGCCGTAACCACGCTCGCGCATCCCGGGAATGACACCTTGCGACAGCGTCACTGCGCCGAAGACGTTCAACTGGAAGAGTCGCTCGATGGCATCGGTCGGTAGCTCCTCGAAGGGCCCGGACTGACTCTCACCGGCGTTGTTGACCAGGACGTCGACGTCCCCGAGATCGGCGACGAAGGTGCGGATCGAGTCGGCATCGGTGAGATCGAGAGCGCGATACTCGACACCGGTGGCTCGCTGCGCGTCAGTCATCGAGGCCGGATTGCGGGAGGTGCCGATCACTCGATATCCCCGGGCGACGAGCGCTTGCGCAACCGCGCGTCCGATACCCGACGAGGCCCCGGTCACCACTGCCGTGCGATTCATGCCCAGATGGTACCGACGCGGTCAATCCGTACCACGTGACGATCCGATCCATACCGGTTAGTCTCTTATCTGTGCAAACGAATTCTGCTGCCCTGCTGACGCGCGGATGGCGGTCGACAGGCTCATCGGCGACTCCGACGAGATCCTGCACGAGGTCATCTCACGGTAGGGCGCGGATTGCCTTACAGGGGTTGCCGGCAGCGAAGGTGTGCGACGGCACATCCCGGGTGACGACGCTGCCGGCACCGATCACCGAGTTGTCGCCGATCGTGACTCCCGGGCACACGATGACCCCGCCGCCCAGCCAGACGTTGTTCCCTATGGTGATGGGAAGAGCACTCTCCCAGCGTGTTCGGCGCGCCTCGTGATCCTCCATGGGGTGCAACGCCGTCAGTAGTTGTGCCCGAGGCCCGATCGATACATCGTCACCGATGGTGATCGGTGCGCAGTCCAACAGGATTGCGTCGTAGTTGAGGAAACTGTTGGATCCGATGGAAATGTATGTGCCGTAATCGCATTGGAACCTGGGCATGATCCACGAATCCGCTCCGATGGATCCGAGCAGCTCGCCGAGAATCTCGCGTCGTTCTTCGTTCTGATCTGCCTCGGTTGCGTTGAATCGGTCGAGCAGCTTCCCGCACGCCACCCGAGACGCCACCAGGTCGGGATCGTTGTCTCGGTACAGCTCTCCGTGCAGCATTCGATCCCGGTTCTCGCCCATGGACGACAGGCTACCGATCGGTCGACTTCTCGAACAGGGCCACGCTGAACCACGAACTGCCGTCGGCGAACTCGCGGCGTCCGACGTACCGGAATCCCTGATTCAGGTAGTGGCTGCGCAACTCGACGTTGGTCTCGGCGCAGTCCAGACGCAGCAGCGAGCGTCCTTCCCGGTGGGTCTGCTCCGCCGCCCACTCGAGCAGCAACGCGCCGAGGCCCGTGCCCGCTTCGCTTCTGTCGATCACCAATCCGTGGACGTACCCGGCGAGCCCATCCTCTTCGGGCCAGATTGTGGGATCGGCCCAGATCAGTCTCAGCGCACCGACTATCGGGCCACTCGGATCGCGCCGGGCGACGTAGAACTCTCCTGCCTCGATCTGCGCCGCGACAGTGGACAGGGGTACCTCGCGCGGTGTCCACTGGTCGATTTCTCGAGCGAACAGCCAGTCCTCGGCGGCGTGCCGGAGGCCGAGTATCGTTGCCGCGTCGGCGGCAGTTGCGAGTTCTACGGTGAGCACGGTGCCATCGTACGGAGGTGGCGAGTCTTGTGGTGAACGTGCTTGTGGTCGAGAGTGGTTCGGACAGAAGGTTCTTGCCCGCGATCGACGGAGTCGACTTCCGAAGCTGCACGATGGACGAGCTCGCCGGTGTGGTGTCGTGGGCAGAGGTGTTGCTGTTCCGAACGTTCGAGACCGCCGATTTGCGAACCGTGTGGCCGAATGCCGAGAATCTTCGCTGGATCCACGCATCGAGTGCCGGCGTCGATCGACTGCTCGATCCGGTTCTGCGCGAGGGCCGATGGATTCTGACGAACTCCGGCGGAATCCTCGACAGGGCGATTGCGGAGTACGTCGCAGCCGGCATTCTGGCGTCGGTCAAGAAGCTGCCTGTGGCGCTTGCTCGTCAGCGTGAGCGGGTCTGGGAACACAGAGTTACCAGTGGTATTCACGGTCGCGCCGCTCTCGTCGTCGGTCCCGGTTCGATCGGCCGCGAGATCGGCCGGGTCCTCGGCGCACTCGGTATGCGCGTCGATGCGTCGGCAACGTCGGAGCGGTCCGGTGACTCGGAGTTCGGACGAATCCGCGATGTTCGAGGATTGCCGTCGTATGCGGGTGAGTACGACGTGATCGTGCTGGCGACACCGTTGACCGACGCCACCCGAGCACTGGTCGACGCGGAGGTTCTCTCGGCCATGCGTTCCGATGCAGGCCTGGTCAATATCGCCCGCGGACCGGTCGTCGACGAACGTGCCCTGTGCGACGCCCTCGCTGACGGAGGCATCGGGTGGGCCGTGCTCGACGTGTTCGAGGTCGAGCCGCTACCGGACACGAGCCCGCTGTGGCACATGGACAACGTCATCGTGACCGCTCATTTGGCGGGCGATGCCGACGACTTCGCCGAGCGCCTGTGGGCGTTGTTCGAGGACAACCTCCATCGATATGTCCGTGGTTCGGCTCTGGTGAACGTGGTGGACAAGCAGGTGGGGTACGTACGCCGCTGAAACGGACGACCAAAGTATGCGTAACACGCCGTAGCGTGTACTAAGGTGCACGAGTGCGTGAAATCAACCGTTCGGCCGTTGCGTCGACCAGTCGCGAGGCGGCGTTCGCCTACATGGACGACTTCAGGAACGTCCCGCAATGGATGTTCGGCATCACCCGTTTCGAGCCGACGAGCGAGGTCACCTCAGGGCTCGGTGCCACGTACGACGCGACGATGCAGATCGGTCCGAAGGCCCTCACCTCCGTTGTGCACGTCACCGAATGGGTCCACAACGAGAGGCTCACGCTCGAGTCGGTCGAAGGCCTGTCCAACTCGTCCACGTGGTCGTTCTCCGATACGGCAGACGGCGGAACCCGTCTGGACGTTGTGTTCCGCTACAGCCTGCCCGGCGGGATCGCGGGCAAGGTGCTCGGCGCTGTTGTGGAACCCGTTGTGGGTCAGGCGATCAAGCACACGGAGTCGACACTGCGCTCACGCCTGGAAGCGGCCGACTAGTACACGTACTTGTCGAGAGCATCCAAGACCTGGTCGACGGCGAGCCACGCGAACAGGAATGCGCAGACACCCAGCGTCAGGTTGGTGAACCAGCCGTTGCGCCACTGCTTCGGCACGCGATCACTGTTGAGCAGTACCAACAGTGTCACCGCCAGGAACGGCATGAACACCGCGCCGAGTACGCCGTAGGCGAGCACGAGCCCGATCGGTTGGTCGAGCCACAGCAACGCCATGGGCGGGAACGTCAGCCACGCGACATACCACCGGAAGTACTTGCCTCCCACTCGTGTTTCCGGGTGACCCTGTTCGAGCCCCTTCAGATTGCCGACGAAGTCTGCGAACATCAGGCTCACGCCGTTCCACACCCCGATCAGCGACGAGAACGACGCCGACCAGAATCCGATGAGGAACACGTAGCCGAACACCGTCCCGTAGCGGTCCGCGAGCACGTCGGAGAGTTGGATCAAGCCCTGATCGCCGGTGGAGATCGCGATCTGCGACGAGTACAGCAGTTCGGCACCGACGATGAGCATCGCGAGAACGAAGATGCCGGAGATGACGTAGGCCATCGAATTGTCGATACGCATGACGCGCATGAATTTCGGTGTGATCCAGCCTTTCTCGCGCAGCCAGTAGCCGTACGCGGCGAGCGTGATGGTGCCACCGACGCCACCGGCAAGGCCGAGGACGTACACGATGGAGCCGTCGGGAATGGTGGGGACGATGCCCTTGACGATCGCGGGGACGTTCGGAACCGCCACTACCGCAGCACCGATCACGGTCACGAACATGATGCCGACGAAGACGGTGATGATCTTCTCGAAGAATCCGTAGCTACCCAGCCAGATGAGCGCGAAACCGAGGAGTCCGGACGCGATGGCGACGACCTTGAGATCCAAAGCGGGGAACAGTGCGACGATCGGCAACGCGCTCGACGACATCGCTGCCGCTCCGTAGACGAATCCCCAGATCACGATGTAGGGAGCGAAATACGCCGTCGTCCACTTTCCCAGCGAACGCCAGCCCTGGAAGATCGTGTTGCCCGACGCCAACGTGTAGCGGCCGGCACCTTCCACCAGAACGACTTTCATGACGACACCGACGATGATGACCCAGAGCAGGGCGTAGCCGTAGCGCGAGCCCGCCACCAGAGTCGCGACGAGGTCGGCGGCCCCGATGCCGGTTGCGGCGACCACCAGTCCGGGGCCGACCACCTTCCACTTCGGAGGTGCAGTGGTCTCGGTCATCGATTCTCCTCGCGTGCGGGGTCTACTCAGTGACCTGTCTCACTCTTTACGAAACGCACGGTTCCTGGCAAGTCGACCCTAGGTACCGTCGATGCGGTGACCGACGGACAGCAGTCATCGCGTGCATTGAGCTTCGGCAAGGTTGCCGAGAACTACGACCGGGCCCGTCCCGGCTACCCGGCCGAGCTGTACGCGGACATCGCGGCGGGCGACGGGATGCGAGTGCTCGAGGCGGGGGCAGGTACCGGCAAAGCCACTGTTGCGTTGGCTGAACTCGGCGCGTCCGTTGTTGCGGTGGAACCGGATTCGGCTATGGCGGAGCTGGTTCGGCGGCGCACCGAGAACCTCGACGTCGAAGTGCAGGTGTCGCGGTTCGAGGATTGTGCAGCCCCGGCGGCGGCGTTCGATGTAGTCGTTGCCGCCCAATCCTGGCATTGGGTGAACCACGAGCAAGGAGCTGCAGTGGCGGCCCGCGCATTGGTCCCCGGTGGTGCCCTTCGGTTGTGGTGGAACATGCCGGGCGACCTCGATGGCCCGGCATGGGAAGCGGTCAGGGCGGCCTACGACGCAACCGAGCCCGAAGTGGCGCACCTGTTGGTGCGTTCTCTCGGTACGCAACCGGAGTCCAACGTGCCGCGCGCTGCCGGCTTCGGTCCGTGGACGACCTCGACGTACGAGTGGGTCCAGCGCTACTCCGCAGACGAGTTCTGCGCCATGGCCGCCACGTACTCGAGCCATCTCGCCCTGGACGACCGGCGCCGCAGCGAGGTCCTGGGCGCAGTGCACGCGGCCATCGCCCGCCACGGCTACGTGGACTACCGCTACGTCACGCAGATGGTGACGGCGCAGCTCGACTAGGAGATCGTCGTGGTGCAGACGACGAATTGCCTGGCGTCGTAGGCGAATCCGCCCTCGGGGCATTCGTTGGGATCGGCGGTACCGGTCTTGATTTCGGTGACCTGTTCGACGTCGGTGGCGTCGGGGTCGCCGCAGTCGACCCGTGAGGGCTCGTCCATACCCACGGTGGGCACGCTCATGCAGCCGCCGACCACCCAGTCGACGTCGAGGCACAGTGCGCCCTGTTCCACACCGTCGAGCGTCTCGTAGTAGGTCTGATTGACGTCGGTTGGGCACTGCTCGTTCTGCTCGGCCTTGGCGATCACCTTGTAGTTCGATTCCATGCTGCCGCATTCGGCGTTGTCGATGGTGGCGGCCGTCATCGTCCCGCCGAGTTGGACGCACTGACCGATCTCGACATCGATGTCGGTGGAGCCGCCGGCGTCGATGCCCTCTTGGCCCGAGACGCCGTCGGTGGTGCTGGTAGCGGCGGACGTCGAGGCGGCTGTGGTGTCGGCAGCGACGGCGTTGCCGGCTTCGGACGATGAACAGCCTGCGGCGAACAGCAGCGTGAGAGCTGCACTCGCGACGAGGAGGCTTCTGGACAAAGCAAGCATGATGTCATGACCTTCGGAACTCATCCAGGCGAGGGAGTGACCCTCGTCGGCGGCCCAACGGGCCGCCGATCACCGATTCTTTACCATCGACGGAGGTTTGAACAGCCACAGCTGGAAGTCACGAACGGAACACGATGCGAGCAACCCACTTGGTGTTGTGGACACCCGGAAGGGCAGGAACGATCACACGCGCGGGAAATCCGTGATCGAGCGAGAGATCGACACCGTTGACTTTCAAGGCCAGCAACGAATTCGGGTGCGCCGCTTGATTTCCCTGCAACACCGCACGAGTGAAGGCTCCGTTCTGCTCCAGCGAGCTCACCTCTGCCGATCGCGGTGCGGGTACGCCCGCCAGCGCAGCGAGTTCGGCCAATGGGACACCGGTCCACGTCTGCGTGGTGGACCATCCTTCGACGCACGCGATCGGCAGTTCGGCAGTGCGCTGCGGCATCGACAGCAGCCTGCCGCGGGACAGCACGATCGGGACGGCGTCCTCGGCCGCGCTGCTGATCGTCAGTTGCCAGTCGGGCCCGGTCTGCGCCTCGGTGATCCCGGCCGCTTCGGCCGTTCGGTTGATCTGAAAGTCGTTGGGGCCGTCGCCGTACGAGCGTCCGCGGGGCAGCAGGATCGCGGCCTTGCGCAGCACTCCGCCGACCGTCTGTCCTGCCGTCAACACGGCAACGAAACCCATTCCGGCAGCGACCAAGCCGATGGCACCGCGTCGACCCATGGTCGCCGGTCGGTCGTCGTTCTTCTGCTCGTCCGGAGCTTCGTTCCTGGCGCGCAAGACGTCCATCAACGACTCCGACCTCAGGGTCCTCCACATCAGCGGGACCTTGAGCGCGAGGTGTACGAGGAATCCGGAGATGAACACCCAGGCACCGAAGTAGTGAGCGGCGTAGAAGTCGAAACCGAACACGTAGTCGTACTGAATGTTGAGAACACCCGTCACGATCTCGAACAGCAGGCCCCCGACCAGTGCCAGCAGCGACAGTCGTTCGAGCGCATGTGCCGGCGATCGCACCGGTGGTAGTTCGAAGAGCTTGGGCATCACCGACCACAGTTTGGCGATGACGAGCGGCACGATGATCAGGCCGAGTCCGACGTGCAGACCCTGCGTGAGCTGGTAGAGCCATGCCGGATTCGTCGGCCAGTCGAAGAACGGCAAGCGCAGCCACCCGACGGCACCCGGCCTGGCCTGGCCGAACTGTGGACCGTACGCGCTGTACGAGAGCAATCCCGTCACGATGACTATCGGCAGCGCGACGAGCAGAACTGCGCCGAACAGCGACGTCAACCACGTCCCGCGCAGCGGACTGGGAAAGCGCGCGAGAGACTTGCGTGCTTCGGCCATGTAGGGCATTCGCTGCCCAGAGGGTGCCGGATGTGTCGCGGCCGACTCCCGTGCCCGGCGCATCGCCTCGTGACAACGTCCCCGCGGGGACGCGTCGGGCATCGTGGGAGAGTTTCTGTCGGTGCCTCGTCGTACATTTCTCGAACATGCATTCGATGAATGGGGGCGTTCATGATCGACATGGTCGACGCGGGATCCGAGGCGGGGCGGATCGAGACGAAGGAAATCGAGACCGAAATCTGCGCTCTGGCAGGTCGGATCGCGGCGGCGTCGGCGCAGTATCTGATTCTGGTGGGCGAGTTCGATGCGCGACGCGGATGGGCGGGTTGGGAAGTGCGGTCCTGTGCGCACTGGTTGTCGTGGCGTGCGGGGGTCGATCTGCACACCGCTCGTGAGCAGGTGCGCGTGGCCAAGGCCATGCGAGAGCTGCCGCTGATCACCTCGGCGTATCTGAACGGCACCATCTCGTACTCGAAGGTGCGCGCGATGACTCGCGTTGCGACGGCCGAGAACGAGGCGTCGTTGCTGCAGAAGGCGCTCGACGCCCCGGCTGCGCACATCGAACGCCTCTGCCGTGGTCTGAAGAAGGCGATGCGTCCGACCAAGGGAAACGGCGTCGACCTCGACCCGTGCGCTGGGCGGTGGCGCTGGGATGAGGACGACGGCTCGCTCGTGTTGACGGCCCGCTTTCGGCCCGAGGACGGTAAGCGGTTTCTCGCTGCATTGACCAGGGCGGAGTACGAGCGCACCAGGACCGACGGCGAATCCGAGGGTGACCGGGCGGCCCCGGCACCGCTCAACCCGGTGCCGGCGATGATTGCCATGGCCGAGATGGTCTGCGCTGCGATGGATTCACCGGTCGTCTCTCCTGCTGCCGAGGTGCTGGTGCACATCGGTGGGGTCGACGAAGCAGGGTCCGACCACGCTCATTTCGACGACGGGCCGGGCCTCGACGACGAGACCCTCGCTCAGGTGCTGTGTTCCGCGGTCATGCGGACCGTCGGCCACGGCCGGCTGGGTAGAACTGTGCGGTGGAGTTCGACGGCGAAAGTTCCGAGCCGAACCCAATTGCGTCAGTTGATCATTCGGGATCGATGCTGCACGGTACCCGGGTGCGGCCGCACTCGATTTCTGCATGCTCACCACGTCACCTATCGCTCACGGGGAGGTGCGACGTCACTCGACAACCTGGTCCTGCTGTGCGGCGAACACCACCGTGCGCTGCACGACGGATATTTCTTCATCGAAGCCCTCGGCGATCAACGCTTCTCGTTTCGCCATCCCTCGGGAACCGAGATCATCCACGCTCCCGCGATGTCGGGAGACGCCGACGAAATCAGGCGACAGTACGGCGGTATCGCACCCGACGCCATCGTTCCGGACTGGGGTGGCGAAGGCCTCGATCTCAGCTACGCGACCGATGTCCTGATCACCAATTGGCAGCGGGCTGCATGAAACGGCGTCGTCGAGGGCAAGTTAGTGTGACGACGAGACTCGGACAAGAAGCGGTGGGACATGAGCGTCGACAGATCATTGGGGGACGAACAGCCCTGGCCGGTGGAACGAGCACCGAGCTGCAGTGACGCGACCAGGCCCGAGGACGATCCCTTCTATGCAGCGCCCGAGGGATACGAGGCAGCTCCACCCGGGACGATTCTGAAGGTGCGGCCGGTCGAGGTCGCGATGTTCGGTCGCATACGCCAGCGCGTCGACGCGTGGCAGCTGCTCTATCGCACCGCTGATCTCGGCGGGTTTCCCCAGGCCAGCGTCACGACGGTGTTGCGTCCGCGCAACGCCGAACCGGTTCTGCTGTCGTATCAGTGTGCGATCGACGGCGTCGCGTCCTCGTGTTTCCCGTCGTACGCGCTTCGGCGTGGTTCCCGGGCGTTAGGTGCCGTTCCGCAGTTCGAGTTCCTGCTTGTACTTCATGCCTTGCGCCGTGGGTGGACCATCTCGATCCCGGATCACGAGGGTCCCGACGGACATTGGGGTTCGCCGCAGGAACCCGGGTTCTGCACGCTCGACGCCGTTCGCGCGGCGTTGTCGTTCGAGCCGCTCGACCTGCATTCGAGTACGCCGGTTGCGCTGTGGGGCTACTCGGGCGGCGGACTCGCGACGTCCTGGGCGGCGGAGATGGCGCCGGAGTACGCGCCTGAGATCGAGGTGGTCGGTGCCGCTCTCGGCTCGCCCGTCGGAGATCCGGGGTCGGCGTTCACCCGGCTCAATGCGACGCTGCACGCAGCGTTGCCGACGCTGGTGGTGGCGGGCCTACGGCGCACCTACCCCGAGCTCGATCGGGTGATTCGCGAGCACGTCAACGAGGACGGAATGCGCATTCTCGATTCCGTCGAGTCGATGACGACCGTGCGTGCGGTGAGCAAACTGGCTCGACACGACCTGGACCACTACATCGACGTTCCGCTGGCCGATCTGTTGGCGCTGCCCGAGATCGTGCAGGTGTTCCTGGATATCCAGCCGGGACGAACGGCTCCGACGGCTCCGTTGCTGGTCGTCCAGTCGGTGCACGATCAGATCATCGCCGTCGACGACGTGGACGGGCAGGTGGATCGGTACATCGAGGCCGGTGCGCACGTGACCTATCTACGGGATCGGCTGAGCGAACACCTGTCGCTGCACCCGCTCAGTGCGCCACTGACGCTGGATTGGCTGGCCGATCGATTCGCCGGACTTCCGGTCGAGGAACCGTCGACGCGTACGGTGTGGTCCACGGCGTTCTCGTTCTCGGCGGTGCGTGGATTGTTGTCGCTGACCTGGACGACCATCACAGCGTTGGTCATCGGCATCCGGGCGTAGCTACCCTCGGTTCGATGCAACGAACCTGGATACGAATTCTCACCGGAACGATCGCCATTCTGGGCATCGTGACCGGGCTCGTCGCACTGGGCGTCTACTACACCGACACCCGGGTCAACGTCCTGATCGCGCTGGCGTCGTTCGTTCCGTTGATGTTCATCGCTGTCGTGGTCGGTGCCCTGGTGGCGCTGATCGGTCGGCGCTGGGTCCTGGCGGGAGTTTCTGCGCTGGTGCTTGCCGCAGGCGCATTCGCCTACGCACCGCTCTACATAGCGGACGCGGCACCCGAGGACGCGACGGGCAGCGAGGGCGTGCGGCTGCGTGTGATGCAGGCGAACCTGATGATCGGGCTGGCCGATCCGACTGTCGTGGTCGGTCAGGCCCGCGATCACTCCGTCGACGTCGTCACGATCCAGGAACTGACCGACGCGTCGGTGGTCGGCCTCCGCGACGCCGGCATGGAGGAGCTCTTCCCTTACAGCTACCTCCAGCCGTACGTGACAGGCGGCGGCGGAGCCGGAATCTACAGCCGTTACCCGATCTCGGGCAACCGTGAACTCGACGGATACGGTCCGGTGAATCTGGCCACCGAGGTCGAGGTCCCCGGTTCCGAGCCGGTCACGCTGCTGGCGGTGCATCCCGGGCCCGCCTACGTCACCCCGGCCGACATCTGGACCGCCGAATTGGACACGCTCCGAGACGATCTGGCGGCGGCGTCGGTCACCGGGCCGGTGATCGTCAGCGGCGACTTCAACACGACGTATTCGCACAAGAAGTTCCGCAACCTACTCGATGCCGGATATTCCGACGTTGCAGCGCAATTGGGGAAGGGGCTGATTCCCACGTACCCCACCGACAAGGGAACACCCGCCGTCGTCGGGATCGACCACATTCTCACCAACACCGGTCGTGCTCGGTCTCTGGAACGAATCGATCTCCCCGGATCGGACCACCATGGGTTGATCGGGGAGATCGAGTTCTCCGCAGGTGTCAGCTGACGCGAACGACCTGTTTCCGAGACTTGCCGCACTGCAGCAGGATTCGGACGGCCGCCGGTGTTCCGTCGAGCGACGTCACGATGTCGTTGCGCGTTTGCGCCGCTGCGCCTGCCACCTTGTCGAGGGACGTCACCGCGGGATCGAGCGTCGCGGTGATCTCGACGACTCTCTGGCCGCGATCGGACACCGAACGGCCGGTCGCCGATACGACGCCCTCGTGAGCGGCCAGGGATTTCGCGGCGCTCCGGGCAGCGGTTCCCAGGTCGACGCTGAGTCGGCCGTCGACATCTGCATCCGCTGACGACGCGAAGGCGACGGTGCCGACCGAACGTCGCGGCAGGTGCGCGAGGAGCCACCACAGACCGAGCAGCACGAGGACGATGGCGGCTGCTGCGAGAGCCCAGGGCCACCAGCCTGCGTCGACGGCGGTGTCGACGAAGGCCGCGTCGAGACGTTCGCGGCCGGGAAACCTTCCTTGCTCCCAGGCAATTGCTCCGCCGCCGAGGGCGATCAGGGCGAGGCCGACGACGGCGGTGCTGGTTCGGTCGACCGAAGCGGTTGCGCGTTTCACGATGCTTGTCCTGTCGTTCGCACTCGGGTGCGGACCTTGGGAGCCGACGCGAGTGGGCGGAGGGCGTCGTCCACGGAGGTGACGACCGAGGACTTCAGCTCCGCGGTGTCCGTGCCGGCGACGGTGGCCACCGCGACGGTGACCTTCTTGTTGCCGGCCTTGGCGGTTGCGGAATCGACGCCGACGCTGTCGAGTGCGGCGGTGCGGGCAACGGTTGCGACGTCGCCCTTGCGGAGCCAGACGTCCTGCTCGGAGAGGGCTCGGTGGGTGCGTCGCCGAGGACGCAGTGCAGCGATGACGAGAACGAACCCGACCACGACTGCGGCGATTCCTCCCGGCAGCATCCACGGCTGCGCGGTGAGTCCGTCCAGGCTCGTGGCGGCGGGGCCGACCCACTCGGGGCCGTCGATGGCACCGAGGTTCAGCAGCGCCTCGCGGCCGAGGACCACGCCGGCACCGATGAGGACGAGCGCGAACAGGATTGCGGGTACGGCTGCGGTGGGATTGGCTACCGGCTTCTTGCTTGCCTTCTCGCTCATTGCACTCTCCCTTCTTCACGGGTGGTCTCGGCGGGTACACATTGGACGGTGACATCGACTCGGTCGACGGTGTAGATGCCCAGTTCGGACAGGTCTCGTGCGACTGCGGCGCGAACGTCGGCGGCGACCTTCGCCAGCGGCGAGGGCCAGGTGACCGCTACCGCGACCTGAGCGCGAACGCGGGAGCCGCTGATCGTCACGTCGGCCTTGGGTAGGTCACGCCCACCCAGGACCCGCAGTCCGGGCTGGGGTCCGGCGACCGCGTCGGTGCTGCGGGCAGCGAGGACGGCGAGTCGCTCGACGGCCTTGTGCTTGATCTCCAGAGAGCCGCGCTCACCGGGGTCTACAGCAGCTGTCTCAGTCACGACCGCGACCACGCATGATCGAGTTCAGGTCCAGTTCGCCGTCCACGTAGCGGCCGACGAAGAATCCGAGGCCGCCGAGCACGATGGCGATGAGGAAGCCGGTGAAACCGCCGGCCGCTGCGGCGATGGCTAGCAGAAGTCCCACGAACAAACCGATGGTTGCAGTGGTCATGGTGTTGATCTCCACTCAGAGTTCGAAGTAGTTGCGCCTGGTGACGCGTTTGCGGATCCGAGCGATCCGCTTGGGCAGAGTGCGTAGCGAGGACGGAATCGGCGAGGCGCGGAATGCCGTCGGCGCGCTCGCTGCATTGGTCGGAGTCGAGGGAAGTACGGCGAAGCGTCGGTCGACCTCGGCGAGTTCGGCCATGTAGCGAGCCGGATCTCCACCGAGATCCGGGTGGTGTTCGCGCGCCACAGCGCGCCGAGCCGCCTTGTAGGCGGCGGCTCGGTCGTGCGCTGCATGCTCGTTCACCTGGTCAGACTCGCACAATGTCCTCGACGGTGACGTGCACGGGCCCGTCGACCATCGCTGCCACTGTGCTGCGCACGGCGTCGGCGGTTTCGCGCACCGCTACCCCGAACTCGAGAGTGACGTGGACCTCGGTGCCTTCGTCGTCGATCCGGATGCCGGCGATGCGTCGTCCGGGAAGGTAGGTAGCTGCCTCGCCGAACATGCCGCCGTGCAGCCCGACGACACCGTCGACCGCCAGTACGGCGTCGGCGATGTCCTCGGACCTGTCACGCTCCGTCATGTGCGGATCGGTCACTGCACTCGGGTGGAGGGAGCCTCGGTGGTCTCCTCGTCGTCCGAGCCGTCGTCGAGGTAGATGTCGTGAACGACGATGTTGACCTCGGTGACCTCGAGACCGGTCATACGCTCGACGGCGTTGATGACGTTGCGACGAATGCCCGCTGCGAGGTCTGCGATGGAGACGCCGTAGTCGGCGACGATGTCGATGTCGACTGCGGCCTGACGCTCGCCGACCTCCACCGAGACGCCCTGCGACTGGTTGACGCGGGCACCGGGGATGCGCTCGCGCAGGGCACCGATCGCGCGGCTCGCTCCGCCGCCGACGGCGTGGACGCCCTGGACCTCACGGGTGGCGATACCGGCGATCTTGGAGACGACGGTGTCGGCAATGGTGGTGCGGCCCTGCGAGCTGACGAGCACGGAGTCCGACTTGGTGGTGATGTCGGTCTTTCCCTCGCCTGCTGCGGATACGGTTGCCTTGGTGTCCGTCGTGGAGCTCATGAATGCCTCTCTTCGTTGGATGTCGTGCAGAGTGTGTGACAGGAGTTGGTCGTAGCTCGGTGGTCGAAACGCACGTCCGAATAAAGTGATCTACGTCATAGATTACGTCCGCTGGTAAACCGGTATCGAAGACATGCGTGATCGATGACCGCTACGTGAACTGGGGGCCCGATGGAGTGGGTTGATGCATCGGACCGCGTACTCGTCGGCGCAGCCGCGCTCGGCGAGACGGATGCGTTCGAGGAGATCGTCCGGCGCTACGGTCCGGAGATGTTTCGGTACGCGCGAAACATGCTGTCCGATCAGGGTGCGGCCCAGGAGGTGGTGCAGGACGCGTTCGTCGCAGCGTGGAAGGGGCTGGACAACTTTCGAGGCGACTCGGCTCTGCGAACATGGTTGTTCTCGTTGGTGTCGCACAAAGTGATCGATCATCGACGACGTCGCAGCGTTCCTCCCGCAGAAGATTGGGTATTCGAGCGAAAGAGCACCGGTGCGGGCAGTGATCCCGAGGCGGATGTCGAGGCCGACAGCTTCATGGCCGAACTCGGAGTCGCACTGGCCGAACTGCCCTACCGCCAGCGAGCCTGCTGGCTGCTCCGCGAGGTCGAGGGCCTGACTCACCCGGAGATCGGCGCGATCATGACGTTGTCCGCAGGAGCGGTACGTGGTCAGTTGACCAGAGCACGAGCAACATTGAGCGAAAGGTTGGCAACATGGCGAACCCAGTAGAGCCGGATTCGGTTCTCGCGCGTGCTGCCACCGAACTTCGGGACGCACCTCAGGAACCGAATTGGGTGGATATCAGCGCATCCATCATCTCGAAGGTCCGTAATACGACCAGGCGTACGTGGCCCGTCGACAGCGCCTTTCCTGCCGGCTCCGGCGCCGATCCGCAGGACTCGCTGCAGGTCAGCGACCACATCGTCAAGACCACGCTCCGTCGTGCTCTGGCGGACGTTCACGGTGCGCAGCCGACCGAGATCGACCTCCATCTCGACGACCACGCCTGCATCGGTCTGTTCGTCGCGGTGATCGGGGTGTACGGCGACGACCTGCAGGCTGCGGGAGACGAGCTGGCGACCATCGCGATCGATGTCGTCTCGGATCTGCTCGGCGTCACCCTCGATCGCGATGTGGTGGAGATACGCGTCGACGACATCGAGGAGCGGTAGGCGTAAATATTGCGTCATAGCCGCTGGTTGCGGTCGTAAGAAAGCGTAAGGAAACCGGCTGTGGCCGGTGGCGGGATTCAGGATCGAGCAATGACCGAATTGCTCTGTCTCACGGTGGCCGCGTTCGTCGCGGTGTACCTGTTCGTCGCTCTCCTCGATCCGGAGAGGTTCTGACGTGGTTGGGTTCTTCCAGATCTGCGCTGTGATCGTCGTCCTGGCCGTGGCGTACGTGCCGCTCGGCGACTACATGGCCCGGGTGTTCGACTCGTCCCACGACACGCGTGTCGAGCGCCTGCTCTATCGGGTGGCCCGGGTGAATTCGTCCTCGGAACAGACGTGGGTCGGCTACTCCACCAGCCTGCTCGGGTTTTCGTTCGCCGGCGTCGTGTTCCTGTTCGTACTCCAGCGGATCCAAGGCGTGTTGCCGCTGAACGGGGGCCTGTCGGGGGTCAGCCCGGCGATGGCCTTCAACACCGCGGCGTCGTTCGTCACCAACACCAACTGGCAGTCGTACGTCCCCGAGACCACGCTGTCGAACCTGACGCAGCCGCTGGGCCTTGCGGTGCAGAACTTCGTCTCCGCCGCAGTCGGTCTCGCCGTCGCGATCGCCGTCATCCGCGGCTTTGTACGTGTGTCCACAGGCGGTGAACTCGGCAACTTCTGGGTCGATCTCACCCGCGGAACGCTGCGCATTCTGCTGCCGCTCTCGCTGCTGGTGGCCGTCATCCTACTGACGCAGGGCACCATCATGTCCTTCTCCACCGGCTTCACCTCGACCGGCCTGGACGGACAGACGGTCACCAATGCGCTTGCGCCCGTTGCATCCCAGGAGGCGATCAAGGAAATCGGCACCAACGGCGGCGGCATTCTCGCGGCCAACTCCGCGCATCCGTTCGAGAACCCGACCCCGCTGACCAACATCGTGCAGATCATCTCTCTGCTGTTGATCCCGGTTGCACTCACCCGCACCTTCGGCACCATGATCGGCAACCGCAAGCAGGGTCTGACGTTGCTTGCAGTGATGGCAACACTGTGGGGAGTCCTGCTGGCGGTCACCCTCTATGCCGAGTCCGGTACTCGGGGAGTCGCAGCAACGGCTGCCGGCGCGATGATGGAAGGCAAGGAAGTTCGCTTCGGCATCCCGGCATCGGCCTTGTTCGCCGTCTCCACCACCGGAACATCAACCGGTGCAGTCAATTCCGCGCACGACAGCATGTCCGCGCTCGGCGGCGGTGCCGTGCTGCTGAACATGCTGTTCGGCGAGATCGCGCCCGGCGGTGTCGGCACCGGTCTGTACGGGTTGCTCGTGCTCGCGGTCATCGCCGTCTTCGTCGGCGGGCTCCTCGTCGGCCGGACCCCGGAATTCCTCGGCAAGAAACTGGGCCGACGCGCCATCACGATGGCAGCGCTGTCGGTACTGGTGATGCCGATCCTCGTGCTCGTCGGCACGTCCATCACCGTGATTCTCGAATCCACCACGAGTTATCAGGGCAATCCCGGCATCCACGGGTTCACCGAGGTGCTCTACGCGTATGCGTCGGCGTCCAACAACAACGGCAGCGCCTTCGGTGGACTGACGGTCACCAGCGACTGGTTCCAGATCTCCCTCGGCATCGCCATGCTGCTCGGCCGCTTCCTGCCGATCGTCTTCGTACTGGCGCTGGCCGGCTCACTCGCAACGACCAAACGCAGCGCACCGAACGCAGGAACCCTCCCCACCGACGGTCCGCTGTTCGGCAGCTTGCTGATCGGTACCGCGATTCTCGTCGCCGCCCTCACCTTCTTCCCCGCACTTGCTCTCGGACCCATAGCAGAGGCCATGCAATGAACCTGTCACTGAGAACGGCCGTACCCGGAGCGTTCCGCAAACTCGATCCACGACACTTGGCCCGCAACCCGGTCATGTTCGTCGTCTTCCTCGGCTCCATCGTCACCACCGTCCTCTCGATCGCCGAACCGTCGGTGTTCGCGTGGTTCGTCACCGGGTGGTTGTGGTTCACCGTGCTCTTCGCCAACCTCGCCGAGTCCGTCGCCGAAGGGCGCGGCAAGGCGCAGGCCGCGAGCCTGCGAAAAGTGAAGCAGGACACCGTTGCTCGACGACGCACTCCCTCCGGTGCCGAATTCGTCGTCACCGAGGTGGCCGGCGCGGAACTGAATGTCGGCGACGAGGTGATCGTCTCGGCAGGCGAGGTCATCCCCGGTGACGGTGACGTCATCGAGGGCATCGCCACCGTCGACGAATCCGCGATCACCGGCGAGTCGGCACCCGTGGTCCGCGAGTCCGGCGGCGATCGATCCGCCGTCACCGGCGGCACCGTCGTGCTCTCCGACGAGATCGTCGTGAAAATCACTGCAGCCCAGGGTGAGACGTTCGTGGATCGGATGATCGCCCTCGTCGAGGGCGCGGCTCGGCAGAAGACGCCGAACGAGATCGCTCTGAACATCCTGCTCGCCTCGCTGACGATCGTGTTCCTCTTCGCGGTGGTGGCCATCGGTCCGATGTCCGATTACGCAGGGCAGCAGCAGGATCCCATCCAGCTGATCGCGCTGTTGGTCTGCCTGATTCCGACGACCATCGGGGCACTGCTCTCGGCCATCGGCATCGCGGGAATGGACCGGTTGGTGCAACGCAACGTACTGGCGATGTCCGGCCGTGCCGTGGAAGCGGCAGGTGACATCGACACGTTGCTGATGGACAAGACCGGAACCATCACCTTCGGTAATCGGCGCGCGACCGGACTGCACCCGGCTACGGGCATCGATGCCGTCGAGCTGGCGCGCGCCGCCCGGTTGTCGTCGTTGGCCGACGGTACCCCCGAGGGGCGCAGCATCGTCGAACTGGTCGAGCGTGACTTCGAATCCGTAACGACAGAAAGCGAATCCGAGCGCGGCGAGTTCGTGGCCTTCACCGCGCAGACCCGGATGAGCGGTCTGGATCTACCGGGCATGGAGATCCGCAAGGGTGCAGCAGATTCGGTCTACGGCTGGATTCGTGAGGGCGGCGGCACAGCGAACCTCGACGCCACCGTGCACGACATCGCCCAGAACGGCGGTACCCCGCTGGTGGTTGCCGTCCGCGAAACCGGTTCTGCTGCCCGCGCTCTCGGCGTCGTCGAACTCTCCGATGTGGTCAAGCCGGGCATCGCCGAGCGGTTCGCTCAACTGCGCGCCATGGGAATTCGGACGGTGATGGTCACCGGCGACAATCCACTCACCGCCAAGGCCATTGCCGCCGAGGCGGGCGTCGACGACTACCTGGCCGAGGCGACCCCCGAGGACAAGCTCACGCTCATCCGGCAGGAGCAGGAGGGCGGCAGGCTGGTTGCGATGACCGGCGACGGTACCAACGACGCCCCGGCTCTGGCGCAGGCCGACGTCGGTGTCGCGATGAACACCGGCACCTCTGCGGCCAAGGAAGCCGGCAACATGGTCGACCTCGATTCCGACCCGACCAAACTGATCGAGATCGTCGAGATCGGCAAGCAGCTCCTCATCACCCGTGGCGCGCTGACGACGTTCTCCCTCGCCAACGATCTGGCGAAGTACTTCGCGATTCTGCCGGCGATGTTCTCCACCGTCTATCCGCAGCTGGGTGGACTGAACATCATGCATCTGGCGACGCCGGAATCGGCGATCCTGTCGGCGGTGATCTTCAATGCGCTGGTGATCGTTGCACTGATTCCGTTGGCGCTCAAAGGTGTTCGGTACACTCCGGCCTCGGCGGCAGCACTGCTGCGCCGAAATCTGTTGGTGTACGGCGTCGGCGGCGTCATCAGCCCCTTCGTCGGGATCTGGCTCATCGATCTACTCGTTCGACACATTCCAGGGATAGGCTGACCATGCGCTTCGTACAGGGATTTCTCCGCCAGGTCGTGGCAGGCTTCGCAGTGCTGCTGGCATTGACCGTCATTCTCGGAATCGGCTACCCGGCCGTGGTCTGGGGCATCAGCCGCATCGGCACCGACTCCGCCGAGGGTTCGCCGCTGCGCGACGCCGAGGGCTGCGTCGTCGGAAGCTCGCTGATCGGCGTCGATCCGCAGGTCGCTACGGGAGAGCCGGATCCGTACTTCCACACCCGCGTCACCGGGTCGGTGTCGGACGACGACCCGTTCGCCCCCGGGGATCCCGCGGCTGCGCTGCCGACCAACCAGGGACCGTCCAGCGAGGTCCTGGCGTCGTTCGTCGAGCAACGCCGCGCCGCCATCGCCGACCGCGAGAACGTCGACCCGTCGGCGGTACCGCCCGACGCCGTCACCGGTTCCGGGTCGGGTATCGATCCCGACATCAGTCCCGCGTATGCGGCCATCCAGGTCGCGCGCGTGGCGCAGGTCAACGGAGCGTCGGTGAGCGATGTCGAGGCTCTGGTCGCCGAGTACACCCACGGACCGCAGTACGGTGTACTCGGTGCCGAAGCGGTGAACGTTCCGGAGTTGAACCTGGCACTACGGGACACATACCGGCCGGGTGAGGAGACAGGCTGTGGCGGACAGGGGTGAGCTGCGGATCTACCTCGGCGCTGCACCCGGAGTCGGCAAGACCTACGCCATGCTCGGCGAGGCGCACCGACTGCGGAGCCGTGGTTGCGACGTCGTGGCCGCGGTGGTCGAGACCCACGGCCGCGCGCGGACGATAGACGCACTCGACGGCATCGAAGTGCTGCCGATGGCGACCGTCCACTATCGCGGGTCCTCGGCGCAGGAACTGGACCTCGACGCCGTCCTGGCCCGACAGCCGCAGGTGGTGCTCGTCGACGAACTGGCGCACACCAACACGCCGGGGAGTGTGCACGGCAAGCGGTGGCAGGACGTCGAAGTACTGCTCGACGCGGGCATCGACGTCATCTCCACCCTCAACGTGCAGCACCTCGAATCGCTCAACGACGTGGTGCAACAGATCACCGGAGTGCCGCAACGGGAGACGGTGCCCGACAGCGTCGTTCGAGCCGCCGACGAGGTCGAGTTGGTCGACATCACCCCCGAGGCGCTACGCAGCAGGTTGCGACACGGCAACGTCTACGCCGCCGAGAAGGTCGACGCCGCACTGAGCAACTACTTCCGCGGTGGCAACCTCACCGCCCTGCGAGAGCTCGCACTACTGTGGATCGCCGATCAGGTCGACGCGGCACTGGTGAAGTACCGCAAGGACAATCGCATCACCGACACGTGGGAGGCACGCGAGCGCGTGGTGGTGGCAGTGACCGGAGGACCGGAATCGGAAACGCTGCTCCGCCGAGCGAGTCGGATCGCCTCGAAGTCCAGTGCGGAGCTGATGGTGCTGCACATCGTCCGCGGTGACGGGCTGATGGGTGTGTCGGCACCGCAGATGGGTTCGGTGCGCAAGCTCGCCGCCGGTCTCGGGGCCAGCGTTCACAGCGTCGTCGGCGACGACGTGCCGTCGACCCTGCTCGACTTCGCCCGCGGCGTCAACGCGACCCAGCTGGTGATCGGCACCTCGAGACGGTCACGTGCCGCCCGAATCCTGGACGAGGGTATCGGCGCGGCAGTGGTGCAGAACTCGGGAAAGATCGACGTGCACATGGTCACTCACGACGAGCAGGCCCGGCGATGGGGGGTGCAGGTCGACTCGGGACGGCGCCGCATTCTGGCGTGGGTCGCCGCTGTTCTGGTGCCCTGCCTGGCCGCGGCAGTGCTCAGCACGGTCGGTCCGGACTTCGACTCGAGCGGTGAGAGCGCTCTGTTCTTCATGGTGGTGCTGTGCGTCGCATTGCTGGGAGGGGTTGCGCCGGCGGCACTGTCGGCGCTGATCGCGGGCTTCCTGCTCAACTACTTCTTCACCACCCCCCGATACAGCCTCACCATCGCCGAGCCCGACAACTTCGTTGTCACCGTCGTGCTGCTCCTCGTCGCCGTCGCCGTCGCTGCGCTCGTCGACGCGGCAGCCCGACGCACGCGTCAGGCACGGCGGGCGACCCAGGAAGCCGAACTGTTGACGCTGTTCGCCGGATCGGTGCTGCGCGGAGCCGACCTGACCGCCCTCCTCGAACGCGCCCGCGAAACGTACCGCCAGAGCGGAGTGGCTCTGTGGGACAACCAGTCCGGGTCCATCGTCGGTAGCGCAGGTGCGCAGGCTCCCGTCGATCGTGCCGGGGCCGACACCGAGGTCGACGCAGGCGACTTCACGTTGTTGCTCGTCGGCGAACGCACACACGCGCACGATCGGCGGGTACTCGCGGCAGTGGCCAACCAGGCCGCCGGCATGGTTCGGCAGGGCCGTCTCGCCGAGGAGGCCAGCCGAGCCAACGCTCTCGCCGAGGCCGACGCGTTGCGTCGAGCATTGCTCTCGGCCGTCAGCCACGATCTGCGGACACCACTGTCGGCGGTGAAGGCGGCATCCTCGTCTCTGCGCAGCACCGACGTTCAGTTCTCGCCCGAGGACACCGACGAATTGCTCGCGACCATCGACGAATCGGCCGATCAGTTGACCGCTCTGGTGAGCAATCTGCTCGATTCCTCGCGGCTTCAGGCAGGCGTCGTGCAGCCGAGCCTGCGTCCGGTGTTCGTCGACGACGTGCTCGGTGGCGCACTGGTCGGAGCGGACGACCGAGTGCGTGTCGAGGTGGGCGATGTGGAGGTACTGGCCGACCCGGGCCTGCTCGAACGGGTGCTCGCGAATCTGGTGAACAACAGTGCCCGCTACGCCCCCGTCGGCGACATCACCGTCAGTGCCGCCGCACACGGTGAGTGGGCCAGTATCTCCGTCGCCGACCACGGACCCGGCATCGCCGAGGGTGCCGAGGACACGATGTTCGACGCGTTCCAACGTCTCGGTGATCGGGACAACTCGGTGGGCGTCGGGCTCGGATTGTCGGTGGTGCGGGGATTCGTGCGTGCGATGGGCGGTACCGTCACGGCATCGAACACCGTCGGCGGCGGGCTGACGATGACGGTCGAGTTGAAGGCGGCGGGCAGGTGAAGGTGCGGGTGCTCGTCGTCGACGACGAGCCGCAGATCGTGCGGGCGTTGCGGATCAATCTCAATGTGCGTGGGTTCGAGGTGGTCAGCGCGGCGAGCGGCGGTGAGGCGCTGCGGGTGGCCGCGAACTTCCACCCGGACATCGTGATTCTCGACCTCGGACTGCCCGACATCGACGGAATCGACGTGATCGCCGGGCTGCGCGGCTGGAGCGACGTACCGATCCTGGTGCTCTCGGCGCGCACCGATTCCGCCGATACCGTCGAAGCGCTCGACGCCGGCGCCGACGACTTCGTCACCAAGCCCTTCGGCATGGACGAGCTGCTGGCCCGATTGCGCGCAGCACTGCGCCGCGGACCGCACTCCGTCGCCGACCCCGTCGTCGTCACCGCGGACTTCACCGTCGATCTCGCTACGAAAACCGTTGTGCGAGATGGTGCGAACGTGCACCTGACCCGCACCGAGTGGGGTGTACTCGAACTGCTGGTACGCAACGAGGGCAAGCTGGTGTCGCAGAAGGACATTCTGCGCACCGTCTGGGGACCCGGCCACGAGCGCGAAACGCACTATCTACGAATCTATCTCGGCCAACTGCGACAGAAACTCGAACGTGACCCGGCCGCGCCGGTGCACCTCATCACCGAAACGGGTATGGGCTACCGATTCGTGAGCTGACCCCTATCCTCCCAGTACCTCACCTTCGCGGCGCGGGTCTGCTCCCCCGATCCATCCGCCGTCGGTGCGCTGCAACGCACTCAGGCCGCTGGACTGGTCGGCGACGGACACCTGGTGGCCCATCTCGCGCAGCGCCGCGACCACCGGGTCGTTCTCGCCCGAGACGTTCGGGTGCTCGCCGCCGTAATTGGTCGACGGTGTGTTGGCCGCACCGAAGTCGACCATCGACACCGCCTGCTGCGGATCCATGCCCCAATCGAGCAGTCCCACCAATGTTTTGACGACGAACTGGATGATCACCGAACCACCGGGAGAGCCGGCGACGAGTACAAGATCGCCGCGCGCACCGTCGTCGCCCCGGTCGAAGACCAGCGTCGGAGCCATCGAGCTGCGCGGACGCTTCCCCGGCTCGACGCGGTTGGCCACCGGCGTGCCGTCCTCGGCCACCGGTGATGCCGCGAAGTCGGTGAGCTGATTGTTCAGCAGGAAGCCGTCGACCATGTGGAACGAGCCGAAGGCCGACTCGACGGTCGTCGTCATCGAGGCCGCGTTGCCCTGGCTGTCGACGACGGAGATGTGGCTGGTGCCGTACTCGGGATCGGTGGACGAGGCGAACTGCACCGGGCCGAAGTCGCCGGGCTGCGCTGTGCCCATGGACCTGCCCTCGTCGATCAGTCCTGCTCGCTCGCTGAGGTATTCGGGATCGAGCAGTGCATCGGGCGACCCACCGGGCAGGGGAACGAAGTCAGGATCGGCGACGTACTTGTCACGATCGGCGTAGGCGAGGCGCTCGGCCTCGGCGATCAGGTGCACGCCCTCGGCCGTCGGGGTTCCGCCGTTGGCGTCCATCCCCGTCGGCGCGTACTGCGCCAGATCGAAGTTCGACAGAATGCCCATCGTCGACGCCACCGCCATACCGCCCGAGGACGGGCCGGGCATCCCGCAGATGTCGTGATCGCGGTACTCGGTACACACGGCCGTACGGGTCTTGGGCTCGTACGCGGCGAGATCTTCCAGCGTGATCTGTCCCGGAGTGCGACCTGCGGTGGTGTCGGCGGACGCATCGACGATGGCCTGCGCGATGTCACCGGTGTAGAAGGCGTCGGCACCACCGGTTGCGATGGCGGAGAGCGTCTTCGACATCGCCGGGTTGTTCAGAACCGTCCCGGCCGGCTTACCGGTGCCGTCCGGCTGCAGGAAGTACTCCTTGGACGCGGGATCGAGGGCGAGCTTCGGTGCCGAGTCGGCAATGGAGGACGCCATGCGCGGGCTGATCTCGATTCCGTTGTCGGCGAGACCGATTGCGGGCTGGAACAGGTCGCCCCACTGCTTGGTCCCGTGATCGTCGTGGGCCTGCTCGAGCATGCGCAGCACTCCAGGAACGCCGATCGACCGCCCGCTGGAACGGGCATCGGGTTGCGGCAGAGTGCGATTGACGTCGTCGATGTACCGCAGATAGTCCCCGGTGGCACTCATCGGAGCGGTCTCGCGGCCGTCGTAGCTCTGTACTTCGCCGGTGGCCGAGTCGTAGTACATCAGGAAGGCTCCGCCGCCGATGCCCGAGGACTGCGGCTCGACGAGGCCGAGCACGGTCTGCGCAACGATCAGGGCGTCGGCCGCGGTGCCGCCGTCGCGCAGAACCGCACACGCGGCCTCGGTGGAGACCGGGTTGGCGGTCGAGACGGAGTACGAAGGCGTCTCCACCGGGCTCATGTTCGATCGATACCCGGTCGCCACTTCGGGATTGGTGGAGATGTCGCCCGAACTCGCGCTCGGCGTCGCGTTCACAGGCGTACCTCCACTGGCACCGAGGACACAGCTGTTCTCGGCCGCGGAGTCGGGATCGGTGCTCTCGCCGCTACTGCACGCGGCGAGCGGCACCAGCAGCAGGGCACAGGCAAGGACAGTCGAGCGGTGCACTCCTATTGCAGACACCGCCCGACGCTAACATCCGGATCACCTGCCGGGACGGGTCTCGGCGGATTCGAGAAGCCAGTGTGCGACGGGTGCAGGTCTGCCGAACAGAAAGCCCTGCGCGAAGCGGCATTCGAGAGCCTCGATGATCGCAGCCTGCTCCTCGGTCTCGACGCCCTCGGCCACCGTGGCCACCGGCAGCGCCGACGCCATGGCGACGATGGCGCGAATCAGCTGAGTGTCCGATTCCGAACTGCCGATCTCGTGAACGAAGGACTTGTCGATCTTCAGCAGCGCGATCGGCATCGCGCGCAGCCTGCTCAGCGAGGAGTAGCCGATACCGAAGTCGTCGAGAACGATGAGCACACCCATCGCGGCGAGTCGGTCGAGAACGCTCTTCGCCGTGCCCATGTCGTCGATCAGGACGCTCTCGGTGATCTCGAGTGCCAGATCTGCTCCGTGGAGGCCGTACGTGTCGAGCAGTCGGGCGACGATGACCGGCAACGAATCGTCTCGAAGCTGCAGCGGGGACACGTTCACCGACATGGTGACTTTCTGCCCGTTGGAACGCAGTGTCGCCAGATCGGAAATCGAGGTGCGCAGCACCCATTCGCCGATCTCCTTGATGAGATTGGTCGATTCGGCGATCGGGATGAACTCGTTGGGGGTGCGCACTCGCCCCTGCCAGTTCCAGCGCACGAGTGCCTCGTAGACCACGGTGGTACGCGAGGTGGTCTCGATGATCGGCTGGTAGTACACCTCGAGCTCGCCGCGTCTGATCGCGCCGCGCAATGCGGTGGCGGTCTCGATCGCGGACGTCGCTCGCGCACGCAGCGACTCGTCGAAGAACGCGTACCGCGCCGCACCGAGCGATTTGGCGTGATACATCGCGGTGTCGGCCTCGCGGATGGCGTCGTGCAATCGGTCCGCGTCTGCGATTCCCACCGAGGCCGTGACATATGCCGTCGCGGCGCTCAGGGGGAACGGCTCGTTCGTCCGATCGATGATGCGTCGGGCCAACGCTTCCGCTCCACCGCGATCGCGGCGGGTCAGCACGACGAACTCGTCACCGGCGTACCTGACCACGGTGTCGGTGGCACCGACTGCGGCCCGGATGCGTCCCGCTGCGGCGACGATGAGTTCGTCGCCGACGCGGTGGCCGTACGAGTCGTTGACCATCTTGAAGTTGTCGAGGTCGACGAACAGGACGCACGTGCGTCCCGGAGTCTGGGTCCGCTCGAGCCGGGTGAACTCCTCGTCGAGCATCGTGCGGTTCGGTAGGCCGGTCAACAGGTCGTGAGCGGCCAGGTATTTCGCGTGCTCCTCGCCGACCTGCACTCGGGTCAGCGCACGCTCGCCGCGTAGGAATGCGCCCACCAGGATCGATGCGAGCAACAGGGACCGGACGATCAGATCTCCGGTGGACACTGCCGAGCCCAGCAGCGGCACCGTGGCGCAGACGACCAGCAGCGTCACCACGAACACGACGCGGCGGCTGCTGTGCGCCGGTGCAGGAGTCTGCCGCTGCGAGACGGTGCGCATCGACGGATCGAGGGCGGCCATCGCCAGGGAGAGATACGCGAAGAGGTAGATGCCGTCGAGCAATCCCGAGGACGGAGCGTCGTCGGTGGTGGCCGCGAAGGCGTACGAGACGTCGCCGACCAGTGTCGCGACGAGTGCGATCAGGGCCCACTGCAGCGCAACGGTACGGGGCTTGGACGAGAACAGCAGGTAGGTGGTCAAGGTGATCAGCGCTGCGTCGATCGCCGGATACAAACCGTTGACCACCGTCGATGCCGATGAACGAGGAGATTCGAGGCCCGGGGAGATGAACAGCAACCACGACAGGAACAGGGTGCCGAGAAAGATCAGGCCGGCGTCGACGAGCGGAGTGATGTCGTCGATCGACTGACGATCTCGGATCCACCGCGAGAGTGCGTACCCGACGAGTGCGTACCCGGTCAGTGTGAACAGATCCGGCAGCAGCGGGAACGAATGACTCAGTGCGGTGGGATCGCTGCGCAGCGAGACCCCGAACATGAACAGCACCGAGGCACCGAACAGTGCCCACCAACAGCGCGAGTCGTCGGGACGGTATCGACGGATCGCGGCGCTGATGGCCAGTACCGAACCGACGGCGACGGTCGCGAGGACACCGGCCCGCACTCCGGCGTCGCCGAGAACGAAGACGGTGCTCGCGACGACGACCACTGCCACCAGTCCGGCGATCCGTTTGGTGTGCATGGCGAAGGGCGCAGCGACCTTCGTGTTCATCGAAGGACCTACTTCCTTCTCGCGCGTGGCGTTCGCATGGCTATTCGCGGCACCTTCATCGGTGAATATACGTCTTTGCGCAGCGTGTTCGGGTACGAAGTCGGACCTGGCGGGCGAAGAACTTCAACAGATGTTGCGATTTCATCGCGGCGTCAACCAAGTGTTGACGATTTAGAGTCGTCAACTTAGGGTTGACGAATGACCGAACCATTGAAGATGTCCAACCCCGTCCGTCTCGACGACCTCATCGAGGCCATCGAGAAAGTGCACACCGATGCGCTCGACCAGCTTTCCGGCGCGGTGATCGCCGCCGATGCCCTCGGCGAGGTCGCCGATCACCTGATCGGACATTTCGTCGACCGAGCGCGTCGGTCCGGGGCGTCCTGGACTGCCATCGGTGCGTCCATGGGGGTCAGCAAGCAGGCGGTGCAGAAGCGCTTCGTCGCCAAGGGGGGCGACGGTCCCGCCGATCTCGATGCCAATCAGGGTTTCTCGCGCTTCACCCCGAGGGCTCGCAACGTGGTCGTCGGCGCGCAGAACGAGGCGCGGGCCGCCGCGAACGACCGAATCACGACCGGGCACCTGATTCTCGGCCTGCTCGGTGAACCCGAGGCAGTGGCCGTGAAACTGCTGGGCGCTCAGGGCCTCACGCCCGAACGGATCCGCACGGCAGTGGCTGCCACGCTACCGGAACCGGCGGATCCGCTGCCCGCCCTCATCCCGTTCGACGCGGGATCGAAGAAGGCTCTGGAGCTGACCTTCCGCGAGGCGCTTCGGTTGGGGCACAACTACATCGGTACCGAACACATTCTGCTGGCACTGCTGGAGAACGAGGACGCCACCCTCGCCGAGCTCGGAGTTCGCAAGCCGGCGATCGAGGAGGGCCTGGCGGCGGCCCTCGGTAGCTAGGAAGCGATCGCCTTCGCTCGTTCGACGGCCATGCGGACCTCTTCCTCGATCAGGTCACCGTTGATCGCGGCACCTGCCTTGACTCCGGCCGCGGACGCCGCCACCACGGTGTCCATCGGCGCGGCCACGTTGCCTGCAACCCACACCCCGGGCACCGATGTGGCACCGACGGGATCGGCCTCGACATACGTGCCGAGGACGTGATCGTTCATGACCATCTCGGTCGTGCCGATCCCGAGCGACACCAGGATGTCTGCGCGGGAGGTGAAGTTGGGGCCCACGACCAGCGCGTCCAGCCGGATCTGCGTGCCGCTCGCGAGGGTCACTCCGACGATGGCGTCGTTGTCGACATCGACCCGAGCGATCTCCTCGTCGACCACCTCGATGCCACGGGCGGCAAGTCGCTCGAGATCTGCCTGCGCCAATTCCGTTGCCGTGTGCGCGAACACGGTGACGTGCTCGGTGAGTTGACGCCACATCTGGGCCTGGTGCCCGACCATGGCGCTGCCGATGATGCCGATCCTGCGATCGCGTACCTCCCAGCCATGGCAGTACGGGCAGTGCAACACGTCGCGCCCCCAGCGACCGGCCAGGCCGGGTATGTCGGGCAGGACATCGGTGAGACCGGTGGTGACCAGGAGGCGGCGGCCGCGGACGACGGAACCGTCGGCGAGACTCACCTCGAACCCGGTGTCGGTGCGATTCGCGGACGTCGCGATGCCCTCGACGATGCGCGCGCCGTAGTGCCGCGCCTCGTCTCGGCCGAGTCGAACCAGCTCGAGAGGCGACTCCCCGTCGCGGGTGAGGTAGTTGTGGGAATGCGCTGCCGGAGCGTTGCGGGGATCGCCCGCGTCGACGATGGCAACGGAGCGTCGGGAACGGCCGAGAGCCACGGCGGCGCTGAGTCCGGCGACTCCGCCGCCGATGATGATCGCGTCGACCGGAGTGTGTCGATCGGTGTCTGTAGTCATGTGGACAGTGTCCGACAGAGGCTGTCGGTTGGCAAGAAATGTTGCCGTAGCAGCAAATGGTGAAAGCGAAAAATACCGCTCGGCGTGAAAGATCGCCCGAACTCGGTACATCGCCGGATTGTGATCGTGCCGACTGGCGTCGAGGCTGTGAGAGGTCGATGTAAGCGCGGATGCGCCGCTTGAACAGGGGGTTCGCTCGAGGTCTACTGGTCGGCAAGAATCGAGCCGGGGGGGCGTATGGGGCACTTCGAGATCGGAGAGACCGTGATCACGGTCCGCAATCTGGGCCACGTGCGGTGGCGCAGCGGAATCCCGAAGGGAACGGTGGGAATCGTCGTCGGCGTAGATTGGCTCGGCGATGCTCGCGTGAACTTCGCCGTCGACGAGTCGATGCGCACCCGAGGCGAGACGGTGGAACACATCGTTGCCGACGGCGACGTTCGCACGTTGCGGGCCGCTCCCCGCCGTCTGATCGGCTAGTTGCCTGCGGTTCGCTCGTCGTCGGTTGCCGGACCGGTTTCGACGGCTCCGCCTTCGCTCGACCAATCGTTGTCCTCGGCCGCTGCGGCCGGATCGGACGTCACATCCGGTTTTGCCTCGGGGGCAGTGTCGGCGTTCTTCTGGTCGTCGTTCTGGGTAGTCATGATGCGGGGGTACCCGCGCGGCACCGAAACAATCGTCGGCCCCGCGCGGGCGAGCGTTCCGGTGGTCTCTACAGCCCGAAGGGCAGCGTTCCCGGTGCCAGCTCGAAGCCGCTGCTACCAGCGGAAATGGAGCCGAAGCCGCTGAGGATCTGGTTGATGAACGCGGTGATCATGTAATTCCTCTGTTCGATGCGATGGACTGTATGTCCCGGACAACCCGGTCGAGATTACCGGCAGCTGTAGCGTCGAAGCTGTGAGGAGCCAGGGAATTATCGTCGGTCTTGCTGTGTCGGCCTGCGTACTGGCGGGCTGCTCCTCGAATTCACCGGTATCGCAAGCGCCCGCTGGATCGTCGGAAGCATCCGCTGGGTCGTCCGATGCGGCGGTGCCGGTGAACTACGTCGCGTTGGGTGATTCGGCCGCGTCCGGCCCACGGATCCCCGACCAGGTCGGCGCACCGGGTTGTCAGCAGTCCGACGCCAACTATCCGCACGTGCTCGCCGAGGAATTGGCCGTGGGCTCCTTCGTCGACGTCACCTGCTCGGGTGCCGTCACCGAGAACATCGTCTCCACTCCGCAGGGCACGTCCAGCGGTGAGGTACCGGTGCAACTCGATGCACTGAGCCCGGACACCGATCTGGTGACCGTCACGATCGGCGGTAACGACATCGGGCTGGTCTCGACGGCCGTGCAGTGCCTGACGTTCGCGGACACCTCGGCCACCAACGTCTGCAGGGACCGCCTCACCGCACGCGGCGTCGACACCGTGGCCGCGGCGATCGCCGACAGCGCACCGAGCTGGGGTGCGATGCTCGACGCGGTGGCCGAGCGTGCGCCCGATGCGCGGATTCTGGTGGTCGGCTACGGCACCTACCTGCCGGACGGCGGCTGCTTCCCCACCCAACCGATGCTCCCCGAGGACGCCGACTACATCCAGGGCAGCATCACCGCCATGAACGAGGCCCTGCGGACCCAGGCCGAAGAGCACGGTGCCGAGTTCGTCGACACCGAGGCGCTGAGTGTCGGCCACGACGTGTGTGTCGCTCCTGATCAGCGGTACTTCGAGGGGGTCGTCCCGCAGAATCCTGCGGCACCGTTGCACCCGACGGCAGCCGGGATGGCAGCGATTGCCGACGGGGTGGCCACCCTCGTGCGTGCCGGATAGAGACCACGACACCGTAACTGGCTCTTCTCGGTCGGTACGTCGGCGTGAAGAGTTGTCCGCATGGTCTCGATTTCTGCTGTTGTCGGAGTGTTCGCCGTGGCTCTCGCGTTGGTTCTGACCCCGGGGCCCAACATGATCTACCTCGTCTCGCGGAGCATCTCGCAAGGGAAGCGGGCGGGACTGGTGTCGTTGGCGGGCGTCGCGCTCGGTTTCCTGGTCTATCTCACCGCCACCAATCTCGGCTTGGCAGCGGTCTTCTCGGCCGTGCCTGCGTTGTACACCGCGGTCAAGCTCGCCGGTGCCGCCTACCTCGCCTGGTTGGCTGTGCAGGCGCTGCGCGGTTCGGTGTCGGCCTTCGAACCGACCGAGCTGCAACAGGATTCGACCCGTCGGCTGTTCACGATGGGGTTGGTGACCAACCTGCTGAACCCGAAGATCGCGATCATGTACATCTCGGTCATCCCGCAGTTCGTCGATCCCGCGGCCGGACACCTTCTGCTGCAGGGATTCACGCTCGGTGGCGTACAGATCGCCGTGGCAGTCGCGGTCAATCTGGCGATCGTGGTGCTGGCCGGATCGATCGCTCAGTTCCTGGCCGTTCGCCCCACGTGGCTGAGGGTCCAGCGCTACGTCATGGGCACGGTACTCGGACTGCTCGCCGTGCGCGTGGCGACCGACGGAGGCAGACCGGTCCCGGCTTGAGCCCTGTATGCGCGCCAGCCGCCGAATTCGGTGATGTCGGTGCCGTTCTCGGCTGCGTCGTGCGCGCAGCAGAATCCGGTGACCCAGCGACCGTCGGACAACTCGACCGGACCCAGACCCATCGGCGCGGGCAATCCCGCGAGGAACGTTCCGAGGGCGGCGGCGGACATGCGATACAACTCTCCCGAGATGGGAGCGCCGTCGCCCGCGCGCCGCACGAGACCGGGCTTGGGCGGGGTGGTGTGCAGATCCACGAGTCGGTAGTCCGCCGTGGTCGTCACCTCGCCGATGAAGCGTGCACCGCGATCGGTCAGCTGGTGGTGCACGGGAAAGCCGCGCAGGTGCGCTCCGACGGCCAACACCTCGATACCGTCGTCGATCAGCGACGGCGACGCGGTGCCGCTCAACTGTGCAGCGAGGTCGATCGCGATCTGATCCTCGAATGCCGGTACCACGACCATGACGCCGAACGGGTTGCCGTCGTGCGTCGAGGCTCCGGGAACGGCCACCGCGGCCATGTCGAGCAGATTGCAGAAGTTGGTGAACGTACCGAGGCGTCGGTTGATGCCGACCGGATCCGATTGCACCGCAGCGATGCTCGGATGCTCGGTGGTGGTGGGCAACAGCAGGCCGTCGAAACCGTTCAGGAGTGCGCGGGCCGCGGTCTCGGCTCCGGCGAGAGCGGCGAGATCGTCGACGTACCGGTGTGCGGACGGCGCTGCCGCCGAGCGAACGATCGCGGACACCGTGGGATCGGCACCGGCAGGCGCGGTGTCGAGGAACTCTCCGACGGCCGAATACCGCTGGGCCACAATCGCTCCGTCGTACAGCAGTGTTGCCGCGTCCAGCAGCGTCGAGATGTCGACCTCGGCGTGGGCAATACCCTTCTCTGCCAGGCCGGCCACCGTCGCCTCGAATGCCCGACGGTACGCCGGACTCAGCGATGTCAGATCCTCACCTCGTGGGACGGCGACGCGGGACTGCGGGGACGCGGCGAGCCGTACGTCGGAAGGCCAGGCCCGGCTGCGTGGATCGGTGGCGGTGGGCCCGGTCATGACTTTCATCGCCGCAGTGGCACTGTCCAGATCGCGCGCGAGAACTGTGACGCAGTCGTAGTCGGCGCAGGCGGGCACGACGCCGGTGTTCGGCACGATACCCAGTGAGCTCTTGATGCCCACCAGGCCGTGGAAGGCTGCGGGCACTCGACCCGATCCGGCCGTGTCGGTGCCGATTCCGATGTCCGCGATGCCCAGTGCCACCGCGACGGCGGAACCGGAGCTCGAGCCTCCCGAGATCAGTGTCGGATCCCAGGCGCAGCGGACCGCGCCGTAGGGGCTGCGGGTGCCGACCAGTCCGGTGGCGAACTGGTCCAGGTTGGTCTTGCCGAGCACCAGTGCGCCCTGGCTCGTCAGTCGCTCGACGGCGACGGCGGAAATGCCGGGTGTGTAGGCGAATTCGGGGCATGCTGCGGTGGTGGGCAGGCCGGCGACGTCGATGTTGTCCTTGACTGCGACGAGTACTCCGGCGAGCGGTAGATCCGCACCGGCCGCGACCGCCTCGTCGAGGGCGACGGCCTCGGCCAGCACGTCGTCCTCGTCACGCAGGGTGATCCACACCTCCGGCCGATCGACCTCGGCAATTCGCTTGTATGCCTGCAGAACTCGTTCTCGTACCTCAGGCTGCATCGGTCCTGCCTTTCATCGTATCGAATTCGCCTGCTGCCGACCATGCGTCGCGTTCGGCACCGAAGGCGACGGCCTGCGTCGCGCGGAACTCGGCGATGGAGTCCGCGTTGGTGTCCAGGAAGTTCTCGTGCTCGGCGAGGGAGAACTCACCGTCGGTGATCTGCACTCCGCCGCCGCGGCCGGCCGCCAGATCTGCGCGCAGGTCCATCAGTTCCTCGGGTTCGACCGGGTACCAGGAGATTCGGTCGAAGAACCGGAGCAGCCACGGGGTGCCTTCCTCGAACGGTCCGCCGCTGTAGGCGGCACTGTGGTTCCACACCTGCGTGGTTCGTCCGACGAACTGGTAGCCGCCGGGACCTTCCATGCCGTAGATGCACAGGTACGCTCCGCCGATACCGACGGCGTTCTCCGGCGTCCACGTGCGCGCCGGGTTGTACTTGGTCGTCACCAGTCGGTGCCGCGGATCCAACGGTGTCGCCACCGGTGCGCCCAGGTACACGTCACCGAGACCGAGGACCATGTAGTCGGCGGCGAAGACGGTGTCGAACACCTCTGCCACCGAATCGAGTCCGTTCATCCGCCGGATGAATTCGATGTTCCAGGGGCACCACGGGGCGTCGGCGCGCACACCGTGCATGTAGCGCTGGATGGCCTCGCGGGTCGAGGGGTCGTCCCACGAGAGCGGCAGCCGAACCTGGCGGCTGGGGACCACGAGCTCCGAGGCCGCGGGTAGTTCGTTCTCGACCTCGGACAGCAGACCCATCAACGAATCGATGGACAGTACATCGGGATTCACCTTCACCTGCAACGAGCGGATCCCGGGAGTCAGGTCCACCAGGCCACGGGGCGCGAGGGCCTCGACGCGCTGATGGAGGGCATGCACCCGGGCGCGCAGGGCCAGATCGAGTTTCATGTCGCCGTACTCGACGAGCACGTTGTCGTCGCCCGAGCGACGGTAGGTGACGCACGTATCGGCGTCGCGTCGAGCGATCACTCCGTCGTCGCCGTCGCCGCCTGCGGAGAACACCGCGGGCAGAGACGCGCGGCGAGCGAGACCGAGTGAACCCAGCGGCGCCGTGGACGCGGCCTTCACGGGAACGAATCGGATGGTGTCGCCCGGCCTCAGTTGACCGAGCTTCCAGCGTTCGGCGGCCACGACGGTGACGGGGCAGACGAAGCCGCCCAGGCTCGGACCGTCGGGTCCGAGCAGGATCGGGGTATCGCCGGTGAAGTCCAACGCCCCGACGCTGTAGGCGTTGTCGTGGATGTTCGACGGGTGCAGTCCGGCCTCGCCGCCGTCGGGCCGAGCCCACTGTGGCCTCGGTCCGATCAGTCGGACTCCGGTGCGATCGGAGTTGAAGTGCACCTCGTAGCGGGTGGCGTAGAGGGTGTCGATGTCGTCGCGGGTGAAGAACTCCGGTGCGCCGTGTGGGCCCTCGGTGACGGCGATGTCCCAGCTCGACGTCAGCACCGGCAGGTGTTCCATGGGAATCGGACCGAGAACGGCGGGGTTGTCGGAGCGGCCGGCCAGTGCGATGACGTCGCCCTCGCCGAGCACGCCGCCGCGATGTCCGCCGAACTTGCCGAGTGTGAACGTCGCTGCACTGCCGAGGTAGTCGTCGACATCGAAGCCGCCCTGGACGAGCACGTAGACCCGCAGACCCGCACCGGTGGTGGTGCCGACATCGAGGGTGGCACCGGCGGGTACCAGGACCGGCTTCCACTGCGGGGCCGCGCGGCCGTCGATGCGCACCGGTACCGCGGCACCGGTGACGCAGACGTAGGTGTCGGCATCGAACGTCAATGCCGGCCCGGCCATGGTGGATTCGAGTCCCGGAGTGCCCTCGGGGTTGCCCAGGGCGACGTTGCCGAGCCGGAACGACAGGTCGTCCATCGGTCCCGATGGCGGTACGCCCACCTTCCAGTACCCGATGCGGCCCGGCCAGTCCTGCACCGTGGTGAGCATTCCCGGCCGGTGGACTGTCATCTTGGTCGCCTTCATGCCCCCGCCGACTCTCGCGTCACGATCATCCGGACCGCAGTGGGGTCGAATCCGTTGCAGGGGTTGTTGATCTGTGGGCAATTGGAGACGAGCACGAGGGTGTCGATCTCGGCACGCAGTGAGAGTTTCTTCCCGGGAGCCGAGAGACCGTCGACGATGCCGAGGGTCCCGTCGGCGTCGACGGGCACGTTCATGAAGAAATTGATGTTGGGTGCCAGATCTCGCTTGCCGAGGCCCCACTTGGATCCCTCGATCAGGAAGTTCTCGACGCAGGCGTGCTGGTGCTGAGTGTGGTGGCCGTAGCGCAGGGTGTTCGACTCCTTGGAGCAGGCACCGCCGACGGTGTCGTGGTTGCCGACCTCGTCGTCCACGATCGTCATCAGCGGCGTCGAGTCATCGCTGCGCAGAACGGAACCGGTGGTGAGGAACAGGTTCTGTTGCGCGGAGACCGTCGCGGCGGCGGAGTATCGGATGGAACGATCGTGCGCGCCGTACAGCAGAGTGTCGACGGCTTGATTGCCGTACAGGTCGACGATCGTCAGGATGTCACCGGCTTCGACCACGGCGGACCACGGACCGAAAGCGGGGGCGATCTCGTCTTTCACGATCACTGCACTGGTGGTCACTGTGCTGCCTTCCATGCGTCCTCGGTGTTCTGCACTGCGCGTTGATATTCGGGTTCGGTGTTGTCGAGCGTGAGCAGCTCCTCCGGTGCCCGCCAGGCCAACACGTCGAGGGCGGTGGTGGGGAATTCGGACCTCGGGTCGAGTGGGTGAGCGGTGTTGGCGAGCAACACGATCACCGGCAGGTGGATCAGCAGATCCACCGACTTGCCCGCTCCTGCGGATCCGGTGCTGACCAGAGCGCCGTCGGCGGCGACGGTGACGCCGTGGAAGAACGACAGGGACGGCGCGACGTCCCGCGGTTCGAGTCCGTGCTTGGCCGCGGCGAGGGTGAACAGTTCTCGACCGGCCGGAGCCGACGAATGTGGTCCGCTGTCTCCGTATTTGGCGACGTTGGTAGCGGTCGAGGTGGTGCCGCACAGTGCGTCGTGGCGGCCGGAGGTGTCGCCGACGACGGTGGCCAGAACACGGCCCTGGTCCGAGAGCAGGGGATGACCCGAGCTCAGATACGCCTGCCACGGCACCTTGACGGTGTCGGCGGTGTTGAGCCGTTCCCATGGTGCGTCGGCGCGGTACAGCAGCAGATTGGCGCAGGCGTCACCGTTCACGTCGACGAGGCGCAGCCGGGTTCCGCGAGCGAGGACCTTGGTGGTGTAGCTGCCGCCGGGGACCGACTCGGCCCAGGTGAGTTCCGAGATGCCCTCCGGCGCAGTGGGTGCAGGCGCGACGGTGGCCTGGGATCGTGCGTGTTCCTTGGCCGAGTGGGTGGTTGCGGTTGCCGTGCTCATGGTGATTCAGGCTCCGATCGTGACGGGCTTGGGGTGGGCTTTGCCGCGGGGCAGGCAGGCGATGCCCACGACGATCACGGCGAGGACGGTCAGTGGTGCGGCCCATCGCAGGATGGGGAATTCGCCGGTGGGGTCGAAGATCTCGGCGCGGGGCCACGACAGGTTGATCACCATCAGTCCGCCGTACAGGACCGCTGCGATGTTGACGGGCAGGCCGAGGCGGCCGAGGGTGAAGAGCTTCTCGCCGTCGCTGTCCTTCTGCACTCCGCCGTGCGGCCATCCCTTGAGCCGCTGGATCAGCAACGGGACGGTCACCATCATGTAGGCGAGGTAGATCAACACGATGCAGACGCTGGACAGCGTGGTGAAGATCGCGGAGTTGCCGACGTTGACGGCCAGGATCGCAACGCAGGCCACGCCGATCAGAACCGACGGTGCGATGGGGGTTCCGGTGCGCGAGTTGACCTTCGCCAGCGCTGCCGATGCGGGCAGTCGTCCGTCCCGGGCCATGGAGAACATCAGCCGCGATGCCGCGGTCTGGATGGCGAGGGTGCAGATGAACACGGCGATGGCGACGTCGATCAGCAGGACCTTGCCCCACGGTGAGGTGAGGATCGAGTCGATGACGTACGGAAGCCCCTGTGTCGCAAGCTGACCGTCGGTCAGGCTCGGTGCGGCCATCAGGGCACCGACGATCATCAGGCCACCGCCCAGTGCCGAGGCGGACAGTGCAAGGCGGATGGTGCGGGGCGCGACGCGTCGGGGATTGCGGGTCTCCTCGGCCAGTTCGCCTGCCGAGCCGAAGCCGACCATGACATAGGCGGCCATCAGGCCCGAGACGATCCAGGCCCCGATGTAGCCGGGATCGGCTCCGGCACTTCCGGTATCGAACACCACCTGTGGTCCGCGTTCGGCGTGGGTGAAGAACACCAGGACCAGGGCGATGACTCCGACGATCTCACAGGTGACGCCGATGCTGTTGATCCGCGACATCCAGTTCACGCCGATGCAGTTGATGGTGGTGGTGAGCACCAGCAGAATCGAGCCGAGCACAACGGCATTGGCGGCACCGCTCGGTGAGGTGAGTGCGGTGTCCTCGCCGATCAGCTGGAATCCGCCCCAGATGCTGGGAAGTACCACCTGCAGGGCGATGGCGGCGGCCGAGGCGGTGACGATCTGCGCGATGATCATGAACCAACCCGCGAACCACCCGACCAGCTCACCACCCATGCGCCGCGACCAGTGGTAGATCGCGCCCGAGATGGGATAGCGGGCAGCGAGTTCGGCGAAGTTCAGAGCCACCATGAACTGGCCGAGGAACACCAGCGGCCAGGTGAGGAAGAAGGCGGGGCCGCCGAAGCTGAAGCCGAGTCCGAAGAGCTGGAAGATGGTGGTCAGAATCGAGACGAACGAGAAGCCGGCCGCGAAGGACGCGTACTTGCCGAGGCTGCGATGGAGCTGCTGGTCGTAGCCCAGGGCGGCCAGGTCCGAATGATCCGAGGTGGCGGGTGATTCGGACCCCTGACCCGACGCGGGCAGTGTGGTCGAGCTCATGTGATCTCCTACGGGCGAGGTGGGTGGATGAGTGACCCCGCTGCATCGCCGAGGCGGGTTTTCTGTCAGTTGATAGTTTTCGGCACGGTCGTTCCCGGATCGTGTCCGTCGTGCAACAAGCTCGTTTCGTCTATTTCGATCAGATGACAGAAATCTCACCGTCATATCGACCTGACAGGATGCAGTCATGACCGGAGCAGGCAGGCCAAGGCTGAGTACGAAGAAGCGGCCCGGCGACACCGCTCGCGAGGAGATACTCGACGCCGCGGCCGAACTGTTCACCACTCGCGGCTTCACCAACACCTCGACTCGCGTCATCGCCGAGGCCGTCGGATTACGTCAGGCCTCGCTCTACCACCACTTCGCGACCAAGGACGACATCCTCGACGCACTGCTCAGCGGAACGGTCGACGCACCGCTGGCCGTCGCGCAGCGCATCCGAGACTCACAGGCCGAGCCCGCGACCCAGATGTACGCACTCGCCTACTTCGACTCCGGCCAACTCGGTGCGTCCACCTGGAATCTCGGCGCGCTCTATCTGCTGCCCGAGCTGCGCAGCGAACGCTTCGAGACTTTCCGCGACCATCGCTACACGCTCATGGGCCTGTATGCGGCGATCGCGTCGGACACGCTCGATCAACTCGACGCCGAGCGCCGTCCGGGGACGGAGGACCTGCCGTTTCGACTGGTGGAGACCGTGGTGAACGCGCGGGCCGATCGTGAGAACGGCCGGAGCGACCCGACAGCCGATGCCGCCGGTATCGCCGCAGCCGCACTGCGTGTGCTCGGCTGGACCGGCGATGTCACGGCGCTGCACGAGAGCGCAGAGGCCCTGCTCGAGTCGGTCGTCGGAATAGTCGAGGATGGACTCGCCTTGCACAGGTCATGACTTCCATAGCAATTGTCGGAGCAGGTGCAGGTCTCGGAGCAGCGGTGGCGCGCAAGTTCGGCGCGCAGGGTTTCTCGGTCGGCCTCATCTCCCGAAACCAGGCCCGTGTCGACGCTCTGGCCGATCAGCTCGCCGCCGACGGTATCTCCGCGAAGGGCTTCGTCGCCGACGTGCGTGACCCGGCCTCGATCGCCGCAGCGCTCGAGCAGGTCACCGAAACGCTCGGGCCCATCGAGGTGCTGCAGTACAGCCCCCTTCCGCAGAAGGACTTCATGCGGCCGGTGCTCGAGACCACCCCGGCCGACATGGTCGGCCCGGTCGAGTTCTCGATCTACGGACCGATCGCCGCCGTCCACCAGGTGCTCCCGGGCATGCGGTTTCTCGGCGAGAACAAGGGCACGATCCTGTTCGTCAACGGCGGCTCCGCAGTCAAGCCGGGTCGCACCGTCACCGGCACGTCCATCGCGTTCGCCGGCCAGGCAGCCTACGCGCAGTTGCTCAACGAGGAGCTGGCCGAAGAGGGAATCCAGGTGTCGCAGTTGATCATCGGTGGTGCCATCGACGGTAGCGACCCGAGGAAGAGCCCCGAGGCTCTCGCCGAGCAGCTGTGGAGCCTGCACACCGGGCGCGACACGTTCCGGGTTCAGATCGCTACGGATTAGGGTTGCGTCCATGACGTCGTTGCCTCACTGGGCTCTTGGCCTGGACCTCGCACCCCATCCCGAGGGTGGTTGGTTCCGCGAGACCTGGCGCAGCGAGGTCACCATCCCGCAGGAGTTCCTGCCCGACGGCTATCCCGGCCCGCGCGCGGCAGGCACGGCGATCCTGTTCCTGCTCATGCCCGGCCAGCAGTCGGCGTGGCACACCGTCCGCGGGACCGAGATGTGGCTGTATCACCGTGGTAGTCCGGTGCAGCTCGACCTCGGCGGCGCAGGGGACGAGCCGGGAACCGTGACTTCGCTGCTGGTCGCACCGGACGCGCCGCAGCAGATCGTGCCGCCCTCGGTGTGGCAGCGGGCGCGTCCGGTGGGCGACGAGCCGAGTCTGGTCAGCTGTACCGTCACGCCGGGATTCGATTTCGAGGACTTTCGGCTCGACGGGCCCGCGAATGGGTAGGAAGCGCGCGTCGGCACCGGCCGGCTCGCTGCAACCCGGAGTGTTCGAGATCGATTCGGGCACCTGTGAACTGGTCCGCGACGCCTTCTCCGACGACGGCTGGGTCGTCAATGTCAACGACGTCCCGAGTTCGCACATCGACATGAACGACCCCACCGTTCTCGAATTCGAGTACATGCGCTGGATCTCCGGACTGGTTCGCGCGCAGTGGGATTCGACCTTCCCGCTACGAGCGCTGCACCTCGGGGGTGGGGCGTGCACACTGGCACGTTCCTTCACCGCCGAATTCCCCGGTGCGCGTCAGGTGGTCGTGGAACTCGACGGCAAGCTCTCGGAGCTGGTACGCGAATGGTTCGACCTCCCGCGAGCACCGCTGCTCCGTATCCGCGTCGGTGAGGCGCGGGCGGTCACCGAGACCTTGAGCGAGAACAGTCGCGACCTGATCGTGCGAGATGTGTTCGCCGGGGCGGTCACTCCGGCCCCGCTGCTGACTGCCGAGTTCACCGCCCATGTTCGACGCGTCCTCGCGCCCGGCGGCATGTACGTCGTCAATTGCGGTGATCGACGCGATCTTTCGCTCGCGAAGCAGGAGGCGTCGACTCTTCGCAGTGTCTTTCCGCATCTGGCGATCGTCGCCGATCCGGCGATGCTCAAGGGCAGGCGCTACGGCAACATCATCATCGCGGGCAGCGATGTGCAGATCGGGGATTCCCCCTCGTTGGCTCGCGAACTGCTCGGCGGCGCGGTTCCGGCTCATGTGTGGCTGACCGAGCAGGTCGAGTCCTTCGCTCGCGATGCGAGAATTCTGAAAGATTAGGGTGCGGGGTTGTTGCCCGCGAGATCTTTCGCCAGTCGCTCGGCGGCCGAGATCAGCAGGGGTACGAACTGTTCGGCCGATTCGAGCGTGACTCGCGCGGTGGGTCCGGCGATGGACATCGCCGTCAGCGTGGGTGCACCGATCACCGGTACGGCGAAGCAGCGCACGCCCACTTCCTGCTCGCCGTCGTCGATCGCGTAGCCGCGTTGGCGGATCACCGCAAGATCTTCGAGTAACGCGTCCAGCGTGGTGATGGTGTTGACGGTACGGGGTGCCATACCGAGGCGGCCGACGATCGCGCGGACGGCGTCGTCGTCCAACTGCGCGAGGAGAGCTTTGCCGACGCCGGTGGAGTGCGGCAGCACCCGCTGTCCCACCTCGTTGAACATTCTCATGGCGTGTTCGGACGGCACCTGCGCGACGTAGACCGCCATGTCGTCTTCGAGGAATGCCATGTTCGACGTCTCGTGCGTGATCCGGACCAGCTCGGCCAGGTACGGCTTGGCCCATCCGCCGATCAGTTTGGAGGCGCTGTCGCCGAGACGAATGAGCTTGGTGCCCAATGCGTATCGACGGGACGGCAGCCGCCTGACGTAGCCGAGCGAGACGAGGGTCCCGATCAGTCGATGCACGGTCGGCATCGGCAGATCGGTTCCCTCGGCGAGTTCGCTGATCCCGATGGATCCGCCCGAGGCGGCCATGATGTCGAGCAGCTCGAATGCGCGCTCCACGGACTGCACCCCGCCACCTGCCGCCACAGTCCCACCTCGCATGCTCGTAGCTTCCACCGATCTCGGTAGAACACTACTGGTGATGCCGCGTCGCCACCGGTGGAGCCGCGGTCACCACCGAGGGTGAGGCCTTCTGGCCGATCGTGACGACGTTGAAGGCGATGTTCAGCAGGACCGCGACGATGCTCGCGGCACTGATGCCCGAGTCGAGTACCACGTGGACCCAGTCGGGGAAGGCTGCATAGAAGCCCGGTACCGCGATGGGGATGACGCCGAAGCCGATGGCGACGGCCACGATGACGAGGTTGAGATTGCCGTCGAACTCCACCTTGGACAGAGTCCTGATGCCGCTGGCGGCCACCGAGCCGAACAGCACGATGCCCGCGCCGCCGAGTACCGGCAACGGAACCGATGCGACGACCAGACCGAGGATGGGAAAGAGTCCGAGGAACAGCAGCACCGAGCCGCCGGCGGCGACGACGTAGCGACTCTTGATTCCGGTGACCGCCACCAGACCGACATTCTGGGCGAACGCACTGGCGGGGAAGGTGCCGAAGACGGGAGCGATGGTGGTGGCCACCATGTCCGCACGCAACCCGTCGCCGACGCGTCGGGCATCGACGTCGGTACCGACGATCTCGCCGACGGCCAGGATGTCGGCGGTGGTCTCGGTCATGATGACGAGGATGACGACCACCATCGACAGGATCGCCGCGATCTGGAAGGTCGGAGCTCCGAACGCGAACGGCTCGGGGAGGCTGAAGATGGCACCGTCACCGACACCGGAGAAGTCGGCCTTGCCGACCAGGACCGCGAACACCGTGCCGACGATGATGCCGATGAGGATCGACAGCCGCGACAGTGTGCCCTGCACCAGTCGGCTGACGAGCAGAACCACCACGAGGCTGAAGGCCGCGAGACCGATGTTGGACATCGAGCCCCAGTCGGTGGCCTGCTGATCACCGCCCATCGCCCACCGAACCGCAACGGGCAGTAGCGAGATACCGATGACGGTGATGATCGTGCCGGTCACCACCGGTGGGAAGAAGCGAACGATCTTGCTGAAGAACGGGGTGATGAGGATGCCGATGGCACCGGCGGCGATGATGGCTCCGAACACCGAGTTCAATCCGCCCGGCCCACTTGCGATGGCCACCATCGTCGACACCGAGGCGAACGAAATACCCTGCACCAGAGGGAGCTTTGCGCCGAAGTACGGCACCCCCAGGGTCTGCAGCAGGGTGGCCGCTCCGCTGACGAACAACGCGGCCGAGACCAACAGCGCGATCTCGGTGCCGGTCAACCCCGCTGCGCCGCCGACGATCAGAGGTGGTGCTATGACGCCGCCGTACATCGTCAGGATGTGCTGCAATCCGTAGAGATACGACCTACCGATCGACAACCGCTCGTCCTCGGGACGGGCGGGGTCGTGCGGTGCATGGGTCTTGGCCGCAGTGCGTTTTGTCAGCTTCATGTCGGCTCGCTCCTAGCAGAATCCGGGCACGGTATCCCAGGCGCGGCCTGCGTCCGGGGCATCGTCGCGCTGCACCGTGGCCTCGATCAGACCGTAGGGGCGATCCGCGACGTAGAAGACCTCACCGGGGTTGTCGAGTCCGAACGGCTCGAGGTCGACGAGGAAGTGATGGATGTTGGGCATCGAGAACTTGATCTCCCCGATCTCCGGGTGTGCCTCAAGAACCTGCTTGCCCATCTGGAACAGGCTCTGCTGCAACGCAAGAGAGTGAGTGGAGGCGAAGGCGTCGAGCATGATCGAGCGGACGTCGTCGAAGGTCTTGTCGAAATCGAGCTCGGTGGTGAGATACCGCCAGCGGGCACTGACCGAGGTGGCCAGTATGCGGTCGGTGGTTTCCTTCAGCGTCGTGTAGCGGTCCTTCGGGTACCCCCAGAACTCCGACGCCGTCGAGTTGAGGACCACGAGGTCGCTGATTCCGGAGACGATGGAGATGTTGTCGCCGTCGACCGTCACGATCGTGTTCCGCTTCTCGTCGCCGGCCTTGACGAACGAGTGGTCGTATCCGTCTTCACCGTCGGCGATTCGCGACCAGGAGTACTGCTCGATCTCCCAGCGGCCGCCGGTGATCCAGTCGAAGCTGTCGGTGAAGTGCGCGCCGAGGCGCAGAGCGAAGTTCTCGATCGCGCCGATACCGTCCCGCGCGAACGCGTACACGGTGTTCTTCTGAGTGTCGGTCGCGACGACGTGGGCGTTGTCGCCCTCGGTGTGGACGGCCTCGAGATCTCCGCGCAGCTGCGAGGTGACGCTGACGTCGGTGATGCGGTGGCGAGGAGTCTCGCGGTCGATGCGGACGAGTCTGCATTCGGCTTTGCCGTACTGGTTTGCTCCGAGCACGATGGTCATGGGTTCTAGCTCCCTCGATAGGTGGTGAAAGCGAACGGGCTCAACAGAAGTGGTATGTGGTAGTGCTGGTCGGATGCGGTGATCTCGAAAGTGACGAGAACCTCGGGGTGGAAGCACTCGGTGTGCTGGGCGGCGAAGTACGCGCCGGTTGCGAAAGTGAGGCGGTAGACGCCCGGTTCGAGTTCGCTGGGACCGAGCGCGGCGACGCGTCCTTGCTCGTCGGTGACCGCGTCGGCGACGGGGGTGCCGTGGACATCGGACAGTACGATCGAGACACCCTGCGCCGGAACGCCTCTCGCCGCATCGAGCACGTGAGCGGTCACATGGCTCCTCTGGTCAGACATCGCCGAGACTTCCTGTTGCCCGAATCTCGGCGATCTCCCGCAGTTCGTGTTCGACGACGACTGCCTCGGTCTCGGGGTCGTTGCCGAGCCTGGTCTGCAAAGCGTCGAGAACTGCGTCGGCATCCCGGCCGGCGGCCCTGATCAGAAACACCTGCCCGAAGCGGTTCTCGTAGGCCAGATTTCCTGCTCTCAGCCGCTGTTCGACGGTCGCGTCGGAGATGTCGACGCCGGATTGCTCGTTGCTCGCGTGCCGAGCGCTTGCGTCGTCGCCGTCTGGTCTCTCGCCGATGCGCGGATGCACGGCGAGTGCGCGGTGCACTTCATCGGTTGTCAATGGTGCGGCAGCGCGATGAATGGCGTGGCGCAGAGCCTGCACGTCGGTGAACGGCCGTGCGCTCAGAACTCCCGCGACCCAGCGAGGCACGTCGAGGCAGAGCGAGAGCGTGCGTGCCGCTTCGGTCTCACAGGCCGTGTTCAGATCGGCCACGACCCCGGCTGTCTCTGATTCCGCTATACGAAATGTTGATTCCACCAAACGAGCGTGACACCGATCACATCCACTGTCAAGGGTTGATCTCGGGCTGTCTGCGCCGAGTCTTTCGGTGTTGCCGCACTGCGGTATTCGGCGCTTCGGTCGGGCAGTCCGGGTGAGCGGGTCTTGACAGATCCACGTGGTGCACGCCACACTCGAAACACGAAACGGAATCACTATTCCGTATTACGGACTTTGAGTCCGGTCGATCGAGCCCGAGAGGAACGACTTCATGACGGAGCTTTTCTGCAACGGTGGTGCGATGCGGGGCGGCAGCCTGCACCACAACGTCTCGTCCCACCCGTTCGTCGGGACAGTGCGCACCACACCGAACTACCGCTTCTTCTCGGTACGCGACGAATTCCCGGCGCTGCTGCTCGACCACACCGCCGGTGCGGCCATCGAGGGCGAGCTCTACGACATTCCGCTCGACGACATCCGCACGGCGTTCCTGCCGGACGAACCGCCGGAGCTCGAACTCACCGTGGTCGCGCTCGAGGACGGGCGCTCGGTCCTCGGCGTCGGCCTCCGCCCCGGGGTGCTCGATGCACAACCGGACGAGCTGACCGACATCACCTACACCGGCAGCTGGCGCAGGTACCGCGGCCTGCCGCAACCTCAGAACTGAAAGGCACTGTGTATGAACACGTTCGCTGATTCCAGGCTTCACTACACCGTCAACTGTTCCATTCTCTTCACCGACGTGCCTCTGCTCGATCGACCGCAGCGCGCCCGAGATGCCGGCTTCGACGCCGTCGAATTCTGGTGGCCGTTCGGGGGCCCGGTGCCGTCGGACGCCGATGTCTCTGCGTTCGTGTCCTCGATCCGCGATGCCGGGGTACAGCTGACCGGTCTGAACTTCGCCGCCGGCGACATGCCGGCAGGCGACCGCGGGATTCTGTCCGATCCAGCGCAGGTGCAGGCCTTTCGCGACAACATCGACGCCACCGTCGGAATCGGCGAACAACTCGGCACCAAGACGTTCAACGCCCTCTACGGAAACCGCATCGACGGAGTCGACCCGCTCGACCAGGACGAGGTCGCGATCGAGAACCTGGCCGCAGCCGGGAAGGCCGCAGCGAAAATCGGTGCGGTCGTACTGGTCGAACCCGTCAGCGGCGCACCCGCCTACCCGCTGAAGTCCGCTGCCGGAGCCGTCGCCACCATCCGTCGAGTTGCCCGTGAACAGGACGTCCACAATCTGCGCCTGCTTGCCGACCTGTACCACCTCGCCGTCAACGGAGACGACGTGCCCGCAGCGCTCGAGGCCCACCACGACCTGATCGGGCACGTGCAGATCGCCGACTCCCCCGGCCGCGGAGAACCGGGCACCGGATCGCTCGACCTCGGCGGACAGCTCGCCGGCCTCGCCGAACGTGGTTACGACGGCTACGTCGGACTCGAATACAAAGCCACCCGCCAGGACACGTTCGACTGGCTGGAGCTGGCTCTTTCCACCGGCACCACTACCAAGTAGGGATTGATATGAGCACCATCGCATTCATCGGCCTCGGGATCATGGGCAGCCCCATGTCCGTTCATCTCGCCAAGGCGGGCCACCAGGTGGTCGGCTACAACCTGACTCCGGATCGCACCGGGCCCCTGGTCGAAGCGGGCGGCACGGCGGCCGACTCCATCGCCAAGGCCGTCCACGACGCGGATGTCATCGCGATCATGGTTCCCGACTCCCCCGATGTGCAGGACGTCCTGGTCGGTGAGGGTGGTGTGTTCGACAATGCTCGACGCGACGCGCTGATCATCGACTTCTCCAGCATCCGTCCCGACGTCACCGCCACCTTGGCCGCCGACGCGATCTCGCGCGGCTTCCGGATCCTCGATGCCCCGGTCTCCGGAGGCCAGGCCGGTGCCGAGAACGCGACCCTGTCGATCATGGTCGGTGGCAGCGCGGACGACTTCGCCACGGCCAAGCCGATTCTCGACGTCGTCGGCAAGACCGTCGTGCACGTGGGTCCGAGTGGGTCCGGGCAGACCGTCAAGGCGGCCAACCAGCTGATCGTGGCAGGCAACATTCAGGTGCTCGCCGAGGCCATCGCGTTCCTCGAGGCGTACGGCGTGGACCTGGCAGCGTCGGTCGAGGTTCTCGGCGGCGGCCTCGCCGGCTCGGCAGTGCTGAACCAGAAGGCACAGAAGATGCTGGACCGCTCGTTCGAGCCCGGGTTCCGCATCGACCTGCACCACAAGGATCTCGGCATCGTCACCTCGGCTGCGCGTGAGGCGGGGGTCGTGATCCCGATGGGCGCGGTGCTGGCGCAGCTGATGGCCTCGGCCCGCGCCAATGGTGATGGTGGACTGGATCATTCGGCGCTGTACCGCGGCGTCGCTCGGCTCTCCGGTAAGGGAAACTGATATGCCCAGGATGCGCGCGGCCGATGCCGCAGTGAAGATACTCGAACTCGAAGGTGCCACAACCGCATTCGGTCTCCCCGGTGCGGCAATCAATCCCTTCTACGCGGCGATGCGCGATCACGGTGGGATCCGCCACGTGCTGGCCCGCCACGTCGAGGGTGCCTCGCACATGGCGGAGGGGTTCACCAGAGCGGCACCGGGCAACATCGGCATCTGCATCGGAACCTCCGGCCCGGCCGGTACCGACATGATCACCGGGCTGTATTCGGCCATGGCCGACTCCATTCCGATCCTCGCCATCACCGGCCAGGCCCCGGTTGCGCGGCTGCACAAGGAGGACTTCCAGGCCGTCGACATCGCGGCGATCGCCGCACCGGTGACCAAGATGGCGATGACCGTGCTCGAACCGGCTCAGGTTCCCGGTGCGTTCGCTCAGGCATTTCACCTGATGCGATCCGGCCGTCCGGGACCGGTGTTGATCGACCTGCCCATCGACGTGCAGCTGGCCGAGATCGACTTCGATCCCGACACCTACCAATCGCTGCCCGTGCACAAGCCCGTCGCCTCGCGCGCCCAGGCCGAGAAGGCCATCGACATGCTGCTCGCGGCCGAGCGCCCGTTGATCGTGGCCGGCGGCGGCATCATCAACGCCGATGCCTCGGACCTGCTCGTCCAGCTCGCCGAGATACTCGACGTCCCGGTCATCCCGACCCTGATGGGCTGGGGCACGATCCCGGACGATCACCGTCTCGCCGCAGGCATGGTCGGGCTGCAGACCGCGCACCGGTACGGCAACGCGACCCTGCTGGCCTCGGACTTCGTGCTCGGCATCGGAAACCGCTGGGCCAATCGGCATACCGGCGGACTGGACACGTACCGCAAGGGCCGCAAGTTCGTCCACGTCGACATCGAGCCGACCCAGATCGGACGCGTCTTCGCACCGGACTACGGCATCATCTCCGACGCCAAGGCCGCCCTCGAGCAGTTCGTGGCCGTTGCCGAAGAACGTCGGGCGGCAGGCACGGTGCGCGATCTCTCGGGCTGGGTCGAGGACTGTGCGACCCGCAAGCGCACGATGCATCGCCGCACCCACTTCGACAACGTGCCGATCAAGCCGCAGCGCGTGTACGAGGAGATGAACAAGGTCTTCGACCGAGACACCCGCTACGTCAGCACCATCGGGCTCTCGCAGATCGCGGGCGGTCAGTTCCTGCACGTCTACTCCCCGCGCAACTGGATCAACTGCGGGCAGGCCGGCCCGCTCGGCTGGACCATTCCCGCGGCACTGGGTGCGGTGGCAGCCGATCCCAAGGCGAATGTCGTTGCACTGTCGGGAGATTACGATTTCCAGTTCATGATCGAAGAACTCGCTGTCGGCGCACAGTTCAACCTGCCGTACGTGCACGTGGTGGTGAACAACTCGTACCTCGGGCTGATCCGGCAGGCGCAGCGCGCGTTCGACATGGACTTCTGCGTGCAGCTGGGGTTCGACAACATCAATACTCAGGAATCACAGGACACGCAGCCCGGTATCCCCAAGGGCTACGGCGTCGACCATGTTCGGGTGGCAGAAGGATTGGGCTGCAAAGCGCTTCGCGTCACCGATCCCGACCTCATCGGCGAGACGCTGGTGCGGGCCAGGACTCTGGCCAACGAGCACAAGGTTCCCGTCGTCGTGGAGATCATCCTCGAGCGGGTCACCAACATCTCGATGGGCACCGAGATCGACAACGTCGGCGAGTTCGAGGAGCTGGCAACCACCTCGTCCGACGCGCCGACCGCGTTGCTTCTGCTGGACTAGAGATGACGCGCATTCTGCTCGCTCCGGACAAGTTCAAGGGCTCGCTGTCGGCGGCCGAGGTCGCGCGGGCGTTGGCGTCGGGGATGCTCTCGGTCGACTCGTCCCTCGAGACGGTGTGCCTGCCCGTCGCCGATGGGGGTGACGGCACCGTCGACGCTGCCGTCACCGCCGGGTGGGATCGAGTGGCCGTCACGTGCGCGGGGCCGACGGGTGAGCCGGTGGAGACGTCGTATGCCCGTCGCGGTGACACCGCTGTTGTCGAGCTGGCGTCGGCGGTCGGGCTCGAGCTCCTGCCCGGCGGTGAGCCGGATGCGTTGGGAGCGAGCACATTCGGTGTCGGTACTGTAATCGCGCACGCGCTCGAGTCAGGTTCCGGGTCTGTTTCGGGTGCGCGGCGTATCGTCGTCGGGCTCGGGGGCAGTGCCTCCACCGACGGCGGCGCGGGCATGCTCGTCGCGCTCGGTGCGCGCATCCTCGATGCCGGCGGAGGCGAGGTGGCGCGCGGTGGTGGTCCGCTCCGCGGTGCAGTCCACCTCGATCTGAGCGGATTGATGCCGTCGGCTCGGAACGCGGTGTTCGAGCTGGCGTGTGACGTCGACAATCCGTTGCTCGGTGTCACCGGAGCCGCGGCGGTCTACGGCCCGCAGAAGGGTGCCGGACCGCAGGAGTTGCTGTATCTGGAACACGGCATGCGGCAGTGGTCGCATCTGGTGCGCAACGCAATCGGCCGTGACCTCAGCGGCCTGGCGGGCGCAGGGGCGGCCGGCGGAACCGCCTTCGGTGCCATGGCCGTACTGGGTGCCGCGGCCAAGCCGGGGATCGAGACGGTGCTCGAACTGATCGACTTCGGTAGCGCTCTGGCGTCGGCCGATCTGGTCGTCACCGGTGAGGGCTCGCTGGACGAGCAGAGCCTGCACGGCAAGGCACCGATCGGTGTCGCGAACACCGCACGTGCAGCCGGTGTCCCGGTGATCACCGTCGCCGGACGGAGCACCGTCGGTGTGGATCGATTGCGTCCCTACGGAATCACCGCCTCCTATGCACTGACCGAGCTGGAGCCGGACCCTCGGATCTCGATGCGTGACGCGGCCCGGCTGTTGCACGAGGTGGGCCGAACCTTGGCCACCACACACATTTTGGAAGGAACTTCATGACCGGAACCGATTTCACCACTCTGACCGATCTGGCATCTCGGGCGCTCGGCGGCAGCGTCTCCGCAGCGAACGACGAATTGTTCGCCCAGCGCGAGAACCTGATCAAGCCCGATGCTCCGCTGTTCGATCCAGCGGACTTCGGCCACAAGGGAAAGGTGTACGACGGGTGGGAGACTCGCCGTCGCCGTGACGAGGGCGGTCACGACTGGGCGATCGTGCGACTGGGCGCCCCGGGCATCGTGCACGGCGTCGTGGTCGACACCGCTCACTTCACCGGCAACTACCCGCCGTTCGTGTCCGTCGAGGCTGCGTCGATCGAGGGCTATCCGTCCATCGAGGATGTGCAGAATGCGGAGTGGCACGCCATCGTCGACAAGTCCCCGGCGGCCGGTGACACCGCGAACAGGTACGAGGTGGCCGATCGGCACCGGTGGACGCATGTGCGTCTGTCGATCTACCCCGACGGCGGCGTCGCCCGGTTCCGTGTGCACGGCCAGGTGGTGCAGGATCCGCGGTTCCTCGCAGGCACCGTCGACCTGCTGGCCGCGGAGAACGGCGCTCGGCTCACCGAGTGCTCCGACGCCTTCTACTCCTCGCCGGCCAACATCATCCTGCCCGGGCGTGCTCGCAACATGGGCGAAGGCTGGGAGAACTCTCGACGACGCAACGGCGGCAACGATTTCGCAGTGTTCGCTCTCGCATCGCCCGGTGCCCCGCGCCACGTGGAGGTCGATACCAGCTACTACGTCGGGAACGCACCGGGGTGGATTCGACTCAGCGCCATCGATTCTCGTCGCCGACACATCACGGACCCGACGGCATGGACCGAGATTCTGCCCCGCACCGCCGTCCAGCCGGACACCCGCCATCGCTTCCTGTTGAACGAGGCCGACGCGTACACACACCTGCGACTGGACGTGTACCCCGACGGCGGACTGTCCCGATTGCGGTTGTTCGGTGAGCTCGACGCCGAAGCTCTCGATGCGGCCGACATCGCGTGGAAGTCCTCGGAGCTCCAGAGTGTCTCCAGTGCAGTCTGATCTGCTTGTTCGCGCGTCGCGGGCGGTGATCGGCGGACGGGAGGTTGCGGCCTCGATCTCCGTTCGTGACGGCCGAATCGTGGCCATCGACTCCGTGGATGCCCGCGCGTCCGCGGAGGTGGCGGTCGAGCTGGGGCCGGACGAGGTGCTGCTGCCGGGTTTGGTGGACACCCATGTGCACGTCAACGAGCCGGGGCGCACCGACTGGGAAGGGTTCGCCAGCGCGACCCGAGCCGCGGCCGCGGGAGGCATCACGACCATCGTCGATATGCCGCTCAACAGCATCCCGCCGACGGTGGACGTCGCGGCCTTGGAGATCAAGCGGCGGGTGGCGGCGGATCAGTCGGTCGTCAACGTCGGCTTCTGGGGTGGTGCCGTTCCGGGAAATGTCGAGCAGCTGCGGCCGCTGCACGAGGCGGGGGTGTTCGGCTTCAAGTGCTTTCTGCTCGCGTCGGGCGTGGACGAATTTCCGCCGCTGACGATTCCGGAGCTCGAGAAAGCTCTGATCGAGATCGCGTCGTTCGACGGGTTGATGATCGTGCACGCCGAGAACGCCGAGGTGATCGCCGAGGCACCGTCGGCGACGGGTCGTGAGTACTCGGGATTCTTGGAATCGCGTCCACGTGCCGCCGAGAACCGGGCCATCGAGCAGGTGATCGAGTTGTCGCGGAGGACGGGGTGCCGGGTGCATATTCTGCATCTGTCGAGTGCCGATGCGTTGCCGATGATTGCGGCGGCGAAGCGCGACGGGGTGCGGGTGACCGTCGAGACCTGCCCGCATTACCTGTGTTTCGATGCGGAAGCAGTGCCGGCGGGCGCCACCCAGTTCAAGTGTTGCCCGCCGATCCGCGAGGCCGGCAATCGAAAGTTGTTGTGGCAGGGTTTGTCCGACGGCACGATCGATACCATCGTCACCGACCACTCCCCCTGCACGCCGGATCTGAAGAGGTTCGACACCGGAGACTTCGGTGATGCGTGGGGCGGGATCGCGTCGTTGCAGGTCTCGCTCGCTGCGGTGTGGACGGAGGCGCGTGCCCGTGGGTTCGCACTGACCGACATCGTGCGGTGGATGGCCACGAATACTGCCGATCAGGTCGGTATGGCCGATCGCGGACGCATCGATATCGGTTGCGCTGCAGATCTTGTGGTGTTCGCACCCGACGAACGGTTCACCGTCGACGTCGCGCAGCTGTACCACCGTAATCCGGTGACGGCGTACGACCGACTCGGGCTGTCGGGTGTGGTGCGGCGGTCCTGGATCGCGGGATCGGAATCCTCGACCGGGCGTTTGTTGGCGCGCGCCTAGAACGGCGGTGCTGCCGTGTCGTCTGTCTCCTGCTCCTGGTTGTCGGGTGGGTTGGGGTAGGCGATGATGCCGGATCGTTTCGGTTGGGTGGGGATGTGTGGTCTGAGGTCGTTTCCGAGGATGGGGACGGCGGTGCCGTTGGCGGGAAGGGTGATTCGGGTGGTCTTCGATGTCGATGTCCACAGGATGGCTCCGCCGGGGAGCATGGTGGCTTTCCAGTAGCCGGCGGTTTTGACGGTGTGGTGGTATTCGCAGAGGCATTGCAGATTGTTGACGGTGGTCCAGCCGCCGCCGAGAGGGTTGGTGTGGTCGAACGGGTTCACGTGGTCGAGTTGGCAGCGGGCGGCGGGGCGGTGGCAGCCGGGGAAGCGGCAGTGTTTGTCGCGGAATCGGACCGCTGCGCTGGTGAGAGTGTCGGGTCGGTAGATCAGGGCGCGGTCGGTGAGTGGGTCGCGGGGTACCGACTTTCCGAGGGTGGGGTCGGCGGCGATGGCGGCTTCGAGTGCGGCGGCAAGGGAGGCGTTGCCGAGATAGAGGTCGCCGGGTGTGCGGCTTACCGGTGTGTGGATCGTGCGGTTGTTGCGCCGGGTCGCAGAGGGCAGGTCGAGGGCAGAGCTGTGCCGTGTGCCCCGGCCGACAGGGGTGTGGGTACAGAACAGCGCTGCGGCTGAGGTCAACGATTGCAGGCGGCGCGGAGGTCGATCCTCGGTATCGGTACCCGCACCTGGGCGAGTACTCGGTGCCGGACTACCGATCGGTGTGGGATCGGATCCACTGATAGTTTCCTCGTCACTGCCGGTTTCGTGGTTCCTGGTGGTATCGGATGGTGCAGTGGGAGATTGGTTTTCGCTCGTATCTGGCGCCGGATCAGCGGTCGGCCTCTGTTGGACAGGTGTCGACGAAGTCGGTGCGGGTGCTGGTGACGCCACTGGCTCTGGGCCGGTCGCCTTACACGGCTCCGGTGGCGGCTTGGTTATAGCCGCCGAAGCGGTTGTTGCTGCGTGCTTGTGGGCTGGGCCTGAGCCTGGGGTGGTAGCTGCTGCCGGGTCGGTCGCGGGCTCGGTGATAGGCACCGGATTGTCGACCTGATCGACCCTATCTCCTGCCGGCGAGCTGTGTTCGGGTGCAGGAGAACTGGGCCCGGTTGGTTCCGACGCCGAAGCTGTCTCCGCACTCGAATCAGCCGTCGATGCATTCTGTGCACCTGCACCTGCACCTGCACCTGCACCTGCGTTCGCGTCCGTGGGTGTCTCGGCAGTCGTGTCGGTGCCCGCAGAGGCATCCGCATCCGAATCCGGTACCGCCCCCGCCGCCGTGCCCGGAACGGCGCCCGCTGGCGCTGACTTGTCGGTGTCCGTGTCCGATGTCGCAGCCGACCCTGGGTCCGACTCCTGCTCTTGCTCTTTCGGTGTTCGTTCCCATTCCCCTGTCTCCGGGTTCTGGACGGCGAGGCCGAGGGATTCGGCGAGGGTGATCGCTTCGGTCAGCAGGACCTGCCACTGACTGTTGCGTGCGAGTTCCCGGGCGAGGTCGGGGTCGATGGAACCATGACCGGCCAGATACGCAGGGTTCGAGAGCAGGCCGATCAGGGTGGCGATGTCGACGGTGATCATCGTGAGCGGCACCCGCCGATCCGGCAGCACCGCATCCTTCTTCGGGCAGTTCTCCCTTTGGCACAAGCATTCCAGGCGGGGTTCGCCGTGCATGCGGGCCATGAAGGCATCGCACAGGCGTTCCTTCTTCCCACGCGGGTCTTTCGGGCAGAGGGTGTCGGCCATCTCCTCGAGCAGCTGCCATGCGGCGGCGGCTTCGGGTGCGGTCAACTCCGCCCGAATGCGGGCCAGTTCCCCGGCCGGGGTGTAGGTGACGGTGCGGAACTTCTTCGCGAACTCCCGCAACGCTGCTGCCTCCTCGGGTGCGACCCGCAGCAGGATGTCCCAGATCTCCTTCTCGAGCGGGCCCGGTGACAACCGGTGGGCCGCCTCGACGATCTCGTCCTCGACCTTCTTCACGATGTCGTCGCTCAGGTTGTCGAGGATCCGGCATACCGTCCGAACCCGCGCAAGGTCGACCTCACCGGTCTCGAACGCCGCGCGCAACAGTGGCAATCGGGTGTGCAAAGCGACGGCGATCGAGACGTACGATTCGGCGACCGTCGCCGAACATCCCAACGCGACCGCCATTTCGGTGCGCCCGTATCGGCTGTACTGCTTGTGCTCGGTGTCGAGGGTGATCCAGCTCCGATGAACCTCGTAACAGGCGGTGATCTTGCGGGCGGCCTGCCGATTCTCCGCACGCGCGGCCGCGGTCAACGCCTCCAGCGACACGGTCGGTACTGCCATCCCCATTCACCCCCCGGTGAGCAACAATTCAGAACGCATGTTCGAACTGAACAAAGAGTATCGCGACCCTCCGACAAGAAACGAAAGCCCGCGGTTCAAGGCCGCTGAATGCATTGTTTCGTGCAGGGTCCGGCGAAGTGATCCGTGCCGGAGGCGATCAGGTTACGACCGGGCGTCGTCTTCCTGGATCTCTGAACCGTATTGGTCACGAGAGTGGGTCAATCGATCGGCGTCACGCCAAGGATCACGATGTCGTACACAGCCGAGGCAACCGAGGGGCTCACCAGAAAGCTTGTATGAGCGCCGCTGAGTCCAAAAAACCCTGCGTTACAAGCACTTCCGAGACCAGTGATCGGCTCCGGCGGCTGAAACGGCACGCAGCGCTGGTCTCGCAAGCCGAGCGAACTCGCGAGGCAACCCGGCCCGACTGCGTCGGACAGTTCTCCTGACGAGACTGGCTCGACTAGTCGTTCGTAACGATCGACAGCAGGATCCTCCGAAAGTCGGCTCTGTCTTGTTCATCCAACTTGTCCATCATCGCGCCGAACTCTTTCGCCAGAGCAGCAAGCGCACGCTCCAAGACCAGCCGGCCTTCCGTCGTTGTCGATAGTCGATGACGACGTAGATCGGTTTCATCGATCTCTCGGGTAACCAAGCCTTTGGCGACAAGTGCACGAAGATAGACCGTGACACTGGCTTTGGGCAGCATCAATTGTGCGGCCAGCTCGGCGGGGTGTTTGCAGTTGTCCACCTCGTCGAGAACGAAGAACTCCTTGGTCTCGATCCCGAGATCGTCGAACTGCGGCGCTGCCGCGTTCATCACTCGCGTCAAGAGCCGGTGGTTCAATTTCCACAACTGTGCCGAATCGGTCGACTGCATGCGCCCTCCTCAACTGGTACAGTTTCGTACTAGTTTCATATCGAACAATCATGCTTTGCATGCATTGCGAAGCTGAACAAGAATACGAGAGACGCTTTCATGATCGAGCATCTATCCATCCCTCGAGGCACCCTCACCCTGGCAGCCGATCTCCACCTACCCAGCAATTTCGATCAGACGCAGCCGCATCCACTCATCGTGCTGTCCACGCCGGGCAGCAGCGTCAAGGAGCAGATCGGTGCCAACTATGCAGCAGCGCTCGCCCGCCGGGGAATCGCAGCCATCACGTTCGACCCCGCCTACCAAGGCGAGAGCAGCGGCGAACCACGCGATCTCGAAGATCCCTACCGTCGGGGCGAGGACATCTCGTACGTGATCGACGAAGTAACGAAACTCGACATGATCGATGCCGAACGCATCGGAACCCTCGGGATCTGCGCTGGAGGCGGATACGCAGTCCACACGGCCCGCACCGACCACCGCATCAAAGCCGTCGGCACCGTCGTCGCGAGCAACATCGGAGCGGCCTGGCGCGCGGGCTCAGCCCTCAACGGCCCAGCCGTAGCCCTCGACGAACTCGCCGCGGCCCGATCAGCGCACGTGGCCGCAGGTACGGTCGAGCGCGTGAACTGGCTGCCCGACACTCCCGAAGATGCAGTTGCACTTGGTATCACGGACATCGACAGCACTCAGGCGATCGCCTTTTACCGGACCCCGCGCGGCAGCCACGAACGTTCTACCAACCGCCGACTGTCACGAAGCGATTCACTTCTGATGGGCTACGACGCATTTCACCTCGTCGATCCGCTGCTCACCCAACCCCTCCAAGTGATCATCGCCGGTCGGAAGGGCAACACCGGCCAGTACGAAGCAGGAATGGCATTGTGGGACATGGCCCCGAACCCCGTCGACCTGCTCATCGTCGACGGTGCCGGCCACTACGAAATGTACGACGAGCCGAGGTATGTGGATCAGGCAGTCGACAGGCTCTCGAACTTTTACAACCAGAACCTCTGATCGCCGAGCGGAGCCCGATAATCGAGGAGTCGGCTTACGGATGCCCCGAATCAGGAATGGGCCGAGCGGCCTTGGCGAGACGGTCGATGAACCGCGGCAGCGATACCGCATGTGGCTCCGAGCCCTGGCGCATCGAACTATGCGTACTTGGCGTCCGCCCCGTCGTGGTGAATCGGACCGGCCGTACGTGTCAGTGGCAGCGCACTACCCCCGCGTCGCACGGCGACGAATTCCGCCGCGATGGCCAGCGCAGTCTCCTCGGGCGTTCGGGCTCCCAGGTCCAGACCGATCGGAGACTTCAAGCGTGCGAGCTCCTGCTCGGTCAATCCGACGTCACGCAACCGGGCCGCGCGATCGTCGTGAGTCCGGCGCGATCCCATAGCCCCCACGAACGCCACGGGCAGTCGCAACGCTACTTCGAGCAGCGGCACATCGAACTTGGCGTCGTGGGTGAGCACGCAGATCACCGTTCGGGCATCGACTGCCGTCCGCGCCAGATAGCTGTGCGGCCATTCGGTCACCACCTCGTCGGCGTCGGGAAACCGTGCAGCAGTCGCAAATACGGGCCGCGCGTCGCACACCGTGACGTGGTAGCCGAGGAACTTGCCCACGCGGGCGAGCGCTCCGGCGTAGTCGATGGCTCCGAAGATCAGTAGCCGCGGGGCGGTTGCGTACGACTGCACGAACACATCGAGGTCCGGCCTGCACCGCACCGACCGGATACCGATACCGCCGGAGTCCAACATCGCCAGCGCCTCACCGACGACCACCGCGTCGACGTCGGCGAAACCGGTGCTGCCGATCGTTGCCGTCGAAGACACCGCGAGCGACTCCCCGGACTCGGAGAGCACCGTCACCGTGGCCACTGCAGTATCCGATGCGATGGCCGCGAGTACGGACCGCGGCGGCCCGAGGCGGACGAAGACCTCGATCACACCCCCGCATGTCAGGCCGACCGCAAAGGCGTCGATATCGCTGTAGCCGAACGACTCTCGCTTGCACTCGCCGGTCTCGAGAACCTGCTGGCACAATTCGTACACGGCTCCTTCGACGCAGCCGCCGGAGACGCTGCCGACGGCCTCACCGTCGGCGCAGACCGCCATCGCGGCACCCGGAAGTCGTGGAGCACTTCCGGACACCGCGATGACTGTCGCCACCGCGTAGGGAACACCCGCGTGGTCCCAGGCGGTCAGACGATCGACGATCTCTTTCACGTTACGAGATTCCCAACGCTTCTTCGATCGGGTGCAGGGCGAAGTAGATCAGGAAGATGCCCGACATCAGATACAGCAGCCAATGCGTCTGACGCGCTTTGCCTTTGGCGAGGCGGACGAGGGTGTACGCGATGACACCCGCCGCGACTCCGACGGTGATCGAGTACGTGAAGGGCATCAGCACGATGGTCAGGAAGGCCGGGATCGCGATTTCGGTGTTCTCCCAGTCGATCTTGCGTACGTGCGTCATCATCAGCGCACCGACCAGAACCAGGGCCGGGGCCGCGGCACCGACCGGAACCACGCCGGCCAGCGGAGTGAAGAAGATCAGGCTCGTCAACAATCCGCCGGTGACGACGCTGGCGAGACCCGTTCGCGCACCCTCGGTGACCCCCGCCGCGGACTCCACAACGGCCGTGTTCGCAGATCCGTTGATCGCACCACCGACGATGGCACCGATGCCGTCGACGGTGAGGATGCGGCTCAGGCCGGGCATCCTGCCCTGCTTGTCGACCAGTCCGGCCTCTTCACCGACTCCGAGGATGGTACCCATCGCGTCGAAGAAGCCCGAGAGAACGAGAGTGAACAGAACGACCGACGCGGTGACGATTCCGGCCCGAGCGAACCCGCCGAACAGGTCGACGTTGAACAGCAGGTCGAATTGTGGTGTGGCGACGATGGAATCGGGCACCTTCGGAACAACCGGTCCCCAGGCCTCCGGTGCGATGTCGAACACCGAGTTCAGGACGATCGCCAGATTGGTGGCCACGAAGATTCCGATGAGCATCGCACCCGGCACCTTCCGCACGAACAGCATGATCATCAAGATCAGGCCGACACAGAAGACGAACACGGGCCAGCCGGCGAGCTTGCCGAACGTGCCGAGGGTGACCGCGGTGGCTGCTGACTCGTGGTGCCCGACGAACCCGGCGTCGACGAGTCCGATGAGCGCGATGAACGCGCCGATTCCGACACCGATCGCCTGTTTGAGGACCAGAGGTATGGCATCCATGATGAGTTGACGCACGCCGGTGAGAGCGAAGACCACGATGACGACGCCCTCGAGAACCACCAGTCCCATCGCCTGCGGCCAGGTCATGTACGGGGCTGCCTGGAACACCACGATGGGCGTCACCCCGAGGCCGGCCGCCATGGCGAGGGGCGCGTTTCCGACGACCCCCATCAGGATGGTCGTCAGACCGGCCGACAATGCCACCATGGTCGACAGCTGAGCCGGATCGAGCGTGGCACCGGTGACATCGCGGGCATCACCGATGATCAGCGGAATGAGGACGATCAGGTAGGCCATGGCCACGAATGTGGTGACGCCACCGCGAATTTCGCGTGAGAGCGTCGAACCGCGACCGGTGATGTCGAAGAACTTGTCGATCTGGGATCGACCTCGCCCACTTTGGCGAGTGCTGGATGTGCGTACGTCGGTCATGATCGGCCCTCCCAGGGCGTGATCAACCTCGTCGAGCGTGGGGCCGGGCCGACGTGCCGGGGGATTTGGCGTCGGTGCGGTTGTGCCGGATAAGGTTTCGTCGAATGGTGATGGAACTCGGATCAGCTGTTGATGATGTGTTCGGGTCGAACGGGCACGCGAGTCAACGCGAGCCCGGTGGCATTGCGGATGGCTGCGACCACTGCGGGCGTCGACGAGAGGGTGGGTGGCTCACCCGCACCACGAAGACCGTACGGTGCCAGGGGATCCGGGTTCTCGAGGATGTCCAGCTTCATGGGCGGCATGTCCAGAATGGTCGGAATCAGGTAGTCGGTGAACGACGGGTTCTTCACCAGACCGTCCACGACGACTATTTCCTCCATCACCGCCAGACCGAGGCCCTGCGCTGTGCCGCCGTGGATCTGGCCCTCGAGCGAGAGGCGGTTGAGAATCTTGCCGACGTCCTGTACGGCCGCCATCTCGACGACCTTGACCAGGCCGAGTTCGACGTCGACGTCCACCACGGCGCGATGGACACACAGTGCGAGCTGGGTATGGCTCGCGCCCTGTCCGGTGACCGGATCCATTCCGCTGGTGGGGCGATGGTGGAATTCGCGGGTCTGCTCGATGACTCGGTCGCCGAGTACATCCTCGATCGTCGCCAGCACACCGTCGGTGGCCGAGACGATCTTGCCGCCGTCGAGGCTCAGGTCTGCCACCGCGCGACCCAGGTACAGGCCGGCCAGGACGAACACCGCCTCGCGCACGGCCTCGCAGGCGGTCTTGACTGCCCCGCCGGTCATGTACGACTGCCGTGACGCAGAGGACGATCCGGCGTTGCCGACCTTGGTGTCGGCGGGGTGAATGACGACCTTGGTGACGCCGAGCTCGGTGCGTGCGATCTGCGCCTCCAACGTCACCAGTCCCTGCCCGACCTCGGCGGCGGCGGTGTGAACCAATGCTGTTGCCTCGCCACCGATCACCTCCAGTCGAACGCGCGCGGTGGAGTAGTCGTCGTAGTTCTCGGAGAAGCAGATGTTCTTGATGCCGACGCCGTAACCGATCCCGCGTACGACGCCTTCGCCGTGGGTGGTCTGCGATGCCCCACCCGGCAGATTACGGATGTCCGACGCGTCCACGGGAGCAGGCAGTTCCATCGCCTCGGCTCGGGCGAGCATCTCGGCGAGCGGGGCGGGCGCTTCGATGACCTGGCCGGTCGCCAGGATCGATCCCTGGCTGACGGCGTTGATCTGCCGGATCGCCACCGGACCGATGCCGCAGGCCTCGCCGAGCTTGTCCATCATCGACTCGTACGCGAAACATGCTTGTACTGCGCCGAATCCACGCATAGCGCCGCACGGCGGGTTGTTGGTGTACACCCCGTACGCGTCGATCTCGATGTTGGGGATGACGTATGGTCCGACGCCCAGTGAGGCGGCGTTGCCCACGACGTTGAGGGTGGCGGAGGTGTACGCGCCGCCGTCGAGGATGATCTCGACATCGGCGAACACGAGCTTGCCGTCGCGAGTCGCACCGTACTCGTAGTGCATCTGCGCGGGGTGGCGGTGCACGTGTCCGAAGAACGATTCGTAGCGGTTGTAGACGATCTTGACCGGCTTGCCCGTGTGCATGGCGAGCATCGCCGCGTGGATCTGCATCGAGAGGTCCTCGCGGCCACCGAATGCTCCTCCGACGCCGGCGAGCGTCATCCGGATCTTCTCCTCGGGCAGTCCGAGGCAGGGCCCGATCTGCGCGAGGTCGTTGTGCATCCACTGGGTCGCCACGTACAGGTCGACGCCGCCGTCCTCGGCCGGAACAGCCAGTCCCGATTCGGGTCCCAGGAATGCCTGGTCCTGAATCCCGACGGCGAAGTCGCTGCTGACGATCACGTCCGCGGTCGCCCGCGCGGCTGCGACGTTGCCGACGCGAACCGGCTGATGGCGGGCCACTCCGCCGCGTTCCTGCACCTTCGGGTAGTTCGGGTCGAGGGCTGCGCGCCGGGCATCGGTCAGGGGTTCGAGCACGTCGTAGACCACGACGATCTTTTCCATTGCACGCCGGGCAGTTTCGGGATGATCGGCGGCGATGAGTGCGATCGGTTCGCCTTCGTGCCGCACCTCGTCGAAGGCCAGCACCGGCTGGTCCCACGTGTGGTCGAGTCCGAAGCATTTGCGTCCCGGCACGTCGTCGTGGGTGAGCACGGCCTCGACGCCGGGAGTCGCCAGAGCCTGGGAGATGTCGACCGAGACGATCTTCGCCCGGGGATGAGGGCTGCGAAGCGTTGCGCCCCAGAGCATGCCGTCGATGAACAGGTCCGACGAATATGCGAACTCGCCCTTGACCTTCAGGGTGCCGTCGGGTCGCAGTGGGCTGTCTCCGACGCGACCGCGTCCCGGTGCGGGGATGTCGGCGGGAGCTTGCCGGGGTGTGGTGGTCGGGGCGCTCACAGCACGTCCTCCGCGAGTTTCATCAGGCGACGGTGCGCATCGGCTCCGGCGCGGCCTATTTCGTCCTGCGGTGCGCTGGTCAGGACATCGTTCTCGACGATCGTGCGACCGCCCACCATCAACCGCGCGAGCGGTGGTGTCTGTCCGTAGGCGAACGCGACGACGGGGTCGTCCACGGCCGAGTAGAAACCGTCCGTGCGCCAGATCGCGATGTCGGCCAGCTTGCCGACCTCGAGCGAACCGATCTCGCTCTGCCGTCCCAGTACCGTTGCTCCGCCCAGTGTTCCGATCTCGAGTGCCTGACGCGCCGTCAGTGCGGTCGGCCCGTACTTGGCTCGTTGCATGTACATCGCCTGACGGACTTCGCCGGCCAACGGCACCATTTCGGCCGATGCGGAGCCGTCGACGCCGAGGCCGACGGGCGCGCCTGCGGCGAGCAGGTCGGAAATACGAGCGATGCCCGCGCCGAGTCGTGCGTTCGAGCTCGGGCAATGAGCGGTACCGGTACCGGTGGCCGCCATCTTCGCGATATCGGAATCGTGCAGGTGTACCGCGTGGGCGAACCACACGTCGTCACCCAGCCAGCCGACCTGCTCCATGTACTCGACCGGGGTGCAGTTCATCTGAGCGAGGCAGTGCTCTTCCTCGTCGAGGGTCTCGGCCAGATGCGTATGCAGGCGAACACCTTTCGCGCGGGCGAGGCCCGCGGACTCCACGAGCAGTTCTTTGCTGATGGAGAACGGCGAGCACGGTGCGACCGCGATGCGGAGCATCGAACCGAAGGACGCGTCGTGGTAGGTGTCGATGGCCTCGGCCGTCGCGGCGAGGATGTCGTCGAGCGATTCGACCACCTCGTCCGGCGGCAACCCGCCGTCGGACACGCCTCGGTCCATCGAGCCGCGGCACGGCTGGAATCGGACGCCGATGCGTCGTGCGGCATCGATCTCGGCGGCGAACAGATCGCCTCGGCCCTTGGGGAAGATGTAGTGGTGATCGGTGCTGGTGGTGCAGCCCGACTTGGCGAGCCATCCGAGACCGGCGGCTGCGGCTCCCCCGACCACCTCGGCGTCCATCTTCGACCACGGCTTGTACAGGGCGACAAGCCATTCGAAGAGCGTGTTGTCCTTGGCCAGGCCCTGGGACGCCCACTGGTACAGGTGGTGGTGGGTGTTGACCAGGCCGGGGGTGACGAGGCAACCCGTCGCGTCGATCGTCTCGGCCCCGGCGATCACCGGTGCGGGGCCCGAGCCGATGGCGCTGATCGTGGTGCCCTCGACAACGAGATATCCGGAGGGGATTTCGTCCCCGACGATGGGTGCGATGTACGCACCCGAGATCACCGTGGTCATTCGGCTTCGGCCTTTCGTGTAGCAGCGAGCCGAACTGCATCCAGGATCTTCTCGTATCCGGTACAGCGGCAGAGGTTTCCAGCGAGAGATTCGCGAATTTCGACGTCCGACGGGTTGGGAACGCGCTCGATCAGGTCGTGCGCCTGGACCACCAGTCCCGGGGTGCAGAATCCGCACTGAACGGCTCCGCACTCGACGAACGCCTCTTGCATCGGGTCGAGCTTGTCGCCCTCGGCGAGACCCTCGACGGTACGGATCTCGCGGCCCTCGACCTGACCGGCCGCCACCAGGCAGGCGCAGGCCGGAATGCCGTCGAGATAGACGGTGCACGAACCGCATTCGCCCTGTTCGCACGCGTTCTTGGACCCGGGTAGTCCCATGCGCTCGCGGAGCAGGTACAGCAGACTTTCGCCCTCCCAGACGTCGTCGGCTTCCATGTCTTTACCGTTGATGGTGCAATTGACTCGCATGTTTCAGGCCACCTTCCGTGCGGCTGTGAGGTCCCGCCATGCCCAACCCAGTGTTCGCCGGGCCATCACGGACAGGGCGTGCTTGCGGTAGTCGGCAGTGCCACGTACGTCGTCGATGGGACTTGCTGCCGCACTGACCAATCGGCCGAACTCCTCCGACACCCGAGGATCGAGAGCACCGTCCCACTCGAGTTCGGCCGCGAGGTAGTTCTCGGCATCGTAAGCCCGGCGCGGCGTCGGCGCAGCGGAGCCGAGACCGGTACCGACGCGACCCTCCTGTGGAAACAGTGCGATCGAGAACGAGCAGACGGCGATGACCATGGCATTGCGGGTGCCGATCTTCGAGAAGTACTGCGGCCCTGCTGCCGGTGCCACGTGGAAGGCGCGAATGAGTTCGTCGGGCAGGCAGGAATTACGTTTGACGCCGAGGTAGAACTCGGTCGCGGGAATCATCCGTACGCCGCGCTCGGCCGATTCGACCTCCACGGTCGCGCCCGCCGCAAGCAGCGGCGCATGCAGATCGCCTGCAGGTGACGCGCCACCGAGGTTGCCGCCGACGGTGCCGCGATTGCGGATCTGCGGCGAGCCGACCGTACGGGACGCCTGGGCGATGCCGGGAAGCCTGTCACCGAGCTCGGCGATGATCCGTACGTACGGAACACCTGCTCCCACCCGCAGGGTGCCGTCGGGAAGCTGTTCCCACTCGGTGAGCTCGGTGATCGGGTTCAGGTCCAGCAATCCCCCCGGACGATGCAGATCGAAGTTCATCTCGACCATGACGTCGGTGCCGCCCTGGATGGGCACCAGGTCGACGTCGTCGGCCTTCGCGGCCAACGCGTCGCCCCAGGTCTGTGGTCGCAGGAAATCCATGTTCGGTGCTCCGCTCGCTGTCCATATTTCGTGTTCACCCAGTACAGCCGCCGGGCGCGATACGAGCGAGAGACAGGAACGACGAAGTATGACGCCGATCACAGTGTAGGTTTTGGAGGATCCTACGAAGAGGAGGTCGATTCACCGTGCGGCTGCGTGATCTGGCTGATCTTCCCGATCTGGAACTGCAGCCGATCGTCACCCCCGAGCACTTCGATCCGACGATCAGATGGGTCGTGACCACCGACATGCTCGATCCGAGCCGCTATCTCAGCGGCGGCGAGCTGGTGCTGACCGGTCTGATGTGGCGGACGGGCCCCGAGGACTCGATGACGTTCGTGCGGGCGGTGTCCAAGGCCGGCATCGCAGCGCTCGCGGCATCCGACGACGGCGTGGTACCCGACGATCTGGTGGACGCGTGCCTCGAACACGGGCTACCGCTCTTTCGTGTTCCGGCCGACATCGCTTTCGCCACGGTCACCGAGAGTGTCGTCCGACAACTGTCGACGGCGAGAGCATCGGACCTGAGTCTCGTGCTCGACCGGCATCGATGCCTCGTGGCGAGCGCAGGCCCGGGCGGCGGACTGGGTCCGCTGCTGGAGATGGTCAGTTCCGATCTGGGCATGAACTGCTGGGTGGTCACTGCGTCGGGACGGGTACTCGCCGGATCCGACAACCCGCCGGACACCGAGGCCGTGGCGCAGGAATTCATGACGTCGGTGCGGCTGCCGCGGTACTGCCGAGAGCAGCGTGTGTCGGTGTTCGCTGTCGATGGAGAGTCCGCACCGCGGGTCGTGGATTGGTTCGTGGCATTCGAAAGCGATTGGCAGACATGGGATGCACCGAGGCTGTCTCTGGCCGGGCAGCTGGCGTCGATCGTGGCCGTGGAGCGAGGTCGCGTCGACGACCGTCTCTCGGGGTCGGGAATTCTGGCCCAGGAGTTCGTGCGCGCGATCGTCGGGGGCGCGACGCCCGCCGACGTCCTCGCCCAGATGGACGTCATCGGACTCGACACCGAAACACGCTACGCTGCAGTGGCTGTGGCCACATCCGGCGAGCCGTTGCGGCTCGGTGAGCTACGTCCGTTGCTGCGAGAAGTGCTGGCACCGTGGGAGATCACGGTCGGGATCGTCGACGGCGAGGCCATCGCGTTGGTGGAGGCGCGAAGCGACCGAACCGATTCCGTTCGGCGAGCCGTCCACACGCTGGCGCCGGGACTGATCGGTAGCGGCACCTCGATCGGTGTCAGCGCACCGACCGCGCCCGCCGACATCCGAAGTGCGATAGAGGAAGCGCGCTACGCCCGCCGGCTCGCCGAGCGCCGTGGCTCGGACTGCAGCGTCGTGGGGCACGACGAATTGGCAACGCTGACAATACTTCTCGCCAACGTTCCGGGCGACGTGCGACGCATGTTCACCTCGCGGCTGCTGACTCCCCTGGTGGACTACGACGACTTACACAACAGCGATCTCGTCGAGACACTGTCGGTGTACCTCGACACCAACGGTGCCTGGACGCGTTGTGCCGAACAGCTGCACATGCACGTCAATTCCGTCCGATATCGCATCCAGCGCATCGAGGAACTCACCGGTCGTGATCTGTCGCGGCTGGAGGACAGAATCGAGTTCTACTTGGCACTTCGGCTCAGATGACCAGTGTGGGCGGGAGTGGAGCCTGCGGAACGACCCATAGACTGGGGTCATGGCTCTCATTGCATTGTTGGATTTGACGTTCAAGCCCGAGTCCGTCGCCGAGGCCCGTTCGTTGTTGCGGACGGTACTCGCCGATACTCGCGCATTCGAGGGCTGCCTCGGAGTCGAGGTGTGGGTCGACGAGGAGAACGAGGCGCACGTGATTGCCTACGAGACGTGGGAGTCGGTCGAGGCCGATGCGAAGTACCGCGAGTTCCGCGCGGGTCCGGGCAAGATCGTCGAATTGCCGCCGCTGCTCGCCGCAGCGCCGTCGTTGACCAAGTTCACCGTCGATTCGTCGATCTGATCCCGGAAGGTTCGGTCACGTCGCCACTCGTCGGTGGGAGTGCGCGGACGCCGGTTCCGGTCGGCCGGTGAGGAAGCCCTGGACCATCTCGGCCCCGAGTTCGTTCGCCACCTGCAGTTCCCCTTCGGTCTCGACGCCTTCCAGGATGACGGCGGCGTCGATCTTCCGGGCCAAGTCGATGATCGCGGCCGCGGCCGCTCGCCGCAGGGGATCACGGTCGATTCCGTGGACCAGCGCGTAATCCACTTTGAGGATGTCCGGGCGCAGTTCGATCACGTGACGTAGACCGGCGAATCCGGCACCGACGTCGTCGATGGAAATCTGCACTCCCGCAGCGCGGAGGGTGTCGATGGCTCGGGTGACCGCGAGGTAGTCGTCGACACGCTCGTGCTCGGTGATCTCGAGATAGAACGTCCGCGTCGCCAGGTGCGGACGTAGTCGATCGAGCAGGTTCGTCGTCCGGATGGTGTCGGCCGATGCGTTGAGCGAGACGAACGATCCCGGCGGCAGCTCGTGCATCGCGTCGAGCGCCCTGTCGAGTGCGGCTCGTTCGAGGCGGGGGCCGATGCCGGCCTCGGTGGCGTCGCGGTACCACGACAGCGGAGATCCGGCACCGAAGGGAAAGCGCGAGAGCGCCTCGAAGCCGACCACGGATCCGGTGACGGTCTCGCAGATGGGCTGAAAGAAGATATCGGGGCCGCCGGATGCGATGAGTTCGTCGATCCGGATCCGCGTCTGCTCGTGCGAGTTCGTTTCGGGAAGACGATCGGACGACACCGCGTTCCCGGAGGTTCGCGACTTGAATCGGTACATCTCTATGTCGGCCAGTGCGATCAATCGTCTGACAAGGACGTGAATGCTGGTCTCCGAATCGAGTGCTTCGACCGCGGATCCGAGGCTGGTGGTGAACCGAGGTCCGTCGAACGTCTCCTCCAGGGCGGCTCGAATCCTGTTGTCCGACTGGATGATCTCCTCGCGAGTTCCGGCTCGGACAACCACGAACTCGTCGCCGCCCAGTCGTGCGACCGCCGACCGATCGCCCACGGCCTCGGACAGGCGTCGGGCGACCTCGATCAGGACGGCGTCGCCCGAGGGGTGCCCGAATCTGTCGTTGATCTGCTTGAAACGGTCGATGTCGAGGACCGTCACCCCCACGGCGTCGCCTGCCTCGGAAGGCGAGACGCCGAGGGTGTCCACGGTGTCCAGCAGACCGCGGCGATTCCACAGGCCGGTCAACGGGTCGCGCAGCGCCCGTGCGGCCTTGAGTCGGAGCTGCCCGATGTAGGCCTTGATCATGAAGGGGGCGGCGTACAGGGAACCGATGGTGACGATGCGGGACGCAGCAGACCACGGATCGGCACCATCGACGACGGCCAGGACACCGAGCGTCAGCAGAGTGACGGTCGCGACGGCGAGGTGCAGCATCATCATCCGGTAGGAACTTCCGACGACGATGAAGGCGGCGACGATCGCGAACATCGCGCAACCCGGCATCGCGTCGAAGTGGGTCCGAAAGGCGAACAGAACCGAGACGATGCCGACATCGGCGTACAGGATGTAGGCCATGGCCAGGCGTGGGGATGTCCAGGGACGGAGGTACCAGGCGATGGCCACGGGCACCGTGGTGGCCGACGCGAGGAGAACCGCGATCGAGGCCGAACCGGAGAACTGCCCCGCCGGGATCATCAGCACCCCGGCCAGTCCGAACGTCAGCGTCATTCCGCTGATGAAAAGACGAACCCAACGCTCCTCGGCGGTGGGGATGAACTCTCCCAGATCGGAAATCGCAACGCCCTCCGTCGAATAAGGCCCCCCACCTGCATGAACGCTAGCACTCGGGGTGTTCACGCACCCCGAATCGGACCAATCAGACCATGTCTCGCTTGGTGAGCCACCGCAAGGTCGGCCACCCGAGAAACACCGGCAACCAGCAGGTCAGGACGCGATAGAGCAGGACCGACGGGACGGCGATGGAGGCGGGAACGCCGAAGGCCGCGAGACCGCCAATGAGCGCTGCCTCCACGGCACCCACACCGCCCGGCGTCGGCGCCGCGGAAGCCAGAGTCCCGCCGATCATGGTGACGACCGTGACCGTGACGAACGTGGTGCCGCCGCCGAAGGCCTCGATGCTCGCCCACAAGGCGAGCGCGGCACCCAACGTCGTCGCCGCGCAGCCGAGGATGATGATCGAGAAGCGTTTGGGGTCGCGGGCGAGTTCGCCCAGTTCACCGAGGACCTCTTTGATCTGCGGTCGGACGGCCACTTTGAGCCAGCGGCGCAGCTTGGGTACGAACATGAACGTACCGACGACACCGAAGGCCGCACCCGCGAGGAGATACAACACGGTGTTGCCCGGCACCATGTTCGACAGCCCGGACGACGTGCCTGCGACGACGCTGAAGAAGATCAACAGGCTCACGTGCGTGATCACCTGGACGGACTGCTGCAACGCCACGGCAGCCGTCGCGCGGACCGTTCCCAGACCGCCCTTCTGCAGGAACCGAACACTCAGGGCCAGTCCGCCGACACCCGCGGGAGTCGTGGTTGCCGCGAACGTGTTGGCGACCTGCATCACCGTCAGATTCCAGAAGCTGACTTTGCCCAGTGCACACGCCCACAACGCGGCTCCGGCACCGACGTACGTCAGAGCCGACACCGACAGACCGAGCAGAGCCCACCACCAGTTGGCCGAACCGAGTTCGGTGACGAACGCGGGAACCGCACTGATGAACGGATATGCGACGTAGACCAATCCGATCAACAACACGAGCGAGATGATCTGGTTGCGGCTGAATCGGGTGACCTGTTCGGCCTCGATCTTGGCGGTGCCGGTCTGCTCCAGAACCTCGAGCCGAACCGCCTTCATCGTCTTGTCGGCGTCGAGCACCGATTGGCGAATACGAGGCGGGATGGCGGACTTGGTCAATCGACCCGAGGCCGCGATCACGGTGTCGAAGCCGAGTACGTCGACGGCGGTGGCGACGGCGCGCTGAGAGCCGAACAGGTCTGCCGTGGTGAGCAACAACTGCGCGACGTCGGATTGCATCTGGGAATCCGACGCACCCAGTTCGGCGTGGCCGAAACCGCAGAAGAGGGCCTTGCCGTCGTGGATCCTCAGCTCGCCACGGTGCAGGTCGCCGTGGGAGATCTGATTCTCGTGCAGGGTGTTCAGGGCCGACCACAGAGCGCCGAGGGTGGCGTCGTCGTGCTCGGCCTCGACCGGATCACCGATGGGCAGACTGTGCGCGTACAGGGTCCATCCTCTGTCGAGCGCTGCCACCGCCAACGGGTGACTGCCTGCCGCTCCCAACCCCTTGATGGCCAGACCCATCAGGGCGCGATGCTCGACTGCCCGACGCATCGACGCGTGCAACGGCGCAGTCTCGCTGCCGCGCAGCGTGATCCACCGCCAGGACTGGCGCAGGGCACCGCCGCTGCGCTGATTCTGCCCGTACAACTCGACCACCACATCGGCGTCGGGAGTGTGCGCGTTCAACACCAACGGGCCGGGGCCGGCCGGACGGACGACGGTGAAGCTGCGAACGGTGACACCGCGGCTGTGGAACAGACGAACCGCCGCGTCGAGCGGAACCTCCAGAGCCGGTGTGCCGACGAGCAACACGATGACGGCTCCGACGAGCCAGCCGACCGCGAGTCCGAGCATCGAGCGAGCCGGAACCACGGTGGAGACGACCAGGTGGATCGGTACGAACGCGAGCAACAGCGTCCACCATGCCCGACGCCACTTCGCGGGGAGACCGGGGCCGGAGACCGTCAGCGCCGCAGCCAACATCGCGATCCAGCGCGAATCGTCGAGGAACTGCGCGAGGAACGTGTCGAGCCGCTCGGGAACGTCGAGGTCCCAGGTGGGAGTGGAGATCCCGGTTCCGGTGATCGACAGCGCCAGCGCGGCCAGCAGCGCCGCGGCCGCGTACCCGGCGAGCAGTTTCCATTTGCGGCCCGCGATCAGTCCGATCAGGACGCCGAACGGAAGCGCGAGAATGGCGACTCCGTAGACGATGTAGACCGCATTGGATTGGTCGGGGCTGAGCACACCGACGATGTTCGATACCGATTGCTCGAGCGCATCCCACTGATTTCTGGTGATCAGCGAACCGGCAATCACCACGCCCAGCAGAGCCGAGGCCGACACGACCCGAATGATGTCGCTGGTTCTTCGCACCAGCGGCTGAAGCAGGCTTCCCGCTACGGGAATGTCCCGCCCATCCACACGCATGGGGTCAACCTACCGTGCGGTACGCCTGCGGAGTTCGTTGCGGACGGTTGGCCATTCGGATTCGATGATCGAGAACACGACGGTGTCACGCAACGAACCGTCGGACATGCGTTGATGATTGCGCAGAATCCCGTCCTGCTTGGCACCCAGTTTCGCGATCGCCGTCCGCGATTGCAGGTTCATCCAGTGGGTACGAAATTCGACGGCGATGCATCCCAGTTCCTCGAACGCATGCGTCAACAGCAGCAGTTTGCTCGCGGGATTGGTGCCGGTTCCGTGCGCGGAGCGGGCATTCCAGGTGTATCCGATTTCGACGCGACGGTTGGTGGCGTCGGCGTTGCAGAATGTCGTCGCTCCGATGATCTGCCCGGTGTCGTTGCGGCGCAGTGTGAACGGAAGCATCGTGCCCGCATCGAGCAGCCCGAGTCGACGGTCGATCTCGGCCGCCATCTCCTCGGGCTTCGGGACGCTGGTGTACCAGAGGTTCCACAGCTCGCCGTCGCGCGCGGCGTCGCACAGACCTTCGAGGTGATCGTGGCTCAGCGGCTCGAGGGTCACGAGATCGTCAGTGAGGGTCACCGGCTGCAGAAAGGACATTCGCCGACGATACGTCGGATCTGCCCGTCCGGGAAAGCGCGATGATCAGTGCTGCTGTGACGGCAACGGCCACCACGACGAGGGCGATCACTTCGGTGAAGGCATGGGCGTAGGCGTCGGCGAACCCTTGCCGCCCGGCCGCCGCTGCCTCGGCGTCGGCTTCGTCGGGCACCCGGTCCCGGACGAAGATCGCCAGCAGCCAGGCGTAGCCGGCGACCATCACGGCCTCGCCACCGATGCGGAAGAGATTGAGTACTCCTGCTGCGGTGCCGCTGCTGTGCGGCGGAACTGCCGCGAGCGCTTCGCCGTCGACCAGACCGATCGGCAGCCCGAAACCGAGCCCCAACACGATCATCGGGACCACCACGGCGGCCAGCGACAGGCCGGGTTGCAGGGCCAGCATGCCGAGATTTCCGAGAACCAGGAAGCCGAGACTCGTCAGGATCACACGGTCGGGGGTGACGGCCTCGAAGACGACGATGGACCTGGCGACCGCCAGCGGAGCGATCAGCACCGGAATCGTCATCGCCAGCATGAACAGTCCGGCTCGTCCGGGAGTCAGGGACGCGACGGCACCGAGCGCGGTGGGCAAGTAGGTGAGCAGGGTGACGAATCCGATGGCTCCGGCGACCGGGACCAGGCACAGCGCGAGGAAGCGGCGGTTTCGCAGCAGGCCGAAATCCGGCAGTTTCGACGGTGTGGATGTGCTTCGCACGGCAGGAAGAGCCAGCGTCCCGACGGCCGCGACGAGCAGAACGAGGGCCTGAGCTGCGAACACTCCCCGCCAATCGAGCACGGCGATCAGCAGTCCGGAAATGGTCGGCCCGAGTGCCAACCCCAGTCCGTTCACGGTGCCGAACAGGGCGAACGCGGTTGCTCGTTCGGTCCCCTGGAAATGGAGCGAGAGAATCGACGTCGAGCCCACCAGGACAGCCGCGGCACCCGTGCCGGCGAGGACCCTCGCGGCGTCGAGCAGAAGCAGCGAGGACGCCAGAGCGCTGACCAGGCTGGCGACGGCGGTCAGCACGACGCCGATGCGAAACGACGTGCGGTGTCCGATGCGATCCGAGACCGCACCCCAGACGACGGTGAACAGCGCGAACGCGACGTTGAAGCCGTTGACGACCCACTGGAGCTGCGTCGGGTCGGAGCCGAGATCGGCAGCGATCACCGGGATCGCGATGGCTGTGCCCGAGATGGACATCGGTACGACGAACTGTGCCGCGAGTACGACCGGCAGAACCGCTCTCATGGATCCCCCTGCGCTGACGTAGGTACGATGACTTTCGTACTAGAACAGGTTTGAAGGTACGACGCAAGTCGTACCTAGCGAAAGGTGGCGTCGATGGCGGACGAGAACGGGCACCCCGAACCCGACGAGATGCAACTCGGTGCAGTGATGTCTGCACTGGCGGATCCACTGCGCCGCAAGGTGGTCACCGAACTCGTCGGCGACGACGACGGTGCCGAGCGCACCTGCATGTCGTTCGAGCTAGGCGTCACGAAATCGACTCTGACGCATCACTTTCGCGTGCTGCGCGAAGCGGGTCTGGTGTTCCAGGTCGACCGCGGCAACAGTCGCAAGGTGACTCTGCGACGCCAGGAGCTCAACGATCGATTCCCCGGCCTGCTGGATCTGATCGCCAACGAAATCCACTAGCTCGCTGCCCCGAGTGGGCTCTACGGTGGCAATCATGCACATCGCCATGATCGGCACGACTGCCCCCAGTCACATCTACCCATCGCTGGCCGTGATTGCCGAGCTGGTCCGGCGAGGGCATCGCGTCACCTATGCCGTCGGTGACTCTCTGCGGCATGTGGTCGAACCCGCGGGCGTCGAGGTGGTGCCGTTCTCCTCGATACTTCCCGACGGAGAGGGCTCGTGGCCGGACGATCCGGCGGCGGCGATGCAGGTCTTCCTCGACGAGGCCATTGCGTCGTATCCCGTGCTCACCGCGTTCTACGACGACGATCAGCCGGATCTGTTCCTCTACGACATCGGCGGAATGACCGCTCCCGTACTCGGCGTGCGTTACGGCGTTAAGGCCGTACAACTCTCGCCGACCTACGTGGCGTGGGACGGATACGTCGCGGATCTCGGTGATGCGATGACCTCTGTTCGGGAGTCGACAACGGGCGTTGCGTATCGCGACACCTACGCATCGTGGTTGCGAGACAACGACATCGACGCCGATCCCTGGGATTGGATCACCTATCCGACGCACTGCCTGTCACTGATTCCACGAGTGATGCAACCCAACGCGGATCGGGTGGCCGACTCGGTGCAGTTCGTCGGACCGTGCCTGGATCCGGTACGCCTGAACGACCGCAGCTGGACCGCGCCCGAAGGACCGATCCTGTACATCTCCTTCGGTACGGGCTACAACGAGCGACCCGACTTCTACCGACTGTGTATCGAGACCTTCGCGGACAGCGACTGGCACGTGGTGATCTCCATCGGCCGACGCGTCGATCCGGCCGCGCTCGGCGAGATTCCTGCCAATGTGGAACTGCACGAACATCTTCCGCAGCTCGCCGTGCTCGATTCGGCCACGGTGTTCATCACCCACGCCGGCATGGGTGGGTGCACCGAGGCCCTGTGGTTCGGCGTACCGACCGTGGCGGTCCCGCAGGCGGTCGATCAATTCGGCAACGCGGCGATGCTCGCCGAACTCGGCGTCGGCGTACACCTCGAATTCGAGAAGGTGACCGCCGCGAGCCTCGCAGGCGCTGTCGCGGGCGCGCGCGAATTGACCTCGCGCGCAGCCGAGATCAGTGCGGAGGTGCGATCACACGGAGGCGTCGACCAGGCCGCGGATGCGGTAGAGGCCTTCCTCGGCTGACCTCAGTCGAACGCGCTGCCGCTGCCGGGGAACGACGAGGCGGTCTCGACGGTGACCACGGTGGATTCCTGTTGCACCTTGTACGAGGTCCACGGGAGCGGAGTCAAGAATTCGTCGAGCCCGGGGTAGTCGGAGATCCACGCGGTTGTGGTCTCGCCCTCGGTGGACGTGCAGGATGCGAGGGCGACATACGAGCCCGCCGGAACATCGGCGATCGTCTGAACCGTCGTGCCCGGCTGAGTGTCCCCGTTGGTGTACAGCGACTGACCGTTTCCGATCACCTCGCCGACCGGAGGCAGTATGCCGTTCGGGGCGGGAGCCAAGGATGTTCCGCAACCGATCACCGTGCCCGATGTGTTGGTGATCGATCGGTACCGATGAGATTCGGGCCCGGGAGTGGTCTGTCTTTGCATGAACACATTCACAATCGATGTTCCCGGGGCAACCGTCACCTACGACGTTCATGGAGACCTGTCTGCCGGTTCGGTTCCACTGGTGTTGATCGGGTCGCCGATGGATGCCGGGGGCTTCGCCGCTCTCGCCGCGCAGTTCCAGGATCGAACGGTGGTGACGTACGACCCGCGCAACACCGGTCGAAGCACTCGGGACGATCCTACGTCGGCGGTGACACCGGCGCAGCACGCCGACGATCTCCACGTCCTTCTGCAGAACCTGGGAGTGGGGCCGGTCGATATGTTCGCCTCCAGCGGAGGGGCGGTCAACGCACTTGCCCTGGTCGCGCGCTACCCGAGAGATCTGCGCACGTTGGTAGCGCACGAACCGCCTGCGGGAGGAGCACTTCCGGACCACGATGCACTGCACGCGGTGTGTACGAGGATCGTCGCCACCTACGATGCCTCCGGCATCGGACCGGCGATGGCCCAGTTCATCGCACTGGTGATGCACCGAGGAGAACTGGATTCGCAGTACCTCGAGCGCCCCGCGCCCGATCCGTCGGAGTTCGGGTTGCCCACCCAGGACGACGGCCACCGTACCGACCCGCTCATGGCGAACATGCGCGGCGGGGTCGTGAATTTCGTGCCCGACGTCGACACTGTGAAGGCCGCGAACACCCGCGTCGTCATCGCGGTCGGTGCGGAATCGAACGAGGAGATCGCTGCTCGCGCCGCCTACGCCGTCGCGGCACTCCTCGGCACCGAAGCGGCGGTGCTTCCTGGCGACCACTCCGCCTTCACGGGTGAGAATCCCGCCGAATTCGCGAGGGCGTTGCGCGAGGTGCTCGCATGAACGCGGTCCGGGAGCGTCTTGTCGTGAGCCGAACGATGGCCGCGAGCCCCGCCGAGATCTTTGCCGTGCTGACCGACCCCAACCGACATCAGGACACCGAACCGGGCGACTGGGTGCGGTCGGCGGTGGATGCCGATCGCATCACGGCAATGGGACAAATTTTCGCGGTCAACATGTTTCACGAGATTGCGGGTGGCCACTACGTGGTGCACAACCTGGTGATCGCGTACGTGCAGGATCGAACCATCGCGTGGTTGCCGGGAGCGCGGAGGGAGGATGGGTCCGTCGACCATGGCGGGTGGTGGTGGCGCTACGACCTGGCGGCGGTGGCCGAAGGAACGACGGTGACTCTCACCTACGACTGGACCGACACCCCGGAGGCCGTCCGAGCCCATGTCGGTGGACTGCCGGCGGTACCAGCCGAGTTCCTCGAAGCGTCGTTGGCTTCGCTGGAGTCGAGCCTGCGTGAATCGGGTGCAGCCAGCCGCGCCTAGCGCGGCCCGATGCACCCGATTCAGTCCTCGAGAACGCTGACGCTCACGCCGTACGGCAGGAATCGGACGCGTCGACGCGGGTCGGTGTTGTCCTTGTGTGCACGGAGGGCATCGAGTTCGGTGGCGTAGAGCTGATCGATCTGCGGTGAGCCGGCGTCGTCGACGCTGTAGATCGCCCAGACTCCGTCACCTTTCTGACCTGTGGTTTCGGGCTCCGGCGGAGCTTTGGGTGCCCCGGTGCCGGAGGCGAACAGCGAGCCGACCACCTCACGCAGGCCCTCGGTTGCCTCACGGGCGAACTTGTCGAAGTCGTCGGATCCGAATCCGAAGGGTCCTTGGTTGGCCATGGCTGTACCTCCTCAGGTGATACTCCAGTATGCGCGTTTTTCCCGAACAGCCGCCGAGCGTCCGAACGTTCACCTTGCCGGGCAGCACCGATCCGGCCATGGTGTTCCTGCACGGGCTCGGCTCGGCGGGCGTCCCGGCGTTCGGGGCGATCGCCGCGGACATTGCTTTCGAGGGCAGGGAACGGGTACTGCCGGATCTGCTCGGGTTCGGATTCAGCGACCGTCCGCACGACATCGGCTACTCTCTCGACGACCATTCTGCTGCCGTTGCCGGCCTGCTCGATCAGCGGAATCTGACCTCGGTCGACCTCGTCGGCCACAGCCTGGGTGGATCGATCGCCACCGTGCTCGCGTACCGGAGGCCGGATCTGGTGGGCCGACTGATCGTGCTCGAACCCAATCTGCTGCCGTGGGACGGCACCGCGAGCGTGGAGATCGCCAGGCAGTCGGAGAGCGAGTTCGTCGACACCGGTGTGGCCGAGCTGATCGCCGACGCCGATCCGGAGTGGGCGTCCACCCTGCGCGTTGCCGATCCGGTCGCCCTTCACCGCACTGCGGTCGGGCTGTGTGTGGGACCGGAGCCGACGATTCGGTCCATGCTCGAGTCGGCAACTGTCCCCAGGGTATTCGTGTACGGAGATCGCACAGGCCCGCCGAGTCGGGAGGCCGAACTGATCAGCGCTGGAGTCGAGGTCGTACGAGTCGCCGATGCCGGGCACGTCATGATGGCCGACAACCCTGCCGGTGTGGTCGAGGTACTACGCGCCGCCCTGCTGTAGTCGTGCTCCGATCGAGTTGTGCAGAGATCTCAGGGAGTTCTGGCCGAGCGAGACCGTCTGCGACTCGACGTACCGCAACAGATGTGAATCGTCGAGAACCTTCTCGCTCGATTGGATCAGCACCGTGCCGGCACCGGTGAAGTCGAACTGGCGCTCCTCGCCGCTGTTGGCACCGAGAAATCCACGCGCCGCGCCGAGGAAGTTCTGCATCCAGTCGGCGTCGAAGTGATGCGAGGGTGACGGGCAATCAGCCCATCCCACAAGCGCTTCCGGGTCGATGCGCAGCGGCGGCTCGGCGAACATGACGGTGCCGTTGGACGAGGCCAGGAACTTGCCGGTTCCGAGCAGAGTGAGAAATCCCGGGACGATGGACTGCTTGAGATCCAGAGTCGGCTCGAACGCAAGGAGATTCGACGCCCGGATGGTGAGGTTGCCGTCGTCGAGGTCGTAGCTGTTGATGTTGAATCCGCGGTCGCCGAGGATGAGCTTGCCCTGGCCCTGCGCCAGTACCCAGTCGTTCGAGTACAGCGGAGACGAGAACCGTGCCGCGACGATGGCGGGCATGGAGGTCTGCCCGAGCGGCTCGAAGCGAACGTTGCCGTAGTAGGCGATCATCGCGCCCTTCGAGGTGAACCACGGCTGGCCTGCCAGTTCGACGCAGAACGCGTAGTCGTTGCCGGGGACGTTGTCGTTGACCGGCAGCGTGTACGGGGTGTGGATGTCGAGACCCATGAGATTGCTCCTCAGAACTTCTGCTCGGACGCCTGCACCCACACGGTGCCCATACCGGTCATCTTCAGCTGAATCGCCTCACCGCTGCCCTTGCCGACGGCGTCTCGCCACCCGACGTTCGCCGAGATGTCGATTTTGATGTTGCCGATGTGGCAGACGTACGCCTGCGGATCCACTACGACCTGAGGGTGATTCGGTCCGACCTGCAGCGGAGTCGCGCCGCCGTGCGAGAGAACCGCGACGCTGCCCTGACCGGTCAGTTGGGTCGTGAACAAACCCTGCCCGGTCATCGCGCCGCGCACCGCTCCGCGAACACCTCCCTGTGAGGTCAGGGCCACGATGGAACTCTGAAGGTAGCCGTCGTGCACCAGAAGTCGATCGGCTTCGACGGTGAGCATCGAGGACCCGTCGAGATGGATCACCTCGATGTACAGCCCGGCGTGGCCGTAGAAGACCTCACCCTGACCCTCGGCGGCCATCATCGCCACGTGCTCGCCTGCCATCATCCGGCCTGCCATCCCCGCCATGCCGCCCATGCCCGGCATGGCTCCGGCCGAACCGCCCATCGAGTGCGGAACGAACCGTACGTCGCCGGTGTAGTAGAGCATCGATCCACGACGCGCGAGCACGCTCTGATTGGGTGCCAGAACGGATTTCACGACTTTGCTGTTGACGAGTTCGAGCGGCACGTCAGCGCTCCTCGGGTTGGATGTAGACGACGCCCTGGCCGTCGAAACGGAGGGAGAACGCCTCGCCGCTGCCGCCGCCGATGGCGGAGCGCCACGTGACGTCGGTGACGAAGCTCTGATTCAGTTGGCCGCGGTGGGCAACGAACGCGTCGGGATCGACGACCAAGGGATACTGGGGGTCGACGGCGAGGGCGATGATCGGCCCACCCTTCGACAGCAATGCCACCGTTCCCGATCCGCTGACGACGGTGGTGAACAAACCTTGCCCCGACGATGCACCGCGAAGGCCGGAGAACTTGACGTCGGTGCGCAGTTGCCCTGTGAGAGCGAGCAACTGGGAGGATTCGACGTGGAGGTTGTCGCCCTGGACCTCGACGAGAGTGATGTCCTGAGCGTCGACGGCGAAGTAGACGGTGCCCTTGCCCGACACGTCCATCAGCGACAGCGACTCGCCGGTCACCTTCTGTTTGAGTGCGGCGCGAAATCCGCCGCCGCCGCCCATGCCTGCGTTCTTGAAGGTGACGTCACCCTCGTACGCCACCATGGAACCCGACATCGCGCGCAGGGAATCGCCGGTCAGGTCGGCGACCAAGACACGGTGCCCGTTCATCCTCAGCTGAGCCACGGGGGAACTATGCCACTGCACGCGCCCCCGCGGCTACCGCTGGAGAAAAATCTAGACGAGCGGCTTCAGGGCCTTACCTGCCAGTTCGACGGCTCCCGGCTGGTGTCCGTTGGTGATCAGGTTGATGATGATGCCGTCGATGCCGTGATCGAGCACGCGCTTCTGCACCTGCTCGGCTACGTCGTCGGGGGTTCCGCAGAAGTGGCGATCGGTGGCCTTCGCCGCGTCCTCCTCCGACAGGTTCGTCAGGTCGAGGCCCTGCTTCAGCACGAACTCGCGCTGCAGTTCCTTGGCCTTGTCGCCGTCCTCGTCGACGATGACGAACGCGAGGAAGCTCGTTTCGAGGTCCTTCGGGTCGCGGTCGACCTCCTCGCAGCGCGCTTGGACGGCAGCGATCTTGCGGGGCAATTCGTTTGCGTCGCAGATGATGTTGAGATGGTCGGCGAATTGTGCGGCCAGTCCGAACGTCTTCTTCTCGCCGCCGCCACCGAGCATGATCGGCAGATCGTCGCGGATGCGAGGCTCGTTGATCGCGTCCTCGACCTGGTACCAGAGGCCGTCGAACGTGGGGCGCTGGCCGCGAAGCATCGGCTCGATGATCTGCAGCGCCTCGTCGAGTCGCTCGAAACGGTCGGTGAAGGTGCCGAACTCGAGTCCGAAGCTCTGGTGCTCGAGCTCGTACCAGCCGGCACCGATACCGAGGATCGCGCGACCGCCACTGACGACATCCAGTGTGGTGACGGTCTTGGCCAGGATCGCGGGATTGCGATAAGTATTTCCGGTGACCAGCGCGGAGAGCTGGATGGTGTCGGTGGCCGTCGCGAGCGCGGACAGCGCGGAGTAGGCCTCGAGCATCGGCTCGTCGGGCTTGCCGATTCCGGGAAGTTGGTAGAAGTGATCCATCACGAATGCGGTGTCGAACCCGGCCGCTTCGGCCTCGCGCGCCTGCGCGATGACCTGGGGAAAGAGCTCTGCGACCGAACCGTCGTAGCTGAAGTTGGGCATCTGGTAACCGAGGCGAATAGTCACGAGATCCACGCTACTCGGATATCGGCCCCTGGCACGCGTGAGAGCGCGATAATTCGACGATGACAATCTTGGAACTGACCAGGCAGCCGTTCTCCGGGTTCTCGGTCGACGACCTACAGGCGGCGCGCGCGTTCTACGGCGAGACCCTCGGACTGACGGTCACCGAGAACGAGATGGGCATGCTCGAGCTGCACCTCGCCGCCGGGGCGATCGTGCTGATCTATCCACGTCCCGGGCACGTGCCCGCTCGGTACACGATTCTGAACTTCCCGGTTGCCGACATCGACAGTGCGGTCGACACACTGATCGCCAAAGGGATTGTGTTCGAGCAGTATCCGGACATGGGCACCGACGAGAAAGGAATCTTTCGACACGGCGGCCCGCTCATCGCATGGTTCACCGACCCGGCGGGCAATGTGTTGTCGGTGCTGCAGGGCTGAACTCAGGCTGTCGGGAGTGGAGCCTGCGGAACGACTTCAGGCTGTCGGGAGTGGAGCCTGCGGAACGACCTCACGCCGTCGGGAGTGGAGCCTGCGGAACGACCTCACGCCGTCGGCAATCCGGCGTCGAGAGTGACTGTGCCGGAGCTGGTCACACCCGCATCGTCGACCCATTCGACGACGGCGGAATCGCCCGGGCGTCGTCCGATGAGTGCCTGCGACAGGTCCGACGAGGATTCGATCTGCGTGCCGTCGAACGTCACGATCACGTCCGCGGCGGACAACCCCAGGGACTCGGCCGGGGAATCGGAGGTCACCGAGACGACGGCCGCTCCGATCGCCGGCCTGTTCTCGAAGACCGACACATCGCGTACCGAGACACCGAAGTACGGTGTGGGGCCTACGTGGACCGTGCCGCCCGATTGCCCGGCGAGTACCTGATCGAGTACCGAGACCGCCTCGGCGATGGGGACGGCATACGCCTCGGGTGCCTGTGGGGGCGAGAATTCGGTGCCGTTGCGGGCCTCGTCGGACAACCCGGCGGTGTTCACGCCCACCACACGGCCCCAGGCGTCGAACAGAGGCCCACCCGAATCCCCCGCTCGCACATCGGCATCGACGCGAATCATCCGCTCCAACGTATTTCGTGACCCGTCCACCGAACTGCGCGTACGCACCTGCTGATCGAGGGCGGTCACCGCCCCCGGCGCAGGCACCAATACCCCTGCACCCGAGGCATTCCCGACGGCTGTCACCGCATCACCCACCTCGGGAAGTGGGTCCGGGGCAAGCTCGACCACCGGCAGGTCGGCCGCGGTGATCAACTGCACGACCGCCACGTCACGGGACTTGTCGTAACCCAGCACGGTGGCGTCGTAGATCAGTCCGTTGCCCATGTGCACTGCGCTGATCTCGGTGGCGTTCTCGACGACGTGGAAGTTGGTGACCACGATTCCATCCGGCGCGACGACGAAGCCGGTGCCCGCGACCCCGGTGAAGCCGGCCGATGCCGACAGTGTGACAACGGTGGGATCGACCCGAGCCGAGAGCTCGTCGAGCGTCAGCGGCGGCGGTTCGACGGCGGGAGCAGCCGGCGCGATGGGCTCCGGCGTGGCCACGAAGTCTGTGGTTCCCGGATCGAGTTGCGGCGTCGCGAAGAGCCACACGCCGGCAGCGACCAGCGTCAGCACCACCGCTCGTCCACCCGACCGCATAGGAACCGATTATGGTCCGACGGTGATGGTGGTGCCAGCTGGTTGCAGCCGATTGCGCCGAACGTCTGGGAACTGCCCGTCTACAGTCTGCTCATGCCCGCGTCGCATCGACCTCGAGTTCTGATCGGTATCTCCGGGTGGACGTACGCGCCGTGGCGAGGTGATTTCTATCCGGCGGGCTTGGCCCATCGCAAGGAGCTCGGGTACGCGTCGGAGAAACTGTCGTCGATCGAGATCAACGGCACCTTCTATGCGATGCAGAAGCCGTCGAGCTTCACCAAATGGCACGACGAGACCCCGGACGACTTCGTGTTCTCGATCAAAGGCGGTCGCTACGTCACCCATATCAAACGGCTCGTCGGGGTCGAGGCAGCGCTCGCGAACTTCTTCGCCACCGGCGTGTTGACGCTGGGCGACAAGCTCGGACCGTTCCTGTGGCAGTTGCCACCGAACCTCGAATTCGACGCGCAGAAGGTGGCGGATTTCTTCGCCGTGTTGCCCCGAACAGTTTCTGCTGCAGTCACTCTGGCCCATTCTCGCGACGACAAACTCGCCGAGGATCGAGTGTTGCTGCCTCCGCCATCGTCTCGGCCGCTTCGGCACTGCGTGGAAGCTCGGCATCAGAGTTTCGCCACCGATGAAGCCGTGGAGTTGTTGCGAGAGAACGATATTGCGTTCGTCGTCGCCGATACTGCAGGTAAGTATCCGTACGTCGACACTCCGACGGCCGATTTCATGTACGCCCGCCTGCACGGCGACCAGGAGCTGTACGCCAGCGGCTACACCGATGACGCTCTCGACCGATGGGCGGCGAAGATCTCGGACTGGACGGCCACGGGCCGAGACGTCCACGTGTATTTCGACAACGACATCAAGGGACACGCACCCTTCGACGCCATGAGACTGATCGAGCGAATCGGTAGATGAGTATTCGGCTCTCTAGCTGATCGGGTAGATGTACGAATAACTCAATGTTCTCGTCCTGGCGCAGGTAGCGCTTCTGCCACACGGGACAAGCTCTGTGCGGAGGCCAGAACCGTCGCCACCTTCTCTCGCAGGGCATCGCCCTCGAAGGTCTCCGCTCGGCCGCCCACACTGATCGATGCAACGACCGCACCGTTTCGTCCGAGGATCGGTGCTCCGACGGCCGCGACACCGGTGAGGTAATCCGAGTTGCTCAGTGCGTACCCCTGAGACCGGATCTGTTCGAGACGGGTGAGCAACTCTTCCGGCGCGGTCGGTGTTCGATCCGTGAACGCAGGTAGGTCATCGGCGAGCCACCGGTCGCGTATCCGGGCGGAGAACGCCAGCATGGCCATCGGGCCTGCAGTGGCGTGATACGGCAGTACCGAACCGATCGAAATGCCCGCAACCACCAGGGGATTGCTTCCTTCGTGGCGATCGATGCAGACGGCTCCCTCGTCCGCTGGGACCATGAGATATGCAGTGTCGCCGAACTTTTCGGCAATCTCCGACAGGTATGGTTGCGCCGCACCGCGGATGTCGAGTTGGGTCAGTGCCGACGACCCGATCTCGAACACGGGCATGGCGATTCGATACGAGCCTTCGGCCGTTCGATCCACCCAACCGGCATGGATCAGCGTGGTCATCAGTCTGTGCACGGTCGTCTTGTTCATTCGACTTGCAGTCGTCAGGTCGTTGAGCGTCCACACCGGATGCGTCGTATCGAAGTGATCGAGCAATGTGCAGGCTTTGACGACGGCACCGACTATGTCGCGGCCGGCGTGGGTATCGGACTCGGTGGGAACGTCCACGTGTTGTTCCTTCCGGTCGGCTGAAGCGTCGACGCCATCCTACGAAGCGATCGGAACCGGTGAGTGCACCGACCGGTGTTGACTTGTGATCCGAGCCACTCTAAATTCGGAATACGTTCCGCATTACGAAATGGATGGTGCTCATGACCGCGACACTCAGAGATCTGACCGAACAGGGCCTGGTGTACGCCCCGGGCGTATGGGACGGACTGACGGCAAAGCTGGCCGAACAAGCCGGGTTCTCGGCCCTGTGTGCCTCCGGCTTCGCCGTGTCGGCCGCACTCGGACTCCCCGACGCCGAGCTGTACACGATGACCGAGAACCTCCAGGCGGTACGCACCATCGGCGAGGCGTCGTCACTACCGTTGGTCGCGGATATCGATACCGGCTACGGAAACGCCGTCAACGCGGCGCGGACCGCAGGTCGATTCGCCGTCGCAGGTGTGCAGGGCGTCTTCATGGAAGATCAGCTCTCGCCCAAGAAGTGCCCCATCTGCGTGGGCGAGCCCGTGGACCTCATCAGCATCGAGGAAGCGTCGGGAAAGGTCAGAGCAGTGCGGGATTCGCTGCCGGACCACGTCCTGATGATTGCCCGCACCGATGCGCGTGGCGACGACGCGATCCGACGCGCGACCGCATACGTCGACGCCGGTGCCGACATGATCATGCCGGTCACGAAGACCTTCGAGACCGCCGACGAGTGGGCTCGCTGTCACGACGCCGTCGGTGTCCCACTGATGGCGACATTGACCGCGTCTACGTGGACCGAGCGCGAGTTCACCCCGGAGGTGTTGCAGCAGATCGGCGTTCGACTCGCTCTACTGCCGACCCAGGTGCTGATGGCTGCCACCGGAGCTGCTCGTGAGGCTCTGCGCCGACTCGCACGCGGAGAAGCCCCGGCGGAGGTGAGTGCCGACGCGCTGCAGCACCACGAGTTCGTCGATCTCATCGGTTTTCCGGAAGTCGAAGCAGCGCAACGCAAGTACCTTCCCGCCGACTCGAAGGTGTGATCGGTATGAGTTCCGACGCACTGACGATGGTCGAGAAGATCCTCGGCCGAACCTGTGATGCCGATGTGGTGCACGCCGGAGAGAATCATGCCGTGCGACCCGCACGGATGATCGCCTACGACTTCCCGGGCTACACCGACGTGATGTTCCGGCAGATGCGCGAGGACTTCGGCATCACCGAACTCGACGACCCGGCGCGATACGTCGTCTTCATCGACCACATGCTCACCAAGAAGAACGCCAAAGAACAAGAGGTGCACCAGATCACGCGAGATTGGTGCGAGTTCTACGGCATCGAACTGCACGAGGGTCGCGGCATCGGTCATCAACTCACCGCCGAACTCGGACTCGCAACGCCAGGAGACTTTCTCGTCCACTTCGACGGGCACATCAGCGGAATCGGTGCGTTCGGTGCACTCGGTTGGGGCATCCGGCGCGATCTGATCGAGGCCTGGGTGACAGGACAGCTGTACGTCGACATCCCGGCCACCACCCGGTTCGACCTCGTGGGTGAGTTCGGCCCCGGCGTCGACAGTCGCGATCTCGTCCACACGATCATCGACCTGGTCGGTGCGGACGGGTGCGCCCACCAGGTCATGGAGTTCGGTGGTCCCGGAGCGCGGTCGATGAAGATCGACCACCGCCAGGGACTGTGCGGGATGGCGATGTTCACCGGAGCGGTCTCGGCGATCTTCGAACCCGACGAGCTGTCGCTCGCCTACGCCCACGACGTCGCCCGGCGCGCGTTCAGCCCCGTGCTCCCCGACGAGGGCGCCACCTACGCGGCCCGCCACACCATCGACCTGTCCACCATCGTTCCGCAAGTGGTGCAGCCCGGCTCGGCCCGTGCCGCCAACACGCATACCGCCGCCGATCTGGCCGGAATACCGATCACGAAGGCGTTCATCGGGTCCTGTGCCAGCGGCCGCATCGAAGACTTGCGCGCGGCGGCTCTGGTGCTCGACGGGCGGACGGTCGCACCCGGGGTCGAGTTGAACGTGGTGCCGACCTCGCAGAAGGTGCACGATCAAGCCGAAAGCGAAGGGCTGCTGGACATCCTGCGTTCGGCGGGCGCGCATATCGCGGTGTCGAGCTGCGACTTCTGCTTCGGATACCAGAAGCCCCTCGCGGCCGGCGAGAACTGCATTTCCACCGGGGTGCTGAACATCTCAGGGCGAATGGGTAGCTCCGACGCCAACATCTACATGGGTTCACCCTTCACAGTCGCGGCCAGCGCCCTCGCCGGGACGATCGCGCAGGTGGGGTCATGAGCGCATACCCGCCCCCGCCCGACGTCATCGACGGCGCAGTCGCGTGGATATTCGGCGACGACTTCGACATCGATCTGGTGGTGGGTGTCGCGAACATCAAGTCCTACGACCCCGATCACCTCAGATCGGTCTGCATGGCGGCGTACGACCCGGATTTCGTCGATCGAGTTCGCCCCGGAGACATCATCGTCGGTGGGCGGAACTTCGGCTACGGACATCCGCACTATCCGCCGATGGTGGCGTTGCGCAACCTGGGCATCAGTGCCGTTGTGGCGGAATCGTTCTCGCCCGGATTCTGGCGCGGCGAGACCTTCAACGGTATGCCCCTGATCACCGTCCCCGGAATATCGGACGCGGTGGCCGTCGGTGACGTAGTCGGACTCGACTGGCGTCGGGCCGAGGTGTCGAAGGCGGACGGCACCACGATCACCGGTCATCCACCCAATGCCCGCACCGTCGCCGTCATCGAAGCAGGAGGGTCGTACGAACTGCTTCTCTCCGAACACCGAAGCAAGCAACCACTCACAGAAGGATCAGCGCGATGACGAACACCGAACACTCCCGCGCAGGAGTCGCACCGCCCAAGGCGGACACCACGACCGCGCGCCGAGCTGCGCTCGCCGGAGGTGTCGGCACGCTCATCGAGTATTACGACTTCGCGGTCTACGGCTTCCTCGCCGTCGTCATCGCACCGCTGTTCTTCCCATCCACCAGCCCCGGCGTATCGATACTGGCGACCTTGGCGGTCTTCGGCGTCGCCTACGTCGCCCGTCCGCTCGGCGGAATCTTCTTCGGAAGACTCGGAGACCGTAAGGGTCGTCGGCACGCCCTCGTCATCACCGTGGTGTGCATGGGCGTCGCCTGCGGCATTCTCGGCCTGCTGCCGACGCACTCGAGCGTCGGCGTGCTGGCCCCGGTTCTGCTGGTCATCGTCCGGCTCGCCCAGGGATTCTCGGCGGGCGGTGAGATCGGCGGTGCCGCAACCTACATCGCCGAATCGGCACCGCCGAACCGTCGTGGATTCTTCGGTTCGTTCACGCCGGTGGGATCGACACTCGGCTTCGCCGTCGCTGCCGCCGTCGTCGGGGTCGTCGCTCTGATCACGACCGACGAACAAATGTCGTCCTGGGGATGGCGCATCCCGTTTCTGCTTGCTCTGCCCCTGGCGTTCGTGTGTCTCCGTGTCCGGCTGAAGCTGGAGGACAGCCCGGAGTTCGAGGAAATGGCAGCCAAGAACGAGGTAGCCAAGAGCCCGTTGAGTGACGTGGTGAGGAAGCAACCGTGGTCGGTGCTCCGCGTCGTCGGCATCGCGATCGCGATGAACGGATCCGGATACATCGGACTGACCTACTTCAGCGTGTACCTGATCAACGACCTCGGGTTCTCGAAGGACTCGGTGTACTGGACATCGGCGGTGGCAATTGCGTTGGCCTGCGCCACTTTTCCGTTGAGTGGGATGCTGACCGACAGATTCGGCCGCAAACCGGTACTGCTGTTCGGCTATGTGGCCTACGTGATCATCGCGCTACCGGTCTTCATGATTCTCGGTGCCACGTCGAGCATTTTGATCGTCGGCGTTGTCTACTTCGTCTACATGGTGCTCAATGGCGTCGTACAGGTTCCGGCGTTCCCGCTGTTCACCGAACTGTTCCCGCGATCGGTTCGCTACACCGGAGTGTCGTTGGGCTTCAACATCGGAACGATCGCCGCAGGCGGAACTGCTCCGTACGTCGCCGCACAGTTGGTCGAATCGACCGGCAACGCCATGTCACCGGCGTACTGGGTGATGGGCGTGTGCGCCATCGGTGTTGCGACGGTGCTGACCATCAAGGAGACCGGCCACAGCACGCTCCCCGTGTAGCTGGAGCTGCTCTGCTGTCAGCAGCGATCCCATCAGGCTGGTCGACGGCAGCGCGGACCGGATGACCGGCACACTGGGTACATGAAGCTATTGGTCCTCGGCGGCAGTGAGTTCGTGGGGCGAACTGCCGTCGAACATGCTCTCGATCTGCAGTGGGACGTCACGGTACTCAATCGCGGCACGACCCCGTCGGATCCCCGGGTCAACCAACTCCGTGGAGACAGACGCGCGACCGGTGGGCTGAATGCGATTCGAGAAGGTAACTGGGACATGGTGTTCGACACCTGGTCATGGGAGCCGAGCGCCGTCGAGCGGTCGTCGGCGACGCTCGTCGGTCGAGTCGATAGCTACATCTACGTCTCGAGCCGATCCGTGTACGACGCGCCCGAGGCAGGAGCGAACGAGACCTGGCCGACGGTCCACGGGCCTGGCGAGGACTATGCGCGATGCAAACTCGGCGGTGAGCAGGCCGCTGCTGCAGCGTTCGGCGCTCGAGCGCTGCTGGTCCGCGCCGGGCTGATCCTGGGACCCTACGAAAATATCGGCCGACTTCCCTGGTGGCTGAACAGAATCGAGCGCGCTGGCGATGTGCTCGCGCCCGGTCCCGCCGACCTGGCACTGCAATATGTCGATGCCCGCGATCTCGTTGCCTGGAGTCTGGATGCAGCGGCCCGGGGTCTCGGGGGCGCGTACGACGTGGTGAGCCGGCCAGGTCATGCCACGATCGACGACGTTCTGCAGGCCTGCATCCAAGCCACCCGCTCCGATGCTCGGCTGTGCTGGGTGGAGCCGGACGTACTCAGCGCTGCAGGCGTGCAGCCGTGGACGGAGCTCCCGATCTGGATTCCGCCGGGGGTCGATCACGATTCGTTGCATGCATCCGATGTCTCGAAGGCATTCGCTGCAGGGCTCCGGACTCGTCCGATTCAGGAGACCATCGCCGACACGTGGATGTGGTTGCAGTCGCTGAACGGACGGACGCCGATGAGGGACGATCGGCCGCCCGTCGGACTCTCGGCCGAGCGTGAGGCGGCAATTCTGGCGGGGCGGTGAACTCGGCAGACGCGCGCGGAATCGTCGGACGCGTTCGGAATTGCCACAGGATCGGTGTCGAAATCGCGCGCGTCTGACAAACGCGCGCGCGTTTGCGGGAAAACCGGCCCCGCTACCCCACTATTCGTCTCTCTTGATTGGAAACTAGAGAACGATAGACAACGCTACGGAGCGCAGAGTCGTCGTACTGCGCCCTCGATGATCGACGCCCGACGCTGGTGTTCGGTGTCGTCGACGGCTCCGCAGTCGTTACCCGGCGCGGTCATCCACGACGAGGTGATGCCGAAGATCATGGTGAACAGGTCGTCGACGGTGAACGCGTCCGAGATCGTCCCCTTCTTCTGTACCGCGGCTACAGCCGTTCGTCGCTCGGCGAATACCGATCGGACCTTCTCCACGCCTGCCGCGCCCTTGCCGCCCTGAAGTTGCGTCCACAGCAGCAATCGGTGTTCCTCGGGGTGCGCGGCGAAGTGCAGATACTCGCGGGCGGCGTATCGCCCCAGATCGTCGGCGGTGAACGGAACCGATTCGAGAAATCGGGTGAATCCGTCCTCCATCACGGCTCGGAACAGTGCTTGCTTGTCGCCGAAGTAGGCGTACAGGCGTTCCTTGCTGGCCTTGGCGGAGACGGCGATGCGATCCACTCGTGCTCCGGCCAGTCCGTGCTCGGAGAATTCTGCGCGAGCGGCGGCGACGATGCGGGCGCGGGTTGCGCTGGCGTCAGGCTTCATGACGGCCACGATACCGCCTACCAACTAGTTCGTTTGACACCTCGGACGGCATCGCCTACCTTTTCGATCGGGACATTTTCGTGCCCGAGAATCGACGAGTACGAGTGGGGTAGAAACATGTCGCAGCTCTCCGAGCGAGAATCGCCGGATCTCAACCCGAACTACGAGCGCCGATGGCTGGTGCTCTGCATCGTCGCCATCACTCAGCTCACGATCGTGCTGGACGGCACCATCGTCAATATCGCGCTGCCGCAGGCTCAGCTGGACCTGGGTATCAGCGACAGCAGCCGCGCCTGGGTCATCACCGCCTACGCGTTGTCGTTCGGCGCACTTCTGCTGCTCGGCGGACGCATCGCCGACTACTGGGGACGCAAGCGCTCGTTCATCGTCGGCATGGCAGGCTTCGCAGTTGCCTCCGCAATCGGCGGACTCGCCCAGGAGGGCTGGCAGCTGTTCATCGCGCGCGCCGGCCAGGGCGTCTTCGCCGCACTGCTCGCACCGGCAGCACTGGCCATCCTGACGGTCACGTTCACCGACACCAAGGAACGCGCCAAGGCGTTCGGTGTGTTCGGAGCGATCGCCGGTGGCGGCGCAGCCGTCGGCCTGCTCCTCGGCGGAGTGCTCACCGAATACGCGAACTGGCGCTGGTGCCTGCTCGTCAACATCCCGGTCGCCGTGGTCGCCATCGCTGCCGCGGTGCCGTTGGTCAAGGAAAGCAAGGCGCACGGAGACACTCGCTACGACCTGCCGGGCGCGATCCTCGTCGCACTCGGGCTGGCATCGCTGGTCTACGGCTTCACCGAAGCCGAAGACGGCTGGGCGACGGTACCGACCATCTCCTTCATCGCCCTCGGCCTCGCTCTTCTCGCGGCCTTCGTCGTGGTGGAGTCGAAGTCGGACAACCCGTTGCTTCCGCTCAGTGTGCTGCTCGATCGGGACCGCGGTGCCGCCTACATCGGATCCGCCGTCATCGGTGCCGCACTGCTCGGCGGCACGTTGTACCTCACGTTCTACTTCCAGATCGTGCTCGAGATGAGCCCGGTGATCGCCGGCGTGGCGTCGCTGCCGATGACCGGTGGAATCCTGATCACCGCTGCGATCGCCTCCGCGCTGGTGCCGAAGATCGGGCCCAAGCCGCTGATGACCGTCGGTCCCGTCGTCTCCGCGATCGGCCTGCTGCTGCTCACGCAGATCGGTGTCGACACCTCGTACTGGACGCACGTCCTCCCGGGCGTCGTGCTGCTCGGCCTCGGTCTCGGTCTCCTGATGGTGCCGATGCAGAACGTCGCGCTCATCGGAGTGCCCGATCACGACGCAGGTGCCGCATCCGCGCTGATCAACGCCACTCTTCAGGTCGGCGGCGCACTCGGCGCGGCGGTGTTCACCACGGTGTACACCTCGTCCAAGTCCACGTACCTGGCCGAGAACCCCGCACCGACTCCGCCTGCCGGAGTTCCTGCCGAAGCTCTCGCGAGCCAGGGGATCCCCAGCGACGAAGTTCTGGCCGCGTTGCCGGAGCCGATCCGAAACTTCGTGCTGGCCACCATCGACCACGCCTTCGCAGCCGAGGTCTCGGGTTACGCCTGGGCCTTCGGGACCGCCGCGATCCTCGTCGCGCTGGTGTGCCCGGTCGTGTTGGTGCTCGTCCGCGCGAAGAAGGACGACCTGCCCGTCGGCGACACCCCGGTGCACATCGGATAGCTATCGCAGAACACAGGCCCCGCTGCTCACCCGTCGAGCAGCGGGGTTTGTCGTAGTTCGGGTCTCTACTCCGGGTCGATCGCGTCGGCCTGCGCGGTGAGCAGCATGTGCAACAACTCCGGCGGCAATGCCAACGGTGGCATCGAACCGAGGGTGATGGAGTTCTCGGCATCGCCGTTGAGCTCCGTCACCTCGTCGTGCAGTCTTTCCATCTTCTCGTCGAGCTTGTTCGCGCTCTCGGCGGCCTCGGTCAGTTCGGCCAGCAGAGTGGGAGGAATTTCTCCGCGGTACTTGTAGAAGATCTTGTGTTCCAAGCTTGCCCAGAAATCCATCGCGATGGTTCGGATCTGCAGCTCGACGAGCACCGGTTGGACGCGGTCGGACATGAACACCGGAATCTCGACGATCAGGTGCAAACTCTTGTAGCCGTTGGGTTTCGGATTCGCGATGTAGTCCTTGGTCTCGACGACGCGCACATCGCTCTGGCTACTGAGCATGTCGGCAATGCGGTAGGTGTCGGAGATGAAGCTGCAGGTGATGCGCACACCCGCGACGTCGAAGATGTTCTCGCGGATCGCGTCGAGATTGAGCGAGCACTTCTTGCGTTGCGCCTTGTCGATGATGCTCTCGGGCGTCTTCAACCTCGACGAGACGTGTTCGATGGGGCTGTAGCGGTGTATGTGGGTGAATTCCTGCTTGAGGATGTTGATCTTGGTGATCAGCTCGTCGATCCCGAACTTGTAGCTCATCATGAATCGCGTGAAATCGTGCCTGAGTCGACCCAGGTCGACCGCGGTTTCACTGTTCTTCATGACCTCGTTCATGAACACGATTGTCCACGACGGCAGGTCGGGCGCGCGCGGCGCGCGAATCGAAGCTCGCATCACTGCACGACGGGCCCAGTTCGGGGGTGAATCTCACGACGCCACAGGACTGGCACTGATGCGTCCGGTGATGTCCGAGTTCACACGAACATGCCCGCGAACCGACGAGAACCGACCCTGCGACGAGCCGATGACCGTTGCCACAACGCTTCGGTGCTCTCTCGGCCCATCGATCCCCGACGCGATAGAGCGAGCCGGCCGCAGGCTCGGGTTCGACTGCCATTGCGTGCGACCGCCTTCGAGAATCCGTACAGTCCGCTCTGGACCGCCCGAAGTGGCTCCGCTGGCCGCATCGCCAACTCCGGGGGCACGCTCAGACTAACAGAAATCGAACGTGTGTTCTAATCTGTGGGTCAAAACCACGTCTTGCGGCCACCGACTGCGCGCCCCATCGAACCGAGCAGCGTCAGAACAGCGCCGACGACCACCAGAATGATGCCGATAGTGGTCAAGATGGATATGCCGGCGAAATAGCCGATGAGAGCGAGGATGATTCCGAGAACGATCATGACTACTCCTGGTGCCAAAGTGAGCCCGGTACCGACGAATTGCCGATGAAACCGAACCTACTCGGGCACGTGGACGATTGCTCACGATTGTCGCTAATTTCCGGCATCCACCTTCGCGGCGAGGAATGCCTCCGGATCGATCAGATCCGCCTGCCCCACGATCGATCCCAGGTCTGCTATGCGCTCGATGCCGGTGAGCACCATCTCCTCCTCGACCGTGCCCTCGGCGTAACCGTAGTAGCACGTCGAGGTGGTGTGGTTGTGGTCCTTGTCGATTCGGTTCGCACGCCCCTCGATCTGGCGAATGTCGATCGGTGTCCACCTCGGGTCGTGAATCAGCGTCACGCGCGGGGCGAGGGTCGAGACCGTCCCCTCGGGCAGCAGTAACTCGTTGGTGTGCAGATTGATTGCACTGGTGGTGGTCGACACGATGACCGACGCCGCCCCGGTCTGGAAACGTCTGATCGATGCCTCCTGCTCGGGGCTGCTCATGGAGCCGTCGACCACGGCGACATCGAGACCCTCGTCCCGCAGAGTCTGCGCGAGCGCGGCGACCGACTCGCGGTAGAACATCGAGACGAACACCTGATTGCCGGCCTTGACCCACGTCCGTACCTGGTCCGCGGACGCGGGAATGCGCAAGTACGAGCACTTCTGGCGAAACCGCAGCGTCGCCGCACGAGTACTCGGGTTCTTCTGCAGCACGCGCTTTCCGCCGACGGCCTTCCAGATCGGCAGCCCGACTTCCTTGCGATAGACCACCCATGCCGAGTTGTACAGCCGCTTCTGGGCGGCAGTGAGTTCCTGTCCGAGCGGTTCGCGGGGCGTCGGTGGCGAGGGACGCGAAATCGACCACGGCACAGTGCCTCCCGATAGCCAGCCGTGTACGGCCGCGATGTCACGTGCGCGGCGGGCCGCGTCCGCGGGCTCCCAGCGCCACGTCGTCAACCCCGTCGTCGCCTTGCCCGCCTTCACGGCGAACCCGGATTCGATGAGGAACTCGGCCCACTTCATCGTCACTGCGTACCCGAGGTACTCCTCGTCGCCCAGGATCTCGACGCCGCGACTGCGCTCCACCGCCCGAGCCATGTACGCGAAGTGCAGCGGCTGATAGCCGGGCGTGGCAGACATCCACACCACCGAACGGGCCGCCTCCTGATACCGCCAGAGAATCTGCGACTGTTGGGATTCGATGTTCATCAGCGCATGCGACTCGTCGGCGATCACCACGTCCATGTCGAACCGCAATTCACCGAGCGAGATGGTCCGTTTGTTCTGTGTCCGTTTGCGTTTGCCCAGATCGGTCTCCGGCGGAACCGACAGGAGCTTCTTCGTCGATTGGTAGGTGATCAGCAGCCAACGCTTGCGCTCGGACGGCTCGATGTCTGCCTCGCTGTCTGCGATGGTGCGACGCCACCCCGGCAGCGCGCCCTTGGGTGCGACCACCAGCACCGTGCCGATCTCGGCCGCCGACATCTGCCGGACGGCCTCGCACACCGCGAGCGTCTTGCCCAGACCCGTCGAATCCATCTGCGCGAAGTACGGGAAACCGGCCTCGAGGGCGGCGAGATGGCGCCCGACGGACTCGAGTTGGGTGTCGCGAGGCTGCATCGCCCGCTCTCGCACAGCTTCGTCACGCCAATTCTCGTTCGCGTCGTCCTCGAGCCACCGCTGCAGGCTGTACGGCATCGACTCGTACGGCTGCAGATACTCCGGCAACTCGGTGCCGTAGTACGCGAACACCCGAGGGCCCGGATACCAGCGCGCTCCGGCAGCGCCTGCCGCCGACCGATCCTCGAACGGCACGTCCAGCACCCAGACGCGCTCACCGGGATCGGGTACCCGCAGATCGGGGGCAGCAGTCTTGCGCGGCGAGGTCTTGCGCGGAGCGGCCCGCTTGCGTGGTGCGGCTTTTTTCGGAGCAGCGGCCTTCTTCGGTGCCGGCTCACCGTTCTTCGCGGCCGCGAACTTTCGCGCAGCGCTGCTCTGCCCGGCCTTGACGGTGCGGGCAGTGGTGGATCGGGCTGTGCGTCTACGAGGTGGCATCGGATCCAGTCTGTCGTACGGTGTGCACGAACACCGTAAAGGAGCCCTGTGACATACACGAACGACCCGCGCGCCGTAGTACTCGTCCACGACCGGGACCCGGCTCTCGCGCGACGCGACATCGGCACCCTCGACGCCGAATTGCGCAGCAGGGGTTTCCAGTTGGACGTGCACTCCTTCGATCACAGTCCCGACACCGCGCCGCCGTCACTGTCCGAGGCGCAGTTGCTGGTGGTCATGGGCTCGCCCGACGCTGCGTACGACGACACGCTGACCTGGCTCGCGCCGGAAATCGCATACGTACGGCAGGCCATCGACGCGCAGGTCCCGATCCTGGGTGTCTGTTTCGGAGGTCAGTTGCTCGCTCGGGTGCTCGGCGGAAGCGTGCGCAAGTCCGAGCATCCCGAGTACGGTTTCGTCGACGTCGAGTCGTCCGATCCCGAGCTCATCGCCGCCGGCCCGTGGATGGAGTTTCACGGAGACACCTTCGTCGCTCCCCCGGAGGCGACGGTGATCGCCCGCAACGGGGCCGCACAACAGGCGTTCGTCCACGGACCGCACCTCGGACTGCAGTTCCACCCCGAAATAGACCTCGACACGTACGACGCGTGGGCGGCCGCATGGGACCGTGACGGCGTCGAACACGAGGTGGACGCGCACGAGATTCGCCGAGCCATCGCCGACGCCGAGCCTGCAGCTCGGTTGCGGTGCTCGGCTCTGCTGGACTCGTTTCTCGCCCGAGCCTCGGCGGTGCCCCGGTAGGGTCGAACGATGACCGAGGCCAGGCCCAGCAACTTCAGCGATCACCAACTCGGCATCTACGCCGCCGGGATGTTCGCGCAACAGACACCGTCGATCACCACCAACCTGGCGCGGCTGGAGGATCAGGCTGCCGAGAAGCTCTCGCCCGAGGCTCTCGGCTATATCGTCGCCAGTGCGGGCAGTGGCTCGACGGCTCGTGCGAACCGGGCGGCGTTCGACAGGTGGGCCATCACGCCGCGGATGCTCCGCAGTTCGGCCTCGCGTGATCACGCGTGCACCGTGCTCGGCACCGACATGCCCGCTCCGTTGCTGATCGCACCGGTGGGGATCCAGACCCTCGCCCACCCCGACGGTGAGCTCGCGACGGTTCGCGCGGCTGCGGAACTCGGTGTGCCGTACATACATTCGACGCAGGCATCGCATTCGTTCGAGCAGATCGCCGAGGCGGGTGGCGACGCTCCCCGCTGGTATCAGCTGTACTGGCCGACGGACGAATCGGTACTGCTGAGCTTTCTGCAGCGCGCGAAGGATTCCGGGTTCACCACATTGGTGCTGACCCTCGACACGACCCTGTTGGGTTGGCGGCCCGCCGATCTCGACCGAGGGTATCTTCCCTTCCTGGCCAACCTCGGCATCGAGAACTACCTCAGCGATCCGGCGTTCCAGGCCGGGCTGGCCCAGCCCGTCGAGGAGAACCCCGTTGCCGCCGCGATGCATTGGGCGCAGATGTTCCCCAACCCCGGGCTGTCGTGGAAGAACCTCTCGTTCCTGCGGGAGCACTGGGACGGTCCGATCGTGCTCAAGGGAATCTGCACCGTCGGCGACGCGCGAGAGGCCGCAGCGCACGGCGTCGACGGCATCGTCGTCTCCAATCACGGTGGTCGTCAGATCGACGGGGCCAGAGCATCACTGGACGCATTGCCCTCGATCGTCGACGCCGTGGGCGAGCAACTGACAGTGTTGTTCGACTCGGGCGTGCGCACCGGAGCCGACATGGCCAAGGCCCTCGCACTCGGGGCCGATGCGGTACTGCTCGGCCGACCGTTCCTCTACGGACTCGCACTCGGTGGACAGGAGGGCGTGGCGCACGTATTGCGTTGCCTGCTGGCCGAATTCGACCTGGTGACCAGCCTGTCCGGCCACACCGGTGCGGGCGAGCTCGGCCGCGACTCGATCATGGAGTTCTGATGGAGTGGACGAAGCACGCCATCTGGTGGCATCTGTACCCACTCGGATTCACCGGCGCACCGGTCCACGGCTGGGACGGTGAGTCCCAAGCGGAGCTGCACCGGCTGAACAGAATCGAGAAGTGGCTCGACTACGCACTCGAGCTCGGCGCGTCGGGCATCGCCCTCGGTCCGATCTTCGAATCCGAGAAGCACGGCTACGACACGGTCGACTACCACCATGTCGACGGCAGGCTCGGCACCGACGAGGACATCGACTCGCTGATCGCCGCAGCGCACTCACGCGGCCTGAAGATCATGTTCGACGGCGTCTTCAACCATGTGGCACAGAGCTTTCCGAAGTTCCGTCAGGCCCTGGCCGAGGGGCCGGACTCCGAGGCCGCAGGGTGGTTCCATCTGGATTGGTCCGGCGACGAGCCGACGCATCGCAACTTCGAGGGGCACGACGAACTGGTTGCGCTGAACCACGAGAGCCCACACGTGCAGCAGTACGTCGTGGACGTGCTCTCGCACTGGCTCGAACGCGGCGTCGACGCCTGGCGACTCGACGCGGCCTATGCGGTGTCGCCGCGCTTCTGGGCGGCGGTACTGCCGAAGGTTCGCGAAAAGCACCCGGACGCATACTTTCTGGGCGAGGTGATTCACGGTGACTACGACCGAATCGTCTCGGCCTCCACGCTGGATTCGGTCACCCAGTACGAGCTGTGGAAGGCGATCTGGAGCGGTCTGAGCGAGAAGAACTTCTTCGAGCTCTCGCACGCATTGGAGCGGCACAACGGCTGGCTCGACGCCTTCGTACCTGCCACATTCGTCGGAAACCACGACGTCAATCGCATCGCGAGCGTCATCGAGGACGAGCGACATCTGCTGCACGCGTTGGTGGTTCTGTTCACCGTGGGCGGTATGCCGATGATCTACTACGGCGACGAGCAAGCGTTCCGCGGCATCAAGGAAGACCGCGTCGGCGGCGATGACGACGTGCGTCCGGAGTACCCCGAATCCCCGGACGATCTGGCCCCGTACGGCTGGCCCGTGTTCCGAATTCACCAGGAGCTGATCGGGTTACGACGCCGAAGCCCGTGGTTGTACTCCGCCCGCACCGAAACTCTCGAGCTCACCAACACCGCACTCGTTTACCGAGCTTCTGCGGACGGCGAGTCGATCACCGTGGCACTGAATCTCGGCGACGACGCGATCGACTACGCGGTCGAGGGCAGGGAGGTGCTGGCCGGGGAAGCGGGCCTGAACGACGGGCGGGTGAACGTTCCGCCGCACGGCTGGGCGGTCATCGGTTGAGGGCCCTGGCCGCTTTCGCGCGGTCGAAGAATGCCAGCAGGTGCGGCAACTGCTCGTCGGTGACAGTGAACTTCATTCGGTCGCCCGAGTAGCCGATGCTGCCGTCGGATGTTCGCAGACCGAGGACGATCTTGGTGCCGTCCCGGGTCGGCTTCGCGTCCACGCCGAGCTGATCCACATGCCACCGACAGCGCCCGCCCGATGCGATCCTCACGGCGGCGTCGAACACCTCGACGGTGCGGTGGTCGAGAACGAAGATGACGTTCTCGTCGAGGCGATACTCCAGGTAGACGCGTTCGGCCATGGCGGCACAGTAACTTGTCATCGTCGTATTCGGGTATCTATCAACTGAGCTAGAGAGCCGTATCGACGGCAATGCAGCGTCCTGCCAAGACCGGTGGGTACAGTCGAGCGCGACACGGGGTGCCCCCAGGGGCTGAGAACACACCCGTCGAACCTGATCTGGTTAGGACCAGCGAAGGGAATGTCGTGACGTTCGGTATTCCTGTCCCCTCGTGACGGTCCCGACCTCGAACGAGAGGCGAGGCGCATGAAATTCGACGAGCAGACAGTGTTGATCACCGGCGGTGGACGCGGACTGGGAGCAGCGATCGCCGCGGCGTTCGCCGGTGAGGGTGCACGTGTGGTGATCGATTACCGCAACAGCAAAGATGCTGCCGAGGCGCTGGCAGACCGGCTCGGCGAGAACGCGATCGCAGTGCAGGGTGACGTCACCGACGAGTCGGCCGTCGCCGCGCTGTTCGGCACTGCACGTGAGCACTTCGGCACCCCGATCACCACCGTCGTCAACAACGCACTTGCCGATTTCTCCTTCGACGGCGATGCCCGCCCCAAGGCCGACACCATCACCTGGGAGCGTTTCGACGCGCAACTGCGCGGCAGCGTCCGCGCGGCGTTGCTCACCACCCAAGCTGCACTGCCGGGTATGCGCGAGACCGGGTTCGGCCGAATCGTCAACGTGGGCACCAACTTGTTCCAGAATCCCGTGGTGCCGTACCACGACTACACGGCGTCCAAGGCGGCGCTGCTCTCCCTGACCCGCACTCTTGCCGCCGATCTGGGCGCGGACAACATCACCGTCAACATGGTCTCGGGTGGACTGCTGCGCACCACCGACGCCAGCGCGGCCACTCCGGCCGAGGTGTTCGACTTCATCGCTGCGTCGACTCCGCTGCAACGCGTCACCACCCCCGAGGAATTCGCCGACGCACTGCTGTTCTTCGCCTCGCCGTGGGCGCGGTCGGTCACCGGTCAGAACCTCGTCGTCGACGGCGGCCTGGTCAAGGACTGACATGCACCTCAACGCTTTTCTCTACGGTTGCGGGCACCACAGTGCGGCGTGGCGGCACCCCGATTCGCGGGTGGAGGACCTGGGCGACATCTCGTACTACGAGGAACTCGCGCAACTCGCCGAACGGGGAAAGTTCGACGCCGTGTTCTTCGCCGACGGACATTCGGTTCGCGATCCCGCCGGGGCCGGCACCTGGTTCCTCGAGCCGATCACCGCGCTGTCGGCCATGGCCAGGGCCACCACGCGCATCGGGCTCGTCACCACCGTGTCGTCGACGTTCTACACCCCGTTCCATGCGGCACGCATGCTGGCGTCGCTCGATCACATCAGCGGCGGCCGGGCCGGTTGGAACGTGGTCACCTCCATGTTCGACGCCGAGGCGCGCAATCACGGAATGGACGCAATTCCGGCTCGTGAGGAGCGCTACGCGCGCGCCGAGGAATTCGTCGATACGGCTCTGGCGCTGTGGGATTCGTGGGATGCCGACGCGTTGACACTCGATCGGTGTGGCAACTACGCCGATCCGGCCAAGGTGCACTCGATCGATCACGACGGCAAGCACTTTCGGGTCGACGGTCCGTTGACGGTACCGCGGTCGCCGCAGGGTCGTCCGGTCCTGTTTCAGGCCGGAGCGTCGGGACCGGGCCGCGAACTGGCGGCCAAGTATGCCGAGGCGATCTACGCCGTCGCCTACGATCTCGTGGCAGCGCAACGCTATTACGAGGACGTGAAGACGCGAATCCGCCATGCGGGTCGCGACAGCGCGACGGTGGGGATCATGCCGGGTCTGGTGACCTATATCGGCTCGACCATGGACGAAGCCCGCCGCAAGAAAGCCGAACTGGATCTGCTGCTCCCCACCGAGCAGTCGTTGGCGATGCTGTCGACATTCACCGGGCAGGACTGCGCTGCTTGGGAACTCGATGCTCCGGTACCGACTCTGCCACCGGCAGCGGAGTTCACCGGACCGCAGGGGCGCTACGAGACGATTCTGCGGATCATCGAGAAGGATGCTCCCACCGTGCGGGAACTGCTCGGCACCCTCGCGGCCGGCGGCGGCCACGCCACGATGATCGGCACACCGGAGTCGATCGCCGACGAGATGCAGTCGTGGATCGGTCGTGGTGCCGACGGGTTCAACCTGATGTGCCCTCGCTACCCGGACTCGCTCGTCGACTTCGTCGATCAGGTGGTCCCTATATTGCAGCAGCGCGGCATCTTTCGAGTGGACTACACCGGGTCGACGCTGCGTGGGCACCTGGCTCACTGAGTGGATTCACCGAGCGGCCGGACCGAAGACTCCCCGATCGACGAACGCCACCAGAGCGTCGAGTCCTTGCTCGGGCGAGCCCTGCCACAGCCGGGCGAAGTTCTCCGCCGCACCGCCGATCAGCATCGCGGTGGTGGCCGGGGATGCCGGTAGCTCGACGCCCGCCTTCTCGAAATTCGCGAGGCGGTTCACCCACGGCTCGAACTGGACCTGCGTGAATCGGTGCACTCGCTCGGCGAAGTCCGCATTGACGAGTGCGGCGTCGCGGAGGGCATCGATCACCACGCGGTGTCGAGTCATCAACTGCCAGAAGACTTCCACGTGTGGCCGCATCGTGGGGCGGTCGCGGGCCGTCGGATCCTGAGTGGCGACGATGATGTCGGCATCCACACCGATTTGCTCGGCCAACGCCAGCAGTAGTTCGTCCTTGCCGGAGTAATGGTTGTAGAACGACCCCGCTGCGCGGCCGGCTTGCCGGGTGATGTCGACGATCTTGGTGTTGAGGTAACCGGACCGGGCGAACACGACGCGGGCGGCGTTCTCCAGCTCGATGCGCGTCTGTTCGGCCTGCTGCGCCCGGCTCGTGGCCGCCATCGTCACACCCTCCCTGTTGACACCTCTGCCGTCACGATACACACTGAATATTGATTCAGTGAATATCGATTCGCTTCACAGGGGGACGGATGAAAGCCGCAGTTCTGACCGAATTCGGAGTGCCCACGTACGCCGACCACGCCGACCCGGAACCGGCACCCGGCATGGAGGTGGTCGACGTGGCGGCGGCGACACTCAATGCCGTCGATATCGTCATCGCCGCGGGCACCCACTACCTCAGCCCGCAGTCACTGCCGACCGTGAGCGGTATCGAAGGCACGGGCACCACGCAGGACGGTCGCCGAGTCTATTTCTGCCCGCCGGTCCCGCCCTACGGTTCGATGGCCCAGCAGGCGCTGGTACCGACGGCGTCGCTCGTGGAATTACCCGATGGGCTGGATTTCTCGACCGCAGCGACGCTCGGCAATGCCGGCCTTGCGGCGCTGATGCCGCTGACCCACGGTGGCCGGATGAAGGACGGGGAGAGCGTGGTGATTCTCGGTGGCACCGGGGTCGTCGGACGATTGGCAGTGCAGGCCGCCACGCTGCTCGGGGCCGGATCGATCACGGTGGTCGGGCGCGACGAGAGCGCACTCGACGCCACCCGAGAACTCGGCGCCACAGCGACGGTGGCCGTCGGCGACAAGAGCGTCGACGAACTGTCGTCCGCCATTCGGCACGCATCCTCCGGGGCGGACGTCGTGGTCGACTACACCTGGGGCACAGTCGCTCTGGCCGCACTGCGCGCAGGAAATCGGCTCGTTCGTCTGGTTCAGGTCGGCGACCGAGCCGGTGCGGAGGTCACCCTTCCGGCGCAGCTCCTTCGATCGCTCGGGGCGACCGTCGTCGGGTTCATGCCGCTGCACTACGGTCCGGAGGCCACAGCGCAGGCCTACCGAACCCTGACCGACTGGGCCGTGGCCGGCAAGATCACCGTGGAGTACGAGAACGTCCCGCTGGCCGAGGTGGCGAGCGCGTGGAAGCGAGCCCCACTCACCCGTCACAAACTGATATTGGTCCCCTGACCGGCTCGAGTGTCCAACGAGTCGATGAATTCTCTCGTCAACCTCGCGATGTCGTCGGCATGGGAGATCGGCGACCAGTGTCCGGCCGGAATGTCGTTGCGGGTCAGGTCTTTCACCCACTTGCCGGTGTCGTCGTAGTGATACGGCCGCACGGCGACGTCCTCGGTGTTGACGATGAGCTGGACCGGGATGTCGATGTGTCGGTCGCGTGGATTGCCCAGAATGGGAAGAATATTCGCGCGGTACAGATTGGTGCCGTTGGTGGCGTCGGACCACAGCGTGGGGTTCTGGGTGACGAGGGAGGGATCGACGCCCGAGAACTCTTCGAGAAACGCGGGCCATCCCTTGGCGAACTGCCGTTTGATCCGCAGCTTGGCGAGGAGGGGGATGTGGAAGGTGACGGTGTACCACGACGCGCGTACCTGGGCGAGCACCTGCTTGATACCGGTGAGGGTGGGTTTGCGCAGCCGCGACTGCGACCACTTGCCGAGGTGATCGAGGTTCGGGCCGGAAATGGATGTGTACGAGCGGATTCGGTCCTTCGCACGCGGCTGGGCGGCGGCTTCCCATACCTCCACGGCACCCCAGTCGTGGGCGAGCACGTGTACCGGGGCGTCGGGGCTGACGGCGTCGGCGACAGCGTAGAAATCCGAGGCCAGACGCGCCAGCTTGTAGGCGGACTGCTCGGTGGGAACCGTGCTCTCGCCTGCTCCGCGGGAGTCGTAGCTGATCACCCGGAAGCGGTCCTCCAGCTGGGGGACGATGTGGCTCCACAGCTCGTGGGTATCGGGCCACCCGTGGACGAGGACGATGGCATCACCCTCGGGGTTGCCGCTCTCGAACACCGCCAGGCGGATCCCCTCGTTGACGACCGTCGTCCGAACTGCGTTGCTGCTCAACAGTGTTTTCCGTTCTATAGATCGAGTACGAGACGCCCGCTGCGTGCCCGGGAGACGCAGATGAGCATGTGATCACGTTGTTCTTCGGGAGTGAGCCGAGATTCGAGATGTTCGGGCTCACCCGAGAGCACCCGAACCTTGCAGGTACCGCAGAAGCCCTGCTGGCACGAGTATGCGATGTTCGGTTTCTGTTCCTTGACCGCGGTCAGCACCGACGCGTCGGCCGCGACGTCGAGCACGGCACCGGTGCTGATCAGCTGCACCTCGAACGGAGTGCCGTCGAGAATGGGCGGCGGGCCGAAACGCTCGAAATGCAGTGCCGTGGCCGGGCACTGGCGAAAATCGCGGCGCACGGCGTCGAGCATGGGGGTGGGGCCACAGCAGTAGACGGCACCTCCTGCGGGTGCACGCTGGAGTAGTTCGCCCTCGGTGGGGTAACCGTAGACGTCGTCGGTGCGCACGAACACGCGGTCCGACTCCCAGCTCTCGATCTCGTCGAGGAACGGCATCGTGTCGCGAGATCGACCGCAGTACACGAACTGCCAGTCCATGCCGAGAATCCGTGCCGCTCGGACCATCGCGATGATGGGAGTGATGCCGATGCCGCCTGCGACGAACAGGGCGCTGCCCTCACCGACGAACGGGAATCCGTTGCGGGGACCGCGGACGGTCACCTCGGTGCCCGGCTCGAGCCCGTGCATCTCGATGGATCCACCTGCGCCGGTGGGGATTCGACGTACCGCGATTCGGTAGGAGCTGCGATCGGCCGGGTTGCCGCACAACGAATACTGGCGGCGGCGGCCGGAGGGCAGGTGCAGATCGAGATGGCAGCCCGGATGCCAGATCGGCAGCTGATCCCCCGTCGGCGAGGCGAGCGTGATGGCCGCGACATCGTTGTCCTCGGCGACGATCTCGCGTTCGGTGACGACCAACGTCAACGCGGAATCGGGATTGTGGCCGGCGACGGCCTCGTCGTACTCCGCACCGGCAGCCGCACGCATGTATCCGTTGAGAAACGTGCCGAGAAGCTGCATCGACCGATCGGGATGTGCCCGTCCGCGCAGATCGGGCGGCGCATCCTTGGGAAGCAGCCGCGGGACGCGACGCGAGGTGAGCTTCACCTCGCCGCAGCCTGCGCGGCCGGCGAGGACGCGAGGTATCGGACGGCCTGCGCTGTCGAGCCCTCCTGGCTGGGGTGGTACGACTTCCTGAGGTAGCGCGACATGCTGCGACCGACGTGCGTCAACGCGGGCAGGGTGCCGCGTCTGACCGACTTCCGCCACAGAGCCGACCGAGGCTTGCGCACGGATCTCGGGGCGGACTGCAGCTCCGGGTCGTTCTTCATCAGGAAGATGATCCCGCGCATCCAGATGTACGCCATCAACGGCACGACCAGCACGAAGGTTCGGAGGCGACGGACCTCGCGCTTGTCGAAGTATCGGAGCGTGTCGTAGGCGACCGAGCGGTGCTCGACTTCTTCGGCACCGTGCCAGCGCAGCAGATCGAGCATGGTGGGGTGGATGCCCGCGCGGTCGAGACCGTCCGCGTTGAGCACCCAGTCGCCGAGGAACGCCGTCACGTGTTCGATTGCTGCGATCAGGGCCAAGCGCTCGACCAGGTTGTTCTTCGCCCGCAGGCTCGTCACCGAATCGGCTCCGAGTACTTTGCCGAAGGTCCATTCCATCTGATCGGTGAACGGCTTGGGGTCGAGCCCCTTGGCCTCGAGGTGAACGAGTACGCCGGTGTGGGCCTCGGCGTGCACGGCCTCCTGGCCGATGAAGCCGATGACGTCGTCGCGCAGCTTCTCGTCGTCGATGTACGGCAGGGCCTCTTTGAACGTGTCGACGAACCAGTGCTCACCGGCAGGCAGCAACAGGTGCAGCACGTTGAGGACGTGCGTGGTGTACGGGTCACCCGGCACCCAGTGCATCGGCAGATCGGTCCAGTCGAACTTCACGTTCCTGGCCTGCAGCATCACTTCGCCGGGATCCGAGGCGACGGTGTTCCGTTCGTTCATCGAGCCACTTCCTCCACATCCGCATGTGTGGCCGATGCCACAGTGCGCGCTTTAGTATAAACACCAGTTACAGGTAAAAGGAACCGTGTCGGAGTCGAGTGAGAGACTGCTGTGATGACCGACTCCTCCCCCGTGTCGATTCCCCCTGCCCCGGCGTCGACTCCCCCGAGTCGCGTCCCCATCGCCTGGCCTGCCGAATGGCCCGTCGAGGTCCGAAGAATCGCCGATGCCACGAACGATGCCCTCGCCGCCGTTGCGGCGCGGGATCCGATCGCGTTCGACGACGCCGTCGAACTATTGGGCCGCTCGGACTCGGCGCAGGCCGGGCACGTGCATGCCGAAATGGTACGCACGTTGCTCGAAGAGGTACATAGCGATGGATTGACCGGCGAGAACGTCCAGGAGGTACTGGGCCGGACCGTGCGAGGCGCGGACTGGCTGCCGAACCTGGACATCGCGGGATTCGTCGAGGTGCTCACCGGAGCCTTGGGCGTCGCCGACGTCGAACAGCAATCGCGTACGAAGCCCAGGCCTGCGCACGCATTGTTGGTGGTCGCGGACCTACTCGCGGTGCGTCGCGGTCGCGCCGAGACCTACCTGCGCCGTGCACTGGCCGAAGTCCACCGGGCCGAGACGATCGAGATGCCCTAGCGAGTTCTTCCCCTGTCTTGCACGAGCGCTAGACAGGGGAAGAAAGCGCTACCGATGCAGGATGTTCGCCCCGGCGAGGATGGCCCTGATCGACGACAGGTCGGCGTCGGCAGCCATGCCCATCGACCATTCGCGACGACCGTCGTGCTCGGCGAGGATGAAGGTTGCCGTCTCGTCGCCGATGATCTGCTGGTGGAACGAGAGGATCTCGATCCGGAATCCGGCGTCGTGGAGCATCGACGTCAACGCCTCGATCGGACCGTATGTCGTTGCAGCACAGGCGATGATCGTGTCGCCGATGCCGAAGGTGGCGTCGAACTCGATCTTGCAGCCGGTGGACTTCGTCCCGGTCCACGATCCGAGCCGAAGAGGCCCGGTGGTGGGCGAGAAGCGGTCGGTGAAGGCCGTCCACGTCATGGAGTGCCAGGTGGACTCGGCGATCTGGTCCCGCATCGTGCGCGGCAGAGCGCAGCCGAAACGGGCGTGGAAAGGATCTGTGGCGAAAGAAGAAGCAAGTGCATTCATGGGAGTGGTCTTCCGGGTGTGAAGGGAGGACCGAGATAGCACGACGACCCGCAGCGAGGGGTCGGTCCGAATCAGACCCCGCTACGGCGGCGTACTACGAGAATGCGCTTCACAGCGACGAACTTAGCCGCGACCTGGACTGGCGCGCAAGTATCGAGCGAATACAGATCTCTAGGACACGAGCTAGATGTCCGCATATATCGCACGATTCGTTGTAACTTTGGCCCCATGGACCCCGTGCGTAACCCTTACGCTCCCGGCGCCGGCCAGCGCCCACCCGAGCTCGCAGGCCGAAAGAAGCAGCTCGACGCCTTCGACGTCGTGCTCGAACGCATCACCCGCGGCCGACCCGAACGCAGCGTCGTACTCACCGGGCTGCGAGGCGTCGGGAAGACGGTGCTGCTCAACCAACTCCGCTCCGCCGCGATCGCCCGCGGATGGGGCACCGGCAAGATCGAGGCTCGCCCCGACCAGGAATTGCGTCGACCGCTGTCGTCGGCGCTGCACATGGCGGTTCGTGGGATTGCGGCCTCGCATCGCGATCCCGAACGCGTCGACGAGTTCCTCGGCGTGCTCAAGGCCTTCGCACTGCGCGCCACCGCGGACAAGGGCATGCGGGAACGCTGGCAACCCGGCATCGACGTCCCGGCCAAGACCGGCCGCGCCGACTCCGGCGACATCGAGATCGACCTCGTGGAACTGCTGCTCGACGCCTCCGCGCTGGCCGGCGACGTGGGCGTGGGCATCGCCATCTTCATCGACGAGATGCAGGATCTGGGACCCGCCGATATCTCCGCGCTGTGTGCGGCCTGCCACGAGCTCAGCCAGGACACCGCGCCGCTGATCATCGTCGGGGCCGGGCTGCCGCACTTGCCCGCGGTGCTCTCGGCGTCCAAGAGCTACTCGGAGCGCCTGTTCAGCTACCACCGGATCGGCCGACTCGAACGAGCGGCGGCCGATCTGGCCCTGATCGCCCCGGCCGACCGGGAGGATGTCGAATTCACTCCGGACGCTCTGGATGCGCTGTACGCGGCCGCCGACGGCTACCCGTACTTCGTCCAGGCGTACGGCAAGGCGACGTGGGACCTCGCGGCCGACACCCCGATCACCGTCGAGGACGTGCGCGTCGCCGCCCCGACGGCGGAGGAGGAACTGGCCGTCGGATTCTTCGGTTCTCGCTACGAACGGGCAACGCCGGCCGAGCGCGAATACATGCGTGCGATGGCCGAACTGTCGGTGGACGACGGCTCGGTACCGACCTCGGCCGTGGCGACCGAGCTGGGGCGCAAGCCGGCGTCACTGTCGCCTGCGCGGGACGGACTGATCAAGAAGGGCCTGATCTACTCGGCCGAACGAGGAACCATCGCCTTCACGGTGCCGCACTTCGGCCGCTATCTGCGCGCGCAGACCGACGAACCTGCAGCGGTGTGAGCTGTCAGTGCAACTGCGCAACAAGTGGCCCAACCCGATCCAGACTATTCGTGGCTGTGCGGCGGGATGAAGCGAGCCAAATATTCGCGTAGACCCGAATCTACAACGTAGACGTACGTGCCCAGCATTCCGCGTGTCAGCAGTACTGCGTAGATGTTCGTGATGAACTGCAGAAGATCATCGTCGCTGTACTCGATGCCGAGCTTGGCGTTATTCTCCTTGCCCTTCGAGTCAAAATACGAGTCGCGATCGATGAATAGTCCCCTGCCCTGTTCGTATCGCAGGTCTGCGCCGACAATGACGCCTGCATAGTTGAGGTCGTAGCCTTGGACGGTGTGGATTGAGCCGACCTCGGCTAATGAACCGGGAGACGCAATCCAATCGACCTGCTTCCCGTTCCAACGCAACTGCTCCCCATCCAGCTCGATATCCCAAGCCGCTTTGTCTCTTTTGGACTTCCACTTCCACGCGTAGCCGGCGACGAGTCGAGCGAGCCCTACCTCTGCATCGCGCTTGTGGATCTCTTCGCGCATAGTGGAAAGGCTATCGAAGAGTTGAAAGTCATAGTCGGCAAAGGATTCTGGCCGTAGTTGTTTGAGGTTGGTTTCTGCTCCGAGAATTCTGCGGACGTACGACACGTAGTCTTCCCCCGCGCGGACTCGCATTTGCGACATGAGTTTGTAGAGCCGCATATCTTTTTCCGCATCGATCGTCAACGCCTGCAGTCTCGCGAGTGGCAGGTCTGCGGGTCGCACACGTTGCGCGCCGTCGACGAGTAGCAACTGATGATCGCTTTTGGCCTTGATCCAGTCGAGTTGGGTCTTGGCGGGATCGTCGGACCCGAACAATGCGATGTTGATCTCTGAGAACAGCTTGTTCTGGCCACCTGACGGTTGATTCGCTCGCTGGTTCAACCGGTGTGCTTCGTCAACTATCAAGACATCGTAGCTGCCTTTCGCTTTTCCCACATCAAACGGCGTCAGCACCATGTCGGGTCGTAGGCCGGGGGTCTTTCCGAACACGCGTTGAATCGATGTACGCAGAGACTGCTGCGGTACGACGAGACCAATTTTGACTTGGCTGAGTCGTTCCCGATTTTCGTCGACAAAGAACTCTGAGAATATCGAGTTGTTGTCCACTATGTCCTCGGGGCGTGAGAAAGCGATATCCATAAGCAATTTCAGTAGATAGATTGCGACGACGGTCTTGCCGGTCCCGGGCGATCCCTGAACGACACTCATGCTGTTCGACTTGGGCGACTCAAGATCTTCGAGTAGCCCTTCGACAATTCCCTCGACGGCAACGGCCTGATCGTGCGTCAAGGCTTTGAATGGCGACAGCTTGAAAAGGTCGCTGTTTTCGATCTCAGCGATCGATCGCGTGAACATTCCATCGTCGCGAAGTGACTGGAAGACATCCTTGAAGCTCGTCCGGTATGAGTCACGTTCGAAGTAATCCGACTCGACGACGCCACTATTCCGATTAAGTACTCGAAAGGTTCCATCGCCCGCAAGTAGGCGAATTAAGTAGGACTCAAGGTCAAGGCATACTGACTTGTTGAACTTGTCATCGAGAATGATTCGCACACTGCTGAGTTGTCGTTTCTCTGAATTCTCGAGGTGTTGTCTCATCCTGCTGACGGCATTCAGGGTTTCGCCGACGTACACATTGCGGAGCAGTTCGCCTCGGCCTGGGAGCGCGTCACCGTCGATGACGTACACGACTGGCCAGTTTCTGTACCGAGGGTTCGGCGGTGTCCAGTCGACTATCGAGGCCGTAGTGAAGTCCAAGCGCTGGATCTCAAAGGGCGTCATACTTCTCGCTGCGCCCGAAGGCCTTATCAACCGGATATTTTTCACGGGTGATGGCCAGCTTGTTCTGGACGATCTGATCAGGGTCCACTCCGAGCTTGTCGGCCAAGAGTAGGCAATAAGTCAAGACGTCAGCGAGTTCACCGCGAACATCGGCCTCATCTGCTTCGGAGCTCCATTGAAAGCACTCGAGAAGTTCGCCGGCTTCGATTGCAATGCTCTTGGCGAGGTTCTCCGGGCTATGAAATTGGGACCAATCGCGCTCGGCGACGAATGCGGCGATTTGCTCACGTGTCGTCCGCTCAACCATCACGTCAAGGTAGCACTGCCCCGTTACCGAGTGTGATTTCAGCCTGTGACTTCGGCTAGGAGCCGCTGTCCCTCGACCCGCGGGCCTATCAGGGCGCGGGGAATCTGGCCTCGGCTCGCTCGACACACAGCTGCTTGAGCTTCCGCACTGCCCTCGCGTCGGACCGATCGACGTTGACGAGGTCTGCGTCACCGTCGTAGAAGTCGACCAGACGCTGATCCATCACCGTGCGCCACAGCGGCGGAACCAGCGCGCAGAAGATCATCACCGCGTAGCCGGCCGGTAGCTGCGGGGATTCGTCGACGGTGCGCAACGACTGGTATCGGCGCACCGGATTCGCATGATGGTCGCTGTGCCGTTGCAGGTGGTAGAGGAACAGGTTGCTCCACAGGTGGTCACTGTTCCAGCTGTCCCGGTGGGTCGGCTTTCCGTAGCGGCCGCTCGGCCGTTTCTGTCGCAGCAATCCGTAGTGCTCGAGGTAGTTCGCTGCCTCGTACAGCACGATGGCGATCGCGGCCTGAATCAGCAGGTACGGAACGATCACGGTGCCGAAGACGGCGATCAGTACGGCGAACAGCGCGACGCTCATCGCCCCGGCGTTGAACAGATTGTTTCGGTACGACCACCGTGACAGGCCCTGCCGGGCGAGGCGTCGGGATTCCAGCGTCCAGGCCGAGCGCAGGCCGTGGACGATGGTGCGCGGCAGAAACTTCCAGAACGATTCGCCGAACTTCGCCGATGCCGGGTCCTCCGGGGTCGCTACACGCAGATGGTGTCCGTGGTTGTGTTCGACGTAGAAGTGGCCGTACAGGGTCTGTGCCAACGTCACCTTCGAGAGCCAACGTTCGAGGCGCGCCCGCTTGTGACCCAGTTCGTGTGCGGCGTTGATGCCCACTCCACCGACGATTCCGACGGTGATCGCGAGGCCGATTCGCTCGGGAACTCCCAACGGCCCGTGCGCCCACAGATAACAGGCCGCGACGAGCCCCGCGTACTGCAGCGGCAGGAACAGGTAGACGCACCAGCGGTAGTACGGATCGTTCTCCAGCGCGGCGATCGCCTCGTCCGGAGGATTGCTGCGATCCACCCCGGCGAACCTGTCCACCAGCGGTAGGGCGACACCCATGATCATCAGGCCGAGGGTCCAGAACGCCCCGGGGCCGAGGAGAGATACCAGCCCCCAGGCCAGGAACGGGCTCAGAGGAATGATCAACCCCAGCGGCCACAGGTAGCGTTTGGGGTCGCGCCACCGCGGCGACGTGCTCGTGGCGGACTCGTCACGCATTCTTGATTCTTCACTCCTGGTCGGTGCCGTGCCCCCGGGGTGCGAGGACTGATCGGTAGTGGCGTGTCACAACTACATCGCCCGTTCCACGATGATAGTTACCCAAGCAAAAATCTGTGGGTTCGCCGATGAGCCGTCGAAGGCCCCGCCGCCCTTGTACGGTGACCGAATGAAGCATGTCGAGTCGTCGTTCGTCGGCGTTCACGGAACCCGAATCGTCTACGACGTCTGGACACCGGAGAGCACGTCGACCGGGATCGTGGTGCTGGCTCACGGCCTGGCCGAGCACGCCGGCCGGTACCGGCACGTCATCGAACGACTCGGCTCCCTCGGGCTCGTCGTCTATGCACCCGACCACCGCGGCCACGGACGATCCGGCGGCAAACGGGTGTCGCTGGAGAAGTGGTCCGACTTCACCGACGACCTGCACACACTGTTCGGCATCGCCGCCGCCGAGCATCCGAATCAGCGCACCTTCCTGCTCGGCCACAGCATGGGTGGCGCCATCGCACTGTCGTACGCCCTCGACCACCAAGACGACCTCGACGGCCTGATGCTGTCCGGGCCCGCGGTGGCCCCCAGTGTCGGTCAGCCGAAAGCCCTGGTGGCCGTGGGTAAGGTCCTCGGACGTTTCGTACCGGCAGTTCCCGTGCTGAAGCTCGACCCCGCTCTCGTCTCCCGCGATCGCGACGTGGTCGATGCCTACGTCGCCGATCCGCTGGGCTACCACGGCGCGGTTTCGGCCGGCCTGGCCGCAGCCATGCTGGGTGTCGGTGAGACCTTCCCGACGCGACTGCCTGCGCTGAGGATTCCCGTGCTGCTGCAGCACGGAACTGCAGACCGATTGGCCGATGTCTCGGGCAGTGAACTGATCGCCGAGCGTGCCGGATCCGACGACCTGACCCTGAAGAAGTACGACGGACTGTTCCACGAAGTGTTCAACGAACCGGAGAAGGAGCGCGTACTCGACGACCTCATCGCTTGGCTACGTCCCCGTGTACACACCGGCGCTGTAAGTTCCTGACGGATCTTTCGAAGAAGGGGGTACGACCATGACCAGGCGAGCACTCGTATTGGGCGGCGGCGGAGTCGCAGGTATTGCGTGGCAGACGGGTGTCCTACTGGGATTGGCCGAATCGGGAGCAGACGTCAGCGACGCCGAGATGCTGCTGGGGACCTCGGCGGGGTCCTCGGTCGCAGCCCAGATCTCGAGCGGAGCCACGTTGGCCGAGCTGTTCGAGCGTCAGGCGGACGAGGCCAAGCAGGACCACGAACCGCATGCCGAGGCGACGATCGACGAGCTGGTCGCCATGCTGGCTCGGGCGGCCCAGAACTCGGACGGCAGTGCCATCGACACGCGTCGGCGTATCGGCACCGAAGCTCTGGCGGCCTCGACGATCTCCGAGCGTGAGCGCAGAGCGATCATCGAACGCCGGCTGCCGTCGCACACGTGGCCCAATCGCGATCTGCGGATCGTCACCGTCGATGCCGTGACCGGTCGGCATCGGGTACTCGATCGTGGCTCGGGCGTCCAGCTGATCGACGCCGTGGCCGCGAGCTGCGCTATCCCGGGAATGTGGCCGCCGGTGACCATAGGCGATCACCGCTATGTCGACGGCGGTATCCGGGCGAGCGAGAATGCCGATCTGGCAGTCGGTTTCGAGAAGGTGCTGGTGTTCAGGGTCGGTGCCCTCGATCTGGAGCACGACCCCTTCGACGTCGAACGAGAGCGGCTGATCAAGGGTGGCTCGAAGGTGGAGGTCGTTGCCCCCGACGCCGATTCGTCGGCCGCAATCGGCCCCGATGCCACCGACATCGCAGTTCGATCGGCTGCAGCCGTGGCCGGACGAGCGCAGGGCAATGCCATCGCAGAACGCATCGCCGAGTTCTGGGTCTAGAGGACCTCTCTAGCCGAACAGTGCAGCGCCGTTTCCCCAACAGACCGAACGCACCCAGTCGTCACCGAGATCGAGTCGGCTCACGGCCTGCAGCGCATGCAGATACGGGTACGGGATGTTGGGGAAGTCGCTGCCGAACAGAATGCGATCCTGCAGTTCGAGCAGCCGTGGCCGCTCGTGTTCGGGGAACGGTGCGCCCGCCTCGGAGAAGTCGGTGAACGCCATCGTGGTGTCCAGCCGCACGTTCCGGTAGCGATCGGCCAGATCGAGGAAGTCGCTGTACTCCGGCATGCCCATGTGCGCGATGATCAGCGGAAGCGTCGGGAACCGCTGCAGCAGTGCGGCAATGGGTTCCGGTCCGGTATGGGTGCCCGGTGCCGGGCCCGAACCGCAGTGGATCACCACGGGTACCTGCGCGTCCGAGATGGCACCCCAGACGCCGTCGAGCAAGGGGTCGTTCGGTGAGTAGTTGCCGACCTGGATGTGCGACTTGAAGATTCGAGCACCGTTCGTCAACGCCTGCTCGACGTACTCGGTGGCCCCGTCCTCGGGATAGAAGGTGGCGGTCTGCAGGCAGTCGGGGGTCCGGGCCGCGAAGTCGGCACCCCACGAGTTGAGCCAGGCCGCCATCGACGGCTTGTGTGGGTAGATCATCGACGTGAACCGCCGTACTCCGAACCCCCGAATGACCTCCAGCCGTTGTTCTTCGGCGAACCGGTAGGAGATGGGCCAGACGCTGCCGGTCAGTGGACCGGCACTGTCGAAATAGCTCCACACCTTGTCCATCACGTTCTTCGGCATGAAGTGCGTGTGGACGTCGAAGAGGCCGGGCAGGGACAGCTCGGTCCAGAAGGCGACGATCCGTTCGGTCTCGTCGAGAAGTTCGGCGTCGGAGCGTGGCGGCTCAGCGTGCGACATGGGCGTCGAACCACGCGAGAGTCTTGCCCCAGGCATCGGCGGCGGCGTCGGCGTCGAACACGGCAGGGCGGTCGTCGCAGTGGAATCCGTGCTTGCCATGGGCGTAGCGAGTGATCTCGGTGGCCACCGGTGCCGTCGCGGTGATCTCGCGCAGCGTCTCCACATCCTGGAACGGGATGCCCTCGTCCAGATCCCCGAAGAACCCGTGCCACGGCGTCTGGAGTGCGTCGCCCACCGAGGTCATCGCGGGATAGCCGAAGCGGCCCTGCGTGATTCCGCCGCCGTAGAACGTCGCGGCCGCACCGAGGGGGCGTCGAACAGCGGTCTGGAACGCCACACTGCCACCCATGCAGAAGCCGACGATCGCGATGGACGAGGGCTCGAAGCCGAGTTCGGCCAGTGCGGTCGCCGCTGCGTCCACGTCGGCGTCCACCTCGTCCGCCTCGAGTTCTCCGATGGCCGCCATGGCAGAATCCATGTCCGAGTAGTCGAGCACGGTGACGCCGTCCTGCCGGTGGAACAGGTGCGGAGCGACCGCGACCCACCCTGCGGCCGCGACGCGATTGCAGACGTCGACGATGTGGTCGGTGACCCCGAAGGCCTCCTGGATGACGATGACGCCGCCGCGGGCATCACCATCGGGCCGAACGACGGTGAGGGGAGTGGTGTTCATCCCTCGATTGGAGCACAGCAGGAGTGGAGCCTGCGGAACGACCCATTCGGCCAGCACGTAGTACATGCCGGTAGCGTCGGTCGGACTCGCTGTTTTGTACGGTGGCGTGCAGGGAACGATCCCGACCGAGAGGACAACTCATGCGTGCGGTACAGATCTCCAGCCTCGACGGACCCGATTCGGTGACCGTGGTGGACGTCGACGAGCCTGCCGCGCGCGACGGATCGGTGGTCATCGAGGTTCATGCCGCCGGCGTCGCCTTTCCCGACGCGTTGCTCACCCGCGGCCTCTACCAGTACAAGCCCGAGTTGCCGTTCGTCCCCGGCAGCGAGATCGCCGGCATCGTTCGGTCGGCACCGCCGGAGTCCGGCTTCTCGGCCGGGGATCGCGTCGCGGCGCTGACGGGACTGAGCGACGGTATGGCGGAGGTCGCCGTGGTCTCACCCGACACCGTCTTCGCGCTACCCGAGTCGGTGTCCCTGTCCGCGGGGGCAGGATTGTTGTTCAACGACCTGACGGTGCACTTCGCGCTTCGTGAACGCGGCCGTCTGGCTGCGGGCGAGACGGTCCTGGTGCACGGCGCAGCAGGGGGCATCGGAACCTCCGCACTGCGAATGGCTCCGGTACTCGGGGCATCTCGCGTCATCGCCGTCGTGAGCTCGCAGGCCAAGGCCGACATCGCCCGTTCCGCCGGAGCCACCGACGTGGTGCTCGTCGACGGGTGGAAGGACGCGGTCAAGGAACTGACCGGCGGCCGTGGCGTCGACGTCGTGGTCGACCCGGTGGGCGGTGACCGGTTCACCGACAGCATTCGCTCGCTCGCGCCGTCGGGCCGAATCCTGGTGCTGGGCTTCACCGGTGGCGAGATCCCCACGGTCAAGGTCAACCGATTGCTGCTCAACAACGTCGACGTCGTCGGAGTCGGTTGGGGTGCATGGTGGATGACGCGCCCGGGCTACCTCGCCACGCAGTGGGCCGAGATCGAACCGCTGCTCGCCGATGGATCGCTCAGCGCACCCGAGCCGTCGGTGTTCCCGGCCGCCGACGCTGCCGCCGCTATCGCGTCACTGGAGAACCGCACTGCCGCAGGCAAAGTGGTGCTCGACTTCACGCGCTGAGTTGCGGTCGAGCTGCCGGTTCACTCCGGCAGCTCGACGCCTCTTGCCTCGGCCAGGGCTGCGATCTCGGCAGGGAAGACGTTCTTGAACACGAACGGATCGGTTCCCAGAGCCCAGTCGGGCGCGAGTTCGATTGCGTACCGCTCGAAGTAGCCGAGCTGCTTGGCCACCAGGATCAACTCCTCCGGGCTCGACGTCTTGTACTGCTTGCCCATGCCAACCAGCGCTCGAATGAAGTCCGCCAGGCTGAAGTGCGCGAGGGTTGCCGAGAGCATCGGAGCGAAGACCGACTGTAGGATCGCACCGACTTCGGCGTCCGAACCCATCTGTGGGGCAACGATTCCCAGCCGTTTGACGGTACCGGCGAGCCGGGTGAAGTCGCCGTCGATCACGGTGGCGTGGAACAGGTCGAGCAGTAGCGCGCGCCACTGCTCGTCCACCTCGCCCATGACTCCGAAGTCGAGGAACGCCACCCTGCCGTCGTCGAGAACCCAGACGTTGCCCGCGTGCACGTCGCCGTGGAACAGGCCGTGCAGCACAAGGGCTTCCATCCAGACCTTGGCTGCGCGACGAACTATGAGCTCGGACTGATCCCCCGGCTCGTAGCGGTCGAGCGGGGAACCGTGCATGCGCTCCATGCAGATGACACGGCCACCGCAGTAGTCGAGGAAAACCTCGGGAGCGGTGACGTGCTCGTTGTCGCCGAACGCGCCGATTGCCGCGCGAAAGCTGTCCTGACGCTTGGCTTCCACGGCGCTGTCGAGTTCGGCGAACGTGGCAGCGTGCAGGTCGACGATGATGGCCGACGCGTTGGCCGTGGCGAAGAACGGAATGAACTTCTCGAGTCCGCGGGCGATGAGGTACGCGATACGCAGGTCGATCTTCATTCGGTGGTAGATGCCTCGTCGTTGCACCTTCATGACCACTTCACGGCCGTTGTCGCGGCGCACACACAGATGCACCTGAGCGACCGAGGCGGACGAGAGCGGCACGTCGTCGAACGAGGAGAACAGCTCGTCGATTCCGCGGCCCAGATCGGCCTCGATCACGGCGCGCGCCTGTGCCCCGGGGAACGGTGGCACCTCGTCGAGGCAGCGCAGACAGGTGTCGGCGAGGACCTTGGGAAACAGCCCCGGTGAGGACCCCATCAACTGCCCGACCTTGACGAAGGTGGGACCGAGAACGAAGAAGGCGTCGACGACGGCCTCCGAGGCGTGCAGCGGCCATCCGCGCCGCGGCGCGCGCACCCAGCGGCCGATCGCGACGAATTGGAAGTACGCCAACACCGAGCCGATGACGATGAGCCGCAACAGTTCTCGTACCCCGAACTTCCTCAGCTCGGGTGCCGGCTTCGGTGTCAGGGGCTCGGGCGTCATGCGTTCACCCCTGCAGGAACCCGCGCCGCCGAGGCTTCCAGGCGCGCCAGCAGTCGATCGAACCGGGTGGCGTCGTCGGAGGCGCGCGAGAGCACCAACGCGCCCTGTATTCCGGCCACGATCTCCTCGGCCAGTTCGGCGGCCGAGTCGCCGTGTCCCATACGGCTCAGTACCGGAGTGAGTGCGTCGATCCAGTGGGTGAAATGCGTTGCGACGCGGCCCGAGAACACGGCACGGTCGAGACCGAGTGTGAACGCTCCGAACAGGCACACCAGTCGATTGGATCGGAAGTATCGGGCGGTCTGCTCGAACATCTCGTGGGTGGTCGACGCGGCATCGGTGCCGTGTCGCAACGGCTCGAACACGTTGTGGTGGAACCACAGTTCGACGTCGTCGAGGACGGCCTCGGCCATCTCCTGCTTTCCCCGCGGAAAGTAGTGGTAGAGGCTGCCTTTCCCCAGGCCGGTCCGTTTGCTGATGACCGCGAGGGACGATCCGTCGAATCCGTGGTCGCGGAACACCCCTGCGAGTATCGGCACCACGTTGTGGCGATCGCTCATGAGCCGGTACTGTACCAATCGGTACACGCCAGGTGTATCGGGGCTCCGGGAGTGGAGCCTGCGAAATGACCCATCGGGGTCGAGCCGAGATGGGTCGAACAGCTGTGAAGAGAACGACCGTCCTGGCCGCTGGTGCGTTCCTCGTCGGCGGGGTGACCTATCTGGCCGCCGAGGCCGTCGCCGCGCTGGGGTGGACCGATCGGCCGTACAGCTACGCCCGCAACAACATCAGCGACCTCGGTATCCCGGACATCTCGCCGCTGCACGCGGTGATGAACACCGGCTTCGTCGTCGACGGCACGTTGTTCGTCCTGGCGGGGCTGGGACTGGCGGTTCTCTTCGAGGGCCGCGCGCGGTGGATCGTGGCCGGCACCTCCGTTGTGCACGGTGTCGGCAGCATCGTCGTCGGACTCGCTCACGCCTCCGTCGACGGGGCCTCGACGCCCCATGCGGTGGGTGCGGGCATGGCGATCGTCGGCGGCAATCTGGTACTGCTGGCGGCGGGCCGATACGGCGGCCGCGTCGGCGCGCCGCGTTGGTACACCGTGAGCAGTGCAACCGCAGGAGTTGCAGGCCTGGTGGGGCTGGCCCTGTTTCTCGCCGACACCGGAATCCTCGGCGGCGGAACATTCGAGCGCATTTCGGTCTACACCATCATCGGATGGGAGATCGTCACCGGCGCAACGATTCTGGCCAGGCGTCGCCTATCCGAAGTCGGGTGACTCCTTGGCGAGGAAGGCGCGCACACCCTCCCTGCCGTCCGCCGACTCGAATGCCTCCTCGAACACCGGCAACGCCCGTCGTGCCGGTAGGCCGGGGGACTCTCCGAACGTGAGCGCGAGGGCCTGCTTGTTCGCCCGAACAGCAGAGCGGGATTTTCGCGCCAGCGCCTGCGCCAAGTCCAGGGCCATCGACAAGGACTGTCCACGCGGAGCGACGCGATTGATCAGGCCCCACTCCAGAGCAGTCTCGGCCGATACGGGCTCGCCGAGCAACACCAGCTCGGCGGCGCGGGCCTGACCCACCCGACGCAGCGCACGCATGGAGCCGCCGCTGCTGGGGATCACACCGAGGTCGATCTCCGGGAGTCCGAGTCGAGCTCCCGCGTCGGCGACGACGAGGTCGCAGCACAGTGCCAGCTCGAGACCGCCGCCCAACGCGAATCCGCCAATTGCCGCGACGGTGGGCAGCGGCAGATCGTCGAGCAATTCCAGGGTGGCGTTCTCGAGATTGCTCTTGCGGGCCAGCACGTCACCGTCGTTCTGCATCTCGGGCATCTCGGTGATGTCCGAACCGGCGCTGAACACCCGGTCGCCGGTGAGAACGACCGCCCGAACCGCGGCATCGTCGGCCAACTCTCGAAGGACGGCGCGCAGTCGACGCGTCGCCGGTCGGGTCAGCGCGTTCACCGGCGGGTTGCTCAAGGTGATCTGGGCGACCGCCGCGTGCGGAAAGGTCAGGACAGGAGAAGGCTCGGTGGGCATACCTGAACCGTAGAGCGTGCGGCTGACCAGGCGATTGGGAGACTGCCGAGATGGCATGTAGCGTGGTGAACACCCGACGCGGGGTGGAGCAGCTCGGTAGCTCGCTGGGCTCATAACCCAGAGGTCGCAGGTTCAAATCCTGTCCCCGCTACTACACGAGTCAGGCCCGACATCGATGATGTCGGGCCTGACTCGTCTGTGGTGCCCTCGTCTGTGGTGCCGCGGGGTTCGTCGATCAGGGCTGCAGTCTGAACTGCACGACAGCGGTCACATTCTCGATGGCGTCGTCGAGAGCGGTCATGCGTGCTCGGGCGTCCGGCGCAGACAGGATGTCCAGTCGATCGGATTGACCCATCGGAATCAGTGCTGCCAGCGACCAGATCTTCTCGGCGGCCGAGATGGGCAGGCCCAGGAAGTCCGGAACACCGGGTGTGACAACGCTTTCCGCCGATTCGAGTCGACCGATCAGCTCGTAGAGATCTTCGACCCGCGCCCAGGTGGCGTCGAATTCGGTGTCGGCGATCACCGCGTCGGTGTCCTCGTCCGGCCACGCTCGGACGTCGGCCAGTGGGTACGGATCGTCCGGCAGCCAGGCGTCGATCCTGATCCGTTCACCGCCGACGCACTCGAGCAGGTATCGGCCGTTGCCGATGGACTCGTGCCCGATGATGTGTGCGGTCGTCGCCACGTCGTGCCGTACGTCGCCGCCGCCGGCCTCGTGCCCACGCGCGATGAGCACCACACCGAAGCTCGGATCTTCTTGCTTCAGGCAGTCGTGCACCAGAGCCTGGTAGCGCGGCTCGAAGATGTGCAGTGGCAGACGTTCGCCGGGGAGCAGCACGCTGCCGAGCGGGAACATCGGGGTCACGCTCACGGGTGCTGCAACGGAACAGCCGCCGGGGCGATCGCCTCGGCTGCGCTCTTCTCGGTCCGGTTGGAGTCCAGGAATTCGTCGAGCAGTCGGAAGAAGAAGTCCGGCTCGTCGAGCTGGGGAAAGTGGCCGGCGTCGGGAAAGATCTCGACGCGACTGTTCGGGACCTCGCGTCGAATGTTGTCGGCGTGCTTGGCGGGAATCATCCGGTCCTTGCCGCCCCAGACGAGCAGCGACGGAATCGACTCGAACTTCTCGAAATGTTGCTTGGCGCTGACGGTCTGACCACGCGGGCCCACCACGGCACGCGTCGATGCCAGAAATGCGCCGCGGGTGGAGCGGTCGGCCACGGACCGGAACGACCGCCAGGTCTCGGCCATGCTGGGACCCGGCTTGACCGGCAGACCCCATCTGCCCAGCTGCGCAAGCGCGCCCTCGGTGTTCTTGCGGAACCAGTCCGATGCGAGCAGTGGCAGTACCAGCTCACTGCCGGGCAGCGTCGCGGCCTTGAGGAGCAGGCTCACTTCCGGGCCGAGGCCGCCGCTGCTGACCAGCGCCAGGCGATCGACCCGCTCGGGGAAGAGGTACGTCAGCTGCATGACGATGCCGCCGCCGAGCGAGTGACCGACCATCGGGGCCGAGTCGATGTTCAGGTGATCCATGAGGTCGCGAATGGTGGCCGAGTGCGAACTCAGCGAGTAGTCGCCGGTGGGCTTGTCGGATTCACCGTGGCCGAACAGGTCGGGCGCGACGACCCGATACTTCTGCGACAGACGCTCGAGCTGCGTGCCCCAGGACTGATGCGATCCGAGCAGGCCGTGCACCAGAATCACGGGAGGGCCGTCGCCCATGTCCACGTATCGCAGGACGTCCTTGTGTAGTTCTACCGACTGCAATTCGTACGATGAACTCATGGTCGACCTCCTCGTCGTGTGATTCCCGGGTCGTCGCGTGGCTCGGCGAGCCGCTGGCACAAACGTACAAGCTGAGCCGACACTGCGACAGACCCTCGGTCAGCGCGCGAGCCCCGCCTCGTCGAAGGTGTTCGCGATCGTCTCGGCCAAGTGTTCGGCCATCGGTTCGCGCAACATGTCGACGTGATCTCCGGGGATGTCGACGAAGCTCAGCTCACCACGGCCGACCGCCTGCCACGACCTGAGATCCTTCACGTTCTCCGCTGTGCGAACCACGGTCATCGAACCCGACCACGGTGTCGGCACGTGCTTGTTCAACGCCACGTACCCGATGCTTGCGAAGACCAACCATTCCATTGTCGTCGGGTACCGCAGCAGCCCGGCGAACCGCATCCGTACCCAGAGGGCGGCGGTGCCGATGCGACCGAGGTGGAAGCCTGCTTCTTCTCGCGTACGAGCAGGCGGCGCAGCCGGAACCTCGGTACCACCGGGCAACCTGTCCAGCAGATGCCGGAACAGCCGCGTGTCGAGAAGCAGCAGGTGCGGGGAGCCGAGGCCGGAGTCTCGGATCTCCTCCGCCATCGCGATGGCGATCCAGCCGCCGAGCGAGTGACCGACCAGATGGAACGGGCCCTCGGGTTGGACCGTACGAACAGCGTCGACGTAGCGCTTCGCGGTTCGCCGAATCGTTCGGTCCGGGCGTCCGCGCTTGCCTCGGCCGTGCGCCTGCAGCGCATACACCGGGCGGTCCTCGTCGATGTGCTTGACGAGGTTGAGAAAGGCCATCGCACCGACGCCTGCACCGCCGATCAGGAAGATCGGTGCCTTGCTGCCCTCGGTGCGCAGCGGCACGAGGACATCGTGTTCGCCGGTTGTACGCCGACGCGCAGTCGCTGCTTCCTCCAGGCGAGCATCGACTGTCACGGCCAATGCTCGAACGGTGGTCGCCGTGAACACGTCCTCCGGCGTCAGATCGATCTTCAGGCTCTCACGAAGGTGAGCCAGCATCGCCGTTGTGGTCAGCGAGTTGCCGCCCAGCGCCAGGAAATCCTCGTCCCGGCCGATGGTGTCCAGCCCGATCGCGGTGCGCGCGGCCTCGGCCACGATGTACTCGGTCGGGCCGACCGCCGTGCGCTCGACGCGTCGATCGGCGGGCTCGGGCAGTGCACTTCGGTCGAGCTTGCCGCGCTCGTTTCGCGGCATCGCGTCGAGCGCGACGATGTGGGTGGGGACCATCCATTCCGGCAGCGTCCGGCGCAGCGACGCTCGAATCTCGCCCACGGAGGGTCGCCGACCGGAACGAGCCGAGCACACGTAGGCGACCAGGTCGGTGTCGGTGCCGGAGGTCCGACCGATCACCGCTGCGTCGCCGATCTCCGGCATGGCGCGCAGTGCTGCCTCGACCTCGGCCGGCTCCACCAGGTATCCGCGCACCTTGACCGCGTCGTCGATGCGTCCGGCCAGGTGCAGCGTCCCGTGGTCGTCGAGTCGGCCCAGATCGCCGGTGCGATACCGGAACAGTCCGTCGCCGAGGGCGGTGAATCGTTGGGAGTCCAGACCGGCGCCGCCGAGGTAGCCGTCGGCCAGGCAGCTCGCCGTCACCCGTACTTCGCCGATCACGTCCGGTGCACACGTGGAACCGTCGGAGGTCACGACTTCGACGAGCTTGCCCGTGATGGGCCTGCCTGCAGGGAGAAAGCCCGACGGCAGCGCTCGTTCGGGCGGGTATTCGCTGTACGCGACGGCACCGGCTTCGGTGGTCGCGTACCAGTTGACCACCGTTGCGCGGCTGTCGAATCGCCGCCGAAAGCCGTCGGCATCGTCGGAGTGCAGGGATTCCCCGTACGTGACGACCACCCGCAGCGTGGACACGGCCCCGCGCCCGATGGGTCCGTGATCGGCTCCGGTGACTGCGCGCAGCAGCGACGACGAGCAATGCAGCGTGGTCAGGGAATGCTCGGCTGCCCACTCGACGGTGCTGCTGGGGACACCGGACCTGGGGTCGCGGCAGTACACGGCGGCACCGCTGAGCAACCCCGCGAACAGGGTGTTCAAGCCGGCACCGAAGCTGACCGGAAGGGAGTTTCCGACGCGGTCGTGTGGGCTCAGTGCCAACGCGGTGGCGACCTCGTATGCCTTGGTCAGACACATGCGGTGGCTGAGGATCACACCCTTGGCGGTGCCGGTGGATCCCGAGGTGTAATTGATCACCGCAGTGTGGTCGCCCGACAGCGTCGGCAGTGGAACACAGGAGTCGATGGCTGCGGCGACGGTGGCGGGGTCCAACGCTGTCGCGCCCGCTTGGTCGATGATCGTGGCGCGACGCTCGGCGGGAAGCATGGGGTCCAGTGGAACCAGGGGATGGCCCGCTGCGACGACGGCGAGCATCAACTCGATCGAATGCGTCGTCGCGTCGGTCTCCACGGCGAGCGGCCGAGAATCGGTGGGAAAGAGCGTGGCGATCTTCCGTGCCGACGAGTAGGCGCGATGCAGGAGCTCGTCGAAGGTGAGTGAGGTGCCGTCGACGTCGAGTGCGATGGCGTGCGGCAGAGCGTGGGCCACCTCGCGGTAGCGGGCCATCAGGGTGTCGCGACGTTCCGGCCGACACAGCGGGGCCAGCGACAGTCGGGTCGGCGCATCGATGTCCTGAATAGACATGATTCTCCTTGCACGAGCCCGACCCGTGATTGCGAAGTCGGTTTGATACCTCTAAACCGGCTCCGAGACTGTTTTACCGCTCCAAAGGTAGACGTGAACAGCCTTTTTACGCAAGCGGAAAACCGGACATTCCACAACAATCGGGTGACGTTGCGGAATGTCCGGTCGGTTTCGGGTACGCCCCTACAGGTCCGCGATGGCCTCGAGAGGCTTCGTGCGTGCTGCTCGAACGGCGGGCCACAGCGCCGCCAACACACCGACGACAGCGGATCCGAGCAGCATCGCCACCACCTGGCCCCACGGCACGGTCATGGTGCCCAGGCCCTCGTCGCGGAGAGTCTGCACGAATCCCCACCCGAACGCGATGCCGAGGACGACGCCCACGATCGCGCCGAACAGTGCGATGAGCAGCGACTCGAGATAGATGATGCGTCGTACCTGAGGCCGCTGCATGCCTATCGCGCGCAGCATGCCGATCTCCCGACGCCGCTCGACGACCGACAGGGCCAGCGTGTTGACGATGCCGAGCACGGCGATCACGACGGCCAGTGCCAGCAATCCGTACAGAACGGCGAGCAGGGTGTCGATCTGTTGACCCTGGCTACCCTTGAACTCCTCCACGTCCTGGACCTGGACGACGACGAACGGCTTGGTCGCGGCCTCGAGGTCGGACCGCAGCGTGTCCAGGTCTGTTCCGGGCGTGGCCTTGACCAGAACCAGGATGTCGGACCGGGTGATGGACGGCGTCACCTCCTGGTAGATGTCGCCCGAGACGATCCAACTCCCGATGAGCGGATTGTCGGTGAACACGCCGGTGACGGTCACCGGGACCGACGCCCCGTCCACGGTGTCGAAGGTGACCTCGGTTCCGACCGTCCACCCGCGCGTCGCCGCTTCGGTCTCCGACACCGAGAATCCCTCGCTGTCGAGGTCTGCAGTGCCCTGAACCATCGACAGCTCTAGCAGTCCCTCGGGTGAGCCGTCGATGGCGGCGCCGTACTCCTCCTGGCCGGCGATGGTGACGAATACAGGGTGCAGTACCGCTGTGCGGTCCACGCCGGTCACCTGCTGTGCTGCAGTCGTTGCACCGGTCGGAACACCGATCGACTGCGGACCGGACAGGATGTAGTCCGCCTCGACGCCGGTGTCCACGAGTGAGTCGACACTGGCCTTGGCGGTGGATCCGAGCACGCCGATGACGGTGACGAGCATGAGTCCGAGCATCAGGGCGAAGGCGGTGGCCGCGGTGCGTCGCGGGTTGCGTACCGAGTTGGTCCTGGCCAAGCGTCCGATCGCGCCGAACGGACGGGTGATGACGGCACCCAGCGCGCCGACCACCGGCCGTGACAGCGACGGTGCGGCCAGTGCGGTGGCGACGATCAGCGCGACGGCTCCCGCGCCGACCGTGGCAGCGGCAGCCCCGCCGGTCGACTGCGCGCCGATGATCAGTGCGGCTGCGCCTGCGATTCCCAGGCCGACGCCCACGAAAGTCCGGGTGCGCAGGGTGTCGCCCGCAGAGGCGAACTCCTCTCGCATCGCGGCGACCGGCGGAATCTTGGCCGCTCGTCGGGCCGGTGCGTACGCGCTCAGCACGGTGACGAGGATTCCGACGGCGAAGGCGACGACAACGGTGCGCGGCTCCAGTGCCAGCGGTCCCGACGGCAGGCCCAGGTCGAAGGCGTTCAGCAGTGCTCGTAGGCCGTAGGCGAGCCCGACTCCGCCGACGAAGCCCAGGACGCTGCCGATGACGCCCACGACGAGGGCTTCGAGGACGACCGACCGGCTGACCTGTCCGCGGCTGGCTCCGATGGCGCGCAGCAGTGCCAGTTCGCGGACGCGTTGCGCGACGATCATCGAGAACGTGTTGTAGATGATGAAGGTGCCGACCAGCAGGGCGATCCCGCCGAAGGCGAGCAGGAAGTAGTTGATGAACGACAGCGCGGACTCGACCTCGGCCTGAGTCTCGGCCTGTACGTCCGCGGCGGTCTGGACCTTCAGATCGGGAAATGCCGCGGCGATCTCGTCGCGAAGATCGCTCTGACCCAATCCCTGTGCGGCGAGATCGTTGCCCGCGACGTCGATGTACTGCACGTGAGCGCCGTCGGTGAACAGCTCGTTCGCCTGGCTCTGCACGAACTGGATTCCGATGTAGCCGCCGGATTCGGTTGCCGTGGAATAGATTCCGCTGACGGTGACGTCGGTGATGCCCTTGGACGGCACGAGGACCTGGGTTGCGTCACCCACTTTCAGGCCTGCGCGCTCGGCGCCACCGGCATTGATGGCGATCTGACCAGGAGCGGTGGGAGCCGAACCGTCGACGAAGGTGGTCGGATCGCCGAGTCGTTGGTCGTCCGGGAGGTACGACTCACCGATGGTCGGTGCGCCGCCGGACTGGACGGCGGCACCGTCCGAGCCCAGCAGTACCAACTGTCCGCCGACGTACGGGGACACGGCGCGCACGTTCGGCAACGCCGAGATTGCTGCGATGTCCTCGTTCGGCACGCCGGAAGAGCGCGCGTCCTCGGGGCTCACTCGAACGTCCGCGCCCTGTGCGGTGTCGGCGAACAGCGAGGAGAAGGTGCGCTGGAGGGTGTCGGTGAAGACGAACGAACCCGCGACGAACGCCGTGCCGAGCACGACGGACAGCACGGTCAACGCCAACCGAACCTTGTGTGCTGCAAGGTTTCTCAACGACACCTTGCGCATGGGATTGCCCGACGGCTTTTGTCGAGGAGGTTTGTTGGAAACGGAATGCGCCATTATCGGACCGTCTCCAGCTTCTTCATCCGTTCGAGTACGGCGTCGGCCGTGGGCGAGTTCAGCTGATCGATGACCGCACCGTCGGCGAGGAACACGACGCGGTCGGCGTAGCTGGCCGCGCGTGGATCGTGCGTGACGATGACGACGGTCTGGTCGAATTCGTCTGCGGCAGTGCGCAGAATCGACAGCACCTCGCCGGACGAGCGAGAATCCAGGTTACCGGTCGGCTCGTCGCCGAACACGATGTCGGGCCTGCCCGCCAGCGCACGCGCGCACGCCACTCGCTGCTGCTGCCCGCCCGAGAGTTCGCTGGGACGGTGATCGAGGCGGTCGCGCAGGCCCAATTTGTCGACCACGGTGTCGAGCCAGGCCTGGTCCGCTGCGCGGCCCGCGATGTCGAGCGGCAACGTGATGTTCTCCAGCGCGGTCAGTGTCGGCACCAGATTGAACGCCTGGAACACGAATCCGATTCGGTCCCTGCGCAATCCGGTCATCTCCTTGTCGGAGAGTGCCGTCAACTCGGTGTCGCCGATGGTCACCGTGCCCGAGGATGCGTTGTCCAATCCGGCCAGGCAGTGCATCAGCGTCGACTTGCCCGAACCCGACGGTCCCATGATGGCGGTGAATTCGCCGCGCGCGAAGTCGACGCTCACCCCCGACAGTGCGTGAACCTGGGTGTCCCCGGATCCGTAAACCTTCGATACGTCGACCGCACGTGCGGCAATGTCGCTCATGCGTGCCAGTGTTCCAGCGTTCCGCGCCCGTCGCTATCAGGGGAGACCCTGAACACCACCCCTATGATGGGCGTCATGCGCATCGGAGCCCACGTCCGCGACAGCAGCGACCCTCTCGGTACCGCCGAGGCGCTCGGCGTCGACCTCGTCCAGATGTTCCTCACCGATCCGCAGAAGTGGAACAAACTTTCCCCGCACCCCCAGGGCGAGGCGCTGTTGACCGGCGACGTCGACGTGGTGGTGCACTCGTCCTACGTGCTCAACGTGGCGAGTTTGAACAATCGGATCCGCATTCCCTCGCGCAAGGCCGTCGTCGAGCAGGCTGCTGCCGCGGCCGAGATCGGGGCCATCGGTCTGGTCGTCCACGGCGGCCACGTTCGTGAGGGCGAGGACACCGCGAAGGGAATCGACAACTGGCGCAAGCTGTTCGAGCGCCAGGCGGAGCAGGGTGGCTTCGCCGTGCCGATCTTCGTCGAGAACACCGCGGGCGGAGACTCCGCGATGGCACGCCACTTCGACGACATCGCCCGGTTGTGGGACGCGATCGGTGAATTCGGTGCCGGATTCTGTCTGGACACCTGCCATGCGTGGGCCGGGGGCGAGGATCTGGTCGACGTGGTCGACCGAATCAAGGCCATCACCGGACGAATCGATCTGGTGCATCTGAACAATTCACGCGACGAGTTCGATTCGGCGCGAGACCGGCACGCGAATCTGGGCACCGGAACGATCGACGCCGAGATCCTGACGGCCGTCGCGCTGGCGGCCGACGCGCCGGTGATCCTCGAGACTCCGCCCGAGGGGATCGAAGACGACGTCAGGCTGCTGAAGAGCCTGTAGCGGCGGGCGTCGTCGTCGCCAACTGGCGAACGGTGTCCGACCACAGTCGGATCAGCTCGTCGGCTCCCTGCAGGCCGTGCGCCCAGGTGATTCGTGCCAGGGCAATGCCTGTGTCCGTCACTGTGATTCCGATGTCGATGGCGTGGTCGCGGCTGGGCTCGGCCAGGGCAGCGTCACGGACGATGATCTGCGCTCCCGCGCGGCAGGCCAGCGCGGGATAGTTGCGGGTCAGCGCATAGTCGCGGCCGGCGTTCGGCACCGCGGCGAGCCGCCTCGCGACATCGTCGAGAAGGTGTTCGGCGTGGGAGGGCACGGTGAGGGCGTCGGTGTGGACCGCGGGGAGTCGGACCGGGTGAACGGCACCGGTGCGATCGAGATCGAGGTCGACCAACGCGCCGGCCGAGGAGCCGCGACGGTTGTTTCTCTGCCACGTGGATACGGCCGAGCCCAGGGCGGCCAGCAGCAGAACGCGGCGGCGATGCGGACCGTCGGGCAGTGCGAACGTCATCGACGTCTGCTCGAATTTCGTGAACTGTTCGGTGAGCAACGGTCGCTCCGCCGGGGTCAGGACGGCGACCCAGTACGGGACCTGTTCGGCTACCTCGGTGCAGAGAGTGCGTCCGAGCTGGGCCGGGCTGATCGTCTCGCGGTGCACGAGTCTCAGCGGTCCGAACACGCTCATGCCGGCGACCCCACTTCCGATCGGATTGTCCTAGCCTTACCTAACCTTGCTCAGGTTAACTCGAGCCGGAATCGGACGCCAGGACGCCCCCGTCGGGATCGGTTCGGTCGGTGGTGCGCAGCGCCGGAATGCCGGGAGAGGCCGGTAACCTTCCGGTCTCGAGCTCGCCGAGCAGGCCCTCGGACCAGGTCAGCAGACCGGCGACATCGACACGATGCGGAGGGTCGGCCTCGAAACCGATGAGCCGGTCGTGTCCTTGCCGGAGCAGCGAACCGGCACCGACGCGGTTGCCACGCATCAGATGGGTCAAACCGACGGCGAGTTGGGCCAGGCCCTGCCACAACGGACGCTCGTCGGGCGAGCAGCTCTTCCACGTGCCTTCCAGTACCTCGTGCGCATGGAACGGCATGTTCGCGTCGAGGAATCTCTGGGCTTCGACGAGTGCGGCGGCGGGCGGAAGCCGGAGGTCGTCGGGCACGCGTGGGGTTCCGTTGCCGCCGCGAGCGAGGGGCCGCCCGAGACCGTCCCGAGGCCTGGCGTTCAGGGGCTTACCGTGCGCATCACGTTCACGTTCGGCCATGGCGGAAACCCTAGCGGGTGGTGGCCCGCACCGAGCTCACAGTCGCGACGACGTGCGTGCGGTGATGACACCCAGAGCTGCCAGTGCGGCGGCAGAGGTCGCGACCATCGTGGTGGACACGGCAACGGCGTCGTTTCCGAGGGCACCGACGATCGGCGCGACGATGGCACCGAGCCCGAACTGAGCTGCTCCGAGAAGGGCAGCGGCACCGCCTGCGGCCTCACCGTGCCTGGACAGCGCGAGCGCAGGTGCGTTGGGCATGACGAATCCGACGGCACCGAGCACGAACCACAGCGGAATCACGAAGCCGGCCATCCCACCGATCTCGGCGATCGCCAGCACGGCCATGACGCCGCCCGCGAGCACGGCGAACGACAGTGCGGCCAGCACGATCTGCACCGGAGCGAAGCGTCCGAGCAGGAGGACGTTGAGCTGAGATGCACCGATGAGCGAGATCGCACCGGCGGCGAAGACGATGGCGAACTGCTGCTCGTCGAGGCCGAATTCCTCCTGCAGAACGAACGACGAACCGGCGATGTATGCGAACAACGAGGACATCGCGAGGGCCGCGACGAGAACGAGCACCACGAACTGTGCGTCGCGCAGCAGAGAGCGGTAGGTGCGCAACACCGGCATGACTCCGCTCGCGCGACGGCGCTCGGGCGGCAGCGTCTCGCGTAGCGACACGATCGCCAGTGTCATCAGGGCGACACCCATGATTGCCAGCGCGGCGAACACGAGACGCCACGATCCCACCAGCAGCACGGCACCGCCGAGCGAGGGCGCCAGCACGGGTGCGACGCCCATGACGAGCATCAGCCGGGACAGCACGGTTGCGGCCGCGCGGCCGCTGAACAGGTCTCGCACGATGGCCATCGCGACCACTGCAGCGGCGGCGGCACCGAGACCCTGCACCACGCGTAGGCCACCGAGAACGGCGATGTTGGGAGCCACGATGCAGGCGACGGAGGCCAGGATGTGCACTCCGGTACCGACGATGAGCGGTAGTCGTCGGCCGACGATGTCCGAGAGCGGCCCGATGACGAGCTGTCCGAGGGCGAGGCCGATCAACGTGCCTGCGAGGGTGAGCTGCACCGCCGACGACGGGGTGTTCAGGTCGTCGGCGATGGCCGGAAGAGCCGGCAGATACATGTCGATGGTCAGCGGACCGAGCGCGATGAGTGCGCCGAGAACCAGGATCACCCGCAGGCGTTCCTTCGACGTCGGCTCGGGAGAGGTGTTCGTCGCTGGTGCTACGGGTGTCTCGGCTGCTGTCGTGTTCGGTGCTTGGGCCACCCGACGTTCAGCAACCGGGGTACTCGTTCTGTTCCCGGTTGCTGACTACAACTTTCGTGTCCTACGCCACGGCGTCGGACAGTACGGTCAGCTTCTCCACTTCCTGGCTGGTCAGAGCCAATGCGGGTGCGTCGAGCAGAGCCGGTAGCTGGGAGATCTTGCTCGCGCTGGCGATCGGGGCGGTGACGCCCGGTCGCGCGAGCAGCCACGCGAGGGCCACGCTCGAAATCTCCGCCGAACGTGATTCGGCGATCTCACGTAGGCCCTGCACCACGTCGAGACCGGCGTCCGAGAAGTACCCCGTGGTCAGACGTTCGCGTTGCTTGCCGGCCAGGTCCTCTCGGGTGCGGTACTTACCGGTGAGGAATCCGGCGGCGAGGGAGAAGTAGGGAAACACGCCGAGATCGTTCTCGACGGCCAGATTCTGCAGTTCGCCTTCGTAGTCACGGCGGGCGACCAGGTTGTAGTGCGGCTGCAGTGCTATCGGTGCCGCGAAACCGTTGTCTCGGGCGAGGTCGAGCCATTCACGCACCCGCGCCGGGGTGTAGTTCGAGATGGCCACGTACCGCACCTTGCCTGCCCGTACCAATGCGTCGAACGCGGCGAGGGACTCGACCAGCGGAGTCTTCTCGTCGTCGTAGTGCGCGTAGTAGACGTCGATTCGGTCGGTCTGCAGCCGAGCCAGCGACGCGTCTGCGGCGGCACGGATGTTCTCCGGGGCCAGTCCGCGGAACTCGGGATGTTGGCTGACCTTGGTGGCGATGACGACATCGTCCCGGTTTCCGCGGGCTCTGGTCCACTTGCCGATGATCGTTTCGGATTCACCGCCGGAGTTGCCGTCGGCGAATGCCGAGTACGAATCCGCGGTGTCGACGAAGTTGCCTCCGCCTGCGGTGAACGCGTCGAGGATCTCGAACGACTCGGCCTCGTCGCTGGTCCAGCCGAACGTGTTCCCGCCGAGTGCGAGCGGAAAGATCTCCAGATCGGAACTACCGATGGCAACCACAGACAAACCCCTTACGTTGGCGAACAACTCGACTGTACGAGCAGTGAAGGCTCAGTGCCACGTGTGATCCACCAGCGCGGTGCGAGGACCGAACTTGGGCTTGGTGGCCTTACCGCTCAGATACAGCAGCCGGATCGCGCGATGTCTGTGCGGTGCCAGGGGCCGGAGATACTCGACCATCTCCGCGTCGTCGATCGGCCTACCCAACAGCGACCAGCCCACCACGGACGCCAGGTGATAGTCGCCCACCGACAATGCGTCGGGATCCCCGAGGGCGCGTTGCGCGGTCTCGGCCGCCGTCCAGACGCCGACGCCCGGGATGGCCCGCAGCCTGCGCGCAGCGTCCTCGGGTGTCATTCCCGTCGCCTCCTCCAGACGACCGGCCGCGCAGGCAACGCGGACGACGGTCTTGGACCGGGCCGGGTCGACGTTGGCGCGGTGGTACTCCCACGACGGGATGCGGCGCCACACGTCGGGTGTCGGGAAGACGAACATCGGCTTCGGCGTCGGACCCGGTGCCTTCTCGCCGAACTTGGTCACCAGGTAACGCCACGACCCGAAGGCCGAAAGTCCGTGTACTCGTTGCTCGATGATCGCCGGGATCAGGGCCTCGAGCACCAGCCCCGTTCTACCCAGTCGCAGGTGCGGCAGCCGCCGGTGGGCTTCCTGGAGAATCGGATGCTCGGGTGCGAACGTGGAGGCATCGTCGTCCACTCCGAGGAGCGCGGGTGCCGCGTCCAACAGGTCGGGTGCACCGGGGCCCCACGCTCGAACCTGGGCACTCGTCGGCGAGGTCTGGGTCAGGCGGTACGTCACCGGACCGGAGCTCATGCGCGACGTGCGCCAGATCCCGCCGTCGGGCGTCGACTCGTACGTGGGATCACCTCGGCCCCGACGCAGCGGCGACACCGACATCCGAACGTCGATCCGCTGTTCGGAGGTGACGAGTCGGACCACCCCATCGGAACCGGCGTCGTCGGGCATCGGTTCTTCACCTCCGAAGGGTCGTGGCCGTGTGGCCCGAATGGGTCCTCGGCGGGGCGTCGATCGGCACGATCGCAGTACCGACGGCAAGATACATAGTGCCCCGCGGAACGCGGGATCACCGCACGGACTCCCTCGCCGCGTCCGGTTCCATCGACACCATCAGGAGGTTCTTCGTGACTCGATCGCGCGCAGCCGCGTTCGTCGGAGTTGCCTACGCGTTCGTCGTGGCGATGATGGGCACGACGATGCCGACGCCGCTCTATGCGCTGTACGAGATCGAGTTCGGCTTCTCCGTCTTCGTCGTCACCCTGGTGTTCGCGGCGTACGCGGTCGGTGTACTCGGTGCCCTGCTGGCCTTCGGCCGCTGGTCCGATTCGCTCGGGCGTCGGCCGATGCTGTTGGCCGCCATCGCTTTCGGACTGGTCAGCGCCGTGGTGTTCGTGTTCGCCGAGTCGTTGACGGCCCTGGTGATCGGGCGCCTGCTGTCCGGAATATCGGCAGGAATCTTCGTGGGCACCGCGACGGTGACCTTGATCGAACTGGTACCGGACAAGTGGCGCGACCGAGCCCCGGCCATCGCCACCGCGGCCAACATCGGCGGACTCGGCCTCGGCCCGTTGGTTGCGGGACTGTTGGCCGAGTACCTTCCCCAACCGCTGCGCCTGACGTTCTTCGTCGATATCGTCCTGCTCGTCGTGGCAGCGGTGGCGGTGTTCCTCGCGCCCGAGACCGTCAGGGTCGCACGCGGTGCCCGGCCGCACATGCAGCGCTTGTCCGTACCGGCGGATGTCCGCGGCACGTTTCTGCGCGCCTCGATCGGTGGCTTCGCCGGGTTCGCGGTACTCGGACTGTTCACCGCGGTCTCACCGGGATTCATCGCCGGCGTGCTGCAGATCGACAACCACGCGGTGACGGGTGCCGTGGTGTTCGCAGTCTTCGCCGCATCGGCGACCGCGCAGATCACCGTGCGCAAGGCCGACCCGACGTCGGCGCAGCGGTGGGGTTGCGTGGTCCTGATGCTCGGATTGGTGTGCCTGGCAGTGTCGTTGCTGGTGGCGTCGCTGACGGTGCTGATCGTTGCGGCTGTGCTGTGCGGAGTGGGGCAGGGTGTGACGTTCAGCAACGGCATGTCGGCCGTCGACGCGGAACTTCCGCCGCACCGTCGAGCAGAAGTGACGTCGACGTTCTTCGTGGTGCTCTACGTCGCCATATCGGTCCCGGTCATCGGCGCGGGAGCTGCGGCGAGCGAGTGGGGACTGGTGGCGGCGGGGGTGCTGTTCTCGGCCGTGATCGCCGTGTTGGCAGGACTGGCGTTCGTGTTGCTCACCGTGGACGGTAGGAAATCGCGGGTCGCTCGCGTGCCCTGATACGCGGGGTCGGTCGTGCCTCGGACCCATCGGGCAAGTCCCGCGGCGTTCGTGCGCGAGTCACCCGGGCTTTGTCGGTGCCCCGACGTAGGGTCTGAGACCGTGATCATCGTGAGTACGGACGGCTCGTGTCTGCGTAACCCCGGCGGAGCAATCGGGTGGGCGTGGGTCAACCACACGGGGCCGAGCAACTCCGGCGGTGAGCCCTCGGGCACCAACCAGGTCGCCGAGCTCAGGGCCCTGCTGGAGGCGGTGCTGGCGCACCCCGGCCCCGAGCCGCTGTTGATCGAATCCGATTCGCAGTACGCCATCAAGTGCGCGTCCGAGTGGCTCGCAGGCTGGAAGCGCAAGGGCTGGAAAACTGCGGGCGGTTCCCCGGTACGCAACCTCGAGCTCGTGCAGAGCATCGAGCGAGCCATCACCGAACGCGAAGGTCCGGTCCGGTTCCGGTGGGTCCGCGGACACGTCGGCAATCACTTCAACGAAGCAGCCGACGCCTTGGCAGGGGAGGCGGCACGCGCCGTGGCCGCAGGCGGTCCGACAGCGCCGGCCAAGAAGGCGACCGACAAATCGACACCGGCCCCGGCGGATGCAGTTCCCTCGTCTCCGGTTCAGGCCCCGGCTGCGCGCGAGACGTCGACGTCCGACGACGCGGTTCCCACTCTGTTCTGATCGCTCGTTCGCCTGGACGTCGGAATCCTCCCCCGGTACTCGGTAGGATCGCGACATTCCACTCATTTCGGGATTGTCCGATACCGGAGGCGTCGAGAGCACTGTGCACTGCATAGATCCCCCTAGGCCGCCCGTGGCCGCTGCTCCATCCGAGGTCACTGCTTCGGCCGTCCGTTTTCGAGTGATCGCATGGTGATCACCGCGCTACTGTCCTTGCTCCTCGGCTTCGTACTCACCGCCGCGATCATCGCGGCCAACGGATACTTCGTGGCTCAGGAGTTCGCCTACATGTCCGTCGACCGGGCGACGCTCCGTACCGGAGCCGAGAAGGGCGACGCGTCGGCCGAGCGGGCACTGAAGGTCACCAAGCGCACCTCGTTCATGCTGTCGGGCGCGCAGCTGGGCATCACGGTCACCGGTCTGATGGTCGGCTACGTGGCCGAGCCGTTCATCGGCGAATCGCTGGGCGAGCTGCTGAGCAGCGCCGGAGTTCCCATCGCGGTGGGAATTTCGATCGGCACGGTGGGCGCTCTCGTGCTCGCGACCGTCGTGCAGATGATCTTCGGCGAGCTCTATCCGAAGAATCTCGCGATTGCGAACCCCGATCCGCTGTCCCGACGCCTCGCCCGGTCGACGCTGATCTACCTGGCCGCGTTCGGTTGGCTGATCACCTTCTTCGACAAGTCCTCCAACGCGATGCTGCGTCTGCTGCGCGTCGAACCGGTCCACGACGTGGACAGCAGTGCCACCGCCAAGGATCTCGAGAGCATCATCGACGATTCCCGGGCCAGCGGAGATCTCACCGAGGATCTGTCGTTGCTGCTCGACCGCATCCTGGACTTTCCGGAACGCGACGTCGAGCACGCCATGATCCCGCGTAGTCGGGTGGACGCAGTCACCCCCGCCACCGCCATCGGCGAGATGCGGGCGCGGATGGTGCGTGCGCACACGCGCTACCCGGTGATCGGCGACCGTGACGAGCCGATCGGTGTGGTGCAGCTGGCCGAGGTGTTGGCCGCTGCCCCCGACGACAGCCGTTCGGTCACCGAGATCATGCGAGCACCGCTGATCGTGCCGGAGCTGATGCCGCTCGAGGATGCCTTGGAGCTGTTGTCGAGCACGAAGAACGAATTGGCATGCGTGATCGATGAATACGGCGGATTCGCCGGTGTGCTGACCATCGAGGATCTCGCCGAGGAGCTGGTCGGCGAGATCACCGACGAGCACGACGAGGACATCGTCGGCGTGGAGGTTCGGAAAGACGGAGTGTGGCTCATGGACGGCGACGTCCACGTCGACGAGGTCGAACGCACCATCGGTCGCGACATGCTGTTGCCGCGAGGCGATTACGAGACACTTGCCGGCCTGCTCATCGCAGAGGGCGGAAATCTGCCCGAGGTCGGAGACACGGTGCGGATCGACCTCGCGGTGTTCGGGGCCGACCTCATGGAAGAGGTGCCGCCGCGTCCGTCGTTGGAGGTGGAGGTGCTCGAGGTCGATCGGCACGTGCCGAGTGAGCTGAGAATCAGACTCCACGAGAATTCACCGGACGGCAGCGAGGATTCGCAGGAGTCGGACGAGGAGACGGACCGATGAACGCATGGGTCGTCGTCGCCGTGACGGTCGCGCTCATCGCGCTGAGTGCGTTCTTCGTCGTCATCGAGTTCGCTCTGCTCGGCGCCCGAAGGCACCGACTGGAGGAGAAAGCCGGAACGAGCCGATCGGTGCGGGCGGCGCTGCGCGGAATGAACGAGTTGACGATCATGTTGGCGGGCGCGCAGCTCGGCATCACTGCCTGCACCTTCGCTCTCGGTGCCGTCACCAAGCCCGCCGTCGATTCCTGGCTGGGGCCGATGTTCACCTCGTGGGGTGTGCCGGGTTGGTTGGCCGGAACCGCCGCGTTCGCGCTGTCGCTGTTGCTCGTCACGTTCCTGCATCTGGTGATCGGTGAGATGGCCCCCAAGTCCTGGGCCATCGCGCATCCCGAACTCGCTGCCACCATCATCGGGCTACCGTCTCGGGCGTTCATCCGCCCCTTCCGGCTGTTCCTGGTGTGGGTCAACAAGATTGCCAACAAGCTCGTCGAGCGGTCGGGAGTGGAGCCGGTGGAGAGCGCCGCGGTCGGCGGACGCGACGCCGAGACGATCCGCAATCTCGTCGAGTACTCGTCGCAGGTCGGTGTGCTGGAACCGGAACTGCAAACTCAGATCACCCGGGTGATCGAACTCGAGACACTGACCGTCGAGACGATCACGGTGCCCGACTCCGAGGCGACCTCGGTGCCGCACGGTGCCACCGTCTCCGATGTGCAGGCGGCCGCGCTCCGTTCCGGTCACCTTCGGGTACTGCTCACCGACAGCTCCGGCGCGACGCCCGGCGTCGTCCACGTGAGAGACACGTTGCTGGCCGACGTCGGGGAGCCGGCGGCCGACTACGCGCGGGAGGCCTACACGGTCGACGGATCGACACCGGTGTACGAGTTGCTACGGCAGATGCGCAACCGCAGCGTTCAGCTCGCGGTCGTAGAGACCGGTGGACGGTTCCTCGGCATCGTCACGCTCACCGACGTCATCAAGCGGGTACTACCCACGGCTCCTGCTGCATAGCAATGTGATTCAGCCGCGAGGTTGCATCCGGCTGTTGGGCAGAGGTGGCGCGTGCAGTCGAGATCCCGGATACCCCTCGACGGTGCCGAACTGCTCGCTCTCGCGCTCGTAGGCGGCCCGGTACTCGACGACGTCCTCGTGGCTGCGGCCGACGAAGTTCCACCACATGACGATCTGCTCGCCGAACGGCGGTCCACCGAGCAGCAGCAGTCGCACCGGCTCTCGGGTCGGGTTGTGCAGATCGAGCGTCGAACTGCCCGGTTCGCGGTAACCCAATTCGGCTGCTGCAAGGACGGTCTCGTCCATCGTCACGGTGCCCTGATCGACGATGACGCCGTGCTCGAACGTCGAGTCGACGTCGAGGGTGACGCGGGCTCCGGCGTCGAGCACGAGCTCGGCTCCGAGGAGCGGGGTGAACGTCGCCACCGGTGAGGTCTCACCGAGCAGCGAGCCGAGGAACACTCGTGCGGTCAGCCCCTGGCTCGTGTGGGTCGGTGGCACGTGGTGCTCGAAAGTCGGCGCGGTGAAGCGCGATCGAGCCGGCAGGGCAACCCACAGCTGCATGCCGTGCAGAATCTCGGTCTCCGGGGTGGAGGTCTCGGAGTGACTGATGCCGTAGCCGGCCGTCATCAGATTCAGCTCACCCGGCCGCACCATGGCATGTGATCCGACGCTGTCGCGGTGTTCGATCTCGCCGGAGAACAACCAGCTCACGGTCTGGAGTCCGGTGTGTGGATGGGGTGGCACGTCCATCGACGAGGTGTCGGGGCCGTAGTGGTCCGCGAAGCACCACGCGCCGATCAGTGAACGCTGCCGCTGCGGGAGCGTGCGCCGAACCTTCAGGGCGCGCGGGCCGCCGAGAGGAACCTCGCGTGGGGTGAGAATTTCGATCACGTCTGCTCCTGATGGCACGAAAGTCTTGGTGCTCGAATCGACTACGTGGAACAACCCGAATGCGACGAGGGCTGTTCCCGGTCCGGACTAACCGACGAGGGACGCGGTTCCGCTGAGCAGCCGCACGTCGTACGACTCGGCCGCACCGTGCACCTCGGTCGATCCACCGTGGACCGTGTAGAGCACCGCGTAGGAGGTGAAGGTGACGGGTTGGTTGTCGTCGGAGTCGACGGCCACGCGTGGCAATACGACAAGCAGGTGGGTCCGGTTACCGTCCGAAAGATTGTCGACGACGGTGCGAATCTCGAAACCCAGGTCCGATCGGGTGACGTCGGTGGACTCGAACGTCTGTCCGCTCAGAACGAGCTGCGCCGCCCAGACGCCTGCGGATCGATGGGCATCGACGGTCCCGGTGATGTCGTCGCCGGTGAAGTCGTAGTGATTCGCTGCGGTGAAAGGCATGGTCACAGGCTATTCCTCGGGTCGTGGAAAAACTTCGAAAAAATTCCTCATCCGGCACCCATCCACCTCGAGAGGGGCTGCGAATGCTCAATGAGACACCCGCTACTGCTGTCGCCCCCGACCGCCGTCAGTAGTGGGTGTCTCCCTTTTTGTGTGTGGGAAGACGTCCACATCGTGATGGATGCCCTCGGCTCGACCCGATCCGCCGCCCGAGACCGGATCGGAAGATTTCCGGCGAGTCGAACCGGTGATCGGTACGCTTTCGGACCTGGGCAGGTCGTTTCTCGAGGGAGCCTCATGTACGAAGACTTTCGATCGCCCGCATCGCGGCACGGCGAGCGATCGAATGCGTCGGTACAACCACGTTCGACGCGGGCGCACGGGCAGGCGCGTAGTCGCCACCGCAAACGGTCGAGCACGCCCTCGCCGCCGAGGTCGATCTCGAGTATCACCGCTCCGCCGCTCGGACCTCAGCCCAGTGCGGCTCAGGTTCTTCGCCACTGGTTCGCTGCCCCGCACGATTTCGACTGGATTTTCGTGCACAAGTCGACTCGTCCGCTGCACCGACTGATCCGAGTCGTGTTCGCGAGCTGTGTGGCTCTGTACGCCGCCGTGTCGATGTTGATGCTGGCCTCACCGAACGGGCCGACCGGATCGGGTCCGGTTGCCTACGTGATCTTCATCCTGGTTCTGCAGTTCGCCGCGATCCTGTGGTTGCTGGTCGGGCCGCTACCGGACCGCAAGTGGCAGCTGGTGGCTTTCCTGGTATTCGGCGACGTCGGTCTTGCGTCGGTGATTCTTCTCGATGTCCCCACGTCGGCGCTGATCGGCACGTTCCTCTTCGCGCTGACCGGGTCGATGTGCACCTTCTTCCTCGGTCCGAGACTGCTCGTCGCGCACCTGGTGTTCGCCAATCTGGTGATCGTCTACATCGGGGCGGCCGCATATGTGCAGGGCTTGTGGGGTCCGTGGGATGCGATCGCCGCCGTGCTGGTGGCCGCAGGGGCGACGTCGGGTGTCCCGATCTTCGCCCAGATCGCCTGGTCGTTGGTGTGCGAGGATGCGCGGCAGTCCGAGATCGATCCGCTGACCCGAATGAAGAACAGACGCGGATTGCAGAATGCCATCGAAGATCTGCGCATGGTCGCCCACCGCGAGCAGTTGGCTTTCGTTCTCGTTCTGGTCGATATCGATCGGTTCAAGAGCGTCAACGACCGCTATGGACACGACCAGGGCGATGCCGTCATCGTCCTCGTTGCCGACCGACTCCGCGCCCACCTCGGGAAGGTGGGGGTGGTGGCGAGAACCGGGGGCGAGGAGTTCGTGGCCGTCCTCGTCGGCGAGGCAGAACAATTGTGTGACCTGGTGCTCGACGTGAGCGGCACGCTGACGGACTGCTCGGATCCGATACCGGTCACGGTCAGTGCCGGCGCTGTCGTGATCGCTCCTGATTCGGAGGCATGGTCATCAGGGGTCGATGTGGTCAACGACGCGACGCGCGCGGCGGACTCTCTCATGTACCGAGCGAAAGCGGACGGTGGAAATCGGACGATGCTCGAGACGATGTAGAGCTCAATTCGCTCGTACTGTCATGAGCGAGCGCGGACTTCCTCTGCCCGCGCCCGCCCGGTGACGGTTCCCCGTCAGAACGGGTAGCCGACTCCCGTCAATTTCTCGCTGGCGTCCCACAGCTTCGCGGCAAGAGCCGGGTCCTGTGCGGTCTTGGTCATGCTCGCCGGGCCCGGCTTGCCGCGCGTCTCGAACAGGGATTTGGGGCCGCTGTACGTGCCGCCACCCGCAACGTCGACGGCGTAGAGCGTGGGACGTGCTCCGGCACTGGCGGATTGCGAGAAGATCTTCAGTCCGATCGGAGCGAGGGTGGACAGGATCTTGTTGCTGCCCAGCCCGTCGGGGCTCGAGTACAGCTCGGTGGCCGAGATTCCGGGGTGCGCGGCATTGCTGGTGATCTTCAGTCCGGCCTTGTCGATCCGGCGCTGGAGTTCCAGAGCGAACAGGATGTTCGCAAGCTTGGAATTGGCGTATCCACGCTGAGGGTTGTACCCACGCTCGAGCTGAAGATTGTCGAAATCGAGCTTGGGTCCCTGCCGGTGTGCGACGGATGCGATCGTGGTGATCTTCGCGTCCGCAGCGAGCTTGGGGAACAGCAGGCCAGTCAAGGCGAAGTGGCCTAGGTGATTGGTGCCGAGCTGGAGCTCGAAGCCGTCCGCCGTCTCGGTCCGCATTGACGGCATCATCACGCCCGCATTGTTGATCAGCACGTCGATCGACTCCGGTGCCGACGCGGCGTATTCACGCACCGAGGCCAGGTCCGCGAGGTTCAGGGTGGCGGTGTCGACGGTTCCGCGGGGTGCCTCCGCCGAAATTTTGGCCGCGGCGGCATCGGCCTTGTCCTTGTTGCGGCACGCGAGCGTTACGTGGTCGCCGCGCTTCGCCAACTCCAGGGCGGTGTAGTAGCCGATACCGGTGTTCGCACCGGTGATGACAACGCGTCTCTGCTTGTTTTCGGGCACGCCGCCAGGTTACCGGTCTGTTTTAGACTTTGCCCGTGAGCAGAGCAGAAGCCGACGAACGTCCGGACTTTCCGAAGGGCACCGGAAATCCTGCGTCTCGGGCATTCCGCGCGGCGGGATACATGTGCCTGGACGATCTTGCGGGGGTGCCCGCGGCCGAGCTGAAGAAACTGCACGGTGTCGGTCCCAAGGCGTTGACGGTCGTCCAAGCGGCGTTGGAGCAGACCGGTCGCTCGCTCGGCTGAAGTTCAGGCCCAATGACTGGGACGGGCCAAGGATTCGGGTAGCCGTGTTGCTCGGTCACCACGTGCCGCGCCGATCTGGAACTGCGTGGCATAGATGCTGCCGAGCATGTCCGTGCCGCGGAGGTCGGCACCCCGGAGATCCGCGCCGATCATGTCGGCCAGACGCAGGTCCGCCCTGCGCAGGTCGGCCCCGATGAGATACGTACCGCGCAGGCTCGCTCCGCGCAGGTCCGCGCCGGCAAGCTGTGCGCCGATCAGGTCGCGGCCGCGGTAGTTCTTCTTCTTGCCCTTCACTTCGGTTCGAACCAGATCGCTTGCCTCGATCAGCAACTCGTTGATTCGCGAACGCAGCCCGGAGACGTCGACCGACAGTAGAACCTCGGGAGCCGACTCGGTCAGCGCCTCCAGTTCGTCGTACTCGTGGCCGATCCGATTGTGCAGCGGCGCAGTCGAATCCCGGTCACGCACATCCGCGAGGTACCACAGCAGTTCGTGCAGATGACGCATGATCGGGAACACCGCGAACATCTCCGACGAGTTCGACGGTTGCTGCCGCCAGTTGCGTCCGGCGAACGTGGACTGCGATACCTTCTGGCCCGCACCGAAGCAGTCGTACACCGCGCACCCGGGAAAGCCTTTCTCCCGCAACGTCGAATGAATGCCGCACCGCGAGTCCCCGAGGAGGTTCCGGCACGGCTCGCCGGCGGCCTTGTCGACAGCGAAGTCCGACGACTTCGCGAAGGGCAGAGCGACGCAACAGAGTCCGAAACAACTGCCGCAATCGGCCAGCAAGTTCTCGGGCGCGCGCATGCGGCCACTCTGTCCCCCGACGCGAGGCAGCGTCAAGCGAGTTTGTTCGCGGCAGTCACTCCGGTCGATTCAGCAGTGCGATGAGCTTCTTCGGGGCGCGATCGCAGTAACTCTCGGTGATCAGTTCGCCGAGTTCGGTCCGGTCCACGGACTCGTCGAGCGGCATTCCGATGATCTGCGGACCCCATCCGGGCTTGAAGAACCCGGCACGGGCGGACAGTGCGTCGAGTTCGATTCCGCTGGAGCGAAAGATCAGCACGTGAGCCGGACCGTCGGTGCCGGCGGCTGCGGCGGATGCAGGCGGGGCGCCGTCGAGGATCTCGAGAACGTGGGCGAAGGTGCGCCCGCGAACTCGCCAGCGTGTCCCGACCCATGCCTGCTCCTCGTAGGTCTCGGGCAGGGCCAAGCACATCCGTCGGACAGCGGCTTCCCAGTTCGTCCTGTCGTGCGACATACCGGACTACAGTATTTCAGCGGGCGGGCAGGCGGGCGAAAAGCACTCCGGAAGGCACGGTCGATGTCGGAACTCGAGTACGGCGAGGTGGTGTCCTCGCTGCGCAGAGCCGGATGCGTGTTCGCCGACGAGGAAGCCGACATTCTCGTCGAGTCCGCGTCGACCCCGGCGGAGCTGACCGCAATGCTCGCACGCCGCGTCGCCGGCGAACCGCTCGAGCATGTCGTCGGCTGGGTCGCGTTCTGTGGTCGACGCATCGCCGTCGAACCGGGCGTGTTCGTACCTCGCCGGCGAACCAAATTTCTCGTCGAATGTGCTGCAGCGCTGCATCCTTCGGTGTTACTGGACCTGTGCTGTGGATCCGGGGCGATAGGCCTGTCGGTCGACGGTGTCACCGAGTTGCATGCTGCCGATGTCGACGCGGTGGCGGTTCGGTGTGCATCGCGCAATGTCGCCGCAGGCGTGGGCACGGCACCGGTCGGTCACGTACATCGCGGCGACCTGTACGACGCCCTGCCGCCGGAGATGCGCGGCAGATTCGACGCGATCGTCGTCAACGCGCCCTACGTTCCGACGGCCGACATCGGGCTGATGCCACGAGAGGCGCGCATCCACGAGCCGCACATCGCGCTCGACGGTGGTTCGGACGGTGCCGGGATTCATCGTCGGGTCGCGGTCGGTGCGCCGCAGTGGCTGGCTCCCGGCGGCTACCTCCTCATCGAAACCAGTGCAGCACTGGCACATTCGACGCTACGAGCTGTAGTCGACGCCGGCTTCACCGGTCGCATCGACGAATCCGAGGCACTCGATGCCGTCGTGGTGATCGGTTCGACTCCGAGTCGGTGAGGGTTTCGATCGGGCTCCCGCGTGGCATGCAGGACCAGATACCGACGACGAGAGGTTGTTCGACCATGACAACATTGCTGTTCGCAGTCACCGCTGCCGACCACTGGACCCTGAACGACGGAAGCAAGCACCCCACCGGGTACTGGGCCGAGGAGCTCGTCGAGTCCCATCGCACGTTCGTCGACGCAGGCTGGGATATCACGGTCGCGACGCCGGGCGGTAAGGCTCCGGTCGTCGACGAAGGCAGCTTGGCCGTCGATGCCAACGGCGGCGACGAGGAGAAGGTGGCGGATCAGAAGAGCTACCTCGCCTCCATCGAGTCGATCCTGTCCTCGCCCGCAAAGCTGGAGGAGCAGAAGGCGTCCGACTTCGACGTCGTCTTCGTGCCCGGTGGTCACGGGCCGATGGAGGACCTCGCCGTCTCCGAGAGCTTCGGGGCACTGGTGATCGACTTCCTCGACTCGAACAAGGTGGTCTCCGCGGTGTGCCACGCGCCTGCCGCCCTGCTCCCCGCCGTCCGCAGCGACGGAACCTGGGCGTTCGACGGGTACGAGCTCACCGGATTCACCGACGAAGAGGAGACCCAAGCAGGTCTCGCCGACAAGGCCCCGTGGTTGCTCGAGTCCCGGTTGCGCGAGAACGGCGCGAAGTTCGACTCCACCGACGCGTGGGCACCGAAGGTCGTCGTCGACCGGAACCTGTACACCGGTCAGAACCCGGCGTCGACGCGCCCCCTCGCGGAGAAGCTGGTCAGCGCGCTGAAGTAACCGGTGCGGGGCGGTCGGCGTTCTGCCCACGGAGAACAAGGAACATCGGCGGGAACATCACTACTGCTTTCGAAGTTGAGCCTCTATAGCTCAATCCTTTGGAGGAGAAGTGACCGAAACCGTTCGTGTCCCCGTACTGTTCCTGACCGACCCGATCGTCCTGCCCGGCATGGTGGTGCCCGTAGAACTCGACGAGGCAGCGCGTGCCGCCGTCGACGCCGCAAAGGCGAGCAACGACGGCACGCTGCTCGTCGCGCCGCGTCTCGAGGACCGCTACGCCGCATACGGAGTCCTCGCCACGATCGTGCAGATGGGACGCCTCGCAGACGGCCGCCCGGCCGCTGTCATCAAGGCCACGCGCCGCGCGCACATCGGCCACGGAGTCAGCGGACCCGGTGCCGCCCTGTGGGTCGAGGCCGAGACCGTTGCAGATGTGCCCCCGAGTGACGACCTCAAAGCCCTGGCGGCCGAGTACAAGCAACTCGTCGTTGCGATGCTGCAGCGCCGAGATGCGTGGCAGGTGATCGACTCGGTCAACAAACTCACCGACCCGGGCGCGATCGCCGACACGGCCGGCTACGCGTCGTACCTCACCGACGTGCAGAAACGGGACCTTCTCGAAACCCCGGACGTGGCAACGCGTCTGACCTCACTCATCGAGTGGACCAAGGCTCATCTCGCCGAAGTCGAGGTCAACGACAAGATCTCCGGTGACGTCCGCGAGGGCATGGAGAAGACTCAGAAGGAGTTCCTGCTCCGGCAGCAGTTGGCGGCCATCCGCAAGGAACTCGGCGAGGACGAGCCCGACGGTGCCGACGACTACCGCGGCCGCGTCGAGGCAGCGGATCTACCCGAGAAGGTGCGCGAACAGGCGCTGCGCGAGGTCGGCAAACTCGAGCGGGCCAGCGATCAGAGCCCCGAGTCGGGCTGGATCCGCACCTGGCTCGATACCGTGCTGGATCTGCCGTGGAACAACACCACGACCGACAACAACGACATCGATTCGGCGCGTGCGGTTCTCGATGCCGACCACCACGGACTCGACGACGTGAAGGATCGTATCGTCGAATACCTGGCCGTCCGGGCCCGTCGCTCCGAGCGTGGACTGCAGTCGGTCGGTGGGCGTGGGTCCGGTGCCGTCATGGTGCTCGCAGGTCCGCCCGGAGTCGGCAAGACCTCACTGGGTGAGTCGGTCGCACGTGCACTCGGTCGGAAGTTCGTACGTGTCGCTCTCGGCGGCGTCCGCGACGAGGCCGAGATCCGCGGGCACCGTCGTACTTACGTCGGCGCGCTGCCGGGCCGGATCGTGCGGGCCATCGGCGAGGCGGGATCGATGAATCCGGTTGTCCTGCTGGACGAGATCGACAAGGTCGGCTCGGACTATCGCGGCGACCCCAGTGCTGCGTTGCTCGAGGTGCTGGACCCGGCTCAGAATCACACGTTCCGTGATCACTATCTCGATCTGGACCTCGACCTGTCCGACGTGGTCTTTCTCGCTACCGCCAATGTGATCGACCAGATTCCCGGGCCGTTGCTCGACCGTATGGAATTGGTGACCATCGACGGCTACACCGAGGACGACAAGGTCGTCATCGCCCGGAACTACCTGCTTCCCCGTCAGATGGACAGGGCGGCAATCACATCCGAGGAGGTGACGGTCACCGACGCCGCGCTGCGCAAGATCGCGGCCGACTACACCCGTGAGCCGGGTGTGCGGCAACTCGAGCGATTGCTGGCCAAGGCGCTTCGCAAGGTGGCGACGAAGCTGGTGGGCACCACCGGTGTCCTGAAGATCGACGAGCCGGACCTGGTGCCGTACCTCGGTCGCCCGCGGTTCACACCCGAGGCGCACGAGCGCACCGAAGTACCAGGAGTGGCAACGGGTCTCGCGGTCACCGGACTCGGCGGAGATGTGCTGTTCATCGAGGCCGCGGCGACCGAAGGCGACTCCCGGCTCGAGCTCACCGGCCAGCTCGGTGACGTGATGAAGGAGTCCGCACAGATCGCTCTGTCCTACGTGCGCTCGCACGCAGCGCAATTCGGCGTCACGCAGGAATCTCTGGATCGGAGAATTCACGTGCACGTTCCGGCGGGCGCGGTGCCGAAGGACGGTCCTTCGGCCGGTGTGACGATGGTGACCGCCCTGGTGTCGATGGCCACCGGGCGTCCGGTGCGCTCGGATGTCGGCATGACCGGTGAGGTCACGTTGAACGGTCGGGTGCTGCCGATCGGCGGGGTGAAGCAGAAGTTGCTGGCTGCGCAGCGTGCGGGACTGAAGACCGTGTTCATTCCGGCGCGCAACGAGCCGGATCTGGACGACGTACCCGCAGAGGTGTTGGAGGCGTTGGATGTTCGTCCGATGACCGACGTCGCGGATATTCTCGCGCTCGCACTGGAGCCGGCGACGGCAACTGCTGCGGCATAGCGCCGCGGTGATCGTCGTGGGAGGGGCAGGTGGCTCGGCCGCCTGCCCCTCCCGTCGGTCTCGGGTGCCGCGCTTGACCTCGAGTCGTGTCGAGGTTCTACGTTGGTGGGATGAGCATGGAGATGACCGCCTGGAATCAGATGTATCGCACGATGAACAGGCCCGACACCCAGTCGTCGTTCTCGAAGGAGACGGCCCGCAGGATCCTGACGTTCGCGGCACCGCATCGCCGCGCACTCGGCGGGTTTCTGGTGCTCAGCGTGGCTCTGGCCGTTCTCGCGGTGGCCACACCGGTCTTGGCGGGGCGGGTGGTCAATGCGATCGTCGACGGGCGAGAGCTACGCGTGGTGGTACTGCTTGCATCGGCGATCGCAGGGATTGCTCTGGTGGACGCTGTGGTCGGTCTGATCAACCGATGGCTCTCGGCGAACATCGGCGAGAGCCTGATCCTGGATCTGCGGACGGCCGTGTTCGACCACGTGCAACGGATGCCGATCGCATTCTTCACGCGAACCCGCACCGGTGCGTTGGTGAGTCGACTCAACAACGACGTGATCGGAGCGCAGCGCGCATTCAGCACCACCCTGTCCGGTGTCGTCAGCAATCTCGTGACCCTGGTACTGACGTTGGTGGTCATGATCGGAATCTCCTGGCAGATCACCCTTCTCGCACTGGTTCTGCTGCCGGTGTTCGTACTTCCTGCGCGCCGGATGGGTCGACGCCTCGCGCGGCTGCAACGGGAAGCGGCAGCGCACAATTCGGCGATGAGTACGCAGATGACCGAGCGTTTCTCGGCACCGGGAGCAACCCTGGTGAAGTTGTTCGGGCATCCCGAACAGGAATCGGTCGAGTTCGCGGTCCGGGCGGCCAGGGTGCGCGATATCGGAGTGCGCAGTGCCATGGTGCAGACGGTGTTCGTCACCGCGCTGACACTGGTCTCGGCACTGGCGCTCGCCGTGGTGTACGGATTGGGCGGCTTCTACGCCCTCCGTGGGACTCTGGACCCGGGTTCGGTTGTGGCACTGTCACTTCTGTTGGCCCGGCTGTACTCACCCCTGACCGCGCTGGCCAGCGCCCGCGTGGAGGTCATGAGCGCGTTGGTGAGCTTCGAGCGAGTATTCGAGGTCCTCGACCTCGTTCCGTTGATAGCCGACAAGCCCGACGCGACAGCGCTACCGCCCGGGCCGGTGGCCGTCGAACTCGATGATGTCAGGTTCGCGTACCCGTCCGCGGACAAAGTATCGCTCGCCTCGCTCGAGGAGGTCGCCACCTTGGATTCGCGCGGGGGAGAGGAGGTTCTGCACGGTGTGTCGTTCCGAGCCGAACCCGGCCAGATGGTTGCGCTGGTCGGCACATCCGGTGCAGGCAAGTCCACGATCGCGCAGTTGATCGCACGGCTCTACGACGTCGACGGCGGTTCGGTCCGGCTCGGCGGCGTCGATGTGCGGGACCTGACGGCCGAATCCGTCCGCGGCACAGTGGGAATGGTGACCCAGGACGGGCACCTGTTCCACGAGAGCATTCGGTCGAATCTGTTGCTACCGCGTCCCGACGCCACCGACGACGAACTGTGGGATGCGCTCTCGAGGGCGCGGCTCGCGGACCTCGTGCGCTCCCTGCCCGACGGTCTGGACACCGTCGTCGGCGAGCGCGGGTATCGACTCTCCGGTGGTGAGCGTCAGCGCCTGACGATCGCGCGGTTGCTGATCGCACAGCCGCGAGTGGTCATCCTCGACGAGGCAACGGCATCGTTGGACTCGACGTCGGAGGCCGCGGTGCAGGCCGCGTTGGCCGAGGCGCTGGAAGGCAAGACGTCGGTTGTCATCGCGCACCGGCTGTCGACCATCCGAGCTGCGGACGTGATCCTGGTGATCGAGGACGGAAGAGTCGCCGAGCGCGGCACCCACGACGAGCTCCTCGCAGCAGGAGGCCGCTACGAGGAGCTGCATCGGACGCAATTCGCGCAGGCGGAGTGAGCCTGCGAAGCCGGGATCGGAGCCTGCGGAGTGACCCTACGGAACCGGGTCCGGGACCACGGTTGCTGGGTCGTCGTCGGTTGCGGCGGCGAGCATCGGGGTGAATCCGTCGATCGCGTAGTCCAGCGAGAGTGGGCTCGAGTATCCGAGGGCCGAGGGTAGGTCCGTACTGAAGGAGCCGATGTAGGCGGTGCGGTCCTGCCGGACGACGTCGAGGGCGGCGAGCAGAGGGTTGGCCTGCAGCTGCTCGCGGCTCTGGCCGGCGATGACGAGGACGTCGGTGTCGAGTCGATCGAGGTTCTCCGCACTGATGGTCTCGGAGGCGTCGGGAATCTCGAAGCCGAGGTCGGTGAAGAACAGGGCGCGGATGTCGTCCTTGCCGAGAAGCAGGTAGCTGCCGTCGTCCATGACGAACGCGAGAGACAGTGACTTGCCGGTGAATTGGGGGTTCGCGGCTTCGGTGTCGGCGAACTTCTGCTCCAGCTCGGCCGTTCGATCCTGGGCTTCCTGCGACTTGCCGAGGGCTTCGCCGACCACGGCGAACTCCTGCTGCCAGGTTGCGGCGGGTACGTCGTCGTAGCCGCCGATGTCGGCGATCGTGGGGGCCATCCCGGACAGGGTGTCGTACTGGCCCTGGTCGATGAAGGAGTACGGGCCGAGGATCAGGTCGGGTGCTTGCGCCGCGATCTGCTCCAGCTCGAGGTCGGTACTGCCGACTTCGGGAATCTCGGTTCCGCCCAGGGCTGCTCGAGCCCACGGGCGCTGTCGGTAGTCGTAGCTCAGGTTGCCGCGTGTCGCGACGGGCTTGACGCCCAGCGCGAGTGCGAAGTCCTGCTCGTTGAAGCCGATCGTCACGACACGGGTGGGTTCGGCGTCGATGACGGTCTCACCGAAACGGTGCTCGATGGTGACGGGGAAGCCGGCGGCGCTACCGGGGCCACCGGATGCGTCGGTGTCGGCATCGGACGAACAGCCCGCTGCCAGAGCCAGGACGGACGCACCGGCGGCCACGAGCTGGACGGTCTTCTTCATGTGATCTCCTCGCAACTGAAGTTAGCGAGGTTAGCCTAACCGACCCACCGATGCGTCGATCATGTGCGAGGGGGTCGGGCGGCGCGATCAGCAGTTGGTCGTGGCCGGCACTCCCGCGAATCGCTGGTCGATCCACTCGAGGGCCTGTGGCAGGCCGAGTACGGCAGCGGTCAGGTGATCGTTGCTGGGCACCTTCACCTCGGTCACGAGCACTCCGGCGCGGCAGTATCGGGCGATCGTGTTGTCGATGGCGCTGACCGGGATCAACGCATCGGTGGGGCTGTGCCACTCGAAGTACGGTGCCTTCGGTACTCCGGGATACAGCTCGACGCTGTTGTCGTTGACGGCGGCGATCGCTTCCGGACTGTTGATGAGGTCCAGCGTGCCTGCGACCTCCATGGCGCTCTTACCCGCGCCCGCGGCGATGATGTCGTTGGTGCACCCGTTCTGGATCTTGTTCTCGATCTCCTTGCCGAGCGGGTTGAGCTGAGAGCTGATCGGGATGCGGGTGGGGTACTCGCGTTCGATACCGAGCGCGGCAGCGAACGCCAGACCGAACATGGGGTGCGGGGCGAAACCGAGATCGCGGGCCATCCGCTCGAGGTTCATCGGAGCGCCACCGTTCGCGCTGCCGACGATGTTCAGCTCGGGCGCGTAGTCGTTCTGAAGCGCGGCTGCCCATGCCGTGGCCATTCCGCCGCCGGAGTAGCCGGCCAACGCAACGGGGCTCTGCTGAACCTGGATGGGATCGAAGCGCTGAGTGGCGCGAATGCTGTCGAGCACGATCTGCCCGCCGAGCTTGGCGGCACCGTAGGCGCTGTTGGGTCCGAGGTGATCGGCGATGACGACCGTCCACCCGCGCTGCAGTACTGCGTTCAGAGCGGGCGCCTCACGAATCATCAAATTGGGATCGTTGGTCCAGAGCGCTTGTGAAGGTGCACATTCGAGACCGAGTGCATTGATGATGTGTTGGTAAGAAAGTAAAGGGCCGTTCGGTGCTTTGTTTTGTGGAACCAAGACGGTATTGATTGCGGCGATGGGATCGCCGGCCGAATTGGTGGAGCGGAATTTCAACTGCCACACGTCCACGCCGAAGAATCCGGGCGGCGGTGGCATCGGGCGGCTGGAGATCACGTCGCCCGGAGCGAGCGCATCGAGATCGGCTGGCGGTGCGTAGAAGCCGTCGGCGATCGGCGTCGGGTACAGCGGCGTAGCAGCAGCTTGACCTGCGCCGACGAGTGACGAACACAGAACTGCAACCGCCGTCATGCTGACAGCGCCTGCCAACTTGAGAACCCGCATGTGGTAAACCCCTCCGTGCCTGAACCGAAGCGACGAGCGCTGCGGCGATCTGGCAAGCCCCCGTAGAGCCGGCCCGCAAACCGTTATAGCTGATGATGCTCGAGTTGTTACGCTCCCCCCGGAAACGATGGGCGCAACGGTACGCATCGGCTCATTTTATGGCAACCGAACGTTACCTATCCTGGTTTTTCCGACCGGGTCCAAGTTTTTCACCCGAGGCATTTCTCGTCATTCCCGATGCACTGCCTTCGGTTCCTTGTCCGGGCGGAGACCGCGCCAGCTCGGATGCCGCAGATGGCCGGATTCCGTGGCCTCGTAGTACCGCACCTCGCCGACGAGCACCGGCTCGACCCACACCGCTCCGTTCCGATCGGCCGCGGGCAGCACCGAGGAGAAGGGACTGTCCGACGCCTCGAGTGGCGCGAGGAGGGCAGCGAGCGTATCGAGCGCACGGTCGTCGAACCCGGTTCCGACGCGCCCTACGTATCGCAATCCGTCCCCGTCGGGAATGCCCATCAGGAGTGAGCCGAACCCACCGGAACGACGACCCTGCCCCCGACGCCACCCGCCGATCACGATCTCCTGAGTCCGCCAGTTCTTGTGCTTGATCCAGGTGTGGGCGCGCTTGCCGGGTTGATAGACGGAGTCGGTTCGTTTGGCGACGACGCCTTCCCAGCCTCGTTCTCTGCTTTCGGCGATGGCGTCCGCAGCGGTCCCCGTCAGCCGCGGTGGCACCAGCACCGAGTCGAGTCCTGTGGTCAGTAGTTCGAGCAACCGTCGTCGATCCGAGTATTTCTTGCGCAGCAGTGACGTGCCGTCGAGGTGAAGCAGATCGAACGCGATGAATCGGATCTGGTCACGGGTGGCGTTCTGCAGTTTCTCGAAGCTACTGACCCCGTCGTCGTCGAATACCACGACTTCTCCGTCGACGATGGCGTCGTGCTCGGCCAGGTCATCTGCGAAAGATTGGAGTGCGCCGAACTTTTCGGTGTAGTCGTTACCGCTTCGCGTGCGCAGCGTCATCGAACCGTGCGTCAGTTCTGCAATGATGCGGAACCCGTCCCACTTGCCCTCGAACGACCACTCGTCGTCCGGAAGATCGAGGATGTCGCCCGCGGTGGCGAGCATCGGCGAGATGTTCTTCGGCTCGGGCTTGTCGGGTGCGTCCTTCATCAGATGCATGAGCCACTGATTGCCCTTGGTGTGGATCAGGGCGAAGCGCCCGGTCGCCTTCTTTCCGTGCAGAACGACGATGACCTCGTCCTCTCGCCATTTCTCGAGTTCGTAGGTTCCGCTGTCCCAGATCGAGACGTCGCCACCGCCGTACTCGCCCTTGGGTATCCGACCGGAGAACGACGCGTATTCGAGTGGGTGGTCCTCGGTGTGTACCGCCAGCCGGTTCTGCTTCGGGTCCACCGGGATGTTCTTCGGGACGGCCCACGAGACCAGGACGCCGTCGTGCTCGAGTCGGAAGTCGTAGTGCAGCCGTCGGGCATGGTGTTCCTGGATCACGAACGTGTCGTTGTTGCCCTGGGGTTCGGTGGCGGTCGGTATCGGTTCGGGGGTCTTGTCGGCGCTACGCATGCTGCGGTACTTGACGAGTTTGTCCGTGGCAGAACTACTTTCGGGTGCCGAGTCGACGGTGGGGTCCAGCTCTGCGAGAAGATCGCCGAGGTCCTGGAATCGCTCGAGGACCTCTTCGAATCGAAGCTGTTGCAGCCCCGATGCTTCCAGCTCGTCCCAGGTGCGTGGTGCCGCGACCGTGGGGAGCGCTCGTCCACGGAGAGAGTACGGGGCGACCGTGGTCTTCTTGCCGTTGTTCTGGCTCCAGTCCACGAATACCCTCCCGGTTCGCTTCGCCTTTGCCATCGTGGCCGTGACCCGGTCCGGCGAGCGCTCTTCGAGCAGCGTGGCAACACGCTTGGCGACCGTGGACGCGCCGGAGGTCGACAGCGGTTTTTCGAGCGGCACGTACAGGTGGATTCCCTTGCTGCCGCTGGTGACCGGATATGCGGTCATCCCGATATCGCCGATCAGATCCCTTATCTCGCAGGCTACTTCGGCGCATCGCGCGAGATCCACGTCGTCGCCGGGATCGAGGTCGAAGACCATGCGGGTGGCCGGTCCGGCTTCGGTGCCGTCGAACCGCCACTGCGGCACGTGCGCTTCGATGGCCGCTTGTTGACCGAGCCAGGCCAGATCGGCTGCAGTGGAGAACAATGGGTAGGTGACGACGCGGTCGGAATGCTGCATCGAACGCCGATCGAGCCAGTCGGGTGCGGAGGCGGCAAGGTTCTTCTCGAAGAACGACGACTGGTCCACGCCGTTGGGCCAACGCTTACGGGTCACCGCTCGGCCCACGAGGTGAGGAAGCATCGCAGGCGCGATGGCAACGTAGTACTCGATGATGTTGCCCTTGGTGGTCCCTGTTTCGGGGAACAGCACTTTGTCGAGGTTGGTGACGGAGACCTTGCGACCATCGATCTCGAGGGTGGCCATCGTCTCAGGTTAACGGCCGCCGTCTGAAGATGCGGGGGAGTTGTGACAGGCTCTTTTCTTATGGCGACGATCAGTGTCTCAGTACAGATGCCCGAGAATCCGCAGGGTGCGTGGGACAAAGCTTCCGCACTCGATCGGTTCGACGAGTGGATGACCATCCACGGTGGATGGTGCAGCCCACCGCCCAAGAAGGTCGGCAAGGGCACCGAAGTGGAGTCGCTGGTGAAGGTGAAGGGCTTCAAGAACACGATCAACTGGACCTTCACGGAGTACGACGAGCCCAAGCTGATCGAGATGTCCGGCCGAGGTAAGGGTGGAGTGCGAATCTCGCTGACGGTCCATGTACGTGAGGCCGAGGGTGGATCGGAGCTGACGCTCGATGGGAAGTTCGGCGGGGGTGTGCTGTTCGGTCCGGTGGGATCGGTGGTGGCGCGAGCACTCGATACCGATGTGAAGAAATCCGTTGCGAACCTGGCGGCGCTGAGCTGACGGATCTTCGTCGAACTAGCTGCACGACAGTCTCTTCCAGCCCCGCACCGTGTTCTCGGTGCGGGGCTGGGGTCGTCTGTGGGCTTGTGTGGTGCGCGGGTCAGGCGATGTGGGGGCCTGCTCGGGCGTGGGATGGTCGGGGTTGTCGGTACGGGTCGACGGTGGCCGGTGGCACGAACCACGGGTGGCCGTCGGTGCCGATGAACACTTCCCAATCGGAGTGGTGGAGGAGTCGGTGGTGGAATCCGCACAGGAGGACGAGGTTGTTCATGTCGGTGGGGCCACCATCGGCCCAGTGCCGGATGTGATGCGCTTCTGTCCAGGCGGCGGGTTTGCCGCAGCCGGGGAAAGCACAGGTGTGGTCTCTCGCGATGAGGGCTTTGCGTTGTTTGGCGGTGACGGTGCGTGCGGTGCGGGCAAGGTTGATCGGGGAACCCGTCTCGTCCATGACGATGGCGGTGAGCAGGCAGTCGCAGGCGAGTTGCCGGGAGGTGTTGCGCGACAGTGGTCCCATCCAGGGGAGCCACCCGACGGTAGTGCCGTCACCGAACAGGTCCCGGTACGCGCCACGATCTGCGGTAACTGGATCTGTGTCGGATTCGTCTGCAGCGCGGGTGTTCTCGTCGTCGGCGATGTCGTCTGCGTCGGCACTGTCGGCACTGTCGCGGAGGTCGGTGAGATCGCGCAGGCTGATGTGCAGGTTCAGGTGCGGTCTCTCACCGCCTTCGGTGGGGCGGTTACTCGAGGCGAGGTATTGGTCGAGGATGTGTCCGAAGGCGTCGGCGCGGCGCTTGGCGGGGCTGCGGTCGTCTCCGGTTTTGGGTGTCTCGGTGCCGTCGGGGTCGGGGCGGGGTTCGGTCAGCGGTGAGAGTGCGGTGAGGAGTTTTTCTCCGGTGATCGCATCGAAGTCGCCCTTGAGTACGAGCCGCCCGTTGAGGGTTCTGGAGGCGAAGAGTTCGTTGCGGTCGGTGTCGTCGGCGGGTGGTGTCTTGCCGCCGTAGGTGTCGTGGAGTTTGGTGATCGCTTCGCGGATGCGGCCGGTGCGGGCACCAGGCCCGGTCGCAGCGGTGATCATCGCTTTCCGCGCGATGTCCTGGCCTTTTTGCGGCAGATTCTTCGGTGGGGTTTCGGCGAAGGTGAGGATCAACGCGGCGTGATCGACGGACATGACTCCTGCGTTCACGGCGTCGGCGATGTCGGGGAAGTTCTTCAGTCCGCGGGCGAGGGCGACGATCTTGGTGGCCTTGGACGGTGAGAGCAGGGTGGTGGAGGTCAGCCAGCCTGCGGGTCCGGGGAAGCCGAGCTTCTCCCGGCTCACGCGGGTGTCGATCTCGGCGACGAGAGCGATCCGCCTGGCCTCCAACAACTGAATCTGGTGGGAGACCGCGGCGGCGTCGGCGAGGAGTTCTGCCTCGCTCAGTTGCCAGATCGCTGTGGTCATGTCGTGAAGTGTATCGAACGTGCGTTCGACTGACAACGATGATTGAATCGAAAACTGTTGTCCTGCTTAACTATTCGCTTATCCGGACTTGTCGGTACCCCGTGATAAGGCCGAGCATCGAGGGACTCCGAGTCCGCAACCCGGATCCCAGCGCTTCACGGTTGGAAGTTCTCCGGAGCGGCCTACGTATTCACGACGGTCGAGACTTTCCGTGTGTCCGGTGACGGACCCCTAGAGCTGTCGGGTCTTTCGCAACCACCACAGTCCCGCGATGGGGAGTACCACCGGGATGAAGACGTATCCGGATCCGAAGTGCGACCACACCGTCGGCTCCGGGAAGTCCTGGGGCTGAATGTAGCTGAGCGTGCCGATGCCGATGACTCCGACGAGTTCGATGATGCAGGAGACCGTCACCACTCGTCGAGACGCTTCTGTTGCTCGGGCCAGTCCTACCGTGGCGACGATGTAGACCACAGCAGCGAACGCCGAGAGCAGGTACGCCACCGGTGCGTCGTCGAATCGCGTGGTGAGTTGCACGATCGAGCGTGATGTCGCGGCGACGGCGAACACGGCGTAGACGGCGATGAGGAAGCGCCCGAATCCGGTGCGCGTCGCTTGCTGGAGGTTGTCAGGCATATCCGGCCCAAATCTGGCTCAGGCGCAGCACCATGGCCGCGAGGGTGAGGACGGCAACGAGGAGTACGGCAGTGCCGCCGCGGGAGCGGTCGCCCAGAGACCACCACGTGCCGAGGGGGAGAAGGAACAGCAGCCCGACGAGGTAGGACCCGAATGTCAGCCGGTGTATCTCGCGGTCCGAGGTGAACATCATGACGAACCCGATGACGGCCTGCAGCGCGACGACGGCCTCGGTGGCCGCGATGGTCCAGAACAGTGCGCGATCGGACTTGTTCTTCAGCAGAACCGGTCGGTTCATGACGAGCTTCGCGAGCACCCAGACACCGACGACCAGGGACAACGCATACAACAAGCCGGTGACGGCGCCGATCATCGAGTTCCTCGTCAAGTTCGTGGTGGATGGGTGATGCAGCCTCCACACTATCCGCGTAACGCCACGTCAACACTGTGAGGCCCTCGAAACACGGCGTTGTTCCGGGTGTGACCAATCGGAAATGGATGGGGCTTGTACTTGTTCCACGGCCGCAGAGGATCCGCTCTCTCGCCGGACATGACCTCTCTTCCTCAGGTGGCCATCGGTGTCCACCGCATCTCGAGTAGTTGCCCACTGCATTCAGCCAGTTCCGCGAACCTCAGGAGACACCAGTGTCAGATCTCGACCAGTCCATCGCCGAGAACATCAAGAAGTCCCTCGAAGAGATTCCGCACCCTTCACTTCCCAAGGGCAGCAACATCTACGGCTCCACCAAGATCTTCCCCGATTACAAGGCCGAGAATGGCGAGAGCTACTTCACGCTGGTGCACGGCATCGCCCACGAGTCCTCGGTGTCGTTCGTCGCGGTACTCCAGGCGACCCGCGCTCTGCGCAAGGGCTTCGAGTCGGCCATGTACTTCTACGGTCCCGGTGCCATCAATTGCCTTGCCACTCGCGGCTTTCCCACCACCGGTGACTCTGGGTTCCCGGGCGAGCAGAACATCAACGATTCGCTCGCGACCTTCATCGCCGAGGGTGGCACCGTGTTCTGCTGCCGCTTCGGACTGGCCCTGCACGGCGGTCGCGAAGAGGACCTGATCGAGGGCGTCATCCCGGCCCACCCCCTGGACGTGCAGGACGCGCTGATCCACTACGCGCGCAAGGGTGCCATCATCAACTCGACCTACATGGTCTAGGAGCGCACCGTGTCGGTCAGTACGCGTGTAGATCTGGCGTTGCTCGGTATCCGAGGATCCACGCCGGTCTCGAGAACGGCAGGCGCCGGGCCGAGCGACGACGGGCATGTCACGATCGATGGCCTCGGCGCAGCCATCCCGCGCAATCCGCTCAGTCCGTACGTCCTCGAAGAGGGTCGAGTGCTGTTCGACGGCAACGACATCGGGCTCGACGTGCAGGCTGTCGACCGTCCGAAGTTCTACGACCTGGAAACCGCCGACGGTATCGCCTACGAGAAGATCGCGAAGCTGCACGGCTCCAGCGTTCTCGCTACGACCGTGGTGCAGACCTGCATCCGCTACGACGCCGATCAACGCTGCCGCTTCTGTTCCATCGAAGCCTCGCTCGACGCCGGCGACACGATCGCAGTCAAGACCCCGGCGCAGCTCGCCGAGGTGGCCGAGGCGGCGGTGCGGCTCGACGGCGTCACGCAGATGGTCATGACGACGGGCACCTCGGCCGCCAAGGACCGCGGTGCCCGTCACCTGGCTCGATGCGTGCGAGCCATCAAGGCTGTGGTTCCGCAGCTGCCGATCCAGGTGCAGTGCGAACCTCCTGGCGACCTGCAGACCATTCGAGATCTGTACGACGCCGGAGCCGAATCCATCGGCATCCACGTCGAATCCCTCGACGATGACGTTCGACGCCGGTGGATGCCGGGCAAGGCGTCGGTCTCGATGGACGAGTACCGAGCTGCGTGGAGAGAAGCGGTTCGTATCTTCGGACACAACCAGGTCTCGACGTACATTCTGGTGGGGCTCGGCGAGGATCCGGACGAATTGGTGGCCGGGGCAGCGGAACTCATCGACATGGGTGTCTACCCCTTCGTCGTTCCGTTCCGTCCGCTCGCCGGAACGTTGGCGGTGGACGTGGACCGAGCGAGTGCCCCCGACCGGGACGTCCTCGAAAACGTCACCCGACGCGTCGCCAAGGAACTCCAGGCCGCGGCGATGCTCGGATCCGATCAGAAGGCAGGCTGCGCGGCATGCGGTGCGTGCAGCGTTCTGCAGAACGCGGGAGGCTGACATGTTCGGTGTCGTAGAAGCGGGCGATCTTGCCGGATTGTCCGGTACTGCAACCACTGTCGTCGAGCCGAGGTTCATCATCCAACCGTGCGAAAGCGCAGCGCAGTTGGACGCCTATCGTGGACTCAGGAGAGCGACCTTCGTTGCCGAGCAGGGCCTGTTCGCCGGCACCGATCACGACGACGTCGACGACGATCCCCGCGCAGTCGTTCTGGTCGCCACCGATCGGGACGGTACGGTGCTCGGCGGAGTGCGGCTGGCACCCTGTACCGCAACGGATCTGGGGTGGTGGGCCGGGAGCCGCCTCGTGGTGTCCGCCGCGGCGCGTACGTCCGGCGTCGGGCCCGCCCTGGTTCGGGCAGCCTGCGCCCATGCGGAGAGTCGAGGCGTACTGCGCTTCGACGCGACGGTGCAGAAGCGCAACGAGCAACTGTTCACCCGCCTCGGGTGGATTCGCCGTGGCGACGTCGAGGTGGCCAACACGCCGCACGTTGCGATGTACTGGCCGATCGACCGCATCGAACGACTCGTCTCGTCGACCAAGGCAATGCTGGCCGGGGTGCTCGCACCTCTGAAGGCGCAGCCACTCGGGCTCGGAGCCAGAGGTTTTCGCGGCGACGACGGCGTTCCGGTACCAGGTAGCGACATGATCGCCGCGTGCGATGCCATCATCCCTTCCATGGTCGATCGTGATCCGGAGTGGGCCGGCTGGTGCGCGGCGCTGGTCAATCTGAACGACCTGTCGGCGATGGGTGCGCGCGCTGTCGGAATGCTCGATTCCGTCGGAGCCCCCACCCAGAGTCGGCTGACCCGCATCATCCGTGGTCTCGCCAATGCCTCTGCGGCATGGCAGGTTCCGGTACTCGGCGGCCACACTCAGGCCGGGGTGCCGTCATCGCTGTCGGTCACCGCACTCGGGCGGACCTCTCGACCGGTGCGTGCCGGCGGCGGCAGCGTCGGCGATCGGTTGACGCTCACCGGAGACATCGAGGGCGAGTGGAGGCGCGGATACCATGGGCAGCAATGGGATTCGTCTTCTCGCCGGAACTCCGACGAATTGACGGAAATGGCGTCGTTCGTTGCCCGCACCGCACCCAAGGCCGCCAAGGACGTCTCGATGGCGGGCCTGGCCGGCACCACGGGAATGCTCGCCGAGGCGAGCGGAACCGGTGCCGTACTCGACATCGCCTCGATACCGAAGCCCGACGCAGCGTCGATGGGTGAATGGATAACGTGTTTTCCAGGGTTCGCGATGATCACCGCGGACCGTCCCGGTGCACCTACTGCACCGTCGGGACCTGCCCTGTCCGCAGTCTGCGGAGAGCTCACCGACATTCCGGGCGTCGCGCTGCGATGGCCCGACGGAATCACCACTCGCGCGGTCACGTCCACCGTGACCGGATTGGGAGAAGCATGACCACCCACCCGAAGCCCGTCACCATTTCTGTCGCCGCAGCCGAGTTCGGTCGCGACATGGAACAGGGTTACGCCACCATCGCCGCCCTGCTCGAGGAATCACGCAACCGCGGCAGCCAACTGCTCGTCCTACCCGAGGCCTGCCTCGGCGGCTACCTGCCGAGCCTCGGTGGCGGCGACGAGACCGAGGAATCGCGACAGCGTCGACTGAAAGCACTTCCCCCGGCCCTCGAACTCGACGGACCCGAGATCAGGCGGGTCATCGACATGGCGGGCGACACCGTCATCACGTTCGGCTTCTGCGAGAAGGACGGCGATACCCGCTACAACGCCGCCGTGACGGTCGACGGCAGCGGCATTCTGGGTTCGTACCGCAAGGTGCATCAGCCGCTGGGTGAAAACCTCTGCTACGACGCGGGAGACAGCTACTCCGCCTTCGACACTCCGATCGGTCGCATGGGCATGCAGATCTGCTACGACAAGGGATTCCCCGAGGCAGCAAGGGAACTCGCGCTCGACGGTGCCGAGATCGTCGCGTCCATCTCCGCCTGGCCGACGGCCCGCACCGCGACCGTCGAGAACATGGAAGAGGACCGGTGGAAACAGCGGTTCGACATCTACGACCGAGCCCGCGCTCTCGAGAACCAGATCGTCTGGGTCGCAGCCAATCAGGCAGGCACCTTCGGATCGCTTCGATTCGTCTGCAGCGCGAAGATCGTCGGACCCGGCGGAGAGATCCTCGCCGGAACGGGCGTCGAACCGGGCTTGGCCACGGCCACCGTCGACGTCGCCGCACTCATCGGCGCGGCACGTGGCGGCGGCATGTACAACCTTCGTGATCGCCGTCCGTCGGTGTATCGGACCATAACGAAGGAGCCGATCCATGCCTGAGATGTCGTTCCTCGTCCGATGGCCCGATGGTCGCGAACAGTCCTGCTATTCACCGTCTCTGGTGATGCACGACTATCTGACACCCGGGCAGGAGTACCCGGTGGCGGAGTTCGTACAGCGGACGTCGGAGGCGTTGACGATCGCCAGCGATCGAGTTCTCGCCAAGTTCGGCATGCGGTGCACCTCGGCCGCGCAGCAGATGGAAGAGATCCACGGTGTCAGTACCTCGTACGAGGCCGGTGCCGTTCGCGTAGTGAGTATGTCGGGAGCTGAACTGCTGTGACCGGAGACATCGTCGAGCATCACCGAGTGATCGTCGTCGGCGGCGGACAGGCCGGCCTGTCGATCAGCTGGCATCTGACGCAGCGTGGCATCGAACATATCGTGTTGGAGCGCGACACGATCGCGCACGAGTGGAAGGACTCGCGCTGGGACAACTTCACTCTCGTCACGCCGAACTGGCAGTGCGCACTCCCTGGATACTCCTACGACGGTGACGATCCCGACGGGTTCATGCAGCGCGACGAGGTGTACGCCTTCGTGCGCCGTTACGCCGAGAGCTTCGATGCGCCTGTACGAGAACATGTTTCTGTCGACCGAGCTCTGCAGGGCCTGGATGGCGGCTTCGACCTGCAGACGTCCGACGGCCCCATGCATGCCGACCAGATCGTCGTCGCCGTCGGTGGATACCACATCCCCACCATCCCGCGGTTCGCCGAGAAGCTACCGCGTGACATCGTCCAGATCCACTCGTCCGATTACCGAGGATCCCACCAGTTCCCGGACGGCGACGTGCTGGTGGTCGGCACCGGACAGTCCGGTGCTCAGATCGCCGAGGACCTGCACCTCGACGGCCGACGTGTTCACCTGGTGGCCGGCACCGCTCCCCGCGTCGCACGCTTCTATCGCGGCCGCGACTGTGTCGCCTGGTTGCACGATATGGGGGTCTACGATGTCTCCATCGAAGATCAACCCGGTGGCGTCGGCAAACGCGAGAACACCAACCACTACGTCACCGGTCGTGACGGTGGTCGAGACATCGACCTGCGCGCATTCGCCACCGAGGGGATGCAGCTCTACGGCCGATTGCTCGGCGTCGAGGACGGTGTTCTGCAGTTCGCACCCACCCTGGAGGCATCTCTCGATGCCGCGGATCGGGTGGCCGAAAGCATCAAGGACAACATCGACGCCTATATCGAGCGCGAGGGAATCAGCGCCCCCACCGAGGATCGCTACGTGCCGGTGTGGCGGCCGGAGACCGAGACCACCGAACTCGACCTCGCCGCCACCGAGATCAAGGCCGTCGTCTGGTCGGTCGGCTTTCGCACCGACTACCGGTGGCTGAAGGTCGGTACCTTCGACGGTGAGGGGCACCCGACGCACAACCGGGGCGTCACCTCGGTGCCGGGCCTGTACTTCCTCGGCCTGCCGTGGCAGCACACCTGGGGTTCGGGACGCTTCGCCTCGGTGGCCCGGGACGCGCAGTTCCTCGCCGACCAGATCGGTCTCGAGATCAGTGCAGCACAGTCTCGAAGCTCAGTGCAGCCGCAGAGCCAGATGGTCTGAGTCCCGTTGGCTCCTATCAAGATCGGCGCGCTGGCAGCACATTTCGGGAGAGATGTCGACCGGGCCGTACTGAAGATCACCACGATCATCTCCAGTGCGGCTCGAGAAGGCATCGATCTCCTGGTGCTGCCCGACGCGTCCCTCGGGGGCTACATCAACAGCCTGAGCAATCCGGATCCCGCGGAACTGCCGCCCACCCTCGATCCCGACGGTCCGGAATTGGCCGCCATCATCGCCGCGGCCGGAGACATGACGATCTGCATCGGGTACACCGAGCTGTCGAAAGGGTTGCGGTACAACGCTGCCGCCTGTCTGACGGGAGACGGCATTCTGGGTAGTCACCGCAAGGTGCATCAGCCGCTCGGGGAGTCGCTCGCCTACGCGGCCGGTGACCACTTCGAGGCCTTCGATACCCCGGTGGGGCGGATGGGGATGCTGATCGACTACGACAAGACGTTCCCGGAGTCGGCGCGGACGTTGGCGCTCGACGGAGCGAGAATCATAGCGGCGCTGTCGGCGTGGCCCGCCAGCGTCACAGATCGGGCGTCCTCGCTGCCGAACGATCGACAGTCCCGACTGTTCGATCTGTACGACGCAGCCCGAGCGGCCGAGAACCAGGTGGTGCTGGTCTCGTCCAATCAGACCGGGGTGATGGGGTCCCTCCGCTTTCTGGGTCAGGCGAAGATCGTCGGTCCCGGTGGCGACGTACTGGCGCGGACCTGGTCCAAGGGCGGGCTCGCGGTGCACGAGATCGATGTCGACGCCGAGGTCGACCGAGCCCGCCGGGGACTGCATCACCTGGCGGAACGCCGGGTGGATGCCTATCCGAATCTGTTGCAGGAGAAGCCGGGCCAGTGAAGATCAGCCTGTTGACGTACTCGTCCAAGCCGCGCGGCGGAGTGGTGCACACGCTGGCGTTGGCGGAGGCACTGGCGCGCGCCGGTCAGGACGTCTCGGTGTGGTCTCTCGGGCGCGGTGGAGACAGCACGTTCTTCCGTGCCGTCGACCCCGCAGTCGACATCAGAATGGTCCCGTTCGAGCACCGGGACGAAGAGAACGTCGGAGAACGAATTCTGCGGTCGATAGATGTTCTGCGGCAGGCGTTCACACCGGACGAGTACGACATCGTCCACGCGCAGGACTGCATTTCCGCCAATGCCGTCGGCCGCTGCATCAGGACGATCCATCACCTGGACGAGTTCACCACGCCCGAGCTGGCCGCATGCCACGAACGCGCGATCACTGCGCCGTATGCGCGTATCTGTGTGTCGGCGGCAGTGGCGAGCGATGTTCGCCGCGGATGGGGATTCGAGCCTACGGTCATACCCAACGGCGTCGACGCCGAGAGGTTCACTGCGGCTGCGCAATCGGGTCGATCGCACTGGCGTGAGAAGCTCGGCCGCTACGTGCTCGCAGTCGGGGGCATAGAACCACGCAAGGGCAGTCTCGATCTGCTCGACGCCTTCGCCCGGCTTGCTGCGCACGATCTGCGCCTGGTCTTCGCCGGCGGCGAGACGCTGTTCGACTACCGCGACTACCGTTCCGAGTTCGACCGGCGCGCAGCAGAACTCGATATCGAGCCGGTGATACTCGGTACCGTCGACGACGACGAGTTGCCGCACCTCGTGGCGCAGGCCGCTGTGCTGCCGTTCTTCTCCACAAAGGAGGGTTTCGGGCTGGCGGCCATGGAGGCTCTCGCGGCGTCGACTCCCGTCGTCGCGCGAGATCTGCCGGTCCTGCGGGAAGTGTTCGGAGACAGTGTTACCTACGCGTCCACGGCAGCGACCATGGCGGCCGAACTGGAACGTGCGCTCGCGACCCCGCAGGACCCGTCACCCGGTCTGACGCTGGCGCGCAGCCTGACATGGGACGAGGCCGCGCGTCGACACCTCGAGTTCTATTCCTCGCTGCGCTGACCGTTGCGCTTGTTGCGCCTGAGTCCGTGGGGCTTGAGCTTGTGGAACCCCTTGACCCGTAGTGAGCGAATCGATTTGAGGTAGAACTCGGAATCGTGACGCAGCTCTTCGGTCATGACCGTGTCGACGAGAGTCGTTCCGGGATTGGCCGAACTGGTCAGGCGCGCAGCGATGTTGACCACGGAGCCGTACAGGTCGCCGTAGCGGGCGAGAACCGGTCCCCAGGCCAACCCGACGCGCAGGTCCGGCATGTCTTCCTGCTCGGCGAACGCGTCCTGCAGGTCGAGGGCGATGTGGGCGGCGTCCTCGGGCGTCTGTGCGCTGAACATCACTTCGTCGCCGACGTTCTTGATCACCGAACCACGCCCGCGCGCAATGATATTGGTGGCGAGCGACTCGAACTCCTCGAGCAGTGTCGTCAGTTCGCCGATGTCGAGTCGACGCGTCAGGCTGGTGTAGCCGACCATGTCCGCGAAGCCGACGGCCATGACGGGGCTGTCGGTGGCGTCGTCGGGAGCGGCGATGGACCGTCCCGCTGCTGCGGCCAGATGCCGACGCCAGGTGTAACCCTGGAGCGCTTCGAGGGTGGGCACAGTCTCGGCCGCGATGTCCCTGGCGTTGCGCCGGATGGCGTCGATGTCGTTCTTGTCCTCGTCGTTACTGGTGATGCGCTCGAGGATGTGAGAGTTCACCACGCCCACTTGCCATTCGGCGAGCCTGGACATCGACTGGCCGAGAGTGCGCGCAATCGCGACCTCCATCTCGGGCTTGATGACCTTCTGTTCGGTGAGTCCGGTGATCAGCTTCAGTGCCTCGAGGTCTGCGTCGGTGTAGACGACGGCCTCGGTGTCGGTGTGGATGGGAAAGCCCATGCCGATCCACAGTGCGATGACCCGCTCGAGCGGCAGCCCCGACTTGCTGACGATGTCGGAACGGTTGTACTTCGGCGTGCCCCCCAGGAGATTGCGTTCGATCTCCGCTTGCACCACCGAGTTGATCTGGTTCTCAGGCATATCCCAACGTTCTGTCGAAATAGGAACGGACATCGTCGACGTACGAGTCGATCTTCTCGGGCTCCCAGTCCGTGGTGGGAATTGGCTCGCCGACGGTGACCTTGACGGTACCGGAATGGACGGTGAAATCCTTTTTCCACATCACGTCGCCCGCATTGTGGATGACGATCGGAACGATGGGCACTCCGGCCTGCATCGCCAGGTGAAATCCGCCCTTCTTGAATCGGCCGAGACGCGACGTCGGCATCCGCGTGCCCTCGGGCGCGATGGCGACCGAGATGCCACTGTGCAGCTTCTCGATGGCCGGGCGCATCGCCTCGCGGGCCTGAGCGGGATCGCCGCGGTCGACGTAGGCGACGTCGAAGATCCTGCCCAGCAATGCGAATCGTGGGTCGCGTTCGAGTTCTCGCTTGGCGACCGCGGTGATGTCGCGTCGGAGAATGGAGGTGACGATGATCGAGTCGGCGGTGCTCTGGTGGTTGAACATGAAGACCGCCGGGCGTGCCGACCACGCGTTCTCGGTGCCGGTCACGTCGAGCTTGACGCCGGCGATGGTCAACGCGATGTCCGGAGCGATGGTGCTGGTGATGTTCGCTCCGTTGCGGCGGCTGCGCGTCAGCAGTCCCAGTCCCAGGCCGATAGATGCGCTGGCCAGCACCGAACCGAGAGCGGCGGTGCTGCGTACGGCCGAGGTGAGGTCGGTGCCGCGCTTGGGGCTCTCCAGCGTCAGCGACGGCCATTTCTTCTTTGCCGCGTACCGCTGTAGTTCCGGGTCCGGATTGAGTGCGACGGGGCGCCCGACGGCCTCGAGCAGCGGCACGTCCTCGCCGCCGTTGGAGTAGGCGAAGCAGCCGGCCAGTGCGATGCCCTCCCGCTCGGCGTAGTCGATCGCCGCCTGTGCCTTGCGCGGGCCCCACAACGAATCGCCGACCAGTTCGCCGGTGAGTATCCCGTCGGTGACCACCGGAGTGGTGCAGAGCAGAGTCTCGAACATCATGTCCTGCTGCACGGGCAGAGCCTGGTACGGCGTGGCCGAGGTGGCCATCACCAATCGGTGCCCGGCATGGCGATGAGCTTCGACGAGCGCGCGGGCCTGTGGGTAGATCATCGGCGCGATCTCGTTGCGGAACAGCGTGTACGCCTGCTCCATGAGGTCTTCTTCCCGACGGCCTTCGAGGCCGCGGACTGCCTTGCCCATCAGGTTGTCGACCGGGGAGTTACGCATCCGCATCTCGACGACGGCGCTCGATATCTCCCACAGTTCCTTGACCGTCACGTCCAGGGTCTTGAGTCGTTCGAGAAAGACTGCGCGGGCCGAGAACCCGTTGATCAGAGTGCCGTCGAGATCGAAGAATGCCACGGTGTCTCGGCCGGGTGGAGCGGCGGCGATCGCGATGAGTCGATCGTCGAATTCGGTCATGAATTGTTCTCCTCGGGGGCCGAGATCGGATCCACCTCGCGCAGCATGCGGTGCGCCATGTCGCGGATCGTGCGCACCTTGCGTGCCCACTCGTCGATCTCGAGCGCGAATGCCCTGCGGCGGCGGGCGATACCGTCTGCGCTCGAATCGACCAGGTCGCGATTCTCCGCCAATTGCAGTGCAGTGTCGAACAATTCGCCGGAGATCGACTCGCTGTGATCGAGCTGCTGACGAAGCCGTCTGGCCTGAGCAGCACCGAGGCATTCGGTGATGAACTTCGGCTTGTCGAACTCACCGCTCTGGGGCAGCAACATCAGCTGATCGGCAACCACCTGGTAGGCCTCGAAGATCGGCTGCAACACACGGTGCGCCAGATGCAGATCCTGCGACTGAAGTTGTCGCGCAGCGTAATCGGGGTCGCTGATGTGGGTGCGCCAGTCCGGATCGATGAGATCGACCTCGGATTCGAGCCGTTCGCCGAAGTCCTTCTTGTCGCCGAAGAAGAACTCGAACTTGAGCAGATCGCGCAACTGCAGTGCCGACTGCCACAGAGATTCCTGGGTCAACGGCGTCGAATCGCCGCTGGTCGGGAGCACCACCAACTCGCCGATGGCGCGCATGACGAAGAAGTGGATGGCGTTGTTGCGGAAGAACGCTGCCACCAGGTGCTTGTCCTGGGCCAGGTAGAACAGCGGCTCGGGGCCGTCGTCGAAACGCTTGACGACGTTGGCGTTGACCTGTGCGATGACGGCCGAGCGCACGACATCGACGTCGGCGATGTCCACGCCGCCCGCGGTGGGCAGGTTGCGGCGTTTTATGTAGCGCGCGAGCGGGGCGATGATCGCCCACATCTCGTTGACGTTGAGAGCGCGATCCTCGATGCCGAGCAGGGCCATGGTGACCAACGCCGCCGGCGTCACCGGTGTCGCGTCGTTGATCGCGTGGGAGACGCCGAGCGCGATCTTCTGCACCGCCACCCGCTTGTCGGGATTGTCGGCGACGATCGACGCCACCGACATCGGCTCGCCGAAGTTCAGGTACACGTTGCCGCGCAACGTGCCCTGCGCCCGGATGTAGCCGATGGCCATGCGAATGCCCTCGGCCTGCTTCTTCGCTCCGTGCGACTCCTCGGCCATCGCACCGACCTCGTGGAGGCGGTCGTAGGTGATGGACGTCGGAACCAGGTAGACGTCCTCGGCATCGCTGGTCTCGAGTGCGTCGACCAGATAGGTCAACAACCCGAACCGCGGCGGGCGGAGCTTTCCGGTGCGGCTGCGGCCGCCTTCGATGTACCACTCGAGGTTGAACCGCTTGCTCAGCAGGAAGCTCATGTACTGGCGCAGCGTCCACTTGTAGATCGCGTCCGAGAATTTCCGCTGGATGAGCACCACGCCACTGCGTTTGGCGATCGGACCCAGCGGCCAGAAGCCGACGTTGATGCCGCCCATGACGTGGTTGAGCGGCAGCCCTTCGGCCAGCAGCGCCGGACGCAGCACGAGCGGGTCGAGATAGGAACGGTGGTTGGGAAGGAACACCAACGGATAGTTCTTGTTGAGCTCGCGCACCTTCTGCAGTTGATCGCGGTCCACGTCCACCTTGTACGCCCGCGAGAAGTACGCCCCGAGGGTTCCCCACATCTCGACTGCACGACGGGTCTCGGTTGCCACCATCTCGCCCAGGATGTCCTGGACGCGCTTGTCGACGGCCTCGCGATCCTGGCCGACCTCTTCCGCGAGCTCGGTGATCCCGTCGCGGAACTTTTTCTGCTCCGTCATGTCCTCGACGACGAAGCGCGGGATCTTGTACTCGGAGCCGATGACGCCGCGCTCGGCCTTGTCCAATGCCAGACTGGCCTGACGCAGAATGAACGACGACAGGGACGTGCCGCCACCGCGTTCGAACCGCTCTCGCAGATCACTGAGCGTCGCGGGTTCCCCGACCAGCACCGCGGAGTGGTCGGGGTCGTCGCCTGCCACCCATCGCTGCCATACCTGGGTGGGCTTGGACCGACCACGGGGCGCGAAGATGCGGTGCAGAATGCCGTTCTTGCGATCGGACAACGTGACCCGCAGCGGGATCAGCAGCGGATCGTCGGCGTACCCGCGAACACTGTCCGACAGTGACGTTCTCGCCTCACCCGAGAGCACAACCGAGGGCGGACGGGGCTCGCCGTCCGGTGTGGTGGCGTCGATCCACTGATTCAGAGCCTGCACCTCGAGGGTGGATTTGGCGTCGAGCAAATACACGTGCGGACCGTCGCTGAGCGACTGTTCGTCCGCGTCGAGGTGGTACATCGAGACTCCTGTTCCGCACCTCCGCAAGAAGGCACGCCGCCAGGCTACGCGGCAGAAACCGCGCGCGAGGGTGGTTCGGCGAGGGTGGTTCCCGGACGCCGATCTCCCCGAGAGTCGGGCAGCTACCGGCCGGTACTCGGTGAGGGGCGACGACACCTGGAGTGGGCTCGGGCGGCGCGCGCGACGGCTGTCGTATAGGGTCGGAGTCATCGACCTTCTCGGTCACCCTCAATCTAAGTGTTAATCCAAGTAACAGTTACTTGTGGTTCCAGTTACTTGGATTAACAGACAAATTGCCTCTCGATGCGTCGATCCGACGCGCTCTGCGCTGCCCGGCCGCATCTCACCTGCATCTGTGCGACAGTATTCGCAAACACTTTCGAGAAAGGTCGGTAGTCGAATGCCACCCCGTGGGCGCGCCGTGAACGATTCGTTGACCTCCGAGAATCTGACGACACTGGCGGCGGCGCTGGCCGAGGGGCGTCGTGCCACCGTCTATCTCCGTGAACCGAACCCGAGCCTCGGGCTGCCCGACGGCACCTCGGCGAAGGTCGTGTCGATCGACGGCAACACGGTCACGATCAGCCCGAAGGGCGTCAACGACGAATTGCCCTACGAAGCCGAGGAACTGCGCATCACCCGCAACGCGGCAACCCCGCCTGCGCCGGCCAAGCGTGTACCTGCCAAGAAGGCCTCGGCGGCTCCGTCGGTGAGAAGAGCCGAGCCGCTGCAACCCGCGCCCGAGGCGGTGGCGCCCAAGGCAGAACCGGTACAGCCCAAGGCGGTGGAACAACCGAAGACTGCGTCACCGCAGAGTTCTTCTCCCCGTCGAGTCAAGAAGCCACCGGGCGGAATCAGCGTCACCATTCATGCCGGCGCCGATAACGATTGGTCGGTCACGGTGACCCAGGGTGCGAAGCGGCCCACCAAAGCGCAACCGGTGAGCCCGGAGTCGGTGAGCCGCGCTGTTCGGGAGTTGGGCGATCCCACGGCACGCGACGCAGTCGAGGCAGTCATCTCCCACGCGCGCGAAGAGGCCGCACGGCGCGTTGCAGAACTGAGCCGGCAACTCGAAGAGGCGCGCACGACGCTTGCCGCCCTCGAGCAGGACGTATGAACGACTCACTCGTGTTCGTACACCTGTTGTTGCTAGGGTTCTGCCGACACCGCTGAGAGGGAGTACATGTTCAAGAAATTCATGCTCGTCGTCGTGGGGGCGGCTGCAATCGTAGCCAGCGTCGGCGTGGGGACCGCATCCGCGGCCGCTCCAGCTGCTCTCGGCGGCGGCTCGGGAATCATCGTCGGAGGCCAGGCCGAGTGCACGCTGACGACGATCGGAAACGACCGCAACGGAAACCTGGTCGGCTTCACCGCCGGCCACTGCGGGCAGGCGGGTGCCTCCATCGTTCCCGAGTACGACACCTCCCTCGGCGAGGTCGGCCGCATCGCGTTCTCGAACCCGGAATACGACTACGCCCTCATCGAATTCCAGCGTGACAAGGTCGCACCGATCAACCGCGTCGGCAATGTGACCATCTCTCAGGTCGGCCCGCCGACGGCGTTCCCGAACATCGTCTGCAAGGAAGGCCGTACCACCGGCAACACCTGTGGACTCGCGTACGGCGACATTCTGCAGTCGCAGGAGACCTGGGCTCAGCTGTGCGTCGTCGAAGGTGACTCGGGCAGCCCGGTCGTCGTCGGCAACACCCTTGTCGGCATGGTCAACGCCTACCTCGGCGTGGCGTGCTTCGGACCCGAGGTCGGCACCAACTTCGACGCGATCCTTCGCAACGTCGATCAGGGCAACGGACTCGGCGCAGGGTTCGTCCCGGCTCCCTAGCTCCACCTGGTTTCGACCGAAGGCCCCGTTCGCGCGATGTGTTGCGCGAACGGGGCCTTCGCCGTTCGCGGGGTAGGTGAGGCTCTCAGCGGGCGCGGGCCGACGAGTCGGACGACCGAATGTCGGCGACGATGCGTTCGGCGTCGTCCGGCGCGATTCCCAGCAGCACCAGGCTCGACGTCGTCGTCGCTCCCGCCGGGTCGCCGATCGCACCGGCGTTGGTGGCATCGAGGATCGACAGTGCGATCGCCTCGATGTTGAGGATCAGTACTTCTGCGGCGAGATACGAGGAGAACACACCCTCGCGCTGGCCGCGCCGGATGACGGCGGCGGCCGATTCTCGCATCGGTCCGAGGAGATCGTGAATACTGTTGTGTCCCAAATCTGTTCGCGCAACGGCGAGTAGCAGTCGGTACTGATCGCCGACGCGTGTCAGAGCGAGTGTCTGCCGGACGAACACCGTGACGGCCGATTCGTCCGCGGCGGGAACCCGGCCGAGTGCGGCCGAGATGCTGTCCGCTGCCTCCAGGGCGATACCGTCGATCAGAGCTTCGCGAGAGGCGAAGTGGGCGTACACGGTTCGCCGGACTACTCCTGCGGCAGCGGCGACATCGTTGATGGTCGCATCGGGATTGTCTGCCAGGACCCCTTGCGCAACGTGCAGAATTCGCGCTCGGTTGGACCGGGCGTCACGGCGTTGCACGGGCGGCGCTGCTGCGTCCCGTGCAATCGAACTCGACTCCGTCGTCTTGCGCACAGGACAACATCTAGCACGATCGCGGGCGGCCAGTGTGGCTGCCGCCACAAAAGATTGCCGATCCTAGCCGATGGTTCCTAAGCTGCACAGCACTGTGCAAGGTGTGTCTCGCACTTTGCCAACGGGGGGGAACACACGATGACACTGCTTGCGATGACGCCTGTCCAAGACATGCACAAGCCGTACCCGCGACGCTGGTCGGCGCTGGTGGTGCTGTGCCTGAGCCTGCTGATCGTGGTCATGGCCAACACGTCACTGCTGGTCGCCGCACCGGCGATGACACTCGACCTGAGCCTGACGAGCAGCGACCTGCAGTGGGTGATCGACGGCTACACCGTCCCCTACGCGTCGTTGATGTTGTTGTGCGGCGTGATCGGAGATCGCTACAGCCGCCGTGGCGCTCTGATCATCGGTCTCATCATCTTCGTCGCCGGTTCGGTGGCCGGGGCGCTCACCGATGCCACCCTCGGGGTGATCCTGGCCCGCATCGTCATGGGTGTGGCCGCTGCCATCGTCATGCCCGCCACACTGTCGTTGCTGGTGGCGACCTTCCCGAAACGGGAGCGCGCCACCGCGGTCACCGTGTGGGCGGCCACCTCGGGACTCGCGATCGCGGCAGGGCCGCTGTTGGCGGGCTGGCTTCTCGAGAGCTACACCTGGCATTCGACGTTCCTGATCAATGTTCCGATCGCGTTGGCCGCCATCGTCGGAGCCGTCGTACTGGTCCCGCCGTCACGGGCCGTCGACCCGGGTGCGATCGACTGGATCGGTGGTCTGCTGTCGGTGCTGGCCGTGTCGACCATCGTGTACGCCATCATCGAGGGGATGCACTTCGGCTGGACGGTCGGGCCGTTGTACTTCGCGCTCGTCGGGCTGCTGTCGGTCCTGGGCTTCGTGGGATGGGAACTGCGCCATCCCAATCCGTTGCTCGACGTCCGAATGTTCTCGTCCCGCGTCCTCAGCGGAGCCACCCTGGCGGTGCTGATCTTCTTCCTCGTCACCTTCGGTGCCATCTACTTCGTCGCGCAATACCTCCAGTTCGCTCTCGGTTTCGGTCCGGTGTCCACCGGCATTCACCTCCTGCCCTTGGCCGGGGCAGTCTTCGTCGGATCCGGAATCACGATGTGGCTCACGCCGAAACTGGGACCCCGCATCACCGTCACCGCAGGCATGGTCGTGGGAACGCTGTCGGTCGTCTCGCTCATCGGGATCGACGCGACGGCAACGTACTCCGACTTCCTTCCAGTACTGACGCTGCTCGGTCTCGCAATCGGCCTGTCCGTCTCGCCCTGCACCGACTCCATCATGGGCGAGTTCCCGGACAGCAAGCTCGGGGTCGGCGGCGGCCTCAACGACACCGCCCTCGAACTCGGCGGATCGCTGGGGATCGCTGTGCTCGGATCGGTGCTCGCCGCGTCCTACCGTCAGGGAATCGAAGGGTTTCTGCAGACCTTCCCCGGCAAGCAGCCGAACGGCCAGTACACCGGGCAGGCGGCGGAAGGGCTTGCCGCGTCTCAGGATTCGCTGGCCGGTGCGGTGATCGTCTCCGACGTCATCCGCGACCAGAATGCATTCCTCAGCGGGTTCGCCGACAATCTCGAAGCCAATGCCGTCGCGGCGTTCGGTGACGCAGTGGTGCACACGAGTGTCGTTGCCGCCGTGATGTTCGGCGTCGGCACCGTGATCGTGGCGCTGCTCATCCCGGCCAAGACTGCGACGGCGTCGTCGGAGAAGATCGCGTTCGAGCCGATCGTCCCCTTCGTCGCACCGCCGGCCAAGGATCCGGCAGCAGATCGAGAGGTCGCGGAGCTCGAACAACTCCTCGAGCGGCCGTCGGCCAAGCCCCAGAAATCCGGTGCACGACACGCTTTGCGAATCGCCGAGGAGACCGCACCGCCGGCTGCACGCATCGTGGCCGAGCCGGCTCTGGTGGACGCCGAGCTCGAGCGTCCCAGCATCTATCAGCTGGCCTCGAAGGTGTACGAACTCGACGCCTCCGTCGCCCGGCAGGCCACGGTGGACAGCAAGTCCGGTGACCGCGTGACGATCCACCAGCTCGCCCTGTCCAACCTGGCGCGCACCCGACGCGTCGAGGCCGAGGAAGCTCTCGACGCTGCGCTCGAATTGAGCGACCTTCCGGTTGCACCCGCACCGGAGCCGGTCGAATCGACCTCGCCGCTGCAGACCTTCTACCAACGGGCCAGCAGACAACAAGCAAACTGCACCGCATTCAAGGAACGCTCGAGCTCCATGTGGGCAATGCCGCTGTAGCTCTTCACTGTCCGCCCGCCCGCCCCATTCGCGTCAATGGACCCTTGCACTCTTCAGACGTATGCAGTGGTTCATTCACGCGCGGCGCATCGCTGCGTCAATGGACCATTGCACCGCCGAGACGTATGCGATGGTCCATTGACGC